>JACIXY010000055.1 GCA_014360195.1 Bacillota bacterium
GGCAACGTGGCGGACGCCATCGACATCGACGACCTTCTTGGCGTTCTACGCAAGTACAACGCCCTCCACTGGCAATGCCAGCTCCCGCCGTGGGACGTCACCAGGTGGTGACCGTTTTCTGTATTGGCGGAAATCGGGATCAATGTTGCAGACTCCTCAACGAAAAGGCCAGCATCGACTAGTGCTGGTGCAAGAAAGGTGACGTAAATTGCTATACTTCTTATTACCCGCCTATGCGGAAGTTGCGGGAACGTCGCAGCTTTGCCCTTTCAGCCGCAATAAGCGGAGCGATGATGCTGGTGCGGGACGGTCGTCGCTACCGCCTACGCTTGCCCCTTCAGGGGGTTTGTAGCAAGGTGTGCCAGGCCGTGGGGATCGCAGTGTCCTCGCCTGTCCGCGCGGCGTAGTGTGGTGCCAGGGCCCTTCCATGTACACGCAAATGCCCGCCATACCGGCGCCGCACGAAAGCGACTGTAGAAGATGAGCGGGCGCGAAAACGCCTGGCAATCGGTGATTGGGGATCCTTACCCCCGACTTCCGCGGTATCTGCTGCGGGCCATCACCTGGCTTCACCCTGTCGAAACCACGCTAGTCCATGAGGAAGCCGCCGTTGACGTCGATAATCTCGCCGGTGATGAAGTCAGCTCCTGGCGAGAGGAGAAACCGCACCACAGCCGCGACTTCCTCGGGCTTCCCCAGCCTCTTCAGAGGAATGGCCTCTACGATGCTCTTCCTCTTTTCCTCCGACCACTCGGCGCTCATCTCCGTCGCGATGGCATGCGGAGCCACGCCGTTGACGATCACGCCATAGGGGGCCATCTCCCTGGCAAAGGTCTTGGTCAAGGCATCGAGGGCAGCCTTGGACGGGCCGTAGCCTGGCGCCGATGTGATGTCACCGAGCTTGCCCGCAATCGACGAGACGTTGACGATCTTGCCCCTTCTCTGGCGCTTCATGACGTCCGCCACGTGCTTGCAGAAGAGGAAGGCGCCGCGCACGTTCACGGCAAAGACCGCGTCCCAGTCGGCTGTCTTGATCTCCTCGCTCGTTCGCCTGCGGATGATGCCGGCGTTGTTGACCAGCGCGTCTATCCTCTCGTATGTCGCGTAGGTTTCCCGCACGACCCGCTGCACGTCACTCTCTTCCGCTACGTTGCAGCGCTGAAAAGCTACCTGTCCTGGGCGCTCGGCTGCCAGCGCCTGCCCTCGCTCGGCGTTGACGTCGCAAGCCACCACCAGATACCCCTCTTCCGCCAACGCCAGGGTGATGGCCCTGCCGATACCTGCCACACCCCCGGTAACGATCGCTATCCGCTTGTCCATGGTCGCACCTCCATGCTAACCGAAGATCGCATTGGGAATGAATGTCACAATTGGGGGGAAGAGGTACATGGCAACCAATACCAAGATGGCCGCCAGCGCGAACGGCCACCCGTCCTTTACGAAACTTGCCACCGAGCATTCCATGATAGAGCAGACGGAGTACATCGCCAAGCCCACCGGCGGGGTGAGCAGCCCGAAGGCGCAAGTTATGACCATGAGCACCCCGAAGTACACCGGGTCCACCCCCAGCCGTTTCACCACGGGCACGAGAATAGCCGTGAGCAGAAGGATTATGACAGTCGAATCCACGAACATCCCGAGGAACAACAAGAAGACCGCGATGATCCCGATGATGATCTTGGGGTTGTTGCTGATGCCGAGCAGGAGTTGGGACAGCGCTTGAGGCACCATCTCCCAGGTCATGGCGTAGCTGATGAGGGAAGAGACCGCGATCAGGAACATGACCATGCCGATGTCCATGATTGTTAGCCTGACCGCGCGCTTGAACCCTTCCCACGTCATCTCGCGGTACGCGAGCAGGCCGACCGCCATCGCGTACACGGCCGCAGCGGCTCCCGCCTCCGACGGGACGAGCAGCCCGAAGCGCAGCGTCACCAGAAGCAGGAACGGGAAGAGAATGGCCCAGACGCTGTGCGCGAAGGTTGACAGGATCTCCCCGAGAGGGGCCATCTTCTCCCTTTCAGGCAGATATCCCCTGCGTCGCGATGTGATCGCCACCGTCGCCATCAACAGCGCTGACATCAGAAGGCCTGGCCCGATACCTCCCGCTAGCAGACGCCCAATCGAGACCTCACCGATGGTCCCGTACAGCACGAGCCCGATGCTGGGTGGGATGGCGATGGTGATCAATGCAGTGAATCCGTGTACGGCCGCCGAGTACGCCCGCGAATAGCCGCGGCTGGTCATCGTCGGGCCGAGGATGCGGGCTTCCATGGAAGCGTCCGCGATGGCTGAACCGCACACTCCGCCCATAAGCGTGCTAAGCACCACGCTCACCTGCGCCACGCTGCCGTACATATGTCCGGCCAACGCCGTGGCGAACCTCACCAGCCGCTTCGTGATACCGGTCTCGTTCATCAAATTGCCGGCGAAGATGAACATGGGGATGGCGAGCAGTGCGAAGTTCTGCGTCTCGGAGAGGACGCGCTGCACCGGCATAGTGAGAGGCAGACTCGGCTGCTGCAGAAAGAAGATGAACCCGGAGATGCCTATAGCGAAGGCGACAGGCATACCCAGTACCAGCAAGGCCAGGAACACAAGCAAAACCCACGTCATGTCTGTCCCTCCCCCCTAGGCGGCATCAGGCCTCAAGAGCCTGGGTCTTGGCGTTGGAGCCCTCGGTGGCGGACTCGCGGCGATGGTCTCCGACGATCCGTCCGATCTTGAGCACCGTGCTGACGAGGAGCAGGAAGCTGCCCACGGGCACGCTCAAGGTGACCCATGTGTAGCTGAATCCCGGCATGCCCTGGAATGTTCGGAACCTGGTCAGGTAGGACATCCGAACCCCGTATGCAATGAGAAAGCCCAGGAACGCGGCGATGATCAGGTGGTTGAGGACGGCGATGTAGAATTGAACCTTCTTCGGCAGCCGGCTGACGAACAAGTCCACGTTTACGTGGCGGTCTTCTCGCATGGCGGCATCGGCGCTGAAAAACACCGCCCAGGCGAAGAGGAAGGTAGCCATGTCCATTCCCCAGGCGAGCGGATGCCCCAGGCCCCTCGCCACTGCGGCACCGAATATGAGGACGAGGATTGCCACGAGGAGAATCCCGGCAATGGCCTCTTCAGCCCGGCAGATGAGGTCGTAGACTCGTCTGACTGTAGTCATAGACATTCCCCCTCGGCGAAGCCTGGGGGCCTGCCCCAGCGCTTGCCTCGCATGCCGAGCCCCCAGTCCGCCGCCCCGGTGGCGGACTGGGGGTCGGTTGCCGGTTCACCGGCCATTCATTTTACAGACTCCTTCACTTGCCCAGCTCTTTATAGATCGCATCCCTAACTCCCACGAGATTCATCTTCTGGTATGCAGCCTCACTCGCCTTTCTGAAGGCGTCCACATCCACGTCCTTGATGATGACCATGCCTTTCTCCTGAACCTGCTTCCTGACCTTGTCTGTGTTCTCTTGGATCAGGTAGGAGGTCTCCAGGCCAGCTTTGTCACATTCCTCGACGAGGATCTTCTGATATTCCTTCGGGAGCCGGTTGAACCAGTCGGAGCTGACCACGATGAAGTTGATGAGCAGGAAATGCCCGGTCTCGTTGACATACTTGAGGACTTCGTACAGGCTTCCATCCATAATGTTATCATACACCAGTTCTACCCCGTCGATAGCTCCCTGCTGCAAAGCGGTGTACATCTCGCCGAAGGCCATGGCGGTAGGTGTTGCGCCTAGAGACCTAACCCCTTCCTGCCAGATCGGCGCCGGGGCGGTCCTTATGCGCAAGCCCTTCAGGTCTTCGGGTTTGCGAATCGGCTTGTTGGTCATGAAGTGCCGGAACCCCTGAACCCACTGGAACGAGAGCACCTGGAAACCGTACTTCTTCGCCAGGTCTTCCGTCCACTTTTTCACCGTCGGCAGCTGGCTGAGCTTGACCACGTCTTCGATGCTGTCCACAAAGTAAGGAGCATTCATTACGGCGATGTCGGGAATGTAGTTGCCCATGCGGGCCGAGTCGGTGTTCTGGCCTACCGGAACGCCTTGGCGGATCTGCTCCAGGATGTCTTCTTCGACTCCCAGCGCTGCACTGTGGAACACGAGGATCTGAAGATCACCCTTGGTCCGTTCGGCCACCCGCTGCGCCCACTTCTGGAAGCCTGCGTGGTATGGATGGTTCGGGCCCAGCACGTGGTTGAAGCGGAGAGTGTAGGTCGGCTGGGCGGCACCTGCGGCCGGAGGGAATAAAGCCACAGCCAGCAGCATGAGTAAGCAGACGCTCAACAGTCTTCTCATCATTCGCAACCTCCTCGCTCGTCTGATAGCAGCTATTCTCCCCTGTTGACCCAACACCCCCGTCACACTGCAATTACCTCTTTTGCGCCGCAACCACCTCCTGTGCTGACGAATGCCCAATGCCAGCGTCTGCGAGGTTACAGTTCACGTCGGCACGCGCCGGCGCGCTCGATCCGCGCGGACCCGCCGACACCACCCCTGCCGGCCTTGGTCGCGAGGACCTCCAGGCAGGCCTGGGCTATGTGGTCCGCGGTAAGCCCATACTTGCGAGCCAGGTCCGCGTCGGACCCGGACTCTCCGAACACGTCTCGGATGCCCACCCTCTTTAGCGGAACCGGGCACTGCTCGCCGAGCACTTCCGCACACGCTCCCCCCAGGCCCCCGATGATGCTGTGGTTCTCGACGGTCACGACCGCTCCCGTCTCGGCCGCAGCTTCGACGATGCCGGCCTCGTCGATGGGCTTAAGGCAGGACACCGCAACCACCCTCGGAACCACGCCCTTCTCTCGCAGCGCGTCGCGAGCGGCAAGCGCGGCGTGGACCATGGTGCCCATGGCGATGATCGCCACGTCGTCGCCGTCTGCGAGAGTCCGCGCCTTCATGAACCGGGGAAGGCCGTTCGCACCGCCGTCGCGTTCCGCATCGCAGGCCTGCTCGGCCGCGGGATCGGAGATGACCGGATAGGCGTCGCGTGCTATCCGGAGATACACCGGGCCGGGCGTTCGGGCCGCGTACCTCACCGCGAGCGCCGCCTCCCTCGCGTCGATGGGCTCGATCACGGTCATATTAGGGACCGCCCTCATGAGCGCGAGATCCTCGATTGCCTGGTGAGTCGCGCCGGTCTTCCCGGTGAACAGGCCGGTATAGGCGCCGCACACCTTGACGTTGAGCCTTGGGTACGCCACGGATATGCTGACCTGGTCGTACACGCGTTTGCTTGCGAAGACGCAGAAGGTCGTCACGAACGGAACGAACCCCACGCTCGCGAGGCCCGCCGCGACCCCGACCATGTTTTGCTCGGCGATCCCGCATTCGATGAAGCGCGCGGGGAATTGCTTTGCGAACTTGGCGCTGCGGGTGGACTCCGCGAGATCCGCGTCGAGCACGACGACCCGCGGGTCCTTCCTCCCCAGCTCCACGAGGGCATCGCCGAACGCGTCTCGGATCGACTCGCGGACGCCGATGCTCATCGCTTACCACCTCCCGCTCCGTCAGTGAGCAGGTCCGCGCCGAACGCGCGTCGTGCCTGCGGGAGCCCGATTTCCTCCAGCGCCCGTTCGAACTCGTCGTCCGCGATCGGCCGGGAATGCCACTTGGCCTGGCCTTCCATGAACGAGACGCCCTTGCCCTTCACGGTGTGCGCCACGAGCACGGTCGGCGCGCCCCTTGTCTCACGAGCGCGACGGAACCCACTGATGAGCTGCTCGAAGTCGTGACCGTCCACTTCTACCACTGACCAGCCGAAGGAGCGCCACTTGTCCGTGTAAGGTTCGAGGGGCATCACCTGAGCGACGGGCCCGCAGAGCTGGACCTTGTTGTAGTCGACGATGGCCGTGAGATTGTCGAGGGCCCTATTGCCGGCGAACATGGCCGCTTCCCATATCTGGCCCTCTTGGCTCTCGCCGTCCCCCAGCAGGCAGTACACTCGGAACTCCTGCTTGCCGAGCTTCGCTCCGAGCGCCATCCCGCAGGCGGCCGAGAGACCCTGACCCAGCGAGCCCGTGGACATGTCCACTCCCGGCGTCTTCGTCATGTCTACGTGGCCCTGGAGCCTGCTATCGATTACATCGAAGGTGAGCAGCTCATCCACGGGGAAGAAGCCTCTCTCCGCCAGGACGCTGTACAGGGTCGCGCTCGCGTGCCCTTTCGACAACACGAACCGGTCTCGATCCGGCCAACGGGGATCTGTGGGTGATACTCTCATCTCGCGGAAATACAGGGTCACGAGGATCTCGACGCATGAAAGAGAGCCGCCCGGGTGGCCGGCTCCAGACGCGTGGATCATCGACAGGATGTGGTGACGGACTCGCCTTGCGACGTCAGGCAGTTGCGTGACGGAAAGGTATGTGCACTGCTCCACTTCAACCCACCTCGCCGTCTCCAGGCAACATGCAAGCGCCGTGCCACCGCCCGTTCACCACGGGCCAGAGCTTCGGGCTGTCCTTCGCGGGCGGCGATGGCGGGCTTAAGTGACCGCATTGTATCATTATGGCACACCACGTGACACACTGTGCCGATCTGGGACGATGTTGTACTTCCTGAGTTTCCTGTGAAGCGTGCTCCGGCCGATGCCCAGCATCGCGGCGGCCCGGGATATGTTGCCGTTGCAGAGGGCGAGGGCCCTCACGATGGCGTCGCGTTCGATGCTCTCCATAGACTGTATGTGCGCGCCGTACGGCGTCAGCGACGTCGGCGGCGTCGACGGCGTCGGCGACGTCAGCGACGTCGGCGCCGGCAGGCGGTCGGGCGCGAATACTTCCTTGGGCAGGCATTCCGGGGTGATGACGAGTTCCCCGGATGGGCCCTCTTGCTTTTCGCTGGCGGATATCATGGCTCTCTCCAACACGTTCTGGAGCTCGCGCACGTTGCCCGGGAACTCATACCCTTCCAGGATCTCGAGGGCTTCGGGGCTTATCGTGAATCTCAGGTCCGCCCCGCGAGCGTGGGGCCCGCGCGACCCGCCGGACCGGTAGCGATCGAGGAAATGCCGGACGAGCAGGGGGATATCGTCGCGTCTCTCCCGTAACGGGGGTATGGAGATGCTCACCACGTTCAAGCGATAGTAGAGGTCTTCCCTAAACCGGCCCGCCCGTACCTCCTCGGCGAGGTTCCGGTTGGTCGCGCCGATTATCCGCACGTTTATGGGGATCATCTCCGTGCCCCCGATCCTCATCACCTGATCGTCTGCGAGGGCTCGCAGGAGTTTAACCTGCATCTCGAGGGGCATGCTCTCGACCTCGTCCAGGAAAAGGGTCCCACCTTCGGCGAGCTCGAACTTGCCCGGTTTTCCTCCTCGCCGCGCACCGGTGAAGGCGCCTTCCTCGTATCCGAATAGCTCGCTTTCGATGAGCTCCGTGGGCACGGCCCCGCAGTTGATGGCGACGAAAGGCCCGTCCTTCCTCGCGCTTGCGTTATGTATGGCCTGGGCAAACAGGTCCTTGCCGGTGCCGCTCTCTCCGTAGAGCAGTATGCGCGAGTCGGTGCGCGATGCGACCTTCGCGAGCTTCACCGCGTCCAGGAGGGAAGGGCTTTCTCCGACGATGTCATCGAACGTGAATCTGGCCTGCGCTCCGACCATCCTGCGGACCAAGCTCCTCACGCGCTCCATCTTGTCGAAGACCGCGAGGGTACCTATGGAGTCTCCGCTTGCGTTACGGAGCGTCCGAATGGTGACAAGGCATCTGGTCGTGCCGTGTCCGGTTCGTATGGAGATCTCGTGTTCTTTGAACTCACGGTGCTTCGACTGTTTGAGGATCTGGACGACCGAAGGGAAAAGCCCGAGCGCAGCGTCGATGGGCTTGCCCAGTGCGTCTCCCGCCTCTATGCCGAAGATGCGCAGCGCGGCCTCGTTGGCCCGCATGATGTTCCCGTCTGACGAGACCGCCACGAGGCCGTCCCTTATGGAATCGAATACTGTTCCGAGGAATCGGTTCAAAGTGCGTATTTCGTGAAGCGAGCGCTCCAGCGCGAGCTCCCGTTCGATGGCCTCCGACATACTGGCGACGATCCCGATGGTGTGCTTGTGGACGAGCTCCCTTCTGCCCGTCATGTTGAGCACCCCGATTATCTTCCCGGTGTGGTCGTGAATCGGCGCCGCGGAACACGTGACCCAGTGGATGTGGACGTTATAGTGCTCAGCCCCGACCACCTGCACTGGCTCATCCAGCATGAGGGCGAGGCCGATCGCGCAGGTGCCCGCGCGCGACTCATGGCGGCTCGCGCCGGGCGCGAGGCGGACCCGGCTCGTCTCACGAAGGACCTGGTCGTCTCCAATGCTCCTCAGCAGGAAACCTTCGCCGTCCGTGATGTCCACGCGGAATCCCGAACCCGCCACGAGCCTGTAAAGCGTTCTCATGAAGGACCAGGCTGTGGAGATGAGCTGCTCGTTGGCTGATATGCGCGCCCGCACTTCGCTTTCATCCGCGAGGTCGAAACACCTCGTGTCCTCGGGGTCGAGCCCGAGGGCCCGGCACCTCTTCCACGAGTCAGCGATTATGGGTCTGACGACGGACGAGTCGATCTCTCCGGTCTGCACGAAGGTGCGCCATGCCGCCTCCAGCCGCGCGAAGTCCGTCTCGGAAGGAGGAGTGTCAGGATGCATCGCGAAGTCAAAGGCACCGGACGGGCCTCGGACGATAGGGTCCGCCACGAGTCTCACCCCCGGGTCGTCTCAGCTTCGAGCAAGGGAACTGCCATTTGCTATTCTTCTTCGGCATAAGACTTCGGCACGAGGTCCTGTCATCCTCCTTTGCGCCGGGTCTTGTCTTGCCAAGCGGTGCAGGCACGCAACTTGCATTAAGAGCGGTTCGAACTGAGAGCCGTTTGAGCTTCGTTCTGGACATGTCCGACTTTAAGGAGGCGTCGATCTGCGCATGGAGATGAATGTTCTCAGGATCGATATGCAGGCAGGGCGCGTGACGCGCGCGGCTGCGGGGCAGTCCCTTGCAATGCTCGGAGGGCGCAGCCTCATAGCCCGGATTGTGCTCGACGAGGTGAAACCGGGCTGCGACCCTCTTGGCCGTCACAACAAGCTCCTCATCGTGCCGGGCGTTCTGGGCGGTACGCCCGCGCCGTGTGCGGGTCGGATCTCGGTGGGCGGCAAGAGCCCTCTCACCGGCGGCATCAAGGAGAGCAACGCTGGCGGCGTCGCCGGGCACAAGCTCGCCCGGCTCGGCATAAAGGCGCTCATCTTCGAAAACAAGCCGGCAGACGCGCGAGGCCCGTTCATACTCGTCCTCGCGAAGGATTCGGCAGAGCTCGTTCCCTGCCCCGACCTTGCGGGTCTCGGGGTATACGAGAGTGCCGCGCGGCTGCAAGAGAAGTACGGCAAGCGCGCTGGAATCATTCTCATCGGACCCGCCGGTGAGAAGCAGCTTACCGCCGCGGGGATCGCCATCACCGACGCAGACGGGGAGCCGGGCAGGTACTGCGGCCGCGGGGGCATGGGGGCGCTGATGGGTTCCAAAGGCATCAAGGCCGTGGTGATCGATGATTCCGGCACTCGAGCCCCGCAAAGCCACGACAGGAAGAGGTTCCTCGAAGCAGCCCGGGAGATCGTGAGATTGATCCAGGAGACCCCTCAGACCGCGCAGGTCTACCGCAATTGGGGCACCGCGGCTCTGGTGGCGACGACCAACGCGCTTGGCGGACTGCCCACTCGCAACTTCAGCACCGGGGCTTTTGAGGGCGCGGACCGGATCTCCGGCGAAGCCCTCCGCGAGCTCATCCTCGCGAGGGGCGGGCTCGCCACCCATTCCTGCATGCCCGGGTGTCCCATCGGTTGCTCGAACCGGGTGCCCAGAGCGGACGGCAGCAACCTCGTCAGCCCTCTCGAATACGAGACCATCGGCTTGCTCGGCTCGAACTGCGGGATCGACGATCTGGACGCGATCGGCGAGATGAACCGGCTGTGCAATGACCTAGGCGTAGACACCATCGATATCGGCGGAGCGGTGGGTGTGGCGATGGAGGCCGGCCTCGTGCGGTTCGGGGACGCCGCCGGGGCCATCGATCTCATACGCGAGATCGGCAAGGGCACGGTGCTCGGAAGGGTGATAGGCCATGGCGGCGCGCTAGCCGCGAGGGTGTTGGGGGTGAGGCGCGTCCCCGCGGTCAAGGGGCAGGTAATGCCCGCGTATGAACCACGAGGAATCAAGGGGCTGGGAGTGACATTCGCGACATCCGCCATGGGCGCCGACCACACGGCCGGGAATACGGTGCGCGTGCAGATCGATCACCACAGCCCAAGGGGTCAGGTCGAAGCTTCCAGGAACGCTCAGGTCTCGGCTGTGATATACGACATGCTCGGGGTCTGCCTGTTTGTCGGGCCGGCGGTGAAAAGCCGGATAGACCTCCTGGGCGATCTCGTTTCGGCCCACCTGGGCATCCCATGCTCCGCCGACGTCCTTCTCGAGCTCGCGAAGGAGACGATCATGAGGGAAAGGGAGTTCAACCGGCGCGCGGGTTTCACGAACGTGCACGACAGGCTGCCCGAACACTTCGAGGAAGAGGAGAACCCTGCTACGGGGACGACGTTTGACGTTAGCGACGAAGAGATCGACAGGATGTGGGACTAAGGCCCACATTAAAACCGGGCCGGTACGGGCTCTTGAGGAAAAGGCGGGCCGCTCCCGCAGTCACTGTCTTGAGGCAACGCACGCCTTCAAAACGGCCTTCGGGTCCACAGCCCGCACCTCCGGATTGTCTCCTCTCCAGAGGAATTCTCTCCAGAGGAATTCGCGACGAGGCCCGCCTAATCCCCAAAAATGCCTGGCTGGCAAGTGTTATATTCGAGGCATCGGGTGAAAACGGGCAGCAGATTCTAACTGGCACGGGCTGGATAGGAACCCGTTTTGGCTGGAGGATTCTTGGACCCTTGTTTGAGCAAGTCGTACACGAGGTTATATTGTCCTCTAAGTGGGGATGCAGAAATGGTCCCGGCTTTTGGGAGGGGTTGCCGGTGACTGCACGAGGGGTGTCAAAACCCGGCTGCCTAGCCGGACGGGCCGGGTTTCGGCGAAGCGCGCCCCGCTTGGGGCGCCGTCCCCGAGTGCAACACCGGCAACCCGGCAACTACTGGAAGGGGGGCGAGGACTAATGCACCGCCACTTAGCGGCGCACTCCTTCTCCAACGCCACGTCACGGGCGACCTCATGGGCGACCCGCTTGGACAGCGCATCATCGAGGCTCACCGTTAGATGTCGATCTGTGATGGTGGTTATTTCTCCCACTGCGCGAAGCCGCTTGTTATTATCGCTTGGACCTCCGCTATATCTTCACGTTTAGGCTGGCTCTTCTTCCACTTGGAAAAGGTGCGATCGATGTATTCTTGCGCGGCGTCGGGCGCCCAATCCTTGAGTTCGTTCTTTCCATCCCGCTCAAAACGATACAGCCCGATCATTATGCCCAGGCAATGGTTTTTCGCCTTTGCGGGCAAACCCAGCTTCTGATACCTGCACATCTCTTCCCAGAAAAGAGCGAGCCTTTCTTCGATCATCTCCCACGAATACTCGTAGGGGTCTACATATCTGTGGCGCGTGCTCCCGGACTTATCCCATAGTTCCTCAACTTCCAGGCTTTCGAGCTCATCAAAGACATCCGCAGCGACACCTTAGGGTAGTGTCGCGGAGCGGCGCTACAAAGCCGTTCTAGCCGCAAAGCGTGCGGAGGACCGCGCAGGGAAGCCCCGCCGGTTGCGGCGGGGATGTTCACTTCAAAACTGTTCAAGACCGGTCCATGTTCCGTACTTCAATCTCTCCTCGTCCCTTGTTAAGGATATGCGGGTTGCACCCTTGAGCTGGATTTGACATATTCTAGAAGCGCCCTGAGGTCGCCAATTGTCAATGCCACGGTGCTATCTGCCGCCCCATAATATATCCGAACTTGATTTATTTTCTCATCCACGATTGCCCCGGTAGGGAAGGTAACGCCCGGAACATCCCCAACCTGCTCATATCGTTCGCTTGGGCTGAAGACCCACTCATCGCTCCGATTTATTATTTTCCACGGCTCATCCAGATCGAGCAATGCAAGGCCCACCCTGTAAAGGGCACCTGAAGCTGTTAAACGCACGCCGTGGTAGATTACCAGCCATCCTTCATCGGTTTTGATGGGAGGAGGCCCTAACCCTACACGATGGCAGTCCCACCAACCGGGCCTCACGGGAATCAGGATACGATGGTGACCCCAGTGGACGAGGTCAGGGGATAACGAAAGCCATATATGGGCTTCTCCTCGTATGATGGGCCTGTGAATGAGGGCATACCGACCATTAAATCGACATGGAAAGAGGGAAGCATCTTTGTCTTCGGGGGGCAATAACGCGCCGAACCGTCGAAAACTGAGGAAATCCCGTGTAGTCATGAGAGATACCACGGGCCCACCTTTGGAAAAGGATACATAAGTAATGGCATATTCTTCCCGGTCCTCAAGCCACACAATCCTGGGATCCTCCAGCCCCCATTGCTCCTCTTGGTATCTTTCGTCAGGTATCAGAGTAGGTTCCGGATCGATACGCCAGCCCTTCTTCCCATCCCTACTTCTAGCTACTGTTAGGTGAGAGAAACCCCTCAGGTCTTCTACGCGCACCAGAAGGAGCGTCTCTCCATCAAACTGTACTGCACCGGGGTTGAACACAGCATTTACAGGATAAGGCCACTCCTCCGGCCTGAGAACAGGATTGCCTTCATAACGCCGAAGAAGGCTCCGCGGGTTGAACCTCTTGAAGTTATGATTTTCAGTCTCAACGACAAATTTCTCCATGGTTGGAACCCTCCCCTTAATCTAGGTTCATGTTCCACCGAATGACGACCTCAGCAGATTATACCTCCTCACGAAAATCTGCGATAAACCGTACGTGATGGTAGTTCTGATTTACCCTATCCATTTCCCTCCAATTCAACACCTCGCTTCGTAAGGTAGGCGGCTATCGCATCCTCATCACAAAAATGTTTCTCCGCAGGCTCCAGGTGTTCCTCCACAAGGCTGCGACTATGGCCCACAACCTGCACAATGGCTGAGAACGGCACCTGGTAATACCAGACCATCAGGACCCTGTCGAATGTCCACAGGAATACCCCACAGGCTTAGAAGA
This sequence comes from Bacillota bacterium, assembly GCA_014360195.1. Lineage (GTDB taxonomy): Bacteria > Bacillota > SHA-98 > UBA4971 > UBA4971 > UBA6256. The sequence continues at coordinate 13,102 of JACIXY010000055.1, forward strand.
CCAGTACCCTCCTCAACAGTTCCCCCTCCTCGTATATTACTGGTTGACGGTACAAGCCAGGTCGCATATCCGGGTTAGCCGCTGGTGGGCCGACGGCCGTCGTAGCCGCGACCGGCGAAGGGCCATACCCTAACGGCCCGCCGG
>JACIXY010000056.1 GCA_014360195.1 Bacillota bacterium
CGGCGCCCCAAGCGGGGCGCGCTTCGCCAAAATCCGGCCCGTCTGGCTAGGCAGCCGGATTTTGACACCCCTCGTGCAATCACCGGCAACCCCTCCCAAGAGTCGGGAGCATTTCTGCACCCTCACTTAGTGCTACGCTGCCACATACGCAGCTGCTGGCAATCCTGGCGCGCTGCCCCGCGGCCGCTTCCCCTTGACACACGGACGGCGCGGGCGTACAGTACTAGTTGAAAATGATGTTCAGTTAGAGGGGCAATGGAAGTGATCAACCTGGAAAGGCTCGAACAACAATTAAAGGCTCGTGGCTGTAAGCTGACCCGCCAGCGACGTGCGGTGCTGCGCGTTGTCGCCACGACCGAGGGTCGGCTCGACGCAGCCAGGGTATGCGAGGACGCAAGAGCTGAATGCCCTGAGATCGGCCTCACCACGGTGTACCGCACCCTTGACATCCTCGCGGATATCGGCGCCCTCAGGCGCCTGCATCTGCCTGACGGGTGCAGTAGTTACGCCCCCGCGTCCCCCGGGCACCGCCACCATCTCATATGCGTGGAGTGCGGCAGGGCCGTGGAGTTCGAGGGCTGCGACCTCACAGCCCTGGTCGATTCCGTAGCTTCGCGGACAGGTTTCGAGGTCGAGGACCATTGGTTGCAACTCCTGGGAAGGTGTCCGGCATGTCAGGCAAGACGCCTCTAAATGAGAGTGCAGAGACTCTCCTGACTCTAGCCCCTGTCCTTGTCGTCGCGATTGTGCTGGCGGTAATGCTTTCTGTGCCTGTGGGTCCCCGCACCGCACTCGAGCCGTTATGCGAGGCGGCTTCGGGCAACACGGCGTCCGCCGACGCGGGCAAAGTGAGAGTCGTCGTGAGCATCCTGCCGCAGGCCTATTTCGTAGAGCGCATCGGCGGCGACAGGGTGGACGTGTCGGTGATGGTCCCACCAGGGGCGAGCCCACATACATACGAGCCAACGGCCAGCCAAATGCGCGATCTCGCCCGCGCACGGATGTATGTGCGCATCCGCGTCCACTTCGAGGAAGCGTGGATGCCGCGTATCTCCGCGGCCAACAAGAACATGCTGATCGTGGACTCGACCTCGGGAATCGCGCTCTCACGCGACGAGGACCCCCACGTGTGGCTGTCCCCGAGGCTCGTGCGCGTCCAGGCCGAGCACATCTGTCGCGGGCTTGTGAAGATCGACCCGGCCGGCCGCGAGGTCTACGAACATAATAAGGCAGCGTTCCTCCGGGAACTGGACGCCCTGGACGAAGAGCTTGCCAGGGTCCTGGCGCCCGTAAGAGGCAGGCGGTTCATGGTGCTGCACCCTGCCTGGGGCTATTTCGCCAGGGACTACGGTCTCCAGGAGCTACCCATAGAGGTCGAGGGAAAGGAGCCCAGCGCAAAGGAGCTGGCCGCCCTTGTGGAGACAGCAAGGGCCAACCACGTAAAAGTCGTCTTCGTGCAGCCCCAGATGAGCCCCAGGACCGCCGAGGTGCTCGCGCGACAGATCGGCGCCCGCGTGGTGACCCTGGACCCGCTCGCGCGGGACTGGGCGGCGAACCTTCGCACCGTGGCGCAGACCCTCGCCGAGGTGCTCGGCGCCGGAAGCGCGGACGGGCACACGGACGCTCACTTAGCTACCGGACTCCCGCAGGGGATGGTGACACTCTGAATGCGTAATGCGCACATCGGTGCAAACGCAACCCACGAAGTGATCCGCCTTGAGAACGTCTGGGTCCAGTACGACGGCGTCCCCGTTCTGGAGGACGTCAACCTCGTCGTTCGCGAAGGGGACTTCATCGGGGTCATCGGCCCGAACGGCGGCGGGAAGACCACGCTCCTCAGGACCATCCTCGGGCTTACGAAACCCAGCTGCGGCAGGGTGACGGTGCTGGGAACGAGCCCGCTAAAAGGGCGCAGGTCCGTCGGGTACGTACCGCAGTATTCGTCGTTTGACCGGGACTTCCCTGTGAGCGTTTGGGACGTTGTGCTCATGGGGCGGCTGGGGCATACGGGTTGCTTCAGGAGGTACACGGAAGAAGACCGGGCGGTCGCCACCCGGGCGCTCAGGGCCGTGGGGATGCTGGATCTAAAGGACCGGCAGATAGGCCGCCTCTCCTGGGGTCAGAGGCAGCGGGTCCTCATAGCGAGGGCGCTGGCCGCCGAGCCGAAGGTGCTCCTCCTGGACGAGCCCGCCGCCGCCCTCGACAGCCAAGTCGAGGCAGGGCTCTACGACCTCCTGCGCGCTCTGAACGAGAAGGTGACCATCGTCATGGTGTCCCACGACATCGGCGTCATCTCAGCTTACGTGAAGTCCATCGCCTGTCTCAACCGCAGGCTCGTGTACCACAATTCCAGAGCTATCACCCGCGACATGCTGCGGGTTGCGTACGAGTGCCCGGTAGATCTCATCGCGCACGGGCTTGCCCACCGGGTCCTGGACACACACGAGGAGGTCGCCGATACGACGCACGGGGCCGCCCCTACGAGTACTCGCGGAGCCGTCTCCAGCACTTTCGAGGAGGTCCATGAGTAATGCTGCAGGCCCTTCAATACGAGTTCATGCGAAACGCCCTGGCCGCGGGCATCCTCGTTAGCGTGGCCTGTGGGATAATCGGCACCTACGTCGTGGTGAACAGGATCGTCTTCCTGGCTGGCGGGATCTCGCACGCAGCGTATGGCGGCATTGGTCTCGGGATCTTCCTTGGCGCGAGCCCGGTCGCCGGGGCCGTGTCCTTCAGCCTCGCCGCCGCCCTGGCCATGGGCGTCGTAAGCAGGCGGGCGCGGCAGGGCGTGGACATCGCCGTCGGCATCATGTGGGCGATGGGGATGGCCCTCGGCATAATCCTCATCGATATAACGCCCGGCTACTCGGCGGACCTCATGAGCTATCTCTTCGGCAGCATACTTGCGGTCCCGGGTAGCGACATCGCCCTCATGGGCGCGCTCGATGTCGTTATAATCCTGGCCGTGGCCGTCGTTTATAAGGAACTCCTCGCCGTCTCGTTCGACGAGGAGTTCGCCTCGGTGCTGGGCGTCCCCGTGGAGCGGCTGTACCTCCTGCTTCTCGGCCTCGTCGCCCTCACGGCCGTCATGGCCATGCGGGTCGTGGGCCTCATCCTGACGATAGCCCTCCTGACAATCCCAGCGGCCGTCAGCCGCCAGTTCACCGCCCATCTGGGCAAGATGATGGCGCTCTCGAGCTTTCTCGGGGCCGCGTTCACCCTCGCAGGCTTGTGGCTCTCCTACGCCTTCGACCTCACCCCTGGGGCTACCATCGTCATGGTCTCCGGCGCCGCCTTCGCGCTCTCCTCGCTGTACCTAGGCCTCAAGCACCGAAAACCCGCTACGGCGGCGCCCGCCGCACCGTCGTCACGCCCGGCGTAGCCTCGCTGCCGCATGGTCCTCCACTACCACTTATGGGAGGATTCCAGTGTCTTGTGACGAATTACGCAACTTGGACGTATACCCAGGCATGGTAAGGAGGGGATCGCATGAAGAAGCGTTGTGTGTGGGTCGTCATCGGAGTTGTCCTGGCTACCTTGCTGTTACTGGGAGGCGCGGCGTTCCCGCTGGGCAAATCTGCGGCACTCGCGGCGCCGCAGGTCGTCAAGATCGGCGCCATATTCCCGCTCACTGGCCCTGCCGCGGCCACAGGTGTAAAGCTGAAGTACGCTGTTGAAGTCGCCCAGGAAATCATCAACGGCGCGCACCCGGAGATAGCCATACCCCTCGCAAAGGACGCTGGGCTTCCCGGGCTGGGCGGCGCGAAGGTGGAGTTCGTGTTCGCAGACCACCAGGCGAATCCCGAGGTGGCGAAGTCTGAGGCCGAACGGCTCATCCAGAACGAGAAGGTCGTCGCCCTCATAGGCTGCTATCACAGCTCCTGCACGAAGCCGGCCAGCCAGGTGGCGGAGAGGTACGGCATCCCGTTCGTGGCCGGGTCGTCCAGCTCGGCGGCGCTCACCGAACGGGGTCTTAAGTGGTTCACCAGGATCGCGCCCAACGACGACATGGAGACCAAGTTCTTCTTCGACTACCTCAAGTTCCTGAACCAGAAGTATAACGCTGGCATCAAGCGGGTCGGCGTAGTCTTCATCGACAACGAGTACGGCGTCCACGCCGCCGAGATGGTACAGAAGTGGATCGAAACATATAAGAAAGACGGCTTCGAGCTTGTGGCTCTCGTGAAATACCCGACCACCGTGTCCAACGTGGACACCGAGGTCCAGAAGGTCAAGGCCGCCAGGCTGGATGCCATCTTCCACGCGTCGTACATCGGCGACATGACGCTGTTCGTGAAGAAATACAAGGAGCTCAACGTGGTGCCGAAGGCCGTGCTCAGCTACTGCGGCGGCTTCCAGGACCCGCAGTTCGTAATCAACCTCGGGAAGGACGCCGAGTACTTCGCCGGGTCCAACGCCACCACCCCGGCGCTCTTCGCCAAGATGGACGTGGTGAAGAAGATCAACGACCTCTACAAGGCGAAGTCCGGCGTGGACATCGACGGGCCCACGATAGAGGACTTCTCGTCCGCAATGATCATAGCTGACGCAATCAACAGAGCGGGGAGCACGGACCCCGTGAAGGTCCTCGATGTGCTCAAGACCGCAACGTTCGACGCCCCCTATTTCGTGTCCGGCAAGGTGAAGTTCGACGCTAAGGGGCAGAACGAGTACTCGGCCTCCGTGATGGTCCAGGTGCTGGGCGGCAAATACGAGGCCGTATGGCCCGAAGAGTTCAAGACCGCGGAAGCGGTGCCGGCGTTCCCCGCGTGGAGCGCAAGGTAGGAGCGGGCTACTAAGTGAGGGTGCAGAAATGTCCCCGATTCTTGGGAGGGGTTGCCGGTGATTGCACGAGGGGTGTCAAAATCCGGCCACTTGCCCGATGGGCCGGGTTTTGTCAAGGCGCCCCGGTTGGGGCGCCGTCCCCGAGTGCAACACCGGCAACCCGGCAACTACTGGCAAAGGGACAAAAACTAACGTACCCTCACTTAGAGGAGACCCGCGGCGTCGCAGGTCTCCTCTGGTCCATGTGGCTGTCGGGGCTGTTGGCGTGGTCCTGCAAGTGCTCACAAGCGGTCTCATGATGGGATTCGTATACGCGCTCGTGGCGGTGGGCCTCAGCATTATCTGGGGGGTCATGGACGTCATCAACTTTGCCCATGGGGAGTTTCTCATGGTGAGCATGTACTCGGCGTTCTGGCTCTATACCCTGCTCCGGCTAGACCCCCTCTTCTCGTGGCCCATCGAGATGGCGATAGTGTTCGCCCTGGGATATCTGACGTACAAAGTGATCATCAGGCGCGTGGTAGACGCGCCGGGTCTCGCGGCGCTCCTCGCCACGTTCGGCCTGAGCCTCGTGCTTCGGAACCTCGCCCAGTTCCTGTGGACTCCCAACTACCGGTTCCTCAACGAGACGCTGGTCACGGATAAGAGGCTCATCCTCGGCCCCGTGGTGCTGGGCATGCCTCAGATCGTCGCTGCCATCGGAAGCGTGGTCATGACCATCCTCGTATTCTATTTCGTCCAGAGGACCCGGATGGGCCGGGCCATACAGGCCACGTCCCTTGACAAGGACGCCGCCAAGCTCATGGGCATCGACACGGAGAAGGTGTACGCTTTCACCTTCGGGCTGGGCGGGGCCTGCGTCGGAGTCGCGGGCGCGCTTCTCTCGTCGTTCTTCCCAGTGCACCCGGAATCGGGGGCGCTGTATAGCCTGCTTGCGTTCGTGATAGTCGCGCTCGGCGGCTTCGGGAACATCAAGGGCGCGCTGCAGGCCGGGGTCATCATAGGCGTCGCCGAGGCGCTGGGCGGGTTTTACCTTGGTACACAGTTCAAGTACGCAGTCGTGTTCCTCATCTACCTGCTGGTCATGCAGGTGAGGCCGAGCGGACTGTTCGGGTGGTAGGGGTCGGCCCGTCGCAACGGCCGGGGCAGCGCGACGTGCCAGCCAGGGCCCCAGCGGTAGACGCTCGCGAACATCCACAGGGCGAGCGCGTCGGTGCGAACGCCCTGTGAGACAGGTCGCAGCCTGACGTAAGAAGAGTAGAGGAGTACAGCCCCCCTGACGGCGCAAGCCACGTTGCTTCTGGGATTGAGGTGTTGCAGGTGAACGAAAGCCCATGGAAGGACAGAAAGGAGCCCGCCGGTGAGCCGACGCGGCGCCTGACGCACGGCGCTCTCGAGCGGACGGGGTCGGACGGGCAAGCCCTCCGACCCGCTCAGCCGGTCCGAAGGCGCGCCCGAGCACCGGAATTGTGGCTGCTTGCGGTGTCGGCCGTGGTCGCGGTCCTGCCTCTTGCAGTCAATAACGTCAACTTCCATCATGTCCTCATTATGTTCCTGATCTTCGCATCGCTGGGCGAGGCATGGAACATCATCACCGGCCTTGCGGGGCAGACCTCCTTCGGCCATGCCGCCTTCTTCGGCATCGGCGCATATGCAGCGGCGGTAGCGTACTTCCGCCACGGGATTAGTCCCTGGATCGGCATGGCTGCGGGTGCCGTCATTGCAACCGCGGTGTCGGCGGTGGTAAGCTATCCAGTGTTCCGGCTAAAGGGGCATTACTTCGCCATAGCCACGCTCGCCGTGGCCGAGATAATCTTCCAGCTCTTCGTCAGCTGGTCCTATGTGGAGGGCGCGACAGGGATCTCCATACCTGTGGCCGCCGAAGGCCTGGCGACCTTTCAGTTCCACACCTCAAAGCTGCCATACTGCTATATCACGCTCGCGGCGTTCGTGGGAACCGTCCTTGTGTTCCGCCGGGTGGAGGAGTCGAGGCTGGGCTACTATCTCAGGGCCATCAAGGGGAGCGAGGAAGCAGCGATGGCGATGGGGATAAACCCAGCCAGGTACAAGCTCTATGCCATGATGATAAGCGCTTTCATCACGTCGATATTCGGGTCGATTTACGCCCAGTACATCCTGTACATCGACCCGTTCATGGTGTTTGCTCTCGCCATCTCCATGAAGATCGTCCTCCTGACGGTGCTGGGCGGTCTGGGCTCGGTATGGGGACCCGTCCTGGGGGCGGCGATACTGATACCGTTATCCGAGTATACCCGCATCCTGCTGGGCGGCACCGGGAAGGGGATCGACCTGATAGTGTTCGGGGCGCTCATCGTGGTGGTCGCATGCTTCCAGCCCCAGGGGATCGTGGGGCTCATGCGGTCGCACGGCAGGCGAAGGGCGGAAAGGGGTGTCTCCGGAGATGCGCGGCGAGACGCGACAGCCGTGGCCTGAGGTTGTTGGGGCCAGGGCTGAGGCTGAGGCCGAGGTTAAGGTTGAGGTGGAGCGTGAGCCTGAGCACGAGCCTGAGCGCGGGCCTGGGCGTCGGCCTGGGCGTGGGCCAGAGCAAGGGTCCAGGCCCAGCTCCTCGCGCAGGGGAGCACCCGGGCTGTCAACAGCCGGAACAAACGGCACAGGCGGGGCAAGCGGGACCGGCGGAACGGTGGGACCAGGCGAGACGAGCGGAAAAGGAGTAACGGACGCAATGGACGCCACGGACACCAGGGCCGCAAATGCCAGGCCGCTGCTCGAGGTTACCGGCCTGACGATGCGGTTCGGAAACCTTGCCGCCAATGACAATGTAACCTTCAACGTTCACAGGGGCGAGATTGTGGCGCTCATTGGCCCGAACGGCGCCGGCAAGACCACCTGCTTCAACTGTGTAAGCGGCTTTCTAAGGCCAACAGCCGGCCGTGTGGTGTTTGACGGCATCGACATCACCGGCATGAGGCCGTATCACATCTGCAGGCTGGGGCTCACGCGGACGTTCCAGATCGTGAAAACCCTCGGAGACATGACGGTGGAGGAAAACGTGATGACCGGGGCCTTCCTGAGGGCGCCGGGGAAGCGTGAGGCGCGGGAGGTCGCCGCGGAGGTGCTGGAGCTCACAGGGCTTCTCGACAAGCGCGCGAAGCCCGGGAGGAGCCTCACCATCGCCGAGAGAAAGCGCCTGGAGATCGCGCGGGCGCTCGCGACGCGGCCGAAGCTGCTCATGCTTGACGAGGCCATGGCGGGCTTGAACCCCACCGAGATCAAGGGCGCCATGGACCTGTGCCTTCGACTTCGGGAAGCGGGGTTGACTCTGGTCGTGGTGGAGCACATCATGGAGGCGATAATGCCTATATCAGACCGGGTGATCGTCCTTAGCTCGGGAGAGAAGATCGCCGAGGGCACTCCCGAGGAAGTTGCCGCCAACGAGGACGTAATCAAAGCTTACCTGGGGGAAAAGTACCATGCTGCGAGTTGAGGGGCTTAGCGCCGGCTACGACGGGGTCCCGGTGGTGTTCGATGTCTCCTTTGAGGTAGCGGAGGGCGAGATCGTGGCGATAGTGGGCTCCAACGGCGCGGGCAAGACCACGGTGCTGCGTGCAGTTTCGGGGCTTGTGCGGCCCATGTCGGGGCGGATCGAGTTCATGGGACGCGACATATCGGGACTCCCCGCCCACGCCATCACATCCCTCGGCCTGGTCCACGTCCCCGAGGGCAGGCGCCTGTTCGCGAAGATGACGGTCCTCGATAACCTCCTGCTAGGAGCCCACACCGTGCCCGACGAGAAGCTGGTCAGCGTGGCGCTCGGCGAGGTGTACGAGATATTCCCGGTGCTGAAGGAGAGGGCCGGCCAGAAGGCTGAGACCCTGAGCGGCGGGGAGCAGCAGATGCTGGCCATTGCGAGGGGGCTCATGTCCCGTCCGAAACTCTTGATGGTGGACGAGATGTCCCTTGGCCTCGCACCCATCCTCGTGGATAGGGTCCTCGATGTTCTCACGGAGATAAGCAAGCGCGGCGTCACCGTGCTGATGGTGGAGCAGAAGGTAGAGAAGGCTCTCGAGATGGCTGACAGGGCGTACGTCTTGCAGACGGGGCGCGTCGTGCTGAGCGGCACCGGAGAGGAGCTGCTCGGCCACCCCGATGTGAAGAAAGCCTACCTGGGCATGTAAAGCTCGGTGCGCTCGCGACCCACCTGCTCTGAATCCATTCGCAACTAACTAAGGTCGTCACGCACTTTCTAGCTCGACGCGGCGCGCGGCAGGGTTGGACCTTCCTTCACCGTGACCATGACCATGACCATGACCATGACCATGGCTGGAGCGGACCAGGGTGGAGCGACAAGGCAGCTACCTGGGACGGGAGGGCCGGAGGGACGGGAGAGGCGGGAGAGACGGGAGGGGCGGGGGCATAGGTGGTAGGCCGATTCCCATCTCGTGTGCTCGTGTGCCGCCCTGCCAGGCGTCGGAGGACGCGAAATACGATGCACACGGTGCGAAAGGACCTGTCGGCTATGACGAAGACACGTTCCACAACGATGCGACACACAACGACGCAACATGCAACGATTTTGCTCTCAAGCGCCTCGGGTCGACGGTCGTCACAAGCTGCCTGAACCTGGTGCCGTTCTTCGGAGTGCTTGGCGGCGCCGTACTCCTCGGAGAGCCTCTGTCGTGGATGAAGTGCCTCGGAGGCCTGCTGGCGTTAACAGGCGTGTACCTGGTAACCATCCAGGACGCCGCCGCGAAAGACCTATCTCCGGGCATGGTTGCGGAAGGGATGACCTCAGCACGCTGCCAGACCGGGCCGGGCTGCGCGGGGGAATGAGGCCGCAGGGCCGCCGGACGGACACCCGCGCCGCCGCCGGGCTGGCGGGCGCTGCCGCGTTGCCGTGCTACCGCGCCGCTGGACTTGACACCGGCGCGCCCCTTGTGATAGCATACAAAGTGCCTGCAGGAATGCTGATAGAGGTTGCGCTCCCATCGTCTAGGGGCCTAGGACACCGCCCTTTCAAGGCGGCGACGCGGATTCGAATTCCGCTGGGAGCGCCATTGTTTTGTACGCGTACCGAGGCCAACGCCCCTCTTGCCTTTTGAGGCGGGCTGGGGTATAATAGCGGTGCGCCGGCAAACAAGGCGGCACGATCGTTACCGTTGAGGTGGTCGCTTAGCTCAGTCGGTTAGAGCGCTACGCTCACATCGTAGAGGTCGCTGGTTCGAGTCCAGCAGCGACCACCATTTTTGACTCACTTGCAGCCTATCGAGAGCGCTGGAGCGTCAAATGACGGTTGACGAGGGTCGGCGAGCGGGATATACTACAAGTAGGTGCATAGCCTCAACAGAATACAGGGGCGTTCGACGAGCGGATGTGGCTCAGTGGTAGAGCATCGGCTTCCCAAGCCGAGGATCGCGGGTTCGAATCCCGTCATCCGCTCCATTTTTATGTCCCGGAGGCCGTCCACATCTTCGCTTGCCGTGAACCGCACATCAAGCAACCTCGCATCAAGCTCGCATCAAACACGACGGCGCGCATGTCAAGTCTTTGTCCCTCCTATCGCTCTCCCTGAAAAGGGTTTTGCGGACCGACTGGCACCACTTGTTCCGGACTCATCAGCAGGTTACATCAACCGTTCTGATCCCCGCCCTCACCTCGGGGGCTGACAGCTGCCAGGAGTTCGCATATCCTGCGTGCCGCAAACCGCACCGCTGGACAGCACCTCTCGGAGTGAGCATACTCCTTGTATTTCCTCTGCCCTTCCTCCGTGAGGAAATCCACGCCGGAGATGTCCTTGCACATAACCGTCCCAAACCTCCCGACGAACTCGTCGACGAAGCGCCCCATCGTGTTGTAAGAAGGATCCCTTGGCTCGGACGCGCTCATGCGCCCTAGCAGCAGACCAACCGCCACCGCCGCGCCGCTCACGGCCCCGCACGTGTAGCCTCTCCGCGATATCCCGCCACCGAAAGCCGTCGCCACCGCGGGCACTCGGCCATGCTCTATTCCAAGTACCTCGCATACCGCCTTTAGCGTGGCCTCGGCGCAATTGAACCCTCCATCGAAGTAGGACACAGCAAGTTCGCCCGCATCTACCTTCGCACACGCCATCTGGAACCCTCCTTGTCTTGGTTCAGTCCTGGTGCAGTCTTGAGGCCTCGTCCCGGTTTGGTCCCGAGCCGCTAGCCTGCAAGGTTCCTCCTGTGAGACTTATTTCTCGCCGCCTGCCGGATTCCTGCTTCCGGTGAGATGAAGGATTTCGCAACGCCCACAACACAGGCGTCCTCTTCGGACAGCGCACATAGCTCTGGTGGAAGCTACCGGTCATAGACTCGTATAGGTAGCGTGTTGCTCCACAGCCCGAGGTTGCTCCTCCTGGACGGGCCGGCTCTCGGAGTCGACCTTGCGGGCAAGAGGAGGATAAGGCAGTTCCTTGCCGAACTCAAAAAGACCGGTGTGACTGTGTTCCTGGCCACACACGACCTCGCGGGCGTGGAGTCCACCTGCGACCGGCGCGTCATGGTTCGCCAGGGCAGGAACTCAAGGCTGACATTCAGCAGGGTCCGCCGCATTTGCATTCCTGCTATGAGGCAGGGCATCATACGGTTGTCATGTTTCATTCCATTGGCAGGGCCGGGTGGCAAGAGCCAGCTGTGAAAGCGAGCTCAGTGAGAAGGATTCACGATGAGACACACAGGCATGTACAGGGATCTCTGGGAGAAGGGCGAACTCGGCGCCCGCAAGGACCAGGCCTGGGAGAGGCTTCGGGTCTGCGACCTTTGCGCCCACGAGTGCGGCGTTGACAGGCTCGCCGGGAAGCGCGGCGTCTGCAAGTCTGACGACACCGTGCAGATATCCAGCTACGGCCCGCACTTTGGTGAGGAGGACCCACTCGTGGGCACTCATGGCTCGGGCACTATCTTCTTCACCGGCTGCAACCTCCGTTGCGTCTTCTGCCAGAACTGGGACATAAGCCAGATGCGGGTGGGCCACACCATTTCCGTCTCAGAGCTTGCGGACATAATGGTCGAGCTCCAGGATATGCGCTGCCATAACATCAACTTCGTGACCCCCACCCACTACATGCCGCACATTCTGGCCGCCCTCGTCATCGCCTGCGAGCGCGGTCTGGAAGTGCCGCTCGTATACAACTGCGGTGGTTACGAGTCGCTCACCGCGCTCAAGCTCCTCGACGGGGTCATCGACATCTACATGCCCGACGTGAAATACGCCGACCCTGACACAGGCCTGCGCTACTCGCGCGCGAAGGACTACCCCAGGGTCGTGAAGGCAGCGCTAAAGGAGATGCACCGCCAGGTGGGGGACCTTCAGATCGACGAGGACGGCATCGCCTGGCGCGGCCTTCTCGTTCGTCACCTGGTGCTGCCCGGAGGGCTCGCCGGGACGGCCCAGATCGTCCGGTTCATCGCCGAGGAGATCTCGTCCGACACATACATCAACATCATGGCCCAGTACCGACCCGAGTACCGCGCCCGGGAGCACCCGCCCCTCGATCGCGCGATAACGAGGCGCGAGTACGAGGAAGCAGTGCGCCTCGCCCGCGAAGCCGGCCTTCATCGCTTCGCCCGTTAGATGCAGGTTTGGGAGTTCGCGTTCCTGGAGGGTTGCCAGCAGGTTCCGGGTTATCGGTTGCGCGCGAGGATTCCCGCCCTGCCCCGACCCTAAGTGAGGGTGCGTTAATTCTCGCCCCTCTTCCAGTAGTTGCCGGGTTGCCGGTGTTGCACTCGGGGACGGCGCCCCAAGCGGGG
>JACIXY010000057.1 GCA_014360195.1 Bacillota bacterium
GGGGGGAGCCTCCGCCGCGACTCCCTCTCCAACCTCTATACCGACTCTGCGCGGGACCTCCCTGACTGTCCCGTCTGCTACCACCCGTGAGGGTTATTGGCGGTTGTTGGAGACTGCATCTTATGGAGAGGAGGATACAGACGTGGAAGCCATTCTCATGCGCATCGAGAAACGTCAAGTGCCTCCTCACGTGCTGCGCAAGCTGGGCCTGCCGCAAGACTGGTGGAAGGAACTGTCTCCCGGCTTCGTCAAGAAGGTGGCGAAGACTGCCCGGGAGCGCAAGAAGGTACTTGAGGAGCTGGCCAAGTACTAACGATGAGGTATCTCACCGTTAGAGAGGTACTGTTTATCCATCTCTGGGCTATAGACTTCTACTTCGCTTACCCCGAAAGCTGTAAGGAAAACCGAGGTATATCCGAGCCAGAACTTCTGGATTCCGCAGTTGCTTTGCCCGCCCAGACATTCGGCGGGCAAGAGCTTTATGGGGATCTTTTTTGGAAAGCAGCAGCTCTCTTCCGTTCGATCATCAAAAACCATGCATTTGTAGACGGTAACAAGCGTACCGCTGTGCTCGCTTTGCTTGTGTTCCTTGACCTCAACGGGTACAGGTTAGAGTGTTCGGATGACGACGCGATCGCCTTTGCCTTGCGGGTAGCGAGTCGCAGGCGGCACAGTCTTCGCAGGATACGATGCTGGATCAAGAAACGCTCGCGCAAGCACCAGGGAGTCTATTCTGGGCGAAGAGGATGGTTTCTGCAGCGATTGTTACGCCCGGGTCTGAAGGAGCTTGAAGATAACCGTTAGCTGATCTATCCGGTCAAAGGTCTTCAGGCACTGGTCCACCGCTTCGGGCGAGTGGTAGATCCTCCGCGCGATCTCCTGGGTGCTCATCCCCGAAAGAGACATCTCCACCACGATGGTCTTGTGCGTCAGCGTGCGCCCCATGTGGAGGATCATGCCTGCTGTGGGAAGGAGCACGCCGAAGCGCTCGTGGCATGCGTCGAGCATCTGTCGCACGAACGCCCCATTTACGCCAAGAAGCCATTCGAGATCGAGCATCGTGAGCCCCGCCCCTTGCTGATACGCCTGGGTGCAGAGCCTCTTTACGCGCTCCTTTCGCCCAAGATTGTCGAACAGACTGCCCCGAGAGTGGCAGGTGAGCGCAACGTCTTGATGAGGCTTGTTGTTCCTTACTTTGTTGCCGCACTTACGTGGACCGCCGCAGTGGTCGCGTTCGGGGTATGCCTCTTACTGTGCTATGGGAAGGCGAGCAGAGGCTTTGTTTGCGGTACGTTCGCGTTGGGCATGTGGCTCTTCCTCTTCTCCCTGCTTAGCACCATTACCCTTCTGGCTGCGGTGGTGGACATTCTCGAGGCCATAAGCCTATTCCTGGCAAAATCAAAGCCGGCTGCGAGTGAATCGCCGCCCGAAGGAGGTGCCCGGGTGTAACCGCTGTATGCATGCTCATCGTCGCCATTACGCCTATGGGATCAGGCGGACTTCTTGAGGAGCCGTTGCCCGGAGGAGGGTCCGGGTACGGCTTTTCCGCGCGCGTCTGGTCGGGCCGTATCGTATGGGTCAGCCGCAGTCGGGTAGCCATGCAAGGCGATCAACGGAGCGCAGTCAGACTCTTGTAAACGAGGCCGGCGCGGACCGCCACGGGCTTGTGGTGATCGAGGACTCCTGCGAGTCCCTGGGGTCCGAGTATAAGGGCATCAAGGCCGGGAACGGCGCCTTCTCGCACGGGGCGGTGTTCGCGTTCTATCCCAACAAGCAGATCACAACGGGCGAGGGCGGAATGATCGTCACCGACGACGACCGGGTAGCGCGTCTTTGCCGGAGCATGTCCAACCAGGGACGGGGGGAGGCAGGGGTGTGGCTTTCCCACGAGCGGCTGGGCTACAACTACCGCATGGACGAGCTTTCGGCCGCGCTCGGGGTCGCGCAGATGTCGCGCATCGAGGAGATTATCGCGAAGCGCGAGCGGGTCGCGGCGATGTACGCGGAGCGCCTGGCGAGGGTGCCGGGGGTGCGCCTGCCGTATGTGGCGCCCGAGGTGACGCGCATGAGCTGGTTCGTGTATGTGATCCGGGTCGGCGTGGACGAGCCCACCCCCGAGCGCCAGTCCGCCGCGCGCGACCACGTTATGCGCCGCTTCCAGCAGCCTAAAAGAGGTGGCGGCTCTGGCTTTCCCGCGACAGGACTCGGGGACGCGATACCGCACATGTTCCACCTCCATCCGCCTTCAGCCCTTCTACCGGGTAGAGTTTAGCTCCGCAGAGGGCGACTTCCCTGTTACGGAGTTCGCCGGACGCATAAACATCTCCGTCACGCTCCACAACCTCCTCACCGCCGAGGAGATCGACCCCGTTGCCGGGGTCCTTGAGCGCGCGCTGGGGAAGGTGCAGTAGGTGGCGCTTTGCCATGACGAGTCCCGGGTTTGAAAGCGCGTGCAGGCCCCGCGACATCTGCGGGTTGCTCTTTGGTCATGTCCGGTTATGCTGGGGTACCCAAGAGACGCCAATCCGCATCCGCTAGGTGAAGGACGAACGTTCAAGGCCTAGTGGGGACTGGTCGCAATGCAGTGGTACTGACGGGACGCTCGCGCAACTGCTTAGGAAAGGCGCTTCGGCAAGGATCAACTACGTGGATTGGGCGGTTGGACGGCGGAATTCCTGTGGTAAGCTTTCCATCTTTGCCATTCGGCAGGATCGGGCTTCGATTTGTCGAAAACGCGGATCGTATCTCGAACCATAGGACGCTGTGACCTCTTGTGGCATGGCCCTGGCGATTGCGAGAGTCCTGAACTGAAGCTGGGTCGGAGCGTCTCTATCCAGTTCTGATGTCACTTGTCACTACGTGTCGGTCGTTGGGGCAGGCGCTGGCAGCCCGGAGCACTACTTCTGTGTGGCTGCGCGTGCGCTCGCAATAGCAATCGAGGCGGGGGTGCCTGCAGGAGTGGCGTACACGGCATGCGTGGAGGAGGCTGGTGACGAGGGTTTGGGCCGGGGATCGAGATGGTTCATTGTTGGCGCGGTGATCGTGCACGAATCTAAAGATCTCGCAGTCAGCCGCTGTATTGACGACATTAAAGACAAACTCGGTCTCGAAGCGAGCGCGCCTGTTCACTGGAGAAACATGAAGCACCCAAGTATGCGCCGCTTCATGATCGACCGTGTCAAGAAGGAGGACCTTGTTATCTCGTATGTTGTATGCGATACGTACGACGATAGGATCAAGATGAGTTCTCTGAAAGGGAACGGCAGACTGTACGCGTATGCAGTGAGGTTCCTGGTAGAGCGGCTGTCCTGGTTCGGGTGGGATCGCAAACAGACTGTTGATTTGGTCTTCGCAAATCGGTCGAACGTGTCTTATGACGAACTCAAGGGTTATCTTGAGCGCATCCAGAAGGATCCGTCGTGCCGGGTCAAGAGAGGCGTGATTGATCTTAGCCGGGTGCGGTGCCAGGCGGTGCGCCAGGTGAAGCTCTTGCAGGTTGCTGACATATGTAATGGGGCTTGTTTCAAGGCGCTGGAGTACGATAGGTTCGGGTATTACGACGAGAGGTACCTATTGGGACTGTGGAGCAAGATCTACCGGAGGAAGGACAACTTGTTTAGCTACGGGCTGAAATTCTTGCCAAGCGGCCTTCACGATGAGGAGTGGGTTAGGAAGAATTACCCGTGGCTGGGGTGCAAAGAATGAAGAATGCAGACCCCGAGCTCAAGGATCCCACACGTCAAAGCGTGCTGCCGGCTATCAACCGACCTTGAGTTGACCTCGCGCATGTCTGCATATTAAGTGTAACCAAATCGGTAACCGTTGTCAATGTAATAAACTGGCACCAGTACCGTCCGGGGTTCGCCGACGGATGCATTCCACCAGTCGGCCAGGCCCGACGGTGTCCATGTGATGTGGCGCGTCCTGGAAGCGGGGCTTTCACCTGACCGCGATACGATGTGGGGCGGTCTGCTGCCGCCCGCATTTCACCCCCATCTACCTGCAGCCCTTCTACCGCGCCCAGTTCGGCTTCAAGGAGGGGGACTTCCCCGCCACCGAGCTCGCGCGGCGCGCGAGCATCGCCATCCCATTCCACAACCACCTCACCGCCGAGGAGATCGACTACGTCGCCGGCGTCCTCGAGCGTGCGCTGGGGGAGGTGCGGTAGGCAGGTCTTCGCACCCAGTATCCTTCGGGTCGAGAAAGGCCGATACCCCCGGTCATCGGAGCACCGAGCCTCGGCCTCATGAAGAAGTGTTGCCACCGCTTGCTATGATTGATGCTCTACGCTGTTGTGGGCTGAGACGGCCCATCAGAGCTTGTCCTTGATTTCCTTCAGAATGGTTACTGAGTGCTGTGCTGTCTTACGGGCAGCTTCTGGCTGAGCGTTGAACATTGTGCACTCATAACGTGCCCTCCGGCAGTCGCTATAAAGGGTCTCGAATAAGCTACGGATGTTCTTCCTGCCAGAGGATAGATGCTCCTTGATGAGCTTTCTTCGCTGGTCGTGTCCGTCTATGTCCGGGTGTCCAAGGGATGCCAACTCCGCATCTACCATGTGGAGCGCGGAGTAAAAGGCTATGGTCACGACCCAGTCCGGGTAGGGAGTGCTTCTTACGTTGAACAGAGATTCCGATACCAGATTCTCGTTATGGCACGCTTGAGACTCGTGTGCAACCTTTCCAGGCAACCGTGATCACCCTTGTATCCGCGCTACGGCCCTCTCTCGCTGACGAAACTCATCCCTGGTGAGCATGAGGAAATCGTAGTGGATGTCCGGGTACGTATCGAATACCTCACCGAAAACATCGGCGACTCTTAACTTGGTCTCGAGGTCAGGTTCCGCTTCAAAAACGGTCCAGAGGTATACCCTGCCATCGCGAACGAAGGCTACTGGCTCAGCCTCAACCAGCAGGCTCTCCACCCGTTCGATGAACATTCTGCAGGCCATCTCTGGTGCCATCATGTCTTCGTCATACCACGCCTTGGCAAACTCAACGAGATCCCGATGTCCGTTCTCATTCCTATTCGAAAGAACGCGGCTTATACCAAGACTAAGCAAGACATGACTAGCTAGCCCTTCGAGCTTACGCCTGTCTCATCCCCGGCCTTCCGTGACAGTTCCAGGACTCGATGACGGTCGAATGAGGGACAGCCAGGTGAGGCTTCGCCAAGGTCCGTGGCCGCCATTAGTTGCGTCACTGACTCCTTCTGCATGAATCCTTGAATTCCTTCAGGTCTGCCGACATTTTCCAATGTTCCTTTTCCACAACCACCTCACCGCCGAGGAGATCGACTACGTCGCCGACGTCCTCGGCGCCCGCTGGGGAAGTGCAGTAGGCAAAGGCGCAGGCGCAGTCTACGAGGTCGCGACGGCGGCGGGGCAAGGGGTGCGAACACAGCTCTGCCGTAGCATCTACCGGGCTGTCCTCCCGGTGGATTTCTTCGGCTGGCCGACCCCACTTACCTGAGCTGTCTGAGCCTTTCGTTGATGAGGTCCGGATCGAACTGCTCCGGGTCGTACGACTCTCCGACTGGCCTTGTCTTGCGGTTTGCTGGTTGACATAGCATGGCTTGCGGAAGAAGTGGTAGCATTCATTTGCGCATGCGGCTCCCTTTCGTATGTGGCTCTGCACTAAAGCAGGCACCTATAGTGTAACCTGCGGCTTACTAAATGGTAACAGGGCTCGTCCATTGTTGGCTCGTTCATTGTCTATCGTTTATTCTTCCCCGGCCAGAGTGGCTTTTGCCGGGCCAACGAGCCTCCGAAGAACAGGCCTCGCTCGCACTGAGAATGGGGCGAAGATACATTGGACGCCCTCGGCCAGCCGGCCAGGCTCGATATACTGTCTGCATTGTGTCCACGGCCAGGAGGAATCTGGCATGATGTAGCGAAGCGTCATGGAGGAGGGTGGGCCAAGCTGTCAGCTCTCACTCATCGGTTCGGCTCCACGGAGGTAGGGGGACGGGTCCTAGTGGGAAGAAGTGCCGCTGCAGTCTACTCTGGGGAAGCTTCAGCGCAAGGCCCTGGTCTTCGTGGGACGAGCCGTGGTCGAGGGACACCGTTACAAGGTCGCGGCGATTTCCGTTGAGTTGCACGAAGGCCTCGCGGGCCTTCTCAGGTCGTCTCTTCCCGGGGGCGCCGGGAAGATTCCAACGGCAACGAGGGAGGCGAGGCCGATGACACCTCTTCCGGGCGGCGCACACCACGAGGAAGACGGTGATTGGGGCCGCCGGCGCAGAAACGTGAGAATCTCACGCGGGCAGGAGGTCGTCCGCAAAAGAGTGTGATGTGGCATGTCGCAGTATTCGGACTCCGTGCTCCAGGAAACAAAGGACAGGGTCTCCGCTTGGATTGATGAATTCGACAAGAGATGCGGCGGGGCTGCAGGGAAAGCGGCTGACCCCCGTGACATGACAGGCGGTACTCACGACTAGCGTCGCGGCGCTTACGGGCGAGAGGCGCGCACGTCTGGCGGGTGTGGCTTGGTTCGGCGGGTGCGCGGTATTGTCCTCGGAGTGCAAGGTTGCCGCCGCGGCTACCTGGGTGGACCCGGACACGTACCCGCGAGCGGGCGGAGGGAGAGGATTTACATAGAGCGGAAACCAAACTACAGTGAGGAAGTAACCTACCTTCTCGAGCTCGGAATTGCGGAGACGTTGTTGGTGAGGATAGGAATGGCGAGCCTCGAAACGGCCGAAGGCAGGTTTCACACGGTTCTGGAGATCGACCCAGGAAATATCGAGGCTCTCAACCTGTTGGCCCAGATCTGCGCGCAGACTCGAAGGCACTCAAAGGCCCGCGAGTTTCTTGTGCGCGCTCTGGAGAATGCGGCAGACGACCGAGATCTAGTGGTGGAACTCGTGGAAGCCCTCGCGGGAATCCACGAGAGGGCGGGCAAGTATCGGCTGGCCGTGAGGACATATCAGCTCGGGCTCGGACGCACTGAGAGCGCAGCGCTTCACAACGGCATTGCCTACTGCTACGCGAAACTTGGCCATTACAGAAAAGCCGTGTCTCACTCAAGGCGTGCCGTCGAGCTTGAGCCTGGTAACGCCGTCTATATGAGTGACCTCGGATATACACTGCTGGAAGCCGGGAACCTCGACGAGGCACGGGCGGTGTTGGAGCGGGCAGCGGAGCTGGATCCTGCCAATGAGCTTGCCAAAGCTAACCTTGCGCACTGCCTCGATCTTCTGAATCCCCATCACGAACACCCTGGCGGCCTTACGGAGCACTGAGCTAGCGCTGTCCGGCATCCGGGCGGTCCTGTGGTGCTACGCAGGTGCGTCCTGCTCTGAGTAGACTACCTTTCCTTTAGCAAGGATCTCATCGTGCAGGAATGTGCCGCGGGCACTCTCGTTGACCTCGTCCGGCGAATACGGGCGCGGCGAAATGCT
The DNA here is from genome assembly GCA_014360195.1 of Bacillota bacterium. Taxonomy (GTDB): domain Bacteria; phylum Bacillota; class SHA-98; order UBA4971; family UBA4971; genus UBA6256. The sequence goes on from JACIXY010000057.1 coordinate 7,402, forward strand.
GGTGTCGACGCGCTCGGTGAGGAGCTTGAGTCTCACTCCTTCCTTGAAGCGGTCACGTCCGAGGTCGGGGGAAATGATCGCAACGTCGATGTCGCTTTCGTCATCAGCGTCCCCGCGAGCGTGGGATCCAAACAGGATCGCCCGGGCAACTCTGATGTTGTTCTGTCGAAGCGTCTCCACGTAGTCTCTTATGAGTCTCTCAACTGCTTCTCGAGCCACATAATCATCTCCCGAGTATCCTCCAGAATCGCGCCCGCAAAGTCTCTGTCGCATCTTGCAGATAGCTCGGCCCTGTCCCCTGGATATCGTGCTTCTATGTAAAACTCTGTCAGAGTCGAAAGGAGCATCTTCTGATCATCTGAACACGCGCCCAAAACGCCGGCCTGATCGGCCAGGCGTACAAGATCGTGCTTTCGGGGTGGGACCTCGGAAAATCTGTGCTGGTATAGCGCCTTTAGCGCTTTCTCCAGTGCCTGCTGGCACATAAACGCCGAGTACAGGTACTTGTGGTTTTTGAACATGACGTCTGCTGCGTCGTAATCCTCGTGGGCGATGCTGAGCCACTCCTGCACCGGCGCATCCATCAGCGTTCCCCCTCCGATCAGTAGTATGGCACAAAACTTCCGGCTGTTGAAGTCCCCCTGGCCACAGTTTAACGGAAGACCTGGCGGCAGACCTGCTCGATCCCTTTGCGGGACCGCCCGGTCGCTTTCTTGATCGACTCCTCCTTCTCCGGCCGGCGAAGATCAACCGGGGGTGAGACGAACCCGTCATGCTCAGAGAGGGGTGGGACGCCAGTGGCCTATGGTATAATATAAAGAGCTGACAGTGAAGTGCCGAGGGTAGCGTTCGACCACTGTCTTACGATCGGTGTACCCGGTTCAGATTATCCGAGTTTCCCTGGCGCCGGAGTAAGGCAAGCTGGTGCTGGGGTGAGGTGGGGCATCAGGTTTTTGATTATTCGCTGGAAAGCCCTGGGCAGGCGGGCGAGGAGGGGTGGCTCATGGAACGCATGGAAGTGCGCATACCACGCGTGCTAAGCATGTTACCTGAGAGTGAGAAAGGCACGTTTTCAAAGGCGATAGCGTCCTCAGCCAAGCTGAGGGTGGCTGTTCTTGAAAGGAGGCTGCGGGAAGCCCGGGCGATGCTCCGAAAGTTCGAAGATGAGTATGGCAAGACTTACCCGGATTTCGAAAGGGACTTTCCTGACAATGCTGACATACAAACCCACGAGGACCTTGTGGAGTGGGCGTTTTGGGATCGGGTGGCAAGAGATTGCTCCGCCGCCATAGAGGGCTACAGGCTCCTGACAGGCCACTGAAGGAGACTGCGGCATGGAATTCATCATCACAGAGAGGTCTCTACGTTTCTGCACCACAAGCATCTTCGCCGGCAGGATAACGTGTTGCCATCAGAGGAACGAAACCTGAGGGATGTCCTGCGTGAGATCCAGCGTCGTATCGGTGGAGGGGCCGGTCCACAGCTCACCAGCTAGTAAGAACGGCGGTCCAAATGGGGTCTTTTCTCAGGCCGTTTAACGAACCTTCCCGTCTTGCTGGGCCGTTGGGTCCAACGGAACGTCATGCCATCATGTGACAGGCCAAGGCGCAGACCAGTGGTCGTAGGTCGCACGGCATCGCATCGTAGTTGCCAAGGCCAGCCCAATAGACAAGACCGTCATAGCCCGTGGCGGGTGCCGCTGCAGTCGCCGCAGGCGGACCGCTCGGCACCTACACGAATCTGTGACGAGTCTGTGACGAGTCTGCGGCGGGGGCCGCCGACGCTAGACAATATAGAGAATCCTGGCATGAGGTAGTACCGCTCCGATTTGCCTCTCGAAGAACTCTCGGATCTCGGTCATCACGTTATCCGGGTAGACGTATTTGCCGTACCCGAACTGACCATGCTTGAATCTCCGCTCCTCTTCGTCGAGAGGGACCTGGGTGCCAGGATACGCCTGCTCGATGACCTTCTTTGACCTCGCCGTGAAGCGGTGTGTTACAAGTTCGATGGTGACCCCAATGTCGTCAGGTACGTAGTCCCTCACCGCGTGCAGTAGCTTGGTGTACTCCTCTCGCCATCCCTCGAACACAAAGATGGGTCCCACGAGAAAGCCCAAGGGATACCCGGCCCTCGCAACTTCTCGTGCTGCTTTGAGCCTGTTCTGAAGCCGCGGCGTTCCCGTTTCAAACCTCTCAAGCGCGTAGTTGCAGTTGACGCTGAACCTGACCTCGGTCTTGCCCTTATGCGGGATCCCGAGCAACCCGCCGATGTCGGTATACTTGGTGACGAACCGAAACCTGGCGTTATCCAGGGCGGCAAAGAACCTGATCGCTCGCCGCAGCGAGCCCGTCCATGCCTCCACTGCAACAGGATCCGATGTGGCGGAGCCCTCGAACACCGTAGTTGCAGGGCTACGCTCGTCCACATACTCCCGGGCTCGGTCTAGAATGTCCTCGACATTTACGTATACCTTGACATAGGGGGTTCGCCCGAGATTGGTATTGAGGTAACAGTACTCGCACAGTCCCGGACACCCGGAGACCAGGGGCAGCTGATAGTGCGCCGACGGCTTGCAAGTTTGAAAGTCCCGTCTTTTCCATACCAGGACCACCATTGTTCGCTTGGACAGGAAAAACCGCTCCGCAAAGGTCTCTTGGGTCGAGAGCGGAATCTTCTTCTTGTAAACCGATACCTCAACGTCTTCGGCCTTCAACCGATTCATCAGCTTGCGTCCCAAAGGGTACGCGAGAGCTGCCTCCTGAATGAAGGCCAGCCTAGGAATAAAGGGGCCCACCCGTTGTCACCTCGTACTCATCCTGCCCTGAATTCCGCATTGTTAACCCCATCGCCACGAGCTACTAAGACCTAGGCGGGGCTAGACTGAATCGGTGAGTCCATTTGCCGGAAGCCTCCCAGCCTCCGACAACCGCTAAGTGATCTATCTTGATGGGGCTGCCGACTCTTCCGGTCTTGCGCTTGCTATGGTATGGTGACATCAGCGGCTCGCTCCTTTAATCTGCTAATCTGCGGCTGCCTCCCACCCCGGCGGCGCAGAGAGCGGCGCAGAGAGCCGCGGTGAGAATGTCGAAAAGTACACTCGTGAGGAGTGGCGGGC
>JACIXY010000058.1 GCA_014360195.1 Bacillota bacterium
AACACCCCCGGCTACCACCCCATCCCCAAGGGGGGTCCCGCCGGAGGCATGCCACCTTCAACCGGAAATGCCGCCCCACACCAACGTCAGATTGCACCGGCGCCGACACGATGCTAATATAGGCCCCACTCTGGTATCAGACCTCCGTCAGATCCTAACCGACCTCGGGCTCGCAGACAGGCTGCGGATTGAAGAGGGATAGCAAGACTTCTTCAAAGGACGTTTCTGGTATGGTGGAAGCCTGCCGGGAGGCATATGTGCGTATTGTGCAGGCTGTCGAGGCTGACGAGGCCATGGGGTGGTACGCCGCGGTGGAGAAGCCTGAGACCAAATGGGACGAACTGATATTCGGTATGTAACACATATTCAGCATGTAAGCATCACCAGCACGTGAATTCTGCCCACCGATCCTCAGGTGCTCCAGCGCGGCCCAGTGTGTCCGGTCGTGCTGACGCCGGCAAGCCTGAGAAGGCGCGATAGGAACGCTGGAGGTCGCCGATGTCGATGCCATATTCGAGGCACCGTTATACTCAGGGCGACGTCGGGGAATGCTCTAAGCGCGGAGACTCCTGACGGATATCCTTCAGGGTGTCTCCTTCAGCGCCGGGCAAGACGCCCAGTGAAGCGTCTTTCGGACCTTCCAAGGTCCGAAGCGTGCCTTCCGAGATGTTCGACCAGGCCCCTGAGGCGGCAGCGCCTGCAAGAAGGTTACTGGCGACATCTGCTGCGGCTCGGTGCCCGGCGCTTCCTTCTGCCCACCTTCCGTCCATCTTCTGTCGACCTTTCATCCACTCTGTCGACCTTCTGTCCACGTGGCACCGCACCAAGATATGCCTGCAGGCGCTTGTAAGCGCAGATGATCGAACGCCCCTGGAAACCCGCGCCAGCCAGACGGAAGTATGCCAGCCAAGACCAATATCGCGAACGATTCGCGCGAGTACTGCGCGAGGGTCGCTGTGACAAGACTCAAGCGAACCAGGCTGTGCTGCTGCATGTCAGTGTCCCGCATCTTGCTTTGAGAACCTCCGTCAACCGCGCGTCGAGCAGTTCATCTTCGGACCTGCCACGTGCTCCCCGCCACATAGCATCTGGAGGCGCCCTTATGCGGCATTGGCAAAACAGTTCGATCTTGGAGGAATCCGCTGCCGGATGAAGAATTACTTGGTTGCACCACTATTGCTTCATACAGCTCACAATATCTCAAGCTACAGCTTATTTCGGTCCAATTGGCTTCAAGGGTGTACGGGCTTTTATCCGTGGATGAATCGAAGCAGACGTGGCATACCCCTTCGGTCTTGCGGTGAGCGCCCTCGAAAAACTCCACGACAAGGAGCGCATGGTCGGCGCTATAAGCCACGTAAAGGAGCTGAAAGAGCGGCTGCCGTCGTACCTTGAGGTCCTGCCCGCCCGCGAGGACGGCACCGGTGGCGAGATTCGGCCTTACAACATCTGATATCTAACGTCGCAGGGAGCTGATAAAGGATTGAGTTGGTCCGGCGAGGTGCACCAGTCCAGGGATGCGCTACGCCAAATTCCACTTCAGCAGAGACTACGGCACTCTAGAACGAGAGAGGAGTGTCAGAACTCATGAGAAGCTGCTGCGAAACCGACAAATCGATGAGGCTCAGAGCAGTTACTGAGCCTGAGCAAGTGACGGACTGTTACCACGCGTTTCTAAAGTGCATCATTAACTACCCGGGAGTTGAGCAAGTCGAAAACTGCAGAGTGGGGCACCAGGGGCGATGCTTCAAAGATGCTAAGGTATATTGGTCCAGGGAACTCGGGGTTTGGTTATATCCCCGTGAGACGAGAAACAGATCTGTCAACGCCTATTGGAACGCTTTCGGTTGCCAAGACCCATATGAGACCCACAATCTCAACATAGTAGTAGAAATCAACTTCTCGTTTGACGGTTCATATCGAAGGACCTCAGGGGTATTCCTCCGAGACGACAAGGGTGACCTGCTTGTCGGCCATAGAGGGCTCATCAGGAGTGGGAAGAAGAGGTTCTGGAATGAGTATACGGGAGAACGAGTGTGGATTAGCGATGAAGGAAAGGATGCAGAGATTGTTGCGGTAGTCGGAAGGATATGTCAGGATTTCCCTGTGCAAGTGGCACGGTTCATAAAGGAGGTCGAAAGGATTAAGAACGCCTAGGTCGGTCCTACGTGTATAGACCCCGCCGGAGTTCGACGCTCACCGGACACATAAAGGGGCTGAAGCGCACTAACGTGCCTTCCGGTGCATTCGGACCCCGGTTAAACCCCCACGTCGGCTACAAAAGATCACAAGTTGGTCACAGAGGCTGCCATGCGTGTCGGCGCCGGTGGCGATGTGGCCGGGGCAGGGCCATCCTGGACCAAGGCGAACGCGAGGCGGGTCGGGCGACCTTTGCACAGGATGCTCAGATCCGGCACCGTCGTCTCAAGGCCTGGCGTGAATGAGTAGCGGAGCAGGGGTGGAGTCCTTCGCTAACGTAATGGACTTCCTACCACAGAGGTCAGGATGCTGAACCATAAAAAGCAATATCGAGAAACGAGGCGAACGACTTTGGCAAAGTATGAGAAGTCTCCTCAAGTCTATGAAGTGGCAAATGAGTTCCGCGTCCGCTGTCTTGAGCAAAGCGGCAGCCTCTTATGGGACCGCTCCAACATATGGACTGTCGATAACCTCAAGCTCATACAGACCCACTTTCTTGATGCCCCAGACATGACCCGGCTGGACTTCTGGAGCAAGCTCAAGAGGCAATTCGAGGGTCTGCCTGAGGAATGCTTCATGATATTGTCAGACGCTCTTGTGTTCTACTCTCTACCTTCGCTAACCATGAATAGGAAAACGAAGATGTCTTTTCTCGACCGGGTACATGAGATTGGCGGCCCCAAACCACCAGAGTTGGACGAAAGAGTGACCCGAGCCCTTGAACAGGGGTTGATCCAGACGACATTTCGATATCATGCAAAATACATGGACATATGGTTGTTAATCCGATTTGCGCTGAGGTTAAAGGAGAGTGCCGCTGAGGAGATTTTGACCGACCCATGGGATACGGCCCGGTTTCTCGATGAATGCCTGTACAGCTTCAGACCCGTCGACCGAGCGTATGAAATGCGTCACGTCCTCTTGCACTTGCTTTTCCCGGACGTGTTCGAGAGCGTGATAAGCACGCGACACAAAACACAGATCGTCGACGCGTTCTTGCCTTCTTCTGAGATCGAAGCCGCCAAGAAGGAATATTCGTCTGAGACGCAGTCGCTGATAGCACTCGATCATTTGCTCCTGAAGGTCCGGCAGCGGCTGCAGTTGGAAAACCCAGGTTTCGTTGTGGACCTTTATTCTCCGGACATCGAGAAGCGATGGCGAAAAGAGAAGAAGCAAGAGCACCCCAACTACTGGGTGTTCCAGGTCGACCCTGGCGTCTACAGGGTAGTCGCTTCATTGCGTGATGGGAAACTGAAGACCATACCTATCATGGCTCATGAGGAAGACGTTAAGAACGGAGACAAAGCTGTAATCTGGGTCGCAGATACTGAACCAGGATGTTATGCGCTGGTCACGATCTCTTCGGATCCTTATGTGGGTCATGCGGATGAAGTGGAAGCCAATTACTACGTGGATCCGGAAGGCGCACTTGAAGAGACGACCCGATGTGAGGTGTCAGTGGATTTCCTTCTCGTGGATAAGCCCGTGCTCAAGGATCAGGTGATGCAGAGCCCTCTGCTGAAAGATCTCCCGGTTGGCCCCGCAGAAGCCGTCTTCGCCATAACGGCTGAGCAATATGAGGAGGTACGCAGACTCGCGCACACTGATGCTCCGCCTCGCGGGCCCCAGCTAGCCTCCATGAACCCAGAGTACCCCCTTGCCCAGATGTCAGCGGAAACGGGCTTTCCTGAGGATGAGCTGGCAAGGTGGGTGCGAGCGATTGACAGGAAGGGCCAGGTAGTTTTCTATGGGCCGCCCGGCACCGGCAAGACGTTCATGGCCATGAAACTGGCCAGGCATCTCATTGGAGGAAGTGATGGGTTCACCGAGATCGTTCAATTTCATCCGGCCTACAGCTACGAGGACTTCATTCAAGGGATAAGGGTGAAGACATCGGAAGACGGAAGGCTCCTCTATCCCATGGAACCAGGCCGATTCCTCCAATTCTGCGCCGAGGCTCAACGCCGAAGCGGCCGTTGTGTTCTTGTAATCGACGAGATCAATAGAGCAAATCTCTCCCGGGTCTTTGGTGAGCTGATGTATCTGCTTGAATACCGTGATCGCGAGGTTCCGCTTGCCGGCGACGGCCGGCTATTCAGCATCCCCGCTAATGTGCGAATCATAGGCACGATGAATACAGCCGACCGTTCAATAGCGCTGGTAGACCATGCTCTCAGACGGCGATTCGCATTCATCCCGTTGCGTCCGGAACTCGAGATCCTACGAAAGTATCATTCCAGGACGGGCTTCCCGATTGAAAACCTCATCAACGTCCTCTCCAGGCTGAACACGCGGATTGGCGACCCCAACTTCAAGGTAGGCATCTCCTTCTTCATGCGGGAAAACCTGGCCCAGGAGCTGGGCGATATCTGGGAAATGGAAATCGAGCCCTACTTGGAGGAGTACTTCTTTGACCAGCCTGGCATCGTAGATGAATTGCGGTGGAAGAAGGTGAAGGGTGAGGTTCTGCCGTGAGTGCAATGAGATGGATTGAACTGAAGGAGTATGTCCCTCATGAATTAGCCTGCGACGAAATGTCTCTGTCCGACGGGGAATCTCTGTGGCGACGCTACGGAACGCAGGTGAACGTGGATTTCCCGACCCCTAAGACTGACAACCGGTGGCGATTGACCTCCCTTGGGTGGGTAGGGTTCATCCCTCTGACGAGTGATCTGGGTATTCATCTGGTTCCGAAGGTGCCGGTGGCAAACCTCTTTCGCATGCTTGAATATGCTTACAATCTCAAGGGTCTTCGCTTTCTCGAAGATATCGTCCATTGTAGCACCCTCCAGGACTTTTACAGTTCCCTGGCAAAGATTCTCGCCCTCAGGATCCTGGATCGCGAGAGGAAAGGCCTCTATCGCTCATACCGAGATGAATATGAAGATGTGACATACCTTAAAGGACGCATGGACGTTGATAAGCACATAACGAAACCCTGGTCGACCAGGTTTGATTGCGAGTTTCAGGAGCACCTGGCGGATATTGAAGATAACCGGATCCTTGCCTGGTCACTTTATCTCATCGCCCATAACCGGCTGTGCTCGGAAGAGGCTGCCAGGATTTGCCGCATAGCTTATCGAAAGCTTCGCGCCTCCGTGGGCCTCCAGCCCTTCAGAGGGCGGGACTGCGTCGGACGAATGTACAACCGGCTTAACCAGGACTACGAACCGCTTCACTCGCTGTGCAGGTTCTTCCTTGATCATAGCGGCCCTAGCGCCTTGGTGGGAGAGTATCAGATGCTCCCATTCCTCATCAACATGCCAAGCTTGTTTGAGCTTTTTGTAGCCAACTGGCTGCAAGCGCACCTCCCTCCCGAGTTCAGGGTCCGACCCCAGGAACAGGTGGTCGTAGGCACATCCGGTGAGCTGGTCTTTAGGATAGACCTCGTGCTATATGACCTGGAGCGCGGAAGCGTTTGCTGTATCCTGGACACCAAGTACAAGAGTTCTGACACCCCATCCAATGAGGACATAGCGCAGATGTTTACCTACGAATTGGCAAAGGAGTGCAACCGAGCAGTTCTGGTCTACCCCACCGCTTCCATCAAGCCATTCGAGGACTCAATACAGAACAAGCGAGTGAAGTCGATGGCATTTCCTCTCGAAGGCGATGACATGGAGAAATCGGGCGAGGGTTTTCTCGCACAGCTTCTTTCATGGGTAAAGGATGAGTCTTGATGATGCTCGTTCATGGGACGGCGAGGTCGTTTATGATGATCAGGAAAGCAACTCCGGCTGATGCCCCGATGTTGGCCAGAGTCCACGTGGGTACCTGGAGAGCTACGTATAAGGGCATGATAGCTGATTCATATCTTGCCCGCCTTGATTACCGCGCAGGAGAGGAGCGTTGGAGGGTAAGCCTTACCGAGTGGCCAGATTCAGACGCATCACGTGCCAGAATTGTACTGGTGGCCGAGCACGAGGCGTCTGGAGTAGTAGGCTTCGCTGCGGGAGGCCCCAACCGAGACAAGGACACCGACTGCGACGGCGAGTTATATGCAGTCTATGTCCTTCCGGAGCATCAGAGAAGAGGCGTCGGCAGGATGCTTGTCGCTGCCATAGCAAAAAGCCTGCTCGAGGCGGGCCTCCACTCGATGGTTGTTTGGGTGCTTGCTGCCAATCCGTCCCGCAGGTTCTACGAGAATCTTGGAGCCAGGGAGATCAAGCAGCGTAAGATAGAGATCGGTGGCCAGCAGTATGACGAGATATCATACGCCTGGCCCGATTTGGACATGTTGCTTCGGACTTTGCACGTGGTTTAGAAGGAGGGACCCGCTATGGACGGCGTCAAGATCCGAGAGATCGCCCCTGCCGACATGGATGACATCAACAAGTGGAAGCTGTATTCAACTCCAGATGCCCGTGGATGATGCAGCGATATCGTAAGTACCTGTCCATCGCCGCTTCAATTTCAGATAGGGTAGTCACCCATGAGAATGTAATCCACACCCATGCTAACGCGCTCCGGCTGGGTGAGGAGAACCTTTACATAGACGGGGTCGCACCTTTCTCCGGGCCCGTCCCTCCCCAGGAACTCGAACGGGTCGTCAAGGACCGTCTTGCGGCCAAAGGGCTGGGGTGAAGGTATCGGTGATGGTGATGGTGAGGGTGAGGGTGAGGGTGAGGGTGAGGGTGAATGCCGGCTTACTCCTCCGGTGCCGCCTCGCCATGAGCCGGCCCCCGGAGCGAGCACCCGGGGCCGGGTCCGGCTCAAGCAAGCATGGCCGGCAGATCTGCTGGTAAAGACGGACGTATCACCCGTCCACCCGTCCTATGATCTCCGCGGCCACGTCGGCCACCGCGCCTCCGTCCGGACAACGCAGTCTTCCACCACGGCATGTTCGAGTTCGAGAATGCGCGCGAGTCCCTGCGCGCGCTGCAGATGCCACCCAAGTCCGCCTCCACCCTCCCGCATCCGAACCCGCCCGGCCCCGACCTGCAGCGACGCAGCGAGCCGCAGCAACAATGAAAATCCTTCTTGCTGGTCGCGACACGGCCTGCAACGCGCAAGGTAGGGCTGTCCAGACGAAGCCGCCGAGCATATCGCCCTTGGCTCCCTGGTGATGCTCCACACGGGCTGAAGCCCGGCCGCTTCTTGGACACCCCCGCCGCTTGGAGGTCGGGCAAATCTATTCTGTCTCCGCCGGCAAACGGAGGTGACTAACCCTGAAAGCTGTCAGAGGTGGCATCACGGTTCCAGCCGCACGACTTCGGGGATTCTGTCGAAATCCCGATCGTAAGAGTAGATGGTGCCCGCTCCCCGGAGCATAATCTGTGCAGCCACAAAGGCGTCGGTCCAATCGATGTTGTGGCGCACGTAAAGGCGCAAAGCCAAGAAGACGGCCTCTTTAGTCGAGCAATGCAGACCGCGCAGGCTCACAATGGGCGTGAGCAGATCGGCGATCTTTTCCTTGCTCTGCCGGTAGAACTTTTCGAGCGTCCAGATGACGTCTGCCAACACCAGGTCGGGGAGCCAGACTTGTTGCTCATTGCGCTCAACTTTCTCAAGCAGAGCGGCGCAGGCTTCCGCCTTGTCTGGGTCGTCGTTGGTCAGAAAGCGCAGGATGATATTGGCGTCAATCGCGGGTGCCCTTCGCATTGATGCGCTCCTCCATGGCGGCGTGGCGGGCTTTCTTGAAGTCCTGAGGGCCGCTGACGGCGACCTTCCCACGCAGGCTGGCGATCCGCTGAGGCGCCAGAGTCACCCGGAAGTCGTTCTCCCCCTCGATGAAGCGAAGGTAAGTGCCGGGTTTGATGTTGAACCGTTTTCGCAGCCTTGCGGGAAGGGTGATCTGCCCCTTGCTAGAGACCTTGACGATTTCCGACACCGAGAGCATCTCCTTTACTCTCCGCACTGTTGCTTTACCCACAGGGTATTATACGCCGTCATTAGGGGGATGTAAACGTCTCGGCTTACATAGGTACCTGTCAAGGGAAAGCAGGTAGAGACCTCACGGAAAAGAGAGCCTGTCGCGAATAAGTGTGTTCCGAGCACATCACTCCCCGGTCGGGCATGGCTTTATGGTAGTGCAGAGTCTACAGGGGGCCTCCCTGTCCCGCGTCCTGCACGGGCGGTCTATTTAACCACCCCGTATATTGAGGGTGGCTGACATGGGGTCTACCCTTTCCCACGCGGAGAAGATCATCGCGCTGTATATGGACGGGTACGCGGAAACGGAGATAAAGAGACGCACCGGGCACTCTTACGACAGCATAGAGCGATACCTGTGGGACTTCTCTCGGGTGATCTGCCTTAGAGAGCGAGGCATGCCGCTTCCGGCAATCCGTCAGGCT
>JACIXY010000059.1 GCA_014360195.1 Bacillota bacterium
TTTTCATCCTGACCGAAAAGTGCGCCGGGATCACGCCGAGCTGAGTTAAGACATTATCATAGAAGACGCGCTCGGTTACGTTCCGGTCTGACACGTAGATAAGCTTGTACCTCGAGTCTGGAAGGGAGGCGGCAAGAGAGCGCAGCACCGTGGTTTTCCCACAGCCCACCTTCCGTGTGAGGACTGAGATAGCATGCTTTCCTCGACACTACTGGTGAGATGAGACTGTAGCGAAACGATGCAATGTCCTGCCTGAATTTACCGTCCATGGCTTGAGGCTTCCTTTCAGAGGCCACTATAGCACCTGAGATACCCGTAAACCATGACAGGGTTTGTTGCAGACCCAACGAGATGCCCCAAAGCGGAGCCAGCCCTTGCCAAATGGCACTCTCTTTGCCCGAAGCTAGAGCAGCGCCGGACAGATCTGCATCGAATTCCGGCCGTTTTCGCGACCACACCGGACTTAAATGGCGAATCCTGTACATGCCAAGTATCCCGGCGCTCACAAGACCGGACATGTTTGCATCAAAGGTAATAGAGGTTGGAGGAGTTCACCCTCGGGAAGACCCCCGGAGCGCCATGGGTCGCGGTGGCCCCGCAGAGGATGTCGCCAAGGTCGAAGAGGAGAAGCATGAGGCCCCTTGTTCCCTCGGCCCTCACTTCCGGCCGGGTCACCATGGTGGTAAGCTCCGCCACGAGGTTCGATACGAGTGACGCTACACCGCCGAGGACGCGCCTTGCACGCGCCACCTGTCGAGAGACGGTGCGGGCATCTACACCCACCTCTTCGGCAGCCTGCTCAACCGTGGCCCCTTCCGAGTACGACCGTACGCAGGATTCCCGTACCTCCGTGACATGGTGTAGATACGGCGCCAGGAAATCGGGTAAAACCCCGCGGGTCTTCTTGCACTTGGGACACCGCCACCTGTAGATTGGAACGCGACTCCGGCCGCCACGTATGCGAGGATGACGATGGTAGCAGCTCCATGGGCCCATCTTGCCATTGCAGTTGGGACAGCGCACCTCGATGTCCGGCCTTGAGTGCGAGTAGTCGGCAATATAGCTATTGACTCCGTCAGCAATTGGCATTACGATGGGCATGAGGGTTGAGGTGTTTTCACCTCCACCTGTATGAGCGAGAAGGGGTTGCCTGCAGCAGACGTGCCTTCTCGCTCCCTTTTTGCTCTCTCCCCCTATTCCCCGCCACTTGCAGCTATTCTGCTCCCACCCGGGAAAAACAAAGCCCCCGGCCAGCCTCCCCCCGAGAGGACCCACCGGAGACATGCCACCTTCAACCGGAAATCCCGCCTACATTAACGTCAGATTGCACCGGCGCCGAGAACCGACACTGGTAGCTGAGGCAGCTTAGATCATTCCCATTTTAGAGACGTATTGAACGCGTTGTATCTTCTTTTCCGTGACTCTTCCAGTCTTGCCCTTGCTGTGATATGCTGACATTGGCGGGTGTTTCCTTTATCTCCGCAGCTTCGTTTTGCCACAACCGAGCTGGAAGCCACCAGCTCATACTCCACGAAGTTCGGGACGTCCTTAGAGGGAGGGGTAAGAAATGTTCCTGATCTACGGACGAGAGCAAACCGGTGCGGGCTCCCCTCGGTATTTCCTTAAAGATAAGGGGATCACCCTGGCCCGCTATATTCAGGCGTACATGGAGGAAATCCCAGCCAAGCCACCCTTCTTCTGGTCAATGAATGAGAAAGACTTACTCAGCAAAATGGGGTACGACGACCCCGACGTGTACTCATTCGTGATCGACCTGAAGCCGACTGACAGTAAGGTCTCTCTCTATGAGGTGCGGAACATCTTTGGTTGCCGCGAAGAGAATTGGGCTCCCTTGGCTTTCCACCTAGAAAGTATCTACGTTGACGAAGACCCCAGCCCCAAGACGCCCGAGGACTTCAAGCGCACATTCCCGGTGATTCCGAGCAGGCGAGAGAATGTCTGCAGTTTCCTCTACCTCAGGAAAAACAAGAAGAGTGGCAGGTGGAATTGGGGCCGCGCCGGGTCTACGAACGCGGCACTGCTTTGGCCAGAGGTTTTCGCCTTCTTTTGCGACAAACTCAGGCAGACTCTCTGCGTGCCGGGCCAGAAACAGATTCCCTACATCCCGCACCCGTAAAGAACTCGTCGGCAGAGGGGCCGTCTTTGCCTCTGGACGGCCCCCTGTGAATATAGGAATCCAGCTTCAAACCTGCAAGATGCGCACGCGCTCGACGGCACAGCGTTCAGGCAAACGCGGCACGCGGAAAGCTGTTGTTGTGGCTTCGAACTTGGTTACCTATGGTTTCACATTGGTGGGATCTGAGACGAAAGACGGAGTAGTGGGGGGACGAAGATGGCGGTCCCAGATTTCGAGAGTCTGATGCTTCCTCTCCTCAGGATTGCAGCGGATGGCCAAGAGCACCGCCTCAGCGAGACCATTGAAGCGCTGGCGCGAGAACTGCATCTCAGCGAAGACGATAGAAACGAACTGCTCCCAAGCGGCCGCCAGGCCAAGTTTGACAACCGAGTCGGTTGGGCTCGCACATACCTGAGCAAGGCGGGACTCCTCGTAAGCACCGGCCGGGGGCGGTTTCGCATAACGGAACGTGGACTCGAGGTGCTGGCAAATCCACCTGACGACCTCACTGTGGGATTCCTGCAGCAGTATCCGGAGTTCAAGGAGTTTTATCGCCCGCCGTCCCAAGAGACAAAGGAAGAGGAGAACGATAGAGAGACCGATCAGACGCCTGAAGAAATACTCGAGTCAAGTTACCAAGAGCTCAGGCGTAGTCTGGCACATGAAATCCTCGAGCGTGTCAGGACCTGCTCGCCGAAGTTCTTCGAAAGACTGGTCGTAGACCTCTTAGTGGCTATGGGGTACGGTGGATCCAGGCAGGACGCAGGCCAGGCTGTCGGTCATACCGGCGATGACGGAATAGATGGCATCATTAAGGAGGACAAGCTGGGTCTAGACATAGTCTATGTCCAGGCTAAACGGTGGAAGACGGTGGTGGGGAAACCGATTGTGCAAGCCTTTGCCGGAAGTCTCGAGGGACAAAGGGCGAAAAAGGGCGTCCTCATCACGACATCCCAGTTCTCCAAGGACGCAAGGGAGTACATAGGCAAGATCGAGAAGAAGATCGTGCTGATAGATGGAGAGCAGCTCGCTGAGCTGATGATAGATCATGACGTTGGAGTCACACCGGTCGCAAGCTATGTTGTGAAAAGAGTAGACTTCGACTACTTAGAGGAGGACTGACCGGGGATCTCCGGCTGTCCGAGAGCTTCCGCCGTCTTCCTTGCAAGTGCTACTTACGAGGTTCGACGATAAGGGAACACACCGTGTGGTTCCGCGACTGTCCGGCGATACCCCGCCCTACCCCAACCGGCCTGCTGCCGTTTCCCTGGTGGCCACGCGCCGGAGCAGGTAGTTGGTTTTCGCTGGAGTGCACGGGCGCAACGGTGTAGCATGATGCTGTCTCAACTCTGAGGACAGCTGTCTGTGGACCCGATGCTCGTACAAGGATCGCGTCCTGTCGCCAAAACGGGAAGTTCTGAGTTCCCAGAAAGACACGGATACGCGCAGTTGTGATCAGAGTGGGCTCTAATACTCCTGAGGCAGAATACCTCTCGCTGGTGTGCGGCCACTGCGGCAACAAGGTTCATATGACGGTCGTGGCTAAGTATAGCCAGGTCATGGAACCTGAGGATGAAAGGTCGGGGATGATCTGGGGGGCCGGCCCGGTATGGAGACTGGCATTATGCCCAGCTTGTCACGGGGTTGGTTCGACGCGCATATTCTAGCACGAATGCTTCGACCCAGACGAATGGTCTCTGGAAACGGTCTACCCCAGCCGTGACGAACGCAGCATCGCCTATGTTCCCGACCATGTCCGGAAAGAATACGAGGCTGCTGTCAAGACGCGAAACCTCAGCACCAACGCGTATGGCGCGCTCTTAGGGCGAGTTATCGATGCCGTATGCAGTGACCGCGGCGCTGAGGGGAAAACACTGTCCGAAAGACTTCGTAATCTTGCTGAGAGACAGGGTTCCCCAAGACCCTATCGGAGATATTCGATAAACTTAGGTTGCTGAGGAATGTAAGAGCGCAGCTTGGCCTAGGCGAACTGACAGAGGATGAAGTCCCGGTGCTGGACAGCCTATGCAAGGGCGTATTGGAATACTTATAGGTGGCGCCAAGACTAATTGAGAAGGCCCAGGCTGCGCTGCAGAAGGCAAGGCGAACATAGGACCCGGGTGGAGTAAACTTGGGCATTTGACCACACTGGTTACTTTTTCTGCGGGGGTAGGCCGTTTGTCGGTAGCTATTGGCGGAATTGATCGCGAAACAGCTTCTGGTCAAAAAGGACTTGCGCCGAGTCTTCTTCAGGATATAGTGGGTCAGGAGATGAGGCAGGGTCACTGTGGGGTTTCGGCCCATGCTCCCGGGCGGCCTGGTACGCACAGGACGCTGCATAACGGTCTGAAGCTCAAGGAGGTCGTCGGCGGTGATGGGGAATGTGACTGGAGACAGCCTGTAAAACGAGTGTCTTTGGAAGACCGTTAGGAAACGCTGAAATCTACAACAGCCGCATTCTGTGGGCGAAGCGCTGTGTATACCCGGAGGAAGGATCTTGATGCTGATCGATATCGGATGGCTGGCGATTTCAGCTGCAGTCTAGTACTATGTGGCAGGGAGAAGGATGAACGACAAAGACCGCATCCGAGCGTGGGCAATCGCCGCATTCATCTCCTATTTCGTCTTCAAGGCGATGTCCCGGGCTGTCGCTACTAGCGGGGGTTCGGTTGCCGAGGCACTGGCTGTTGGCGCGGCATTCGGGGCGGTCATACTGGCCGTCGTCATACTCGTTCAGCTGCACGGACTTGCCAAAGCCAAGCAGCGGGACCCCAGGACCGATTAGGCTAGGCTGGCGAGCGGAGGTCTCTAAACCTATCATAGCCAAGGAGGGAGTCAGACAGGGTAGGATGCGGCCGAAGGGCCCGGAAAGGGGCATCTTGTCTGTGTCCTGCTGTCGCACAGTCCTGAGAGAATCTGCCAACAGGGGATCCGCCGCAGTGAAAGCACAAGTGGGCGCTCTGACTCTGGAAGAAGCGTATGTGCAGGCAAAGCTGAGGGTCGCGTGTTTTGTTCTGATAACCAACATAGAGGACACGAACGAGTTCCCGGCAGAGAGGGTGCTCCGGGAGTACGGGAGTACAAGGAGCAGACATCTGTTGAGCTTCAGTTCAAGGCGATAAAGGAGCCGGAGTTCGTTGGCGCGATGTATGTGAAGAAGCCTGAGCGTCTGGAGGCTTTGGCGTATGTGGTGCTGCTCGCGGTGCTTAATGCCCGACGGCACCCGAGCGCTGGCCGAGTCCCGGCTGTTTCCCGATAAATGTTTAAAGCCTTAGGCGTATCCCCATCGGTATACCTGTGTGCCCCAAAGAAAAACGCGGGCCCCTGAAATCCAAGGAGCCATAAGGGCAAGGGTGGGAAAGATGGGCTGTAAGAGGGATGGCGCCAGGTTGATTACCTGGCGCCACCCGATTCGATTGATGATGGCTGCTGGCTTAGTGACCACAGATTTTCATTTCGCCACCGTAATGAAGATCGGATTCGAGTAGAACCAGAGATCCGCGTATGCCTCAGAGGTTCCATCGAGTCCAAGGTTAGCCGCAAGGTCATCTATAAGTGGGTTACCATCAGCATCTGTCTCATTGGGAACACCCACGCCCAGGTTGGTACCACGGAGCCGTATGTACTGGTCTTTTTGGACGTTCGGAATCTCGAATTCTATAGTGTTGAACCCGTCAGCGTCTGTTGACCAGTCCTTGCCTGTGAACCGCCGCAGCACCCTGGTAGTCTCATTGGTATCACTGTTGTACCGCGGGTCACCCGGGTAGATCTTGCCGGTTACGTCACCAATGATAAGATCCACATGATCCACAACCGGCTTGTCACCATTATTGTTCACGGCAGGGCTCCTGAAACGAATGACGACCTTAACAGTCGAACCTTTCTCGACCATGAGGTCCCCGCCCATCGTGGCCTTGCTCTTACCATCAGAGGCCGTAAAATCGAGGGCGCTGATAAGGTCTCCATGGACCACGAATGCATTTCCAGACCTCATGCCATCTATTATGGAGCGCGGGCTCCGGTCTTTAGCGTAGACATAGGTCTTAGTATACTCACCAGGATAGAAATCCCCGCCATCAGTGCTATGGAAATCGGAGTTCGCGAATATCCAGAACCTGCGCTTCTCACCGAGTAGGCTATCCCAGAGCCCTCCTACCTTGGCTACCATGTAGTCTGCCCCGCCATAGGTGCGGGCACGGTAGGTATTATCTCCGAGATTACTCCAACAACCGCTAACTGATCTATCCCCATGGGTGAGGCGTGCCGCGATGTGAAGTAGGCGGTAGGAGCGGAAGTCACCGGGCCCGCGGTGGGGGCGGCTTTGAGGTGACACGCAACGACCGCCGCGGCAAGGCCGGGAGGCGGGCCATTCGTGCGGCCCGCCCGGCCTGGCCGCCCCGCGAGGGAAGTAGATGGGTAGAGGCCCGCAGAGGGGGCAGGCTCGGGCTCGGTGGTTTATTGCACCTTGATAACTCAAAGACGGCGTGTATGCGGCAGCGAGGGGCTTTCATCAAGAAGGCGGCCGGGCCTGCAGGAGGATCGCATCCTGGCGTTGTAATGGAGGGTAGGCTGGTGCGGAGGTGGGGAGGTATGGGTCGCAAGGTCATCTACCGACAGCGTATTCGAAGCCAGGCTGCCTCGGTGCAGGCGAAATCCCTTCTTGCGCATATTGCAAGCGAGGTCCGCGCCCGCAGGGAGGTGTCGGGCGATGAGGCGTACCTCATCGCGCTCGACGCGTACCGGTTCCTGCAGCGAGGACTCCTTCGCCTGGGTCCCGGGCAGGTGGAACTGCCGTGCATAGCCGGGCGGGGAAGCCACATGCGCCGCGCGCGCAGGGACCAGCCTGAGAAGCTGGTGAGGGTGTCCATCGTCGCAGACGAGGACGCAAGCCTTCTCGAGGAG
>JACIXY010000006.1 GCA_014360195.1 Bacillota bacterium
TGGTTGCACGAGGGGTGTCAAAATCCAGCTGCCTAGCCAGACGGGCCGGATTTTGGCGAAGCGCGCCCCGCTTGGGGCGCCGTCCCCGAGTGCAACACCTGCAACCCGCCAACCACTGCTAAAGGGACAAGGACTAACGCACCCTCACTTAGATGCGCCGCAAGGCTCCGCCGACCGGCAAGCCTGCCCGGGGAGGTACCATATGCCTGGTAGAAGCGTAGTCGCCGGGCTTGACATCGGCAGCACGAAAGTATCAGAGGTCATCGCAGCAGTCGGACCCGACTGGGACGTCGAGATCCTTGGGGCGGGTGCTTCTCCCTGTCAGGGCCTTCGCCGTGGCCTCGTGGTTGACATCGACGCTGTAGCGGCCGGCATAAGGGCTGCAAACAAGCGGGCGTGCCACATGGCAGGGTTCAATGTTCGAAGCGTGTGTGTGGGAGTTCCGGCAGTTCACACGGTCTCGCGAGAAACACGGGGGGTCGCCGCGGTTAGCGGCGAGGACGACACCATTACCGTCGAGGATATGAAGCGCGCCCTCGATGCGGCGAAGGTGCTTGCTGTCCCGCCTGATCGCGGAATAATCTCAGTCCTGCCGAAAGAGTATATCGTCGATGGCGTCGGCGGGATCAGGAACCCGGAGGGGATGACCGGCGTTCGGCTGGAGGTCGACGCAAGGGTGATCATGGGGCAGGCGGCCTCGCTCGCGAATATCGAGGCGAGCGTTGAGAAGGCAGGGCTTGCGGTTGCCGGGTGGGTCCTGGAACCCATGGCGGCCGCCGATGCCGTTCTGGACCCTGAAGAGCGCGAGCGGGGCGTGATCCTCGTGGACATCGGAGGACAGATCACGCAGATCGCTGCGTTCTACGAAGGGGCGCCCGTCCTGTTTTCATGGGTGCCTGCAGGCGGCGTGCACATCACGAACGATATCGCGATAGGGATGAGAGTCCCTCTCGAGCAGGCAGAGAGCCTGAAGAGGCAGATGGGCAAGAGAGGGGCGAGGCAGGGGGTCCAGGTCAGGGCAGTGCGCGGGGCGGCGGTGCGCGGGGCAGCCGAGCAGCGAAAACAGCCCCACGGACCCCAGGTGACGTCTGCCCTGCCAGCAGGTGAAGATGATTTCCTGGATAGGATCGTCGAGGCGAGGCTGAGGGAGATCCTTGAGCTTGTGGATGTGGAGACGAGGCAGGTCAGGGGCAAGGGCCTTGCCCCATGTGGGGTCGTCTTTACAGGGGGCGGCTCGCTTGTGCCGGGCATCCTGGACCTCGCCGGCGAGATCCTGGGTGTTCCCGCCAGGATGGGCGTCCCCTTTGAGGTGAAATGGCGTAGCGGTAGAGAGCCTGGTGAGATCTCCACCGCAGCGCTCGGCATCGTGGCGTACGTTGTGAACGATTCGGCGTTCAGGCTGTCCAGGGAGACGAGGTCGTCGCCTATTAAGGAGCTGCTCGCCGGGGTTCGCGGATGGTTCAGTGATTTCGTGAAGGACTTTTTCTAATCGTGAATCAGGCGAGGCCCGTTCGGCCCGTATGATGTGGGTCCCCGAGGGCTGCTGCAAGCCGTGGGGAGGATCGCGGGTGCAGCGGCGCAGCGCAGGAGGGATGGCTTGTGTTCAACCTTGAACTTGAGATGGAGCAGTTTACCAACATAAAAGTGGTGGGCGTCGGCGGCGGGGGGTCCAACGCGGTGAACCGCATGATCGCTTCCGGGCTATCAGGCGTCGAGTTCGTGGCCATAAACACCGATGCCCAGGCCCTCGCTGCGTCCGACGCGAACGTCAAAATCCAGGTCGGAGAGAAACTCACCAAGGGTCTCGGCGCCGGGTCGAACCCCGAAATAGGCGCGCAGGCGGCCCAGGAAAGCTATGAAGTGCTTCGCCGTGCGCTAGAGGGGGCAGACATGGTGTTCATCACCGCGGGGATGGGGGGCGGCACCGGCACCGGTGGGGCACCTGTGGTCGCCGGCATAGCCAAGGAGCTCGGCGCCCTGACCGTGGGAGTGGTAACGAAACCGTTCTCGTTTGAGGGTCGGAGGCGCATGACGCAGGCGCTGGCGGGGCTGGATAACCTCAAGTCCAAAGTGGACGCGCTGATAGTCATCCCCAACGATAGGCTGCTTCAAGTGAGCGAGAGAAAAACATCCATACTCGAAGCGTTCCGCCTGGCTGACGACGTGCTCAGGCACGGGGTTCAGGGCATATCCGACCTCATCACTGTGCCGGGGCTCATAAACGTGGACTTCGCTGATGTCCGCACCATCATGAGCGATGCGGGCTCCGCTCTCATGGGCATTGGGATTGCGTCCGGTGAAAACCGTGCTCAGGAGGCCGCGAGGGCGGCCATCGAAAGCCCGCTGCTCGAGACGTCTATTGAAGGCGCGAAGGGGGTGCTCATGAACATCACCGGCAACAGCACACTGGGGCTGTTCGAGGTGAACGAAGCGGCTGAGATCATCGCCCAGGCGGCGGATCCGGACGCGAACATCATATTCGGGGCCATGATCGACGAGTCGCTCGAGGACGAGATCAGGATCACGGTCATCGCTACCGGTTTCGAGGCAAAGGCGCGCCAGCAGAAGGTGGGGCTTGAGGCGGTGGAGATCAGCGATTTTGCGACGACGAGCGACGATCTCGACATCCCCGCGTTCCTGCGGCGCGGGCAGAGAAGGTGATGCGGAGGCGAGACTCGCGTCTGGGCTGACGCAAGGTGAGGTAACCACAGCAGGATAAGCTCCGGCATGCGCCGGGGCTTATTCTCGTCACCGTCTGACATATTTCTGCCGGGCATGGCTGTATACTTTTAGAGAGGAAGGGATGGCCGGCAAAGGAAAGATACGCCACGAGAGGCTTGAATAAGACCGGTGAGCAATGGACGACGGGCGACGGCGATGCCCAGGTGGAGTGGAATGGGCCCGGGAGGCGGACCAGATGAACGGTGGAGTGATGGTGAACGCCTGCGTGATGACGCTCGTCATGCAATGGCTGACGCTCTGGGCGACCGCGGCGGTGCTGGGCTATAGAGCCAGGCACTTGAGGCTTCTGGCTGGATCGGCTGCCGCGGGGGCCATCGACGCAGCGATTATAGCCATGTTCTTCGCAGACCGCATCCCTGCCGGGGCCGCAGTACCCCTTGCGGTCCTTTCAATCATCCCGGCGGCAAGAGTGGCGCTCGGACGTCTGCCGCTTGCGAGATTCCTGCTCGTGTGCGCACATGTGCTGGGGATCAGTATGCTCGCTTTCGGCGGGGCGCTGGCCACCGCGTACCTCACTGGCTGGCGCCTGGTGCCGACGCTCATCGGGCTGGTGGGGACGGTCCTCCTGACCGCAGAGATCGGTTGGGGCCTCGTCCACCGCAGGATCCGGGACTGGCTGCTCTTCGTGCCGATCGAGGTCCGCCTCGGCGAGGTGACCCTGAAGCTCAACGCCCTCATCGACACAGGGAACCGGCTGAGAGACCCGATGACCGGGTCTCCTGTGATCCTTCTCGAATACAGTGCGGTTGCCGACGCCCTGCCGGAGCGCGTGAGACGGGCTTTCATGGCTTTCGATGCCGGCGACTTCGGGCTCGTCTCGGAACTCCTGGCTGACTCCAGATGGCTCTCCAGGTTTCGCGTGATCCCGTTCGTGTCGGTGGGGGAGGAGAGGGGGCTGCTGGCCGGGTTCCGCGTGGATGAGGTCAGGGTGCTCGGCGGGCCGCGGGCGACTTCGAGCCGGAACGCTGTGGTTGGATTGCTAATGAGGCGCGTCTCGCCGGAAGGAGCTTTCGCGGCGCTTCTTCACCCCGATATCCTGGCCGAGGCGTCCTGAGCAGGGCTCGCCATGCGGGCGCTATCGCCGCGGTGGTGCCAGTACTGTCCGGGAGGGGACCAGGATGAGCGTTGGCTTGCGTCTGAAGCACCGGCTATCCGCTCTGCGGGTTCGGCTCGTGCTTTACGCCATAAGGCGCGGGCTCATCTCGGGCCATGTCGTGCTCTACGTGGGGAACGGTGAGGTTCTCCCTCCCCCACTTTCGAGCGATGAGGAAAGCGCGCTCCTTGCGAGGCTCGAGCGGGGCGACTCGCAGGTGAAGGGCGAGCTCATCGAGAGGAACCTCAGGCTGGTGGTGTACATAGCGCGGAAATTCGAGAACACGGGCATCGGCGTCGAGGACCTGGTGTCCATCGGCACGATAGGCCTCATCAAGGCCGTCAACACGTTCGACCCGTCGAAAGGGATCAAGCTGGCCACGTACGCCTCGCGGTGCATTGAGAACGAGATCCTCATGTACCTTCGGCGGACCAGCAAATCCAGGGCGGAGGTTTCCTTTGACGAGCCTCTCAACGTCGACTGGGACGGTAACGAGCTTTTGCTGTCGGACGTTATGGGGACGGACACGGACGTCGTGTACAAGTGCATCGAGGAGAAGGTTGACAGGTCACTCCTCGACGATGCGATGAAGAGGCTCTCCGCAAGAGAGAAGCGCATCATGGAGCTAAGGTTCGGCCTTCGCGACGGAATGGAGAAGACACAGAAGGAGGTGGCCGACCTCTTGGGTATCTCGCAGTCGTATATCTCCCGGCTCGAAAAGCGGATCATCAGAAAGCTTCGCAGGGAGATGAGGAAGGTGGAATAGAGATGCCGGGCTAGTGGCCCGAGGATCGCCGGATCCCCCGGATCTTGAGGCTCCTGTAGAGTTGACGCACTTGGGAAGCGATGTATAAACTAGTAAACAAGGGACGCTGGTACCCGGGTGCCAGCGTTTGTCAGAGCGGAGCTTTTGGGTCTTTTGGGGGAATGTTCGTGAGCTTGACGGAACGAAGCAGGGAGTTCCTGGCCGCCCTGCGGAAACTTTACGAGGAGCAGAAAGGGCCGGTCCACTATGAAGATGTGGCAAAGGCCGTTGGTGTCAGCAAGTGGACCGCATATGATATGCTCCGGAAGCTCGCCGCTCACGGGCTCGTCGGCGTGGAGTACATTCTGAACAGGCACAAAAGGACGCCGGGAAGGTCCATGGTGATGTTCCGCCCGAACGAGGTCCGGGAGGACGCAGAGGCCTGGCAGATGAAGCACGGCGGCCACCTGCCTTTCGGTGAGGAGCTTGCCCGAATCAAGAAACACGTGGTCGCCTCCCTTCCAGAGCTGCGTAGCTCGGCATCGCAGGGTATCTGGCAGGGCCTCATGGAGAAGCTGGACCGGGCGAGCGGACCGGCCGCGTTCTGCGGCTACATGGCTGTTCTTCTTGTTGCGTGCACACGCCTTCTCGGCGGGAACAGCCTGGATGTCCTGGCGCGGCTTGTGCAGGCTGGGGCGGACGCTCACAGCGCCCTCGTGGTATTCTCAGGTGCGATCATGGGGATGCTTGTCGTGCATCCCACCGTCTCTCAGGAGGTCACCGGGAAAATGGCAGGCTACATGAGGAAGTTCCACGACCACATCGACAGCCTGAGCGGCCAGGAAAGGAGCTTGTTGCTTGAGTTTGTGAGGGAGATTGCGGGGCCGGCGTGACGGGGAAGGCAGAGGCCGCGCGGTCCGGCGGGCGCATGAGGCTCGCGCATGATGAAGGGCAGCACGAAGGGCAGCCGGGGGAGGTGTTGTTTCGAAAGGTTCTTGGTCTTTTGGGCAGGCGGCAGTGAGTCGAGTGCGGGCTGAGTGACTCGATGATGTTCCAGAAAGGAGGCTCAAGGGTGAGAGCGTACGATCTCATGAAGAAGTATGCGGCGACCCAGGTGGTTGACTACATGCTTTCATTGCTTGCCAAGGATCCCCAGCGCCACCTGGTGACGCTTACGAAGATTCTCGAAGCCTTCGCCGGCACGGCGGAACACAGGCAGCAGATTCAGGCAGCCAGGCGGGCTTTTGAGAATCCCGATCACGTGTGGACCCGGTATGCTGAGAGAGCGTTTTCCTCTCTTCACCCGAACTTTCGCACGAAAGGGCTTGTCAACCTGTTCGTGAACGAGGTCTACCTGGGATGGCAGGAACGCAAGAAGCACGCTGACAGACTGGGCACGAACATCCCCGCGCTTCTCGTGATAAGCCCGACGATGCGGTGCAACCTCGCGTGCACCGGGTGTTACGCCGGCAAGTACGCGAAACGAGACGAGATCGACACTGCCACCTTCGACAGGATCATCACGGAGGGCAAGGAGCTTGGCATCTACTTCATCGTGATATCCGGCGGTGAGCCGTTCACCAGGGAAGACCTGCTGGACATGGCGGCAAAGCACGACGACGTTGTGTTCATGGTGTACACCAACGGCACCCTCATCGACAAACCTACCGCGAGACGCCTCGCTGAGCTCGGCAACATGTCTCCCGCCATCAGCGTGGAGGGCTTCGAGAAAGAGACCGATGCCCGGCGGGGGCCTGGCACGTTCGCCAGGGTCATGCAGGCCATGGACAATCTCAGAGAGGCCGGGGCGGTATTCGGCTTCTCAGCCACATACACCAGGTTCAACACCGATGTCGTGGCGAGCGATGAATTCATAGACATGTTGATCGACAAGGGTGCCATGTACGGGTGGTTCTTTACATTCGTGCCGGTCGGCAAGGATGCTGACATGGACCTCATGTGTACCCCCGAGCAGCGGGATCGCATGAGAAGGCACATCCTTCACGTCCGCGAGACACGGCCTATCTTCGTGGCGGACTTTTGGAACGACGGGCCGCTCGTGGCAGGGTGCCTTGCAGGCGGCCGGTCCTACTTGCACATAAACGCGAGGGGCGACATCGAACCGTGCGTCTTCGTGCATTTTGCCGTGGACAACATCAAGAACACCACCATCAAGGATGTGCTGAAGTCCCCGTTCTTCATGGATATCAAGTCAAGGATGCCTCTGAACCGGAATCATCTGAGGCCGTGCATGATAATCGACAACCCGCAGATCCTGCGGGAGGTCGTGGCGAAGCACGGAGCGCGCCCGACCCACGAGGGCGCGGACTGCGTCACCACAGTGCTCGCGGGTGCGCTTGACGAGTATGCGGAGGCTTATGGCAGAATTGCCGACGTTGCCTGGGAGAAGGAGTACCCGCAGGCAAAGGCGAAGGCCATGGCGGCGGCCGGTGAATGAGGACCCTGACCAGGCTTACGGTTTCGAGTGCTCAGGGGAGGCGGCCGAGGGGCGGGAGCGGACCGTCCCGGGCGATGTAAGCAATGCTTTTCATCGCAGGCCGCCTCCTGGGTTGTGATGCGGGGTCATTGCTTCGGGGGTTCGGCGTACTCGCTCGCTTCAACCAGGATGACGTCCAAGCCGATCCTGCGGATTCTCTCCCAGGGGATGACATAGTCGTTGTACCGGCCCAGGATGCCCATGAGCCTGGCAGGACCGGGCACCATTATAGACTTCACCTGGCCCGTGGCGAGGTCGATCTCCATGTCGCAGATGGGTCCAAGCCTCCGGCCATCCACGACGTTTACCACCTCGCGGGTCCGAAGGTCCGAGATCCGGACCAGCATCGCGACCACCCCCAAATCTTGCATAGAGTACTATATTCGCGGGGGTGGCGCTGTGTGCGCGTCCTCTCCTCCATCGCACCTGCGGCTTTATCCAAGTGAGGGTGCGAAGAGGACTAACGCACCCTCACTCATCCATTCATCACCTGACGGCGAACGCGCAAAGCAAGACGCTCGTCGCTGCGCCTCTGAGCCGCAGCTCCCCGGGTGCGTCATGCGGGGGAGAGCGAAGCGGCCCGCTTCCTTAGCCTGCGATGAGAGCCAGGGAGAGGCGGGCGAGACCATCACTACAAGGAGACAGGTGCTGCGAGGGGCACGCTGCCCGCGGGGCGGAAGTGAGTGGCAGCCAAAGCCGGGTGACTCCGGGCGCAGGCGGGCGAAGCGCCGGCGGAGATGCCATGATGCCTGCTTCCGGGCGGGCGCGCGATGCCCTGGCGGCCTGGCCCGCGTGGGAAGGCCCGGCAAGATCGAGGCGCAGTTTCGCGAGGGCCTCTCCAGGCGAAAGATCGAGTGTCAGGCCTTGCACTTCTCTCTCCTTGTTCACCTGAATGAAGCAAAGGGGCGGGAAGAGCACGCACCACCAGTTGCGGCCCTCGCCCTCGCCGAGAACCACCCTCACGGCGTCGTAATTGCCGCTGGGAACCGTGACAGAGCCGTACGTTCGTTCGGGAAAGGCGAACGTGCCCATCTCCACGCGGGCGTCGTACGATTTGCCGGCGGCACGGATGCGCTCCATCGCGGCCGCCTGAAGCTTGTCGGCGTCCTTGAGAAGGGCGCGCCAGGCTTCCTCCTTCGTCTCCACGGAGTCGAGAAGTTCTTTTGCCCGTGCCAGGATCGCATCGCGCACCTCGAGTTTCAGAGCCTGATCGTCATGGCTGTCGCTGTTGGCGACGACATGCAAGCGGATGAGGTTTCTGGTGTTGAACGCGTTTTGAGCACCTATCCTGGGGCCGGAAGGCAAGATCCTTGTATCGAAAACCACCGCCGACAGAGCCACGCCAGCGACGGTGGTGACAACTATCAGCGCGCTTACTGCTATCCTGACCCGCAACAACGGTCACCTCCGATTCCTTTAGCGCGCCGGACGAGCGCCTACATGAACCGCCTCATGTGTTTCAGTGCGGCCTTCTCGAGGCGGGATACCTGGGCCTGGGAGATCCCGATCTCCTCGGCGACTTCCATCTGGGTCTTGCCCTCGAAGAACCGCAATTTCAGGATGAGCCGTTCTCGTTCGCTTAGCTTTTCCATGGCCTCCCGAATCGATATCCCCTCGAGCCAGGTTGAGTCCTGGTTCTTCTCGTCGCTCACCTGGTCCATGACGTAGATTGGGTCGCCGCCGTCGTGGTATATGGGTTCGAACAGCGACACCGGATCCTGGATCGCGTCGAGGGCGTACACCACTTCCTCGCGAGGCAACTTTAGCTCGTCAGCGATCTCTGTGATGGACGGCTCCTTGGAATTCCTGCTGACAAGGGCATCTCTGACCTGGAGAGCCTTGTACGCGATATCTCGCAGCGAGCGGGAAACCCTGATCGGGTTGTTGTCCCTGAGATAGCGCCGGATCTCTCCGACTATCATGGGAACCGCGTAAGTCGAGAATTTGACATTCTGCGAAAGGTCGAAGTTGTCGATGGCCTTCATAAGGCCTATGCACCCGACCTGGAAGAGGTCGTCCACATACTCCCCTCTGTTGTTGAAGCGCTGTATCACGCTGAGCACCAGGCGGAGGTTTCCGTAGATAAGCTTGTCGCGCGCTTCCTTGTCCCCCTGTCTGACGAGATCGAGGAGCTCACGCATCTTCTGATTGCTCAGAACGGGGAGCTTCGACGTATTGACTCCGCATATCTCGACCTTGTTCGTCATTGTGAGGGGTTCCCCCGCGTTTCCAGAATATCTCAGCTCCAATAGAAGTATTGCCTCCGGTACACGCTTTTATTCTGGGCGAGCATGGCAAAGTGCTCCGGTTCACTCGGCTTGCGGCCCGCATTCGTGCACTTGCGACCATCGGCCGAACATATGCACGATGGACATAAACAGCAATGGTGAGATAGAGGCCGTCCTGAGGAGCTGTCCCCTTGTGATCAGCATTTCCTCGCACCATGATGGCAAAACCGGGTTGGACGTACAAGATGTTGGGTAATATAATGAGAGCTGCCCACAACATATAGATAATGGCAGTCCTGCCCTACAACGTCCTGTCCAGGAGGGAAGCCATGAAGTGCCCGTACTGCGGACATCCTGACAGCAGGGTGGTCGACTCGCGTGCAACCGACGAGGGGTCGGCGATCCGGCGCAGGCGCGAATGCGTTTCGTGCGAGCGCAGGTTCACGACTTACGAGGTTGTTGACGAAGTGCCGCTCATGGTGGTGAAGAAAGACGGCAGGAGGGAACCGTTCAACCGCAGCAAGATCCTGACCGGCCTCATGAAAGCGTGCCAGAAACGTCCTGTGCCGATGAGCGTGCTGGAGGAGATAACGAGCGACGTCGAGCGGGAGCTTCGGGGCCGCCTTGAGCGCGAGGTGTCCAGCCGGGACATCGGGGAGATGGTTATCCGGAGGCTTCGTGACCTCGACAAGGTCGCGTACGTGCGCTTTGCATCGGTCTACAGGGAATTCAAGGACATCGATACGTTCATGGACGAGCTGAAGAAGCTCCTCAACGAGGAGTGAAGCTCCCGGTGGGCCAGGGCGGGGCCCCGGAGGGCTGAAAAGGCTCGGATGCAAAGGACGGGAATCCTGGGCAGAGACGGGGAGAGGTACGGGGAGAGGTGAGGTTCGAGTGGCCGTGAGAGCGGGTATGACGGGTGTAGGTATCGAAAAGGGCGAGAAAGCGAGCCTCGCGAGGCCGGTCAGGGTGTTTTCGAGCATTCAGAAACGCGACGGGAGGATAGTGCCGTTCGACAGGACGAAGATAGTGAACGCGATTTACAAGGCCATGCGAGCCGTTGACGAGGAGAACCTAAGGCTTGCGGAGGAGCTTACGGAGAAGGTGCTCAAGCACATCGCAAACGAGTGTGTAGGCGCCATTCCCACCGTCGAGGGCGTTCAGGACATCGTGGAGCG
Source organism: Bacillota bacterium (assembly GCA_014360195.1). Classification (GTDB taxonomy): domain Bacteria; phylum Bacillota; class SHA-98; order UBA4971; family UBA4971; genus UBA6256. Next base: position 10,484 of record JACIXY010000006.1, read on the forward strand.
GGTGCTCATCGAGGCCGGCCACGCGAAAGTGGCCAAGGCGTACATCCTGTACCGCGACAAGCGCACGAGGATCCGCGAGGCAAAAGCCGAGCTCATGGACGTGGTGGCCGACATCCTGGTCGAGACGAACCGCGAGAACGCCAACGTGGGCAATTCGCCCTCCGCGAAGATGCTGCAGATCGCGTCCGCGGCGAGCCGGCATTACTATCTCCACAGGCTCATCCCCGAGGACATCGCCCGCGCGCACATCGAAGGAGATATTCACATTCACGATCTCGACTGGTATGGCAAGACGTTGACGTGCATTCAGATACCCCTGTACGACCTCCTGTCGAGAGGTTTCAGCACGGGCCACGGGTACATACGGCCGCCGAGGCGTCCGACGTCCGCCACGGCCCTTGCGGCGATAATCCTGCAGAGCTCCCAGAACGACATGCACGGCGGCCAGTCCTTCGGGTTCTTCGACCGCGATCTTGCGCCTTTCATGGAGGGCCACTCCGAGGACGAGGTCTTCCAGGCTATGGAGGCTCTGGTGTACAACCTCAACTCCATGCATAGCCGGGCGGGGTCGCAGGTGCCGTTCTCCTCGATCAATGTCGGGTGCGACGAGAGCGAGGCGGGGAGGATGGTCACGCGCTGCCTCTTGCTGGCTTTCGAAAGGGGCCTTGGGCGCGGGGAGAATCCGATATTCCCGAACATCATCTTCAGGGTGAAGGACGGCGTCAACATGAAGCCCGGCGATCCGAACTACGACCTCTTCAGGCTGGCTGTGCGGGTTGCGAGCCGCCGGATGAACCCGACGTTCTCGTTCATGGATTCGTCGTTCAACCGAAAGTACGGCTCTGAGGTGGCCTACATGGGATGCCGTACCAGGGTCATAGGCAACCGGCACGGCCCCGAGGTGACCACGGGGCGGGGGAACCTCTCATTCACGTCGATCAACCTGCCCCGGGTGGCGCTCCTGGCGAGGGGCGACATCGAGAGATTCTTCGGCGGGCTTTCGGAGGTCATGCGCCTTGCCGCGAGGCAGCTTTATCATCGCTACAACGTGCAGCGCAAGCTGAAGGTCAAGGACATGCCCTTCCTGATGGGCCAACACCTCTACCTGGGATCCGAGGACCTTGGTCCGGACGATTGCATTGAGCCTGCTATCCGCCACGGCACGCTATCGATAGGGTTCATCGGGCTTGCCGAGACTCTCAAGGTCCTGGTGGGGGCCCACCACGGCGAGAGCGATGACGCTCAGAAGCTGGGCCTCGAGATCGTGGCGTTCATGAGGGAGCGCGTCGATGAAGCGGCGGAGATCCATGACCTCAACTATACGCTCCTTGCGACCCCTGCCGAAGGTCTTTCGGGGAGATTCGTGGCCCTCGACCGCAAGAGGTTCGGGGTCATACCGGGCGTGACCGACAAGGAGTTCTATACGAACAGCTTCCATGTGCCTGTGGACTTCGAGATAAGCATGTACGACAAAATAGCCATCGAGGGGCCGTACCACAAGTATACCAACGCCGGACACATCTCCTACGTGGAGCTTTCATCGCCGCCCGTTCACAATCCCGAGGCGGTTGAGGCCATAGTGCAGCACATGGCATGTTGCGACGTCGGCTACGGCGGGATAAACTTCCCGATAGACGAGTGCAGGTCGTGCTCCTACTCAGGGGTCATCGAGGGCGGCTGCCCGAGGTGTGGGTCATCCGACATAAGAAGGGTCAGGCGGATAACCGGGTACCTTTCAACCATCGACAGGTTCAACGATGCCAAGCGTGCCGAGCTTGCGGCGCGAAAGCCCCATCTCACGTTCTGAGGGCGGGAGGTTGCGCTAGGCGGGGGACGGAAATGACGGACTTGAGGCTCAGGCTTGCTGGGATTACGAGGGAAAGCGTTGTCGACGGGCCGGGGATAAGGGCGGTCGTTTTCGCCCAGGGCTGCCCGCATCGATGCAAGGGGTGCCACAACCCTGAGACCCACGACCCGAGGGGCGGGAGGGTGCTCGCCCTGGATGAGGTCCTGGACCAAATGAGGCTGACCCCTATCGTGCGCGGGGTCACGTTCAGCGGGGGAGAGCCGTTCATGCAGGCGGAGGGCTTCGCGCTTCTGGGTCGGCGCTTGAAGCTCGTGGGCCTCGACATCGTCACATACACAGGGTACACGTGGGAAGCGCTCACAAGCCCCGCAGCGCCGGCTGCCTGGCGCGAGCTTCTGGACGTTACGGACATCCTTGTGGACGGCCCGTTTGTAGAGAGCGAGAGGGACACGGCGATAGCCTTCCGGGGGTCGCGCAACCAGCGTATCATAGATGTGAGGGGATCGCTCAGGCTCGGCACCGTCGTTGACCTGAGCTGGAAGTATGATCAGATCGGGTTCGCCGGCGCCTCTAAGTGAGGGCGCAGAAATGCTCCTAACTTTCGGGAGGGGTTGCCGGCGAACTGGGAGGGATTAACGAACCCTCACTTAGCGGCGGGCGGCCGTGATTCCGGGCAGCGAGGCGGGCTGATGTTTTCACGTGCCGCACGGGAGGGCTAATGCAGGAGTTGGAGACGCGTTTTGCAAGCGGTTTTGAATACTTGGTGTTTCCGGAGATCGAGGCCCTGGGAATCGTGTCACATGCGTTCACCACAAGGCTGGGCGGGGTCAGCGAGGGGCCGTTCTCCACGCTCAACATGGGATTTCATGTGGGTGACGATCCATACCGGGTACGTGAAAACCGCAGGCTGGCGCTTTCAGCGGTCGAGGCGCCCAGGGATGCGCTCGTCGCCGGCGAGCAGGTTCACGGCGACGCCGTCGCGGTGGTAGGTCCTGAGGACCGCGGGCGGGAGTGGTCGCCGTGGTCGCCGGGCATACCATCGACCGACTGCCTTGTGACCGCCTCGCCAGGGGTGGTGCTCTCGTGTTACGTGGCCGACTGTGTCCCCGTGTTTCTTGTGCATCGGCTCGGTTGCGCAGTGGGGCTCGTACACGCCGGGTGGCGCGGGGTTGCGCGGCGAGCCCCGGTGAGGGCTGTCGAGACGCTCTGTGGGGCATTCAGCCTCAACCCTCGTGACCTGCTCGCGGGGATCGGCCCGTCTATAGGAGCCTGCTGCTACGAGGTTGGCCGCGAGGTTGCCGAGGCATGTCAGGCCGCAACGAAGAGCGCCGACGTGGTTCGCCCTGTGACGCGCGACCGATTTCGACTGGACCTCAAGGAGGCCTGCCGAAAGGAGCTTGAAATGGCCGGGCTTGCGCCTGGCAGCATCTTCGTTTCGACCCTCTGTACATCCTGCAGATTCGACCTTTTCTTCTCCTACAGGGCTGCGCGGGGCGCAACCGGGCGCATGGCCGCGCTCATGTTCATCCCTGAGTAGCTGCCCCAGTCTGCGTCCAGCCTGTCGAACCCTTGAGCGTGCGGCAGGACCGTGTCGTATGGTTTCGAATTGCGGCGAACACAAGTTGGCCGATGCTATCCCCGTCGAGGCAGGACTTGGGCGCAGCCTGTAGAAACACTATCGCTGTACAGGGGGTATCGTGTGTGCGCGGTGCCGGGACCAACGACGGAAAGCACGGCATGACGACCAGGCGAGGGCGGCGGAAGTCCGGTAAGTCAGGCCTGCGCCGCTCACACCTCAGGGTTGTAAGTGGTGCCGTCCGGGAGGCGGAGACCAGGCCCTCCGCGCTGTCCGCCAGGGAAGACCCTGGCAGGCGGCGCCGTGTGCGGTCGCTCATGCTCGGTGGTGTGGTCTTCACGCTTGCCGTCATCAGCCTTGCCGTGTGGTCTCTTCACAGGGCCACCACCATCTCCGCGTTTGAGAGGCGATTCGAGTGCGCCCAGGCTGTGTGGGGGTCTGTCGAGGAAGGCCTTGAGGTTGACGGGATAGTCGTAAGGGACGAGAGGGTGTTCGTGTCCCCCATTGCCGGCAAGGTCAGGCTGGTGGTTGGCGAGGGCGAGCGGGTCAGGGCGGGGGCTGTGGTTGCCGAGGTCGCCAGGGACGAGGCGAGGCAGCGACTGGAGCCGCCGCTTGTGAGCGCAAGAGAAGAGCTTGCGAAGTTCGACGCATACGCCCGCACGAGGCTCGACGAGCTAAAGAGGCAGGTAGCATCGTGCAAACTGGAAGTCGAGAACGAGAAACAGGCGCTCGACCGGGCAAGGGCGTCCCGGAATGCGTCGGCCGAGGAAAAGCACAAGGCGGGGCTCGCCCGTGCAAAAGCCGGGCTCGCCGCGGCCACTCGGCGTCTGGACGAGGAGGAGAAAGCACTTGAGGCGCGGGGGCGGGCGCTTGCTGCGAAGGTTCAGGACTGCGAGACTGCATACAGGCAAGCGGTGTATGAACTGCGTGCCGAGATACCGGGCGTGGTGAGCTTCGAGCTGGACGGCCTGGAGCATGCCCTCACACCCGTTTCTGCGCAGGATGTTGGGCCCGACCAGGTTCGGTCGCTGGTAGCTTCGCCCGTACGTGTGCGCGACGGGGTTGAGGTCGCCGAGGGTGAGCCGGTTTTCCGGCTCATCGACAACTACCGCCTGCTGGTGCTGGTGGTCCTTTCGGGTGAGGATGCAGCCGCGCTCGCATCATCGCGTGCCCTTGTGAAGTTCGCTTCTGTGGCGGGCGGCGGCCCGTTCCCGGCCCGGGTGGTGTCCCAGGGCAATCCTGCACCATCAGGAGAGCGGGCGGTGCTATTGGAGGTGTCCGGGTTTCCTCAGGAACTATGCAATGTGCGCCGGGCACGTGTGAAGCTTGTCACGAGGACTGCTTCCGGCCTTACGATCCCGCGGCGGGCGGTCGTGCAAAGCGGCGGAGGCCATATCGTTTATGTCCCCGTGAACCTTGGAGTCGTGAGAAAGCCGGTGGAAATTGTGGCCGGCGACGAGGACACCGTCATCGTCCGCGGCCTGAAGGAAGGGCAGCGTGTCCTCACGAACCCGTCGATAGTGTACGAGGCGCGCATCACCGTCTGGCGCTGAGGTTGCGCCAAGACGCTCGAGGTCATACCTATATGGAGGCGTAAAGCGATTGACCGACGTCGCTCTGAGGCTCGAATCCATCCGGCGAAGGATAAGCGAGGCGGCCGCGAGGGCTGGTCGAGACCCTCGCGAGGTCGAAATCGTGGCGGTTACGAAGAACGTCGAGGTTGAGGCGATACGCGAGGCGGTCCTTGCCGGGATATCCATTATCGGCGAGAACCGCGTGCAGGAAGCGAGGCGCAAGTTTCCGGTCCTCGGGCCTTACGTCGAGGGAAGGCCTATTGCCTGGCACTTCGTCGGCCATCTTCAGACCAACAAGGTCAAGCGCGCACTCGAGATCTTCAGCCTCATCCACTCGCTGGACTCGTGGAAGCTGGCGTGCGAGATCCAGCGGATTGCGGAGAGGATGGACAGGGTCGTGGAGTGCCTTCTCGAGATCAACGTGTCTGGCAAGCCGTCCAGGTTCGGTGTGGATCCCGGCGACGCCCTGGCGCTGGCGAGGCAGGTCGTCGCTCTTGACAGAGTGCGGCTTGCCGGGGTCATGGCCATCGCCCCTGTGGTTGATGTAGAAGAGGATGCGCGGCCTTACTTTCGCATGGCGAGGGAGATCTGCGGCAGAATAAGCGACGAGGGCCTCTTTCGGGTGGGCAGGGTGCACCTGTCCATGGGGATGACGCAGGATTTCGAGGTTGCGGTGGAGGAAGGCGCCACCATGGTGCGGATCGGCACAGGCATCTTCGGGCCCCGGCAGAGGGAGGCGGTGCTGTGAGAAAGGGCTTTATCGACAGGATTCTCGACTTCATGGGGTTTGGGGAGGTCCCGGAGGAAGAGGACGAGGAAGAAGATGGAGGCCTGTACGACCAGCGCTTTCTCGAAAGGGAGCCCGCAGCGCAACCCAGGTACGGCCGTGGCCGCGGGGTTTTTCCGTTGCCGCAGCCGCCCAAGGCGAAGCTGGTGGTGACGGAGCCTCGCACGTTCGATGACATCCCTGGGATCCTCGACCACCTCAAGAAACGACGCCCCGTCATCATAAGCGTCTCGGAACTGGACCGCGACCTCGCACGGCGAGTGCTGGACTTTGCGGGCGGGGCTGCGTACGCCCTCGATGGCAGCATGCAGAAGGTGGGCGACGGGATCTTCCTTTTCACGCCAAGCAACTTCGAGATAGGCCTCGACCTGCCCGCAAAAGGGGAGGTGGCTGCAACCTCGTCCACCATCTTCGAGCGGCGATGACGGGTCGGGAGAGCGGTGGGTGGGGGCTTCGCGGATCGCGGGGCCAGGCTTCGGGAAGGGGAGATGTCCTGTTGACCGATGGGGACATTGAACGGAAGGACACAGGCGCCGAGGCGCACCCGGGGCGCCGCGTGAAGATCGTGAAAGGCACGGTTGCCAGGTTGCGGCTGGATGCCGTGGCGAGCCTGGGGTTTGGGATGTCTCGCACAGCGATGGCCGAGGAGATCCGGCGAGGGCGCGTGAAGGTAAACGGCGTCCAGAGGCTCGATCCGTCGTTTGCGGTGAAGCCTTCCGACGTGATGACGCTCGAGGGCAGAGGATGCGTGACGCTTACCGGAGTGGCGGGCGAGACCCGCAAGGGGCGCACGCTTGTCAACCTCGAGCGGGAGGTGGGCGATGGTCTGTGAGCCAGGAGCAGGCAAAAGGTCGGGGCCAGGGTCTGGGCCAGACGCAAGGCCAGGCCCGGGGCAAGGAGAGAAGGATAGCGGTTGTGGGCATACTTGTCGAGGACAGGCTGCGGGCGGCACCCAGGGTCAACGAGATCCTTAGCCTTCACGCTGACATGATCCTCGGGCGGATGGGCGTGCCGTACCGGGAGAAGGACGTTGCTGTCATTGCTCTCATCGTCGACGGCACGACTGACGAGATCGGCAGCCTCACCGGCAAACTCGGTAGCCTCAAGGGCGTGAAGGTAAGGTCGGCGGTGACGACCTGAGGGGGGCGGTGAAGACGGCTTCCGGAAGAACACGCGGTGAGAGAGCGAGGCTGAATGTCAGGGTGAAGCCCCGCTCTTCTGTTTCACGGGTGGTTGGGCTGGAGGGCGGCGCGCTTGTGGTGAGGGTGAGCGCCCCACCGGTGGACGGGCTGGCCAACCGCGCTGTGTGCGAGCTTGTGGCCGACCTCGTCGGGGTTGGCAAATCTTCTGTCACAATCGAAAGAGGGGAGAGATCACGGGACAAGGTCATCACGGTTGAAGGCCTTTCACAGGAGCAGGTCGATGAGTTGCTCGCGAAACTAAAGAGTGGACAAGCGGGGCAGACTAAGTGAGGGCGCAGAAATGCTATCGAGTCGGGCGGGTTGCCAGACTGATGCCGAATCTTGGCTGAAGGATCTGAGTGTGAGGTCATTGGTTTTCCCCGTTTTCCGAGGTCTTGGGTTGCCGGTGACTCAAAGAGAGAGTGCAACACCGGCGGCCCCGCACGGCACGTGTGCTCTCTGAAACCGGCGATTACTTGTGGCGATCTACTTTAGGGCGATGGAGAAGAAGCGGGTAGAAGTCAGGGCGACCATTGACCAGGACACGGCGAACACGCTCATCCGTCGCATCGCTGACCTGTCGCTCGCGATGGACAAGATGAACATCGCGGAATACGTCGAGTTTCTCCGAAATCCCCGGCGGATCATCTACGTGAACTTCCTCGGCGGGCTCGCCCGGGGCTTTGGGATCGGCATCGGCGCGACTGTCCTGGCCGCCGTTTTCCTCCTGGTTCTCTCCCGCCTTGTGCAGCTCAACCTCCCGGTTATCGGAAGGTTTATTGCCGAGATCGTGAGGATAGTGTCGGAGCATCTCAGAGTCCGGTAAAAACCTGTCGGCGGCCGGGGGTGGGGAGCGCAGAGGTGGTGGAGGACATGGCCGGGCGCGGCGAGGCGCGACGGGCGGACGCGCGGGGGGCGGTGCTCCGTACTGGAGTTGAGAGAAGTGGACCGGCGAATCCAGGAGAGGTTTCTCCAAAGACTTCTGCAAGAGAGAGTGCGGCTGGAGCGCCGCATCGGCATTCTTGAAGGGCGGGGCAGCCAGGGCGGGCTTGACATGTCCATGCAGGACTCCATCGGGGAGTTCTCACTGTACGACAACCACCCGGCTGACGTTGGGACCGAGCTTTTCGAGCGGGCGAAGGACCTCAAGTTCCGCGACGACACCCGGGTGCTTCTCAAGCTTATCGACGAGGCCATTGAGAGGGCGAGGACCGGCGCGTATGGGACGTGTGAACGCTGCGGGCGGGAGATCGACCGGGAAAGGCTCGAGATGGTGCCGTACACCGCGGTCTGCGCCCGGTGCCAGGAGGAGGTCGAGCGCGAGATCCCTGTGCGGCGGGTGCGCCCCATCGAGGAGGAGGCCATCGGCCGACCGTTCGGCGTCCATATACTGGACGGCAAGACCCCCGGGATAGACGGGGAGGACGTCTGGCAGGACGTGGCCCGCTACGGCACATCCAGCACGCCTCAGGATGTCCCCGGAGCGGAGGAGTACGGGGAGGTGTTCGAGGACGCCGACGAGATAGAAGGCGCAGTTGAGCAGGTCGACCTCATCATGGCAGAAAACCCAGACGAAATCCCGCCCGATCCCGACGCGCCCCGACGGCGTCCTTGAAAGCCCCCCAGGTATGTGGTACAATACCCACGGCGCACAATCGACAGTACCGACAGCATTGGTGGCTGTCCGGGCGGGCGGGATATGCCGGGAGTAAGCGTGAGGGTCCGGCCGGGGCTTATCGCCGCGGCCGTTGTCGCAATCGACCAGGTGACCAAGGCCTTCGTCGAGAGATCCATGCCGGGGGGTGGCGGCTTCGCCGTCCTGGGAGGGGCGGCGCATATTACGCATGTGCGCAATCCCGGGTCTGCGTTTGGCATATTCGGCACTGCCACGGTCCCGGTGCTGGTGTCGGTGCTGGTGGTGGCGTGGTGGGTGGGCGCAAGCCTGACCGGCAGAGTTCACAGGTACGGCCCGGCGTTTGAGGCAGGGTCGGCGCTGGTGCTCGGGGGAGCTATCGGTAACCTCATCGACCGGGTCCGCGTCGGGTGTGTCATAGACTTCATCGACTTTCACTTCTGGCCGGTGTTTAATCTTGCGGATGCTGCTATTACCGCAGGAGCGTTGCTGGTCGTGTACGCAATGGTTCGGGGGAAAACCGGGGGGAGGAGTGGCTAGTGAGGCCAATACTGTTCCAGATCTGGAGGATACCGGTCTTTTCATATGGTTTCCTTCTGGCGGTCGCGTTCGTGGTCGGCACCATCCTCGGAGTGAAAGAGGCGAAGCGCAGGGGCATAGACCCCGACAAGATAATCGACCTCGCGCTCTATACGTGCATCGCCGGGATCGTCGGCGCGCGGGTCCTGTTCATCCTGCTCGACATCCCGACTTACTTCCAGGATCCAGTCAGGATCATCAACCTGAGGGACGGGGGTCTTTCGTTTCAGGGCGGGCTTGCCCTCGCCATACTCGTGGGCATATGGTTCGCTCGCCGCGAGAAGCTGAACGCGTGGGTCCTCGCGGATATAGCTGCGCCCATCATCCCTCTCGGCTACGCGCTGGTCCGGGTGGGATGCCTTCTGAACGGGTGCTGCTACGGGCTTCCAACGAGCGTGCCGTGGGCGCTTGCGAGCAAGGCAGGTGACCACACGCTGCGCCATCCGACGCAGATTTACGCGGCTCTCCTGAGCCTTGCGATTTTTGCTATCCTCTTCAGGCTGAGGAACCATAAGAAGTTCCCGGGCTATCTCATGTTTCTCTACGTCGGCCTGTATTCGGTATCCCGGTTCATCGTAGAGATCTTCCGGGATGTGCCGAGGATGCTGGGGCCCCTGTCCATCACGCAGCTTGCCAGCATTGTGGTGGCGTTCGGCGCATTTGCATGCATCGCCATTTTGTCGTCTGAGAACGTCCAGCACCAGCAGTCAGGCCAGGTGGTGGGGCGCGAGTAGCATGGACCGGCCGCCGATTGAGGTGCGAGTCGAGGAAGCTGACGAGGGCAAGCGCCTTGACGTCTACATCGCAGGGCGGCTTGCCCTCTCCCGTTCTACCGCGCAGAGGCTCATTGATGAAGGCCGCGCGCTTGTGGGCGGCGAGCGGGCGAAGGCGGCGAGGCGCGTGCGGGCAGGCGACGTGGTGACGGTGAGCGTGCCCGAGCCCGAGCCGCTGGATGTCGTTCCCGAGGACCTGCCCCTCGACGTCCTCTATGAAGACCGGGACATCATCGTGGTTAACAAGCCGAGGGGGCTCGTGGTCCATCCCGCCGCCGGGAACTGGTCCGGGACCCTCGTGAACGCCCTGCTCGCCCATTGCAATGACCTCTCGGGCATAGGTGGGAAGCTCCGCCCTGGGATAGTCCACCGCCTTGACAAGGACACTTCAGGCGTGATCGTGGCCGCCAAGAACGACGCGGCCCACCTGGCGCTGGCGCGAGACCTCAAGGAACGCGCGGTGGAGAAGACCTATCTCGCCGTCGTCCACGGCGTGCCGCCCGAGAAGCGTGGCACCATAGATGCTCCCATTGGACGCCATCCGATCCACAGGAAGAAGATGGCCGTGGTTTCGGAAGGACAGGGAAGGACGGCCGTGACTGACTACGAAGTGCTCGAGGATCTCGGGAGGTACGCTCTCGTGAAAGTGCACCCGGTTACAGGGAGGACCCACCAGATCAGGGTCCATCTCGCCCACATCGGCCACCCGATTGTGGGCGACCCGGTGTACGGAGGACGCAGGAGGAGGACAGTGGCAGGGGTGGCAGACATCTCCGGTCAGGCCCTGCACGCAGCGTCGATCAGCTTCAACCACCCACGCACCGGCGAACGCATGCGCTTTTCCGCGCCGGTGCCGGAGGACATGCAGCGGTTACTTGCCCGCTTGCGCCAAGACTCCCCAGCCGGCTCTTGACATCTCGGCATGCCATGTGGTATGGTCGAGGCGAGGATAAGGGAATACCGTCTAGCGTCGGCATTGCTAGCCAGGAGGTTCCCAAACGGCGAGGTGGCAGGGATGCCGGCGCGCGAGGGAAAGTGCATCTAGGGTTCCACCTGCCCGGCGCGCGGCGCGGCGGGGCTCGGTCCGAGCGATGCAGGCCCGCGACATGTTGCGGCGCTACACCTTGAGGGATAAAAGCCCCGGCGGATAGGTTTCACTCGAAGCCTATCCGCCGGGGCTTCAGCATTTCCTGCGAAAGAGAGGCGTTGGGGATGAGTCAGGGGAAGGAACAAGAGAGCCAGGCGACGACTCGCGATAGCGGTGCCAGGGTCATGGTGATGATGGGGAGCGACTCTGACCTTCCCATCATGCGCGAGTGCGTTGAGACGTTCGAGGACTTCGGAGTCCCACACGAGGTGGTGGTCACATCCGCCCACCGGTCCCTGGACCGGACCATCTCCATTGCCCGGCGGGCCGCGGACCGAGGGGTTCGCGTGATCATCGCTGCCGCCGGAGGAGCTGCGCACCTTGCCGGAGTTGTGGCCGCCGCGACGGTGCTCCCTGTCATAGGGGTGCCGTGCGGCGGCTCGGCGCTCTCAGGTGTGGACGCGCTGTACTCCACGGTGCAGATGCCGCCAGGGGTGCCCGTGGCGTGCGTAGGAATAAACGCCGCGCGGAACGCTGCTCTTCTGGCGATAGCGATTCTTGCAACGTCCGATCGGGACCTCGCGGCAAGGCTCGCCCGCTACCGGGAGCGCCTTGCGCAGGAGGTAGAGGTGAAGCACGGTCGAGTTATACAGGCGCTAGCGGAGCTGAAGTGAGGTAAGGGGAAAGGGAAAGGAAAAAAGAACGGGAAGGGGAGGTGCACCGGACATGACAGTACCCGACATGACAAAAGAGCACGATCTGGTCTATGAAGGCAAGGCGAAGCGGGTCTACCGCACGCAGGACCCCCGGCACTATCTTGTCGAGTTCAAGGACGACGCCACGGCCCAGGACGGCCGCAAGAAGGGGCAGATCCGGGGCAAAGGCGCGGTGAACTGCCAGGTATCGGCGGTGCTTTTCTCGCACCTTGCATCGCGCTCCATACCCACGCACTTCATCAGGCTCGAGAGCGAAAACACGATGGTTGTTCGGAGGCTTTCCATGCTCCCGCTGGAGGTTGTGGTGAGAAACATCGTAGCAGGCAGCCTCGCGAAGAGGCTCGGGATCGCGGAGGGCACGAAGCCCGCGTTCCCTATGGTGGAGTTCTACTACAAGGACGACGCGCTCGGTGACCCGCTCGTCGTGGAGGACCACATCGTCGCGCTGGGCATCGCCGCGCGGGACGTCGTCGCGAGCCTTCGAGAGGCGTCATGCGCCGTGAACCGGGAGCTTGCGCCGTTCCTCGCGGAGAGAGGGCTGACGCTCGTCGACTTCAAGCTGGAGTTCGGCTGGTGCGACGGTGGGCTTGTGCTCGGCGACGAGATTTCTCCTGACACGTGCAGGCTTTGGGACTCCGCCACCGGCGAGCGCCTCGACAAGGACCGCTTCAGGCGGGACATGGGAGGCATCGAAGAAGCGTACACGGAGGTCCTCCGGCGGCTCACCGGCAGGGCTTGAGAAGGGATCTCCGGATAGGGGGAGGATGACAGGCCATGCGGTTCAAGGCTCAGGTTAGGGTGACTTTGAAGGAGTCGATACTGGACCCACAGGGGTCCGCGGTGAAAAGGGCTCTTCACGCGATGAACCACGACAACGTCCTCGACGTGCGCATCGGGAAACACATCGAGCTTGTGCTGACGGCGGACGGCCCCGAGTCCGCAAGGCGCCAGGTTCAGGAGATCGCTGACAGGCTCCTCGCCAACCCTGTCATCGAGAATTTCTCCTTTGATCTCGCCGAGGCCGGAGGCGAGGCCGGATGAGGGTTGGAGTTGTGGTCTTTCCGGGGTCCAACTGCGACGCCGACTGCTATCGGGCCATCGAGTCCTTCGGCGCGGACGTGAAATACATCTGGTACCAAGACCGCAGCCTGGACGGGTACGATCTCGTGGTCCTGCCCGGCGGGTTCTCGTACGGAGACTACCTTCGCGCCGGCGCGATAGCACGGTTCGCACCGATCATGGATGGGGTCGTGGAGTTCGCTGAGGCAGGCGGCCTCGTCCTCGGGATATGCAATGGCTTTCAGATCCTCCTCGAGTGCGGACTGCTCCCGGGCGCCATGCTGCCGAACGTGGTCCCGAGGTTCAGGTGCGATGGCGTCCGCCTGCGCGTGGAGAACGCGCATACTCCGTTCACATGCCTCTGCCACCCAGGGCAGGTCCTTTCGATGCCGATAGCCCATGCCTGGGGCAACTACTATGCGGACGAGGCCACCCTGGTCGAGCTCGAGCGGCGCGGGCAGGTCGTGTTTCGGTATGTCAACGAAGAAGGCGTCCCCACGCCTGAAGCGAACCCTAACGGGTCGTGCCATTCAATCGCCGGGATAACGACGAGACGCGGAAACGTGCTCGGCATGATGCCCCACCTCGAGCGGGCGTGTGAGGCGCTCCTCGGCGGCACCGACGGAAGGTGGGTTTTCGCGTCAGCTTTCGAATTCCTTTCGGGAGGTGTGGAGCTTGGGCGACTGCATCTGGCGGGAGATGGGCCTCGCCACTGAGGAGTACGAGCGCATCCTCGATATCCTCGGCCGCGAGCCTAACCTCGTCGAGCTCGGGATGTTCGCGGTGATGTGGTCAGAGCATTGCAGCTACAAGAACTCCAGGGCAGTGCTCGGCCTCCTCCCGACCACGGGAAGCCGCGTGATCCAAGGGCCGGGGGAAAACGCAGGCGTCGTGGACATCGGGGCCGGCCTCGCTGTGGTCTTCAAGATCGAGAGCCACAACCATCCCTCTGCTGTGGAGCCATACCAGGGTGCGGCGACAGGGGTCGGCGGCATAATCCGTGACATCTTCACGATGGGCGCGCGGCCCATTGCGCTCCTGGATGCCCTCCGGTTCGGTCCCGTCTCCGACGCCCGCTCGCGACACCTGTTCGCGCAGGTGGTCGCGGGCATAGCGGGCTACGGGAACTCCATTGGCATCCCCACGGTCGGAGGGGAGGTCGCGACTCACGAAAGCTTCAGGGAAAGTCCCCTTGTGAACGTCATGTGCGTGGGTGTGGCCCCGGCGTCAGCCATCAAGAAAGCCGCAGCCAGGGGCCTCGGGAACCCGGTGATGGTGGTGGGCGCCCGCACAGGGCGCGACGGCATGCACGGGGCGACGTTCGCGTCGTCCGAGCTGTCCCCCGAAGCGATGGCGAAGCGCTCCGCTGTCCAGGTCGGGGACCCGTTCATGGAGAAGCTGCTCCTTGAGGCGTGCCTCGAGCTGTACGAGCTTGGGGACGATGTCGTCATCGGCATCCAAGACATGGGCGCGGCGGGACTCACTTGCTCGTCGTGCGAGATGGCATCCCGCGGCGGTGTGGGCATGGAGATCGATGTCGCAAAGGTGCCCAGGCGCGAGAAGGGGATGACGCCTTACGAGGTCATGCTTTCCGAGTCGCAGGAAAGGATGCTCGTGGCCGTGAAAGCTGGGAGCGAGCCTGAGGTAGAGCGGGTGTTCAGGAAGTGGGGACTCGAGGCCACCGTGGTCGGCCATGTCACGGACGACGGGATCCTCCGGATAAGGGACGGCGACGCCGTCGTCGCGGAGGTGCCTGCGAAGGCTCTTGCGGACATGGCGCCGTGCTACACCCGGGACGCCAGCGAACCGGAGTATTTCCGGCGCGAGCAGGCGCGCGACCTTGCAGACGTGCCTGAGCCGGACGACTACGCCTGCGCCCTCATGAAGCTCCTGGCCTCACCCCGCATCGCAAGCAAGGAATGGGTCTACAGCCAGTACGACCACCAGGTGGGGACAAACACCGTGGTGCTGCCGGGACGGGGAACGTCGGTGGTGAGGGTGCCCGGGACGAATAAGGGCCTTGCGCTCACGTGCGACGCGAACTCGTTGTACTGCTACCTTGACCCGTGGGCCGGGGCGGCGCACGCCGTGGCCGAGGCCGCGCGGAACGTTGCCGCAGCAGGAGCGGAGCCTTTGGGGATCACCGATTGCCTGAATTTCGGCAACCCCGAGAAGCCCGAGGTCTTCTGGCAATTCAAGCGGGCTGTGGAAGGCATGGCCGAGGCGGCGAGGGCGCTGGAGATCCCCGTGACCGGCGGCAACGTGAGCTTCTATAACGAGTCTTCGAAGGACGGATCCTCGACGGTGGCGGTCTACCCGACCCCCGTGGTGGGAATGGTGGGGCTCATCGAGGACCTGTCCCGTGTGATGACCCCCGGCTTCAAGCGCGAGGGAGACATCGTGGCGGTCCTCGGACGAACCCGCGACGAGATCGGGGCAAGCGAGTACCTCGCCGAGGTCCACGGGATCGAGGGAGGGCCTGTGCCGGTCGTGGATCTTGCGGCCGAGCGCGCCGCGATCCAGCTTACCCTCGCCCTCATCCGGGGAGGGCTCCTCTCTTCGTGCCACGACCTCTCCGAAGGCGGCCTCGCCGTGGCGCTCTCTGAGGCGTGCATCCTGGGTGGAATCGGCAGCGGAATCGGCGCCCGGGTGAGGCTCCCCGGCACGATGCGCGCGGATCGCTACCTCTTCAGCGAGTCAGGGGGGCGGATGCTGGTATCGTTTCATCCATCAGCGGCGAGCGGGGTTCAGGCGATGGCGGGCCGCCACGGCGTGCCTGTCACCGTCCTTGGCGAGGTCGGCGGGATGCGCCTCGTCATCGACGGTGCAGGCGGCACAGGGGGGCGTGCCCGCAGGGTAGTGGATGTCCCGGTGAGCGAGCTATCAAGGGTATACCGGGGGGCGATAGCATGGGCCCTGGAGTCGTAGACGAGGTTTTCCGGCTGCCGGGATGGCCTTTCGACTGGCGAGACGAGTGCGGCGTCATCGGGGTGATGACAGGAGCAGGCCCGCGTGCCTCAGAGCTCGCGTTCTACGGATTGCACGCGCTCCAGCACAGGGGGCAGGAAAGCGCCGGCCTGGCCGTATCATCCGGCGCGGGAACGGGCATCCGTCTCCACAAGGCCATGGGCCTGGTATCCGAGGTTTTCGGCGGCGGGGTCATCGAGGGGCTCAAGGGGAACGTGGCCATCGGGCATGTACGCTATTCGACAGCAGGTTCCACCGGGATAACCGACGCCCAGCCACTCGTGTTCCACTACCCCTGGGGAGACCTTGCTCTCGCCCATAACGGAAACGTGGTCAACGCGGACGATCTCCGAAGGTCCCTCGGCATGTCGGGATCGGTGTTTCAAACCACCGTGGACACGGAGGTCCTGGGGTGCCTTCTCGCAAGGTACTCCCAGAACGACCTGGAGGATGCCCTCGTAAAGTGCATGATCGACCTTGAAGGCGCCTACTCTGTTGTGCTCATGACCGAAACCAGGCTCATCGGGATGCGCGACCCGCACGGGTTTAGACCCCTCTGCCTCGGCACCCTGCCTTGCGGCGGCTTTGTGCTTGCCTCGGAGTCATGCGCGCTGGACGTCATCGGCGCCGAGCTTGTCCGCGAGGTGGAGCCGGGCGAGATCGTGCTCATCGACGCGGGGGCCATAAGGTCGGTTCGCGGGCCTGGAGCGCCGAGGCGCGCTACGTGCATCTTTGAATACATCTACTTTGCCAGGCCGGACAGCGTCATCGAAGGAATCAACGTGAGCGAAGCCAGGTACGAGATGGGCCGCATGCTGGCGGAGGAGCACAAACTGGATGCCGACGTGGTGGTGCCTGTGCCAGAGTCAGGCGTCGCGGCGGGTCTCGGGTTCTCGCGGGAAAGCGGCATACCCTTCGAGTACGGGCTCGTCAAGAACAGGTACCTCGGGCGGACTTTCATCCAGCCGACGCAGGACCAGAGGAGCCTCGGCGTGAGGCTGAAGCTCAACGCTGTGCGGCGCCTGGTGGAGGGCAAGCGCGTGCTTCTCGTGGACGACTCCATCGTCAGGGGCACCACCAGCGCGAGGCTGGTGAGACTTCTGCGCGAGGCGGGCGCGAGGAGCGTCGGCCTCGTCGTGGCATCGCCCCCGGTTGCCTACCCGTGTTTTTACGGCATCGACACGTCCAGGCGGGGCGACCGGCTGGCCGCCTCCAGCGGCGAGGACTTCGTGCTTGCCCTGACCGGGGCGGATACTCTCCATTACCTGAGCCGGGAGGGTCTCCTGGAGGCCATGAGGCGCGCCGCGGGCGCACGCGGCGACGAAATGGGGTTTTGCCTGGCGTGCTTCGACGGGGACTATCCGGTGCCGGTCGAGCGGGTCGCGGCCGCGGCGAGGGCAAGACTGCCGAACGCTGCGAAAGCTTCAAGCGCGGCTTCAAGGGTTACCTACGCAGCCGCGGGCGTGGACATCGGCCGTGGCGCGAGGGCCGTCGACCTCATCCGGGATGCAGTGGCTTCCACGTTCGATGACGGCGTGGTCGGAGGGATCGGAGGGTTCGGTGGGGTGTACAGGCTGGGCCCGACCAGCACGTCCGACGGCGATGCGCTGCTCGTGGCCGGCGCGGACGGGGTCGGCACCAAGCTGCGCGTGGCGATCGAGGCCGGAAGGCACGACACCATAGGCATCGACGCCGTGGCCATGTGCGTGAACGACGTACTCACGTGTGGCGCAAGGCCTGTGTTCTTCCTGGACTACCTGGCGCAGTCCAGGATAGACCCTGAGAAGGTCGCGAGCATAGTCTCGGGGATGGCTGAGGGATGCAGGCGGGCCGGGTGCGCGCTTCTCGGAGGAGAGACCGCGGAGATGCCGGGGTTTTATTCTGATGGCGACTACGATGTGGCCGGGTTCGCCGTCGGTATCGTGGAGCGAAGGCGTCTCGTGGACGGGAGCGCGATCGAGCCAGGAGACGTCCTCATCGGCCTTGCGTCGTCCGGCCTTCACAGCAACGGGTTCTCCCTTGCGAGGCACGTCCTCTTTGAGATTGCCGGACTGGGGCTCCACGACGAACCGGAGGGCCTCGGGCGTCCGCTCGTGGAGGAACTCCTCGAGCCGACGAGGATTTACGTGCGGCCTGTCCTCGACCTCGCGGCCGAGGTCCGGATACGCGGCATGGCCCACATCACCGGCGGGGGGCTCGTGGACAACCCCCCGAGGATGCTCCCGCCGGGCCTTGGCTTGAGATTACGGCTCGGGTCGTGGCCTATTCCGCCCATCTTCGGTCTAATCCAGAGGCTTGGAAACGTGGACCAGCGCGAGATGATGCGGACTTTCAACATGGGCATCGGGTTTGTGATTGCGGTGAGGCCTGAGGACGTCGCACGGGCCCTCGAGGTTCTCCAGGCGGCCGGCGAGCGACCGTATGTGGTGGGGGAGGTCATCCCTGGCAACGGGGAGGTGAGCTTCGTTGATGGCTAATGGTCTGGTGCGAGGCGAGGCGATAAAGCCTGGCGACTCGAGAGGCGGCGCCGGGAGCCTGAGGGAGCCCGGCGGGTTCAGGATCGTCGTAATGGCGTCGGGCCGGGGGACGAACTTTCAAGCCATAATCGATGCCGTAGAGCGCGGGAAGCTGCGCGCCCGGGTGGCAGGCCTCGTGTGCGACAACCCCGACGCGCCGGCGCTTGGGAGGGCGGCCGTCCATGGGGTGTCGGCTGTGGTAGTCACCCGTGAAGGCTACCCCTCGCGGGCCGAGTTCGAGCGCGCGCTGGTGGGCGCGGTAAGGGGGTTTAGCCCGGACCTTGTGGTGCTCGCGGGCTTCATGCGGATTCTGGGCAAGACGTTCCTTGAGGCGTTCCCGGGCCGGGTCATCAACATACACCCGTCGTTGCTCCCGGCGTTCCGCGGCCTGGACGCGCAGCGGCAGGCTCTGGAGTACGGGGTGAAGTACAGCGGCTGCACGGTGCACTTCGTGGACGAGGGAGTGGACACAGGGCCCATACTCGGCCAGCGCGTGGTGCCCGTGATGCCGGACGATACCGTGGAGTCGCTTGCCGCCCGCATTCTCGAGCAGGAGCATGAACTCCTCGTGGAGTGCATCGAGGCCATCGCAGAAGGCAGGGTGAGGCTTGAAGGCAGGAGGGTCCTGGTCGAGAACAAGGTCGGTCATGGTGCTTTCCTCTCGAGTGCTCGGTATTGATATGGAGGTGGACGGAATGAAGGCACGCAGGGCGATCATCAGCGTTCACGACAAGACCGGCGTGGTGGAGTTCGCAAAGGCTCTCGCCCGCCTGGGGTACGAGGTCGTGTCCACGGGAGGCACCGCCGCCGTTCTGGAGGAGGCCGGAGTGCCGGTCACGCGGGTATCAGATGTGACGGGTTTCCCGGAGATCCTCGGAGGCAGGGTGAAGACCCTGCACCCGGCTGTGCACGCCGGGATACTCGCGCGGCGCACCCCGGAGCACGAGGACGAGCTTCGCCGGCTTGGCATCGGGCTTATCGATATCGTGGCGGTGAACCTGTACCCGTTTGTGCAGACGGTGGCAAGACCTGGTGTCACACTTGAAGATGCTGTGGAAAACATCGACATTGGCGGGCCGACGATGGTACGTGCGGCCGCCAAGAACTTCGAACGCGTGGCGGTCATAACCAACCCAGCAAGATACGCCGGCGTCATATCAGAGCTTGAGCTATTCGGAGAGGTATCGCCCCGGACCCGAATGCGCCTTGCCGTAGAGGCCTTCCGGCACACCGCCGAGTACGACCGCGCCATAACCGAGTTTCTTGGCCGAAGGGCTGATGCGGTAAGGGCGTGTGCGGATGGGCAGGCCTCAGGAGCTGCCGAGACCTCAGGCGACGGGAACCGGACGCAGACGGGTGCTGCAGGCGCTGCATGCCAAAGGCGGCCTTTGGAGGCGGATGAGGAGCGTGACGGGCCCAGGGATGGTCCCAAGGATGGTGGCCCTTTCGGGGACGCTCTGTGGATACAAGGCACGAAGGTGCTCGATCTTCGGTACGGCGAGAACCCGCACCAGAAGGCGGCGTTCTACGCGTTCGAGGGCCTGCCGGGCAGAGGCCTTGCCGGGGCGCGGCAGGTGCAGGGTAAGCCCTTGTCGTTCAATAACATCCTCGACGCCGATGCCGCCCTGCGGATCATGCGGGAGTTCACCGAGCCTGTTGCAGTAGTCATAAAGCACACTAATCCTTGTGGCGTCGCGGTGGGAGACGACCTCGCCCGCGCTTACGTGAAGGCGCGGGAGGCCGACGCCGTGTCTAGCTTCGGGAGCGTGGTGGGCCTCGGCGGGGTCGTGACGGACGAGGTGGCCGCAAAGCTCGTGGAGACGTTCGTGGAGGTGGTCCTGGCCTGGGACGTTGCTGATGAGGCGCTCCCTGTCCTCGCAACCAAACCCAACCTCCGGGTGCTTCTGGTTCCGCAGGAGGACCCCGCCGGCGCAGCGGCCACCATCGACGTCCGCTGGGTGGATGGAGGCTTCCTGGTCCAGCAGGCGGATGTCACCCACGACGCGGCGCCTGGCGGTGTTCAGGTCGTGACGGCGAGGAGGCCGAGCGTTCAGGAGGCAAGGTGGCTCCTCCATGCGATGCGCGTGGTAAAGCACGTAAAATCCAACGCCATCGTGCTCTGGAAGGACGACGCGACCGTCGGCGTGGGAGCGGGCCAGATGAACCGGGTGGGCTCCGTAAGGATAGCTGCCGAGCACGCGGGCCCGAACGCCCGGGGCGCCGTGCTTGCGTCGGATGCGTTCTTCCCGTTCAGGGACGGCATAGACGAGGCTGCGAGGGCGGGCGTGACCGCCATCATCCAGCCAGGCGGCTCGCTTCGGGATAAAGAGTGCATCGAGGCCGCCAACGAGCACGGGATCGCGATGGTGTTCACCGGCGTCCGGCATTTCAGGCACTGAGAATCGTGGCCACTGAGAATCCTGAGGAACGGGGGGATGAGAGTGAAACGGGACGGCCTTCGCGTGCTCGTGGTGGGACAAGGGGGCAGAGAGCACGCGCTCGTGTGGAAACTCGCCTCGAGCCCGCGAGTTGCCGAGATCTACGCTGCCCCCGGCAACCCTGGCATCGCCCGCCTTGCGTCGTGTGTGCCCATCGCCGCAAGTGACATACCCGCGCTTGCGCGCTTCGCTGCGGAGCGGCGCGTGGACCTCACTGTCGTTGGGCCAGAGGTGCCGCTCGCCCTCGGAATAGCGGACGAGTTCACCCGGCTTGGGCTCGCGATTTTCGGGCCGACGAGGCTGGCCGCGGAGATCGAGTCCAGCAAGGCGTGGGCGAAGGAGTTCATGGCAAGACACGGAATCCCCACCGCAGGCTATCGCGTCTTCCGGGATGAAGACGCGGCCATGGACTTCGTCCGGCGGCACGGAGCCCCCGTGGTTGTCAAGGCAGACGGTCTTGCCGCAGGCAAGGGGGTCATAGTTGCGCATACGGTGGAAGAAGCGGAGGACGCGGTCCGGGCGGTGGCCTCGCTCGGTGCGGGACGCGCCATCATTGTCGAGGACTTCCTCGTCGGCCGGGAGATGAGCTTTTTCGCCGTCACGGACGGCGAGACTGCGATTCCACTGCTTTCGGCGCGGGACCACAAGCGCGCCCGGGACGGCGACGTCGGCCCCAATACTGGGGGCATGGGCGCGATAGCGCCTGCTCCTGAGTGCGATGGATTTCTTAAGTCCAAGATCATGTCGGACATCATCGAGCCTACCGTGAAGGCGCTGGCAGGGGAGGGCCGTCGCTATGTGGGCGTCCTTTACGCCGGGCTCATGCTCACTTCGTCCGGCCCGAAAGTCCTCGAGTTCAACGCGAGGCTGGGCGATCCAGAGACCCAGGCTATCCTCCCGATGATGGAATCGGACATCGTCGACCTCATCGAGGCCGCCGTCGAAGGGGAGGGCCTCAGCTCCGACCTCGTGAGGTGGCGTCCCGGGGCGAGCGCGTGTGTGGTCATTGCGTCCGAGGGATATCCTGAAAGGCCGCGCACCGGCGACGAGGTCCACATCGATGAGGCGGGCGCTAGTGCAGAGGGCGTCATCCTGTTCCATGCAGGTACCAGATTCGACGAGGGCCGCCTCGTCACGTCAGGCGGGCGTGTGCTGAACGTCGTGGCCGCTGGAGCATCGGCGCGGGAGGCCGCGGACCGTGCGTACCAGGGCGTGCGCCATGTCAGGTTCGGGGGGATGTGGTACCGCGGCGACATCGGTCGACGATGAAGCGCAGTCAGGAGGATTCGAACGAGCCCCATCGGGCATGATAACTACGAATATGCACGCACATGGAAGCCGGGCGCCAGGCTGGCAACGTGCCGCGGGAGCGTGCAACGCCGCAGGCGTCACAGGAGATGCACGGAGCCGTCCTGGCGTTGTCCCGGCGCGCACGGCGTGCACCGTGCAGCAACACACCATGCAGCAAAGATGGAGGGGACGCTGTGGGAGCAGATGTCGGCAAGACGACGAAGGGCCCTGTAAGGCCCGCCCGCATGGCAAAGGAAACGGAGGAAGCGAGGGAAGTTATGGCTGTCGAAGCCAACAAGCCCCGCGGCACCCCACGCGGGCGGGAGTCCTCGTCTCAGAAAGTCCAGGCGGGGGGAGTCCACATGCACGGGACGAGCAAAGATCGCAAGACCTCGATGGAGGACAAGATCCGTTGACGGCACCACTCTCACCGCCTCCTCTATGAGCTCACGTCGCTCGTTCGTTCGACGGCAGGCGCCAGCAGCCCTCTCATGTAAGGTGTCGGGAAGGCCCGACGTACTCAGGTTTCTCCTCTAGAACACTGTCCCGCGCAGCAATGGCTATACATGCCAGGAGAGCCTGGCTCAACCATCCCATGTGGCTTCATTCTATCATAACGGGTGCGGTGCGTCCATCCTGCGATCTGGCCAGCCGAACTGTGCGACCGCCAATTCACTGGGCATTGCGGTTGGCGCCCAGAGGCGCAGATCAGTCGTGCTTCGGGGGCGTTGCGGAAGGTGCCGAATAGCAGGCAGGTGCCGAAAATTGGGCAAGTCAAGGCCCGGGTAAGTTGGAGGCTGCTGAAGGAAACTGCGTTTTTGCCGCAGTTTTGCGGTGCAGCATACTGGTGCGCGCGGCATGTAGTTTGCTTATAATACTGAGTTGCCGGGTGGTCAGCGTACCACGGCAGGGCCACGTGGTGGTCAGCATAGCTAAGACAGAGCCACGCGCACCGATTTGGGCCGTGGATAGCAGTGTCTGGACACGGAGGGAACGGCATTGAAGGGATGCAAGTATGGAACGCATCGCGTCATCGAGCCGAAAGGGGTGCTGCCGCAGGCGGCCTGGAAGATCGACAACACAATGGTGCCGTACGACAATGAGATTCTCGTCGACGTCGACACTCTAAACGTGGACGCGGCCAGTTTCACTCAGATCAAGCAGCAAGCCGGAGGGGACGACGACGAGATCAAGCGAATCATGTTAGGCATCGTGAGAGAACGGGGGAAGCATCACAACCCCGTCACAGGCTCCGGCGGCATGTTCATCGGCACGGTCCGCGAGATCGGACCCGAGCTTGCGGGAAAGGTGAATCTCAAACCCGGCGACAGGATAGCGAGCCTGGTCTCGCTTTCCCTGACGCCCCTTGTCATCGAGGAGATCCTCGAGATACGCAAGGACACGGACCAGGTCAAGATCAGGGGCCAGGCCATATTGTTCGAGAGCGGCATCTGGGCGGTGCTGCCTTGCGACATGCCGGCCTCTCTCGCCCTCGCGGTGCTCGATGTGGCAGGCGCCCCGGCTCAGACGGCGAAGCTCGTGAGGCCAGGGGACACGGTCCTCGTCATAGGGGCCGGCGGCAAGTCGGGCCTATTGTGCCTCTATGAAGCAAAGAAGCGAGCGGGCGTAACCGGAAAGGTGCTGGCTCTTGCGCACAGCCAGGCCAGCCTCGACCGTGTCATCGAGTCCGGCCTCGCCGATCACGCTTTCTCAGCTGACGCCACGCGCCCGCTCGAGGTGTTCGAGAAGGTGAGCGAGCTTACCTGCGGCAAACTTGCCGATATCACGATCAACTGCGTGAACATCCCCGGCACCGAGATGGCGTCCATCATGGCTACGCGCGACAAAGGCATCGTCTATTTCTTCAGCATGGCGACCAGCTTCACCGCGGCTGCACTGGGAGCCGAGGGAATCGGCAAGGATGTCACCATGATCATCGGCAATGGCTACACCGAGGGGCACGCGGAAATAGCCCTTGCGACGCTCAGGGAGAGCCCGGTCCTTATGGAGATGTTCCTGAAAAGATGGGCGGCCGGATGACGGCTGCCAAAGGAGATGGCGGCCTGGATGAGACACTTCCGCGACATCCCGCTGTGGAAGGATGTCAGTGATAGTGACTGGAACGACTGGCGCTGGCAGATACGAAACAGGGTCACCGACGTCGAGACCCTTAAGAAGGCGGTGAACCTGACACCGGACGAAGAGGAGGGGGCAAGGCGCTGCCTAGAGCGGTTCCGCATGGCGATCACGCCATACTATGTGAGCCTTATGTCGCCCGACGACCCACATTGCCCGGTGAGGCGGCAGGCGGTGCCGACCGCGCTCGAGCTGCACACCATGTCTTACGACATGGTGGACCCCCTGCATGAGGACGTGGACTCGCCCGTCCCGTACCTCACGCACAGGTACCCGGATAGGGTGCTGCTCCTCGTGACGAACTTCTGCTCCATGTATTGCCGCCACTGCACAAGGCGCAGGCTGGCGGGACACGAGGACGCGCCGGTGACGAGAGGCGACATCGACCTCGCCATCGAGTATATCCGGAGTGCCCCCGAGGTCCGCGATGTGCTGGTGTCCGGGGGCGATCCGCTGGTGCTCGCGGACGACGTGCTAGAGTATATCCTCCGATCGCTGAGGTCCATCGACCACGTGGAGGTGATCCGCATCGGGACGAGGACCCCTGTGGTCCTCCCACAGAGGATCACCCCGGGGCTTTGCGGCATGCTGAGGAAATACCATCCCCTGTGGGTGAACACACACTTCAACCACCCGAAGGAAGTTACCCCCGAGTCGAGAAGGGCGTGCGGGATGCTGGCGGACGCCGGGATTCCCCTGGGCAACCAGTCGGTGCTCTTGCGTGGGGTAAACGATTGTCCGCACGTAATGAAGAAGCTCGTGCACGAGCTCGTGAAGATGAGGGTCCGGCCCTACTACATCTACCAGTGCGACCTTTCCATGGGGCTCGAGCACTTCAGGACGCCGGTCGCGAAAGGCATCGAGATCATCGAGTACCTTCGGGGACATACATCGGGGTTTGCGGTGCCCACGTTCGTCGTGGACGTGCCCGGCGGTGGCGGCAAGATCCCCGTGGGGCCTCAGTATCTCATCTCCCAGGGTGAGCGTAAGGTGGTGCTCCGCAACTACGAGGGTGTGATCAGCGTATACAACGAGCCTGAGTCGTACGAAAGCTCGTGCGGCACCTGCACGCTGTGCAAGGAGGCGGAGCGGAGGTCCGTCGGGGTTGCGGGGCTTCTGGAGGGCAACGCGGTGAGCCTGGAGCCGAAAGGCCTCGAGAGGCAGGCCCGCAGGCGAAAGGGGTCGCAGCCTTCTCCGGGGTGAGCGTATGGTGCGCGTATCAGGGGAGGAAGCGCCCGCCCGGGGCGGCCGCCGAGAACTCCGGGGTCGGCCCGGGAGCCGCTGGTAAACTCGAAAAGCGACAGGAATCGTTGACGTCATGCCTGGCCCAAGCGAGGTTGCAGGCGACGGAAGGGAGGGAGCGAACGCCATGGCAGGCCTGAAGCCCGACATAACTGACATCGTCCTTGCGGCCGGCAGCAGCGTGGCCGTGGTGGGCATGGCGAAAAACTGCGGCAAGACCGTGACCCTTGCGGCCATACTCAAGGGGCTCGCCGCGAGGGGGATACCTGTGGGGGTGGCTTCCGCAGGGCGAGACGGCGAGGACGTCGATGCCGTTACGATGCTGCCGAAGCCCCCGATATGGCTTCCGAGGGGAGCGCTCTTTGCCACCGCCGAGCATCTCGCGGCGAAGGCGCGGGCCCCGATAGAGCCTGTCGCCGCGACTCGCCATACGTCGGCCCTGGGGCGGCTGGTTGTGTACAGAGCCCTGGCGCCCGGGACGGTGGAGGTGGGCGGCGGGAACAGCGCTGCCGCCGCGCGGGACGCCGTCGCTCTCATGCGCCAGCTCGGGGCGCGCTTTGTGGCGATCGATGGGGCGGCGGGAAGGAAGTTCTCGTGCGCTCCGTCGCTTGTCGAAGCCACGGTGCTCGCCACCGGCGCAGCGCTCGCCGAGACCATGGACGGGGCCGTGCGCCGGACCGCTTGCGCCGTGCGGGCCCTCACAGTGCCGGGATGGGACACCCGAGCAACGGTACGGGTGCCGGGTGGCGCGCTCTCCCGCCGCGACGTGGTGCTGGTCCGCCGTGACGGATCGCTCGGCCGCCTGTCGGTGCCGAGCGTGCTTCTGCGGGCGGACGAGGTGGCCAGCGAGGTCACAGCGGACCTCGACGCAGTCCTCATCGGAGGTGCTCTCACCAGCAGCTTCCTGCGCGCCCTTCTGAGGCGGGGCCGGGCCTCCGGCCTTACGGTGGTGGTGCGCGATGCCACAAGGATCCTGGCGGAGCCGGGGGATATCGAGCGGTTCTGGTCTGCCGGGGGAAAGCTGGCGGCCATACACCCGGTCAGGCTGGTGGCCGTCACCACGAACCCGACGGCGCCCGACGGGCGGCTCTTTGATCCCGCCCTGTTTCTCGACAGGATGGCGCGCGCGGTGGCGCCTATACCGACACTCGACGTTGTAGCGGGATTTGCGCGCAATTTCCCGGTTGTGAGCGGGGCGGGCGTGGCGGCGGGCGTGGCAAGGTCGTGCCGCCCCGGCGCCGGCAGACATGCTGTGGCTGCTGCTGGGCCAGAGGGTGTGAGTAGCGAAGCCTTCTCGCGCCAGGCTATGCCGTGCGACGGCGCAGAGCTACCGAGGGAGGGGGGAGTTGCGTGAGCAGGATCAACCTCGACATGTCCCTTGTCGAACGGGCAAGGCGCGCCGCCCGGCACATCGCGGACGGCATAGAGCCCGAGATCGCTGCCAACACCACCACGACCATCGAGAGGACGGTGCTGCGCCTGCTCGGGCTGAACGGCGTGGACGAGGACGGCGTTCCGCTTCCCAACGTGATAGTGGAACGGGCGCAGGCAGCAGGGCTCCTCGGCGACGGCATCGCATACTGGATAGGGTCGGCGATGGTGCATGAGGGACAGTCCGCATCGGAAGTGGCGAAGAGGATCGCCCGCGGGGACCTCCGCCTCGAGGACATCCATCCCGCCGACGAGAAGGCCGTGCGGGAGGCGGTCGAGGCTGAAGCCGTCCGCATGTGCGCCTACATCAGGGGCCGCCGCCTGGAGCGCGAGCGCCTCATAGAGGAGCTCGACACAGCAGAGCCGCCCTATATCTACGTGATCGTGGCGACTGGCAACATCTATGAGGACGTGACCCAGGCGAAGGCGGCCGCGAAGTGCGGTGCCGACATAATCGCGGTCATCCGGAGCACGGCCCAGAGCCTGCTGGACTACGTCCCTTACGGTCCGACCACGGAAGGTTACGGCGGGACGTACGCGACCCAGGCCAACTTCAGGATCATGCGCCAGGCCCTCGACGAGGTGAGCCGCGAGTGCGGCAGGTACATACGCCTCGTGAACTACTGCTCCGGGCTGTGCATGCCCGAGATCGCGGCCATGGGGGCCATGGAACGGCTGGACATGATGCTGAACGACGCCATGTACGGCATACTCTTCCGCGATATCAACATGCGCCGCACCTTCATCGACCAGCGCTTCTCGCGAATGATAAACGCGTACGCCGGGGTAGTCATCAATACAGGCGAGGACAACTACCTTACTACGGCTGATGCCTATGAGCACGCCCACACGGTCCTGGCGTCACAGTTCATCAACGAGGAGCTTGCTCTGCGTTCGGGGCTTCGGCCTGAGCAGATCGGACTCGGACACGCCTTCCAGATGAACCCTGACATGACAGACGGGTTCCTCTACGAGCTTGCCCAGGCGGAGATGGCTCGGGCCATATTCCCCGATGCGCCGCTCAAGTACATGCCGCCGACCAAGTACATGACGGGGAACATCTTCAAGGGCCATCTCATGGATGCCATGTTCAACCTGGCGGGCATCATTTCGGGCCAGACCATCCAGCTCGTGGGCGTCCTCACAGAGCACATACACACTCCGTTTCTGCAGGACAGGTACCTTGCCATCGAGAATGCCAGATACGTCATGAACAACGCCCGGCACCTCGGATGCGAGATCTCTTACCGGGCCGGCGGAAAGATGGAGGAGCGAGCCAACGAGGTCCTCACAAGGGCCACGACCATGCTCGAACAGGTCGCGGAGATCGGGCTCATGTCCGCGATATCGCAGGGGATGTTCGCGGGGGTGAAAAGAGACCCGCGCGGCGGCCGCGGTCTCGATGGAGTCGTGAGGAAGCGCGACGGGTACTATAATCCATTCCCCGCGCTCCTCATGAAGGAGCTTTCATCCCCGGGCTTCGCACCGAGGCTCTGGCGCGCCCGGGCGCAGGCACAGTCACACACGCAAGCACAGTCACACGCGCACGCGCACGCGCACGCGCACGCGCAGGCACGGGCGCAGGCGCAGACGGCGGCTGAAGGGGGGTGCCGGTGATGACGGTGTCCGGGGTGAACCTGGATCTCACCAGGGTGCGCCCGTACGGCGATACCCTGGATGACGGGTGGGTGCAGATGAGCTTCACGCTGCCGGTCCCGTGCGGGCCCGAGGCCACCAGGGCAGCGGAGCTACTGTGCGAGAAGATGGGGCTTGACGACGTGCGGGTGGTGTACAGCCACGACATCGCCGGCAGCTTCACGTTCTTCGTGGTATACGGGAAATGCGTGCATTCGGTGGACTTCACCGCGATCAAGGTCCCAAAGGTCAACATGAAGCACATGACCTTCGACGAGATCAACGAGTTCATCGAAACACACATTGGCAGAAAGATCGTGGTTGTGGCGGCATGTACCGGCACCGACGCCCATACCGTCGGGATCGACGCGATCATCAACATGAAGGGGTATGCGGGCGAATACGGGCTCGAGCGCTACCCGTGGTTCGTCGCGTACAACCTCGGGAGCCAGGTGCCCAACGAGGTGCTGGTAGCGAAGGCCATCGAGGTCGGCGCCGACGCCATCCTGGTCTCGCAGGTGGTGACCCAGAAGAACATCCATATTGACAACCTCACTAACCTGGCAGAGCTTGTCGAGGCGGAGGGCATCCGGGATAAGGTCCTGCTCATAATGGGCGGTCCCAGGATAACCCACGAGCTTGCGGTGGAGCTTGGCTACGACGCCGGGTTCGGGCCGGGCACCCTTCCATCGCATGTCGGCGCGTTCATAGCGCAGGAACTTGCGAGGCGCATGGGTGCGTGGACGCCTTCTGAAGAGGTGTGACGAAAGGATGGGGGGATGCGGTCCGGCTTGGTGGCGAAGACAGACGGCCGGCCTGTCGGCCGGCAGAGGGGGCTGCAGAGAGGTAAGGCGGAAGGTGGCGTGGCGCCGCGAGGGCGGCGCAGGAGGCTCTAAGTGAGATTGCACAAATCCTCTCACTTAGAATGAATCGCATGCAGGCCGGTGGGAGGAGGTGGCGGCATGGAAGAGTCCCTGATAAGAGTGAGAATGAGCCAGCAGGATAGCCACTACGGCGGCGGAATAGTTGACGGCGGGCGCCTCATGCAGCTTCTGGGCGACGTGGCGACCGAACTTCTCATCCGGCACGACGGCGACGAGGGGTTGTTCCGGGCGTATGACAATGTCGAGTTCCTGGTGCCGGTGTACGCGGGAGACTACCTCGAGGTGAGGGGACGCATCACCGCGGTGGGCAACACGTCGCGCAAGATGGAGTTTACCATCCATAAGGTGATCGCCTCGGTGGCCCAGGATTCGTCGGCTGCTGAGGTGCTCCCCGAGCCAGTGCTGGTGCTCCGGGCGAGCGGAACGTGCGTCGTTCCGAAAGACAGGCAACGCAGGGGGGGCAACCATGGCGACGGATAAGCTCATCATAACAGCGGCGCTGACGGGTGCCGAGACCACGAGGGCGGACAACCCGAATCTCCCGCTCACGCCGGAGGAGATCGCGCAGGCGGCGGCGGCGGCGTGTGGCGCCGGGGCATCCATAATTCACCTTCACGTCCGCGATAGCGACGGGAGGCCCACCCAGGACATCGAGGTGTTCCGGAAGACGATCGCCCTGATCCACGAGAAATGCGACTGCATAGTCCAGATTTCCACCGGCGGCGCGGTGGGCACCCCACCGGAGGAGAGGCTTCGCCCGCTGGACCTCGTTCCGGAGATGGCGACACTGACCTGCGGCACGGTGAACTTCGGGGACGGCGTATTTGAGAACCCTCCGCAGCTCATTGAGGCTTTCGCAAGGAAAATGGCTGAGTTGGGCATAAAGCCGGAGCTTGAGGTTTTCGATGTCGGCATGGTCGCGAACGCCTTGAGGCTCGCGAAGCAAGGGCTCTTCAAAGAACCTCTCTACTTCGACTTTGTGATGGGGGTGCCGGGGGGAATTCCCGGGACCATCGATAACCTCTTGCACCTGGCGCGCCAGATCCCGGCGGGGGCCATGTGGCAGGTGGCGGGGGTGGGCAGGGCTGAGCTTCCGCTCGCAGTGGTGGCCATAGTCGCCGGCGGCCACGTCAGGGTTGGATTCGAGGATAACATCTACTACTCCAGGGGCGTGCTGGCCGAGAGCAACGCGCAGCTTGTGGCGCGCATCACGCGCATCGCGCGGGAAGTGGGAAGGGAGGTGGCCACCCCCGCGGAGGCCAGGCAGATGCTGGGGATCACGCGGGGCAGGTGATCCCGGGTCATGGGGGGCGGGGGGCGGCCTTCGTTTCGAGGGCAACCCCTTGTCGTCTGTGTGGTCCGGCCGCAGGAAGCTATAAGAACAACTGAATATCCCAAGCGTGGGAGAGCCGCGAAGGAGGGCTGGAGATGAGCAAGGTGAAATCCATCGCCGAGGCGGTGGACCTTCTTCACGACGGGATGACGGTGATGCTTCCGGGGTTCCTGGGGGTGGGGACTCCAAAGACCCTAATCGAAGCCATATGTGCAAAGGGCATCGGGGACCTCACGGTCATCTACAACGATGGCGCGTTCCCTGATGTGGGCTTCGGGAAGCTTGTGAGGCGAGGCCTCGTGAGAAAGCTCATCGGGACGCACATAGGCACCAATCCCGAACTTGTCAAGCTGGTCGCGGATAAGAAAATCGATCTCGAGCTGTATCCCCAGGGCACGCTGGTTGAGAAGATCAGGGCGGCCGGCGCAGGACTCGGGGGCGTCCTGACGCCCACGGGGGTGGGCACCGCTGTCGAGGAGGGCAAGACCATCATGGAGATCGGCGGCAAGACCTACCTCCTCGAGCTACCGCTACACGCCGACGTTGCGCTGCTGTACGCTCACATCGGGGACACGTTCGGGAACCTTGTTTACCGGAGGGCGGCCAGGAATTTCAACCCGATAATGGCTACGGCTGCGGACCTTGTCATTGCCGAGGTCGCAAACCTGGTCGAGGTGGGGGAGATCGACCCCGACCACGTCATGACGCCCGGGATCTTCGTGGACGTTGTCGTGAGGGGGTGCGAGTGATGGGTGCTGATGTGAGCCGTGAGCTGATAGCAAGGCGGATCGCGCGGGAGCTGAAGGGCGGCGAGGTCGTGAACCTCGGCATAGGCACGCCGACGCTGGTCGCTAACTACATTACCCCAGAGATGAACATCACTCTGCACTCGGAAAACGGATTTCTTGGCCTCGGGCCAGCCCCTGCGCCGGGCGAGGAGGTCCCCGACCTCGTGAATGCGGGCGGGCAGCCGGTCACCGTTCTGCCGGGAGCGTGCTTCTTCGACACGGCGATGTCCTTCGCGATAATACGGGGTGGACACATCGATGTGACCGTGCTCGGGGCGCTCGAGGTTGACGAGGAGGGAAGCCTCGCCAACTGGTGGATACCGGCGAAGGGCGGACCGGGCATGGGCGGCGGGATGGACCTCGTGGTGGGGGCAAAGCGCGTCATCGTCGCGATGGAGCATACTAGAAAGGATGGCGCGCCCAAGATCGTCCCGCGATGCACCATGCCTGTGACGGCGAAGGGCGAAGTCGATCTCATCGTCACCGACATGGCCGTCATCGAGGTTACGAGGGAAGGCCTGGTCCTCAGGGAGGTGGCCCCGGGCGCATCGGTGTCGGATGTTCTGGCGAGGACCGCAGCGCGTCTCATCGTGCCTGACGAAGTCAAAGAAATGGTAGCATAACAAGCGAAAGAGATGACAGCGTAGATGGCATACGTGGCGTTGAAACGGGGAAGGGAACGCCGCGCCCGGGCGCGTCACCCGTGGGTTTACGCCGGCGATATCGATGTGGTCGCAGGAGACCCCACGCCGGGCGACATCGTGGATGTTGTTGACTACAGGAAGAGGTTCCTCGGGCGAGGTTTTATCAACCCTGTGTCCAGCATCACTGTGAGGATACTCACGTGGGACGAGCAAGAGATTGACGAGGGCTTCTTTTACAGGAGGCTCGCCGCAGCCCGCGATTACCGGAGGGCTGTGGGAGCGGAGGCGCCCTGTTATCGGGTGGTGTTCAGCGATGGGGACATGCTCTCGTCTCTCATCGTTGACAGGTACGAAGATGTGTGCGTGGTCCAGACTCTTGCTCTCGGCATGGACGTGAGAAAGGACATGATTGCGGCCGCGCTGCGGGACCTCTTGGGAATAACGAAGATGTACGAACGAAACGACTCCCGGGCGCGAGAGCTGGAGGGCCTTGACCAGAGGTCAGGTTTCCTCGGGGATGAATTCCCTACGGCATTCTGGGTCCAGGAGAACGGCCTGGCCTTCTGGGTGGACGTCGCACGAGGTCAGAAGACCGGCCTTTTCCTTGACCAGCGGGAGAATCACAGGGCCGTCGCTCCGTGGTGCGACGGGGCGCGGGTGTTGGACGCGTTCTGCTACACGGGCGGGTTTGCGATCCACGCCGCAGCTTTCGGCGCGCGCGAGGTGGTGGCGCTGGATTCGTCGGCGACGGCCCTTGAGATCGCCAGGTTGAACGCGGAGAAGAACGGGTTCGGAGAGAGGATATCCTTCATCGAGGGGAACGCCTTCGATGCGCTGAGGCGGCTCGAAGCCGAGGGTGAACGCTTCGACCTCGTCATCGTTGACCCGCCTGCCTTTGCCCCAGGCAAGCACGCCGTCGAGGCTGCATACAGGGGCTACAAGGAAGTGAACCTCCGCGCCATGAGGATCCTCGCGCCAGCGGGGATCCTGGTCACGTGTTCGTGCTCTTACCACATGAGGCCGGAGGTGTTCATCGCCATGCTCGCCGACGCCGCGGCTGACGCGGGCAGGGAGGCCAGGCTGGTGGAGCTACGGACCCAGGCGAGGGACCATCCGATCCTCCTAGGCGTTGAGGAGACCCACTACCTCAAGTGCGCTATCGTCCGCGTCAGTTGAGAGACGGCCACCGACTGTGATGCGGTCGTCCCATTGTTGACACGAACGGGCCTCCGGGTTAGAATCTCGGCAGGCCCTTACAGTTCAAAACGGGCCGCGCTGGGGGAGGTGCGACCTTGGGCTTTCGCTGCGTTCTCTTCGACTTCGACTTCACGCTGGCCGACTCGTCGGACCCGATCACAAGGTGCGTTCGCTACGCCCTAGCCGCGGTCGGTGCTCCCGCCCGCACTGACCGCGACATCCTACGCACCGTGGGTCTCTCGCTTCCCGAAATGTTCCGCATCCTTGCGCCAGGCCATGACCAGGGTGTGCTTGCGACCCTGTTCATGGAGAAGGCCGAGGACATCATGGTAGAAGGTACGAGGGTGTACAGCGGAGTGCCTGAGGCTCTCGACAGTCTCAAGGCCGCCGGTATGATGACCGGGATAGTCTCCACCAAGCTGCGGCGGAGGATAGAGCGCATTCTCGATAAGCACGGCCTTCTCCGCGCGTTCGATGTGATAGTGGGCGCCGAGGATGTCGTGCACCACAAGCCTGCCCCCGATGCGCTTCTACGGGCCATGTCATTGCTCCATGTGGAACCTGGCGAGGTGCTTTACGCAGGCGACAGCCTCGTGGATGCCGAAGCTGCCCGGCGCGCCGGAGTGCCCTTCTGCGCCGTCCTCCATGGCTTGACGCGTCGTGAGGAGTTCACGCCTTACAGCCCCGTCTCGATCGTAAACGACGTGCGGGAGGTCTTGCCGATACTCACCAGGCGCAGCGCGTGAACGGGCTCATTTCTTCGGGACGCTTTCCCAGTCTTTGAGGAACCTGGCGATGCCCACATCTGTGAGCGGATGCTTGAACATGCTCATCAGCACACTGAAGGGCACAGTCGCGATGTCGGCCCCCGCTCTCGCGGCCTCTATTACGTGCATCGGATGCCGGATGCTTGCGGCTATGACTTTCGTCGGTATCTCGTGAATGTGGAATATCTCGGCGATGTCTCTGACAACTGCAAGGCCATCGTTGCCGACGTCGTCCATTCGGCCGACGAACGGGCTTACGTATGTGGCACCGGCCGCCGCGGCGAGCAGGGCCTGGGTGGCGGAGAACACCAGCGTCACGTTGGTCCTGATCCCCTCCCTGGAGAGGACCTTGACCGCCTTCATCCCGTCGGGTGTCATCGGGATCTTGATCACGATGTTGTGATGCCATCCGGCGGTCTCCCTTGCCTCCCTCACCATTTCGTCGGCTTTCAGGCTCACTACCTCGGCGCTGATGGGACCGTCCACTATCCCTGCGATCTCGCGGACCACATCCTCGAAGTTCCGACCCTCCCGCGCGACGAGGGTTGGGTTGGTCGTCACGCCGGATATCACGCCCATCTCCCATGCTTCGCGGATCTCGTTCACATTCGCGGTGTCCAGGAACAGCTTCATGGCCATCTGTCCTCCTTGCACTGTGGTCTCTTATCCTGTGGAAAGCGCCACGCTAGAAGTCCGCGGGCGGCTCCGGGATCCGGCCGCCTGTGAGATGGCACCTGTCGTTGAGAAGGTGCAGCACGTAGCCGCCGGGACCGTGCTCGATGATGTTGAGGCAGCACGTGTCCTGGCGGATTTTCCAGAAGGCTGAGCTACCGAGGCCCAGTACCCTGAGGAGGAGCAGCTTGTTCACCACGCGGTGAGAGACCACTGCCACGGTCTCACCTTGTGCGTGGGCGGCGGCGATCCTGTCCAGGGCTGATGCAGCTCTGCGTGCGACCTTGTCAAGGCTTTCGCCGCCCGGGAAGGTGACGGTATGAGGGACCCGCTGCCATGCCTGAAACATATCAGGATACCGAGACCGGGCCTCTTCCACCGGCAACCCCTCCCACGCGCCGCAGTCGATATCGGCGAGGTCGTCGACGAGTTGCACCCCAAGCCCGTGGGGGCGGGCTATGATTCGACCGGTCTCGTTTGCTCTTGCAAGGGGACTCGAGTAAACCGCGGTGATCTTGATGTGTGAAAGGGCCGCGCCAGTGGCTTCGGCCTGAGCGACCCCGGTCTCGTCAAGAGGGATGTCCGCCCTGCCCCGGAACACTTCCTCTCTGTTCCACTTCGTCTGGCCGTGACGGATCAGGATGATCTTCACTCTGTTACCGTCTCCTTTCGTTCACGCCTTTATTCTACCAGGGACGGCATGGAGAGACAACAGTCGCCAGGAGCTACGCGAGGGTGCGCTAGTCCTTGTCCCTTTGCCGGTAGCTAAAATCCGGCCCGTCGGGCAAGTGGCCGGATTTTGACACCCCTCGTGCAAGCACCGGCAACCCCTCCCAAAAGTCAGGAGCACTTCTGCACCCCCACTTAGCGCCAGATCCTAGCTACCTGCTTTTACGCCGACCGCGGCATACTCCCTTCAGCAGACAGCCTCAGGTTATGACGAGCCTGGCCGCCTCAACCAAAGGATGAATATGGTATGACCCGGCAGGATCGCCGAGAGCGTGTGGAGAACGTTGGAGCGACGGCCCGAGGAGTCTGACGGAGTCCGACCCGGCGTCACGGTAGCCTGGGGCGGGCCTCAGCACTTGGGCGTACAACGGGTGGGGCGGCAACCATGAGAAGGGAACGCGAGGAAGATAGGTTCGCTTCGGGACGCGGTCGGCTTGCGCCGCTCGCGGTGCTTGCGGTGGTGATAGTCGTTGCGGTAATGGCCGTAGTGATTGCGGGAAAAGCCATCTATAGCCTTGCGGGCCACGAGGGTGCTGCTGGGTATGTCTCGTGGACCGGCGTGGTCGACCGGGTGGAGTCCGGCAAGGCCGTGGTGATTCCCCTTGGAGGCGCGCGAGGCGTCGCCGTGCCCGACGACGAGTTGCCTTCTTCTGAGGTGGTGATACCTGCGGATTTGCTTCCTCCGGCCAGCAGTGAAGGCACCGTCCTCGACTTCGCTGCGACTCTGCGCCCTCGCAAGACCCACTCACGCAGGGCTCACATCGAGGCGCTTGTGCTCAGGCTGAACAATCGCCGCCGCGAGAGCCCTCCTGCTCCCTGAAGTCGTCAAGCGCCCTCGGTGCCACGCCTTGAGCCTGCTTTCGTGCGGAGAGGTCTCTGTGCGTGGCTTGCCAGGTGTCGGGAAGCCGCTTGTCAATCCGAAGAACCTTTGCCATGACGCACGCGCCCCCTGGAAATTCGGCGCGCCGTCAGTGCTGACGGTCTCATGGCAAGGGCGGCTGGGAGTCAGGAGGGAAGCCAAGTAGGCGCGCCCTCCGCTCGCGGTTTGATCCTAAATTGATGGCGAAACCCCGAGCCCGCCGGTTCCACGGAAAAAGACGAAACCCCGCGAATCCTTGCGGGGCTTAAGTTTCCTGGCAGGGGAGACAGGACTTGAACCCGCAACCTACGGTTTTGGAGACCGCCGCTCTACCCATTGAGCTACTCCCCTGCACACGTCGACGATATTCAGTTGATCTTTCCCTCTGCACCGTCATTGTATCAGACGGCGAGGGTTTTGTCAATGACACGCGGGTCGTAGTTTTGCGTCGTCGCAAGTTGCCACGCAGCCAGCATGCGGCCGCAGCGATATGCGACCGAAACGCAACGAGGGCTCGCAGCGGGAGGAAATCCCGCATATCCGGAGAACGTATAGGCGGATGTGCATCCCGCGCGGGCAGGGTCGCAGGTCACCGGGGACGTCGTAAGTTCCGTGAT
The DNA here is from genome assembly GCA_014360195.1 of Bacillota bacterium. Classification (GTDB taxonomy): domain Bacteria; phylum Bacillota; class SHA-98; order UBA4971; family UBA4971; genus UBA6256. The sequence continues at coordinate 47,401 of JACIXY010000006.1, forward strand.
ATGGCTTGCGCTCCCGGGTCCGCAGGGCTAGAATTACCTATGTAGCAGGAATCCTGGCGTGCGCCGGTGTTCCGGTTCGCTCGCCTGTCCCGGCTACAATAAGTAACGATGTTGGAGGCGTTGGTGCGATGGATGACGCAAAAAGAGTACCAGTAGGTGTTTCAGGAAGGCACGTGCATGTTACCCAGAAGGACCTCGAGGTCCTGTTCGGGCCGGGATACAGCCTGACTTGCTTCAAGGAGCTTTCTCAGCCCGGCCAGTTCGCCGCGAACGAGACCGTGACGCTGGTCGGGCCGAAGGGAATTATTCAGAAAGTCCGCATCCTGGGCCCCGTCCGGAAGGCGACCCAGGTCGAGATCTCCCGCACTGACTGCTATGCGCTGGGAATCGACGCTCCCGTGAGGGAGTCCGGGGACCTTGAGGGGACGCCCGGTATCGTGATAGTCGGCCCCTACGGCGCGCTCAAGCTAGAACAGGGCGTTATCGTGGCGAAGCGCCACATTCACTTTACTCCGCAGCTTGCAAAGGAGTTCGGCGTGACCGACGGTGAGATAGTAATGGTGCGGACATCCGGTCCGAGGGCGCTTGTCTTCGACGAGGTGGTCGTTCGAGTCCGCGAGGACTTCGCCCTTGACATGCATGTTGATACCGATGAAGCAAACGCTGCCGGGCTGAAACAAGGAGACTTCGTCACGCTCGTCGGAGCCGCCGAACGGCGCAATGTTCAGGGAGCCTGACGAGATTCGGTACGGTAGCGCGCACGTATGTGGGCTGCGGTGCGCGGGCGCTGCGGTGCGCGAATAGGTGCCCATTCATGCTGCATTCATGCTGCAACGAAAGGGGGACGCCCGTCGATGGCCTGGGCGCGCCTTGCCGGGTCGCTCCGGGCGAAGGTGATGGGCCGCAAACACGACATGGTGGGCTCGAAGCTTGTTGAGTCGCTGAAGCGCGAGATCTCGGGCGGACGCGCCCTCGTTTACGCATCCGAGATTGCAAGGTTCCACAGGGCAAAAGGATCGTCCGACTTCTCCCAGGCGGCGCAGTACATACGAGACAAGCTCGCAAGCTGGGGAATCGAGCGCGCGACCCTTGAAAGATACCCCATTGATGGGAAGAAGACGTACGGGACCTGGACCCCGCCTCCCGCATGGGAGCCGCTCCGTGCCAGGCTTTCTCTCGTGCATCCGGAGGACCGGCTTATCTGCGACTTCGAAACCGAGCCTATGTGCCTAGTGTTCGGCAGCACGTCGACACCTCCGGGCGGGCTCGTGCTCGACGTTGTTGACATCGGGGACGGCAGGTCCGACGACGTGTACGTGACCCACAGCGTTGCCGGAAAGCTGGTTCTCACCTCGGGTACGGCCCGGGCGGCGTTCGTGAACGCAGTCAAGAAGCGGGGCGCCGTTGGGGTGCTCACCGACCACATGGTGCACGAGGATCCATCGATCGGCAGGACCCGGTGTGACCTGCCCGACGCTGTAAACTACGCCGGCTTCCCGGTGAGGCACGAAGACATGGGCAAGATGGTGTTCGGCTTTTCGCTCTCGCATCGCCAGGCGGAAGAGCTGAGGTCGCTCCTGAAGAAAGGCCCCGTGCAGGTGAGGGCCGTCGTGGAGGCACGTCTGTTTCCAGGCGAAATGCACGTCGTCACCGGGCTCATCCCCGGCCGAAGCCCTCAGGATGGGGAGGTGCTCATCATCGCCCACCTCTGCCACCCGAAACCGGGCGCGAACGACAACGCCAGCGGCTGCGGGCTCGCGATGGAGATAGCAAGGGCCCTCTCGGAGGCCATCGCGGCGGGAAGGCTCGCGCGGCCGCGCTTTGGCGTGAGATTCATGTTCGTCCCTGAGATGTACGGCACCATGGCATACCTCGACCGACACCCCGGCTGGGCGAGGAAGGTAAGGGCAGGGGTGAACCTCGACATGGTTGGCGAATCCCGCGAGACCATGTCTATCGCCAACCTTGTGACCACGCCCTGGAGCCTCCCGTCGCCGCTGAACGACGTGGCTGCATTCTATATGAAAGCCGTCGCCGCTGACGGGAAGATGTACGAGGGCAGCGAGGCCGCCGAGAGCTGGCACCATAACATCGCCGGCTTTGCAGGCGGGTCGGACCATTACATCCTGGTAGACTCCTCGTTCAAGGTGCCCTGCGTGTATCTCGGGCACTGGCCCGACCGGTTCTACCACTCGAACATGGACACCGTCGAGCGACTTGACGCGGACGAGCTTCTGCGCGTCGGCCTTGTGGCGGGCTCGACCGCTCTCACGTTTGCAGCGGGCGACCTCGAGGCCGCCAAGTTCATGCTGAACGTGGCAGACGCCGGCGCGAGACAGAGGATCACCAGGGCCGCCGGCGCATCATGCGAAGCGGCGGTCATGTGCCCCGACCCGTCGAAACGGGCGGAGACCACTCGAGCGTTCGAGCGGCGCCTGGACGTGGTTCTGGACAGGGACCTGGCCGCACTGGACGAGGTGGCGAGACTCGTCCCGGCAGAGGACGCCTCGCGGGTCCGCGAGATGGCGCGGGCCTTGAAGAGGGGCATCAGGGCGGCCGCCAGGGCGTCGTGCGCGAAGGTGAACCTTTTCGCCGGCACGGCTGACGCGGGCACTCGGGAAGGCCCCAGGCGCGGGCGGCATGAGGTGCTGGGCAGCGGCGACGAGGCGGGCGCCAGCGCTGTCTACACGCGCCTCTTCAAGGGGCCGCTTGACCCTGCATACCTGTACGACAGGGTCGGCGAAAAGCGCCGCGAGCACTACGAAGGAAAGCAGAAGGATGATCCCAGTTTCCAGCTGAAGCTCATCGAGGCTGTGAACTACATGGACGGCAGGCGCACGCTGGGGAGGATTGCCGCGCTGGTGGCGACGGAGTTCCCGGGGTTCACCCTCGATGACCTGAAGGGATTCGTGGAGGATCTTGAGAAGGCAGGGCTCGTGCGCAGGAAGTGAGCCGACAGTCATCCACATCGACATGGACGCGTTCTTTGCGGCCGTAGAGCAACAGGCCCATCCCGAGCTTCGCGGCAAGCCTGTGATCGTGTGTGGGGACCCCGATGGCAGAGGGGTGGTCTCGACGGCGTCGTATGAGGCGCGGGCCTTCGGTGTGCGGTCGGCTATGCCCGTGAAAGAGGCGAAGCGCCTCTGCCCGCACGGGGTGTTCCTTTCCAGCCGTCTTTCGGACTACGCCGCGGTTTCGGAGCGCCTCCTCGAAGTGTACCGGCGCTACACTCCTGTGGTCGAGCCGTTCTCCATTGACGAGGCGTTTCTCGATGTCGCGGGGTGCGAGCGGCTCCACGGGGACGCTGTTGCGATAGCACGAAACATAAAGGAGGAGGTGCGCCGGGGGTTCGGGCTCACCTGCTCGGTGGGCGTCGCCCCGAACAAGTTCCTGGCCAAGATGGCCTCCGACATGCAGAAACCCGACGGGCTGACAGTCATAAGGGCCGAGGATGTGCCCCGGGTCATCTGGCCCTTGCCCGTGCGGAAGCTCTACGGGGTGGGAGAGAAGACGGCAAGCGCGCTTGCGTCGATGGGTATTACCACAGCCGGGGCGCTTGCAGAGGCCCCCGTGGAGGTGCTCGTCGCGAGGTTCGGCGTCATGGGGCACATCCTACACGACGTGGCGAACGGCATCGACGAAAGCCCCGTGGATCCGGGCATGTGGGAGCGGCCGAAATCCCTCGGCCGCGAGATAACCCTCGCCGAGGACTCGGCTGACGAGGAGGTCCTCACAAGGCACCTCCTGTCGCTCGCGGAGCAGGTGGCAAGGCGGCTGCGCAAGCGCGGCTTGGTGGCGAGGACCGTCACGCTCAAGCTGAGGTACTCGGACTTCGCGACCCTCACGAGGTCGCGCACCCTGGACGAATTCACTTGCTACGATGAGGACATATACCGGGCATCTGTCGAGCTTTTTCGCACCAACTGGACTCGCTCGAGGAAGGTGCGTCTCATCGGCGTGTCGGCCTCGGGGCTTGCAGCATCGCATGACTACACCTGTCAGCTTGCGCTCTTTGAGGCACCGGCGACGCATGAGCGGAAGAGGAGCCTTGTATCCGCTCTGGACAGGGTCAGGGACAGGTTCGGCGAGGGAGCCATCACCAGGGCAAGCCTGATCGATGTCGCCGGGCCGGCTCGCAGGCACGGTCCCGGACGCAATGGTGACCGTGAGAAGGAACGGCAGGGAGGTTGAGGCCGCGTATGGTGCTTATCGGGACGGCAGGGTTCAGCTACAAGGACTGGAAGGGCATCTTTTACCCAGAGGACATCAAAGACGTGGAGATGCTGGGGTTCTATGCTGGGCACTTTCCCTGCGTCGAGCTGGACTTCACGTACTACCAGATGCCGTCCGTCCGGACCATGGAAGGGCTGGCGCGCAAGGTGCCCGAGGGGTTCGAGTTCTGCGTGAAGGCTCACAAGGGTATGACTCACGAACTGAAAGGGCAGGAGGGCGAGGAGGACAACGAGGGCACCTTCCGGGCGTTTGCCGAGGCCCTCCGGCCGATGACGTCCCGTGGCAGCCTCGGGTGCGTGCTGGCGCAGTTTCCGTGGGGATTCAAGAGAACACAGGAAAACGTGGATTATATCAGGCGGTTCAGGGAGCGCATGAAGGACATGGCCGTGGTCGTGGAGTTCCGTAACCGCGAGTGGATCAGGCCCGACACATTCGACCTGCTTCGCGCGGAAGGCCTCGGATTCTGCTGCGTTGATGAGCCCAGGCTGCGTGGGCTGGTCCCCCCGGTCGCCGAGGCGACCTCGGATATCGCGTACGTGAGGTTCCACGGGAGGAACGCAGAGAAATGGTGGAAACACGATCAAGCATGGGAACGGTACAACTACCTGTATTCCGAGGCCGAGCTTGCGGAGTGGGTTCCCAAGATCAGGGCCCTGGACGCACGGGCCGCGAAGACGTACGTGCTCTTCAACAACTGCCATGCCGGGCAGGCTGCAGAGAACGCGCGGATGCTGCGGAACATGATGAAACTCGACTTTGACGGCTGAGGCGGCAGAGACGGCTGAGGCGGTGCTGCTGCGGAACAATGGTGCAGGTTCGCTCGTTGTAGAGAGACGGGCATTCATGCTCCGGCGGGGTGAGGGTGTGCTCCGGCCGGGAGGGACTTGAGCGAGTTGGGGGATGGGAAGCTGTGTTGAATACGCTCGTTCGGTGTAGAAAAGTGGTGGGGACGCTTGCGGCCGTGGCGGTCCTCTTGCTCGCAGTTTCGAGTGCCGGAACCGCTGCGGACGAGTCCATCAATGTTCAGGACGTGCTCAAGCAGATCCAGAGCGCGAACGCGAGGATCCGGGACCTCACGTGCGTCCTTGAGTCCGTCTACAACCGAGGAGGTGTGGACGAGACCGTAACGATGCAGGTGGTCTTTAAGAGACCCGACAAGTATCACATAACCTACCTTGCGCCCAAGGCCAGCGAGGGTACGCGTGTGATACTGACGAAAGGTGCGGGCGTCATCGTGCCGAAAGATGGGCACTGGAAGACGCACGACTCCATGTCGGTGGCGGGCCTCGAGACCCTTACCTACATGCTGAGGTTCGTGAAGGACAGCATTGCCGACGCTTATGATGTGCGGGTCTCTGAGAGAGCGAATATAAAGGACAGGGTGGCGTACGTCCTCACAGTCCAGGATCGGAAGGCCCCGGGCGCGGGTCCTGACATCGTGTGGATCGATAACGTAAAGTCCCTCATCATCCAGGCCCAGACCAGCGCCATCCTGGGAGAGCCGACGTTGCTGCGGCTGGGAACGATCCAGGAGGGTGAGAGAGGAGACTGGAAGTCGTATACCCTCACCGTGACCGACCTCCGCGGTGACAGGAGAGGGGAGATCACCATGACCCAGGTGGATAAGGGCGTTTTTCTGCCAACCAGGGTCGAGCTCTTCTCTGCACGCGGGCGCGTCGAGCAGGTTCTCCGGGACGTCAAGCTGAACACGGGGGTGAAGGACGACCTGTTCGTCGTGAAGGAAGCCGAGGAGATGCGGGCGAAGCTGAAAGAGGCGCAATCAGCCTATAACCGCAGGAAGTACGAGCAGGCCATCCGGGCGTATGAGAGGGTGCTCGAGCTCGATTCCGAGAACATTGAGGCCAGGTGCGACCTGGGGCTGTGCTACTGGCTGGCCGGGAATGCTGACAGGGCTGTCGAAGAGCTGGAGAAAGTTCTCGAGGCGAACCCGAATTACCTTCCCGCCTGCAACAACCTGGGGTTCATCCTGGCGGATACGAAGAAGGACCTCAAGCGTGCCGTTGCGCTCTTGGAGAAGGCTGTGGATGGCGAGCCTGCGAACCCGGTATACATGGACAGCCTGGGGTGGGCGTATTTCAAGCAGGGGCGGCTGGATGACGCTGAGAGGACCATCAGGCGGGCGCTTCTGTTCCCGTCGGATTTTCCCGAGAAGACCCTTGCGACCGCGCACTACCATCTTGCCATGGTTTACGAGGCCAGGGGCATGAAGGCGGAAGCTATAAAGGAGATGCAAAAGGCCCTGGACGTCGATCCGTTCAACTCAATGCTCCGCCAGGAGCTTGCGAGGCTGCGCCGGGGCTAGGTCTTACAGACTGACGCAGGGGGACGGACGCGACAGGCGCCCGTACTCGACAAATGTTTTGACGTCTTGGGGACGCGGTTGTATAATACCCCTGGGAGTATCCCCTTCCCGGTAGGGAAGGGGAGGGGAGAGGGAAGATCCCCAAGTCCTGGCGAAACGGAGGAGTTCATACCGTGGCTATCTACGAGTTCATATGCACGAAGTGCGGCACCAAGTTTGAAGAGCTCATCATGGGCAGCGCGCATGCCGACGTGAAGTGCCCAAGCTGCGGCGGCACCGAGGTCAAGAGGCTCATGTCAACGTTCGGGTACAACGGGGGCTCCGGCTTCAAGAGCACGGCCTCGTCGTCGGGCGGTGGGTGCTCGTCGTGCAGCGGCGGAACGTGCAGCACCTGCCACTAAGTGAGGGCGCCGAAATGTTCCCGGCTTTTGCGCGGGGTTGCGGGTGACTCAAAGAGGATGTAAGGATCAAGGCGGGGGCGGACAAGCTGTGACATTGTTGTGACGTTCGGCGTGCGTCGGCGAGACCCGGTACGCGCGGGGGTGCGTAATGGGTCTCGCCTTTCGTTGAGAGTCGTCTGCACGCATGCCCGGCATCGGTTCGAGGAGAAAGAGACACCGAGTGGGGAGGGGGTCGAGTGCATTCGGACAGGGCAGCCTCAGAAGCCTCAGGGACGGGATAGCGGCGAGGGCTATGGGCCTTGGGTTCGGCGCAGTCGGGGTGACCAGTGTCGATCCGTTACCTGAGTGGGACCACGAGGTCCGGCGGCGTGTCCGTGAGGGCGTGGTTCCTCAGGACCAGCGACACCGACACCTGTGCAACCTGCGGGCTGACCCCAGGGAGATCATGCCTGAGGCCGCCTCAGTCGTAGTGCTCGCGCGGCCCTATGTGCCCTTTGCTTCGCCTTTCCCGAGGGGCGTGGCGGGTTACTCAGCGTACTACCGCGCATACCCCGAAGGGCGCGTGGCGGCACAAGAGCTTGCCGCCGAGCTTGAGCGGATCGGGATCCGCGCCGTCGCCCAGCCCAGGCTCCCGAACAAGGCTCTCGCAGTGCGAGCAGGCCTCGGGTCGTACGGAAGGAATTCGCTCATCCACTGCCCGAAATTCGGCTCCTTCGTGAGCATTCATGCGATCCTTACCGATGCGCCTCTTGAGCCAGACGCGCCCGCGGAGATTTGCGATTGCGGCAAGTGCGATGCCTGCGTACGCGCGTGTCCTACGGGGGCAATCCGGCCCGGCGGCGCCGTCGACCTTGCGCGGTGCGTGCGTGCGTACATGAACTCAGGCCGGACCGTTCCCGTCGAGCTGCGGGAAGCCTATGGAACCAGCATCCTGGGCTGCGATGCCTGTCAGCGTTGTTGCCCGCGCAACGCCGGGGCCATGAAGCGCACCTCGGTGCCCCCCGAGGAGGATCACGAGGTATTCTCTCTTGCGGGGATACTCGGGGACGACCCAGGCGAGCGCAAGAGGAGGCTTGCGAGGATGGCGGTGGTCCTCGGACGCAACTATTCCAGGGAGAACCGCATTCTCGCCGACGCCGCCATTGCAGCGGGAAACACCACGGATCCCGGCCTGCTGGAACCCCTGGGGCGGGCCCTGCAACATCCCCACGAACCTGTCCGAGCTCACGCAGCTTGGGCCATCGGCAGGATCGGCGGCCGCGCCGGCGTCCGGCTCCTCGAAAAAGCGCGTGCTACGGAGACCAGCGAGCTTGTGGTGGACGAGATCGAAGATGCCCTCGAAAAGGCGCGGATGAATGCCTAGTCACACGGCCCCGTGGCCTTTTTGCGGGTACGTCCAGTGGCCGGTGGGGGAGAAAGGAGTCCTTTGAAAAGGCGTTTCGTGGTTTTCCCTCTTCTAGTTAACATAAGATATATTATGCGATCCAATTCAAAGGGGAAGCAACGGACCGTACCTATTTCCGTCTAACAGCTCGGATCACCGTGACCTCCGCGAGGGATAGGACCCAGAGGCTCTGCGACACCTGGTGAAGCGCCCCTGACGCCTCCTGCGTGTGCGCTGCTTGCTTTGGCTTTGGCGCTTTGCCTCGGCCGGAGCGCCGCGTTATTAGAGAAAGCCCAGTTGTGAAAGGCTGGGCCTGCCGCTTGAGGTGCTCACGACTTCTTGCACACGAGTGCGCCGCCGATACACGACAGGCACAATGCGCGCCACCGTGCCTACCGGCGGCCGCTACCGCGCGGCGGCCACACTTTCGCTGCGCGGTGCCTCGTTGCTACGGGTCTCCACTTTCACGACAAGCACCTGGCCCGGGCGCAAGGTCGTGCTCGAGAGGTGGTTTCTCGCGATGATGTCGTCTACCGCAGCGCGAAGGTCGACCTCCTTGCCGACGTGCCTTCGGGCGATGGACCATAGGGTGTCGCCGGGGGCTACCACGACCTCAACGGTGGTGAGCGCCGGGCCGACGGATGCGGCGCGCTCGGGCCACGTTGCGCCCAGGGTGATGCCCACAGCCGAGGCCAGTGCTATCGCGCACGCGAGAAGCATGACGAATTCGCTACGCGCTCGCTTCCCGAACTCGACCCGCAGCACCTTGTTTCCACGCTGCATGAGCAGCTCCTCCCTGTCTTCTGTCGACTTACTGGAAAACATATGTTCGCATGCCAGGTTCATCATAGCAGGAACAGGTGTTTGAGTCAAGAGGTTTTGAGCGGATCCCCTGGAGAGCTTTTTTGAAAAGGCTTTTTTGAGTGTGGCCCACGATGGCTCGCCTGCGGTGAGTGTCGAACAACCGTTTGCGCATGGTTCCGGCCTGTGGTATAATCTGACTCGGAAAGCTGAGAGCCCGGAGCGAGGTGTTTCGGAGGATGCCGCGTAAGAAGTCTCTTGCAATCTCCCATCGCCAGCAGCAGATCCTCGACTTCATCACTAAGCAGACGGAACTCCATGGGTACCCCCCGTCGGTCCGCGAGATCGGGCAGGCGGTGGGGCTGAAATCTACGTCCACGGTTCACGGCCACCTCTCGCAACTTGAGAAGAAGGGCTACATACGGCGAGACCCAACCAAGCCGCGGGCCATTGAGGTCCTTCCGACATCAGGCAGCATGCGTCGCGGGGCGGCTTATGCAGTCCCCGTGGTCGGGCGTGTGACAGCAGGTCAGCCCATACTGGCTGTGCAAAACATCGAGGACTACTTTCCACTTCCAAAGGATTTCGGTGAGCAGGGCAGCTTGTTCATGTTGAAGGTACGCGGCGACAGCATGATCGAGGCTGGAATCCTCAATGACGATCTCGTCATCGTGAGGCAGCAGGACACAGCGGACAATGGTGACATAGTTGTAGCTCTGATAGACGATGAGGCCACGGTCAAGCGGTTCTTTAGAGAGGCGGGCAGGATCCGCTTGCAGCCAGAGAACAGGTTCATGGACCCCATCATAGTTAGAGACGTGGCGATCCTGGGCAAGGTCGTCGGGCTTGTAAGGCGCATCCATTGAAGAACGTACCGAAGAACGTGCCGCCCTTAGCCACAAGTTCGACTCAAGGTCTGGCTGTAGCGGCAGGTGTGGGCTGGCCCGGCGGTCCATGCCGGCGCCGACACGCACGCATACCATAAAGCATGACAAAGCGCAAAAGCGCACAGGAGGGATCCTATTGGATCCCTCCTACTCCTCTTCGGCGCGCCCTGGCGTCCTTCAAGGCTCTTCCGTCCACGCCGATCGTCTTGAAGAAGACCTCAAGCGCTTGTTCTTCGCCTCTTGTGTGGGGATCGATGTCAGCGGAGTCTCCGTCTGCCGCCGGCAGGCTTGCATACTGCTCGAGCGCGATCTCGCATGCCCCCGGTACACCATACTGCTCCACCAATGACATCAGCGTTTCGTACTTCTGTTTTCGTGCGGTAGCCATTTTCATCCAGACTTCCGGGTTGGGGGCAAGGCTGCTGATGAGGATGTCCTGCTTGGCGAGACTCTTGAGTCTCTTTAGGCCCCTGATAACGTCCTCCGCATTCAGTTGAATCACCCACGTCCCCTCCTGTTTGATTTGTTGGTGACCCGCGGCCGACCTTCCGGGCCTGCCGCGCTGAACAGCATCGAATTTCGAGCCAGTCCGTCCGCCGCGCCAGCAGCGGGGCGACGGAGCAGGTGCGATCTCCGGGCCAGGTACCGTGGACTTCGGTTCAAACCATGGAAAACACAAGGGCCGGGGCATCGACAATCCACTGCCCCGGCCGGGTCTTTGCACCTGCGACCACAGCGACCATCCTGTCGCTGAAAACCCCACAGCCATACGCACCCACGTTACCATTCGCATACCGGAAGAAGTCGCCTTCGCCCCTGAGGGACTCATCGTGCCAGCGGCGGACGGCAGATTCGGCGCCGATGCCGATCCCGGGCCCGGGCGTCGCAGCGGAGGCGCTTCCCCGCGGCTTTACGCCGAACTGGCTCAAGACGGACTCCCCCTCTTCGCGACAGTTCATCCTCTAGTCGTATTATAACACATCTTCCAGTCACATATCACTACCTTAACTACCTTGGCACGCACCGGAAACTAGCATACCAGGAGCCAGTGCGGTTGGGGAAAGTGGTCTTGAGCAGGCAGTTTCCAGGTCTCCAGCTGGCGCTGATGGAGTTTGACGCTGATGGAGTTGAGCCTGAGCCTGTCCAGAGCGACTACGGTGCATGTTGAGGTGCTGTTCGAAACTTGCTGAGCGATGGTTCGTCTGTTCCTCTCGGTTTGCCGGCATCTGGTAGGTTGCCGGTGCTGGACTCAGGGACGGCACCCCGGGCGGGGCGCGCCCGGGCTCAGGGCGCTGGGTCTCACCCGTCTCACGTGGATGCCACGCCGAACATCCCCCCGATGCCCCCGGCGATCGCTGAGAAGAACAATTTTCTCAGTGTCGCGCCGGTCAAGGGCACGGTCGCAGGGCTTCCTGCGCCTGCGACAAGGATCGCTGCAGCGAAAACGAGGCCTACCAGGCCTCCATAGATAAGCCCGCGCCTTCCGGCCTTCCTTCCTGCCACGAAGCCGCCTATGCCTGTGGCAAGATAGCTCCCCACGGATGCCAGCGTGCCGAGGAAAGCGGCCTGGGCCGACACGAAGTAGTCGTAGATGGCGACACCAAAGAACACGGCGATCAGCGCGACGACAGAGACCAGAAGGCCCATCACGACCGCCAGGAACCACCCACACTCGGTCCTCTCGGGGCTGACGTTCTTCTCGGGCCTTCCCCTGTCGGGCCTGCCCCTGCTCGTTCTGTCCGGAGCCATATGATGACCCCCCGGGAGCGCGAAGCGTAAAGGGATGGGTTGCCTTCCATTACTAGCTTATTCGCCAGGGTGGTCGATGATTACCAAGAGGGACGCATCACGCGGTTTCCAGGCGATCGAGCATCTCTTTCACTTTCTTCATGTCCTCCCAGACAGGACGCTTCTTTGTCTCGTCACGCAGGAGCGCGGCCGGGTGGAATGTTGGCATGTACATGATGCCGTTCTTCTCGAACCAGTTGCCCCTCACCCTTGTTATGCGCGCTCTCTTGTCAATGAGCGTCTGGGTCGCAAGAGCACCCAGACATACGATGATCTTCGGCTTTATCGCCCGGATCTGGGCGCGCAGGTGAGGCAGGCATGCCTCAGCCTCCTCCGAGGTGGGAAGGCGGTTTCCCGGCGGACGGCACTTGACTACGTTTGCGATGTAGACCTCGTCGCGTCTGATGCCCACGGCAGCGAGGATCTTGTCCAGAAGCTGTCCCGCCGCGCCCACGAAAGGCCTGCCCTGGATGTCTTCCTGCTGCCCGGGACCCTCGCCCACGAACATGAGTTTGGCGTGGGGGTTTCCCTCACCAAACACGACCTGGGTGCACCCGGCTCGCAGGTCGCATTTTCTGCATGTCTTGCACTCTTTCTCAAGCTCCTCGAGATCTGGCGTAGGTTCCTGGGGTACCGCATCTCCTCTTCCCTCTTCCCTGCTCGTGCTCGTGCTCGTGGCCGTGCCGGTCGGCGGGCCCGGGCTGGGCGCAGAGAGACGCGGTGTTTTCTGCGCGGCAGGAGCAAGCTCGGGCCAGAGGGCGGACTGTCCAGGCTGACCTTCGCCTGGGCCCACGGCTGCGAATGCGGTTGGCTGGGTCGAGTCGTCTTCCGTCGGTGTGTGTGTATCATCGAAGATGGGAAGCGGCAACTGTCGCTCGCTTTCCGGCACCTATCTACACCTCCCCGAGTGTTGCCTCGTTAAAGTGTTGCCTCGCTAAGAAGGTTCTCCATTCGAGGCCACAAACCTGCTTCTAAGCCTGCGTGCGGTCGGCAATGAGCTCCTTCGAAAACGCCCCATTGCGCCCCCCATTCGCGTGCGACAGCCCGGTGACGCATGACCCTTTGTGGTTCATGCATGGCCGAGCGGCCGAGTGCTGCCTCCTTCCATCACCGGACGGCCGTGTAGCCCAGCCCATGGTTGGAACCCATTCAGAGCAGCGCGCGGGGCAAGCCCAAGCGGGTGAAGTCTGCAAGAACGGGCGAAGTCCATGTTTGACATGTTACCAACGTTCGAGTATACTATGCATGTAACAACCAGTCATCACGTTTGGGTCGGGGCATGGCGCAGGTTGGTAGCGCGCTTGGTTCGGGACTAAGAGGTCGGCGGTTCAAGTCCGCCTGCCCCGACCAGTTCTTTTTTCTGCTCCACGGACTCCACGAAGAGGATGCTCATGCCCCCCTCGATCTCAACGATGCTTCTTTGCGCGGGGAGTGCTCCTGCAGGATGAACACTCCGGCCAGCACGAGAACCGCGCCCACGAGTTGCCACGGCGCGAGCCTCTCACCCAGAATGGCATAAGCCAGCACGGCGGTGGCGGCCGGCTCCGCCATGCAGACTATCCCGGCGTGGCTCGCCTCGATATGATGCAGCGCCCGGACATACAGGGCATAGGCTGCGAGCGTGGGGCCCCAGGCGAGGCCGAGGATGAACAACCATGCCCGCAAAGGCAGTGCGGTCACCTCCCTGAGCCGTCCGCCCGCGAAACAGAGGAGAAACAGGCTTCCAAACCCGAAGGCGTACAGCACAGAAGTCCATGAGGAGTACTTTTTCAGCGCCTGCTTACTGAGGAGAGTGTAGGACGCGTAGGTGACCGCCGCGCCCAGGCCGAACAGGATGCCTGCCGGGTTTAGAGCCAGAAGCCTCGGCTCGTAACCTCCAGCTACGAGGAAGCAGCCGGCGAATGTCACGACCAGGGCGATCACCTTTGCCTGGGTGAGGCGCTCCCTGAAGAACGCTGCCGCGCCCAGCGTCACGTATACAGGGGACGTGTACAGGAGGATGACCGCGGTCGTGGCCGTCGTGCGTTTGAGCGCCTCAAAATAGGACATGTAATTGAGGGCCACGCCCACAAGTCCGAAAACAGCGAAGAACCAAAGGTCTCGTCGCTGGACGCGCAGCTTGCTCCGGTCGCCGGCTACCAGAATCGCAAAAAGCGTGAGAAAGGCGACAGACCCCCGCAGGCTCACCAGTACCACTGGTTCCACATCGTACCTGTATATGAACTTTGCGAATACGCCTAGAGTGCCCCAGATGACCGCGGCGGCGAAAGCCATGACGTACCCGACATATGTGTCTTTTGTTGAGCGGATTTCCGTACTGTCTTGCACTGTCAAGGGCCATCCCTTCACATTCACTCGTGTCTCAGAAGCTACAGCTATTGCCGGCAGGCCAGGGTCACATCTAACTTATACGTCAGCCGCCCCCGAAACCCTGCTCAGGAGGTTCCAGCGGCGCCATGGTGTCCCGCCGTGGTATTTCGATGACCAGGTACCGCCCCTCGTATCTCGAAACGAGTTCGCCTCCCCCGGCTTCTTTACACGCACGATGACATCGCATGCGTGGGCCCCTTCCCCGTCATGTTCGACGAGGATGCCGTTGAGCTATCCAGATTGCTGATGGCCCAAGGCACGATCATACCGGACTTCTACCGGGGTCCCCCAGGGCAGGAGGTCCTCAATGTGGGAGAGGACCAGGATCTGGCGATCCTTAGCCATTTGTTGCAGAGCCGTGCCAAGGTTGGCAAGCCTTGTGCTATCGCAGGTTGCGAAGGGGTCGTCGAAGATGAACGGGAGACGGTAGTCTTGCGCAAGAAGGTCCGCGATAGCAAGCCGCAGTGCTATATACAGCTGATCCTGCGCTCCCTTGCTCAACTGAGCAGGATCGCAGGGGACGCCGCCGTCTTCGACGTGGACCTTGAAATCATCGTCGATTACCACCGCACGATCCTTCACACCCGTTATCCGCCTGAAGTGCTCTGTGGCTGCGTCCTGCAGCCGCCCGCGATATGACCTCTGAAAGTCTGTGATGGCAGCTGCAAGCTCCGCACAGGCGACCGTAAGGGCGTCGGCCAATAGCTCCACCTCTTCGCGCTGGCGTTTAAGCCCTGCGAGTTCCACCTCGGCCTGGGCGATGTTTACAGGGGTGCGCCCTTCCAGGCGCCCTTGCTCCGCCGAAAGGTCTCCCCTTTCCTTTTCGAGCCTGGCGACCCTGCCACGGAGGCGTTCGGCGTCGTCGTTCAGAGACCTCCACCTGGCCTCGATTCTATCGACGTCGCCCGCCTCGTCGACCTCGGGGAGCCCCGGGTTCTGGCTCACAAGACGCTTCCAGTCCGCGAGCGACTGTGCGGCGTTGTTGGCCGCGCTCGTCTTCTTCTCACGGAGTTCGTCCACCGACGAGGCACCGTGCTGCCTGAGGAGCGTCGCAAGCGACGCGCGCATCCGCTCGACCTTCTCAATGCGGGACCGCTTTTCTGACCATCTTTGCCGTGCTCTAGCGGGGTCGCCGCCCGACGCCTTCAGTATGGCATCAAGCGGTCGAGATGCCGCCGCGTTCCTCTCCTTAAACTCCTTGACCCGTGCCCTCAGGGCTTCGACATGCTTGTTCCCTGCCGCTATGGCAGCCTGCGCGGCCTGAATGTTCCTGCAGACGCTCTCGTGTCGTGCAGCCTCAGCGGCTGCCCGCTCCCACCACGATGCGTCGCGTCCTTCGAGGAAAGCGACAAGGTCCCCGACGGTGCCGGCGTCCTCAGGTGAGGAAGCTACGGATACGATGTGTGCAAGCTCTCTCCATGCATCGCTCACGTCAGGCGAGGTCGGCGAAGCCTGCATAGCTGCCTCAGGGTCGCAACCAAAAGCCTCGTGCGCGAAATCGCGGACGAAGGTCTCGAGCTGCCTCTTCTTTTCCACGGTGTCCTTCCATTCGGAGAACGCAGCGGTGACGTCCTCGAAGCACTGGGCGAATCTGCCAGTGATCTTCACGAATGCCTCATGGTTCTGCCGGGCTCGTTCGAAAGCTTCCCGAGCCTGCCTTCTCTCTTCCTCGGTCGGGACGAGCGCCTCCTTCTCTGCCAGCGCCCTGGCTTCCTCATCGCGCTGCTCTACCTTTGCCCGGAGGGCCCCGAGCTCGGCTTCGTCGCTTGAGGCGAGGTCTCCAAGAGCCTGGTCCAGGAGCGCGAGTTCCTGCCGACAGGCGGCAAGTTCGCCCTCGAGCTTCTTCGCCTCAAGCCTCACGCCAGCGACTTTGCGGGCATGAAGCGCGCCTGACACCACGTATCCAGCCAGCCCGAAGAGAACGGCCGCGCCCAGGGAGACCCACATGCCTCCTGGCCATGCGGAGCCGCCCCATGACAGCCATACGACGACGCCCGCCACGAGAGCCGATGCGAGGCCGGCTGCGGCACGCGGGCCCCAGGGGACAACCAGCATTTGCTGGCGCTCGGCAAGCGCTGTCCGAAGCTCTCGCTCTCTACGGAGCGCATCCAGTTTCTGCCGTATCGTGTCGGCCGCTCCCGGGCCGAGGGCGGCGATTCCGGCGTAGCGCCTCTCGTGCTCCTCCCGGTCCCTTTCAAGGGCCCTCGTGCGTTCCTCTATGACCTCCATCTCGCGGCGGGCCCTCTCTACGTCCCGTGCAAGCTCAGCGACCCTTGTCGAATACGACTCAATAAGTTGCAGTTCGTCAGGGCTCGCCTCGGCGAAAACTCGGAACCTTGCCGCAAGTTCCGCCTCGCATGCGGCAAGCTCGCTTCGCCGTGCAAGGAAGTCGTGCCATCTCCGCAGCAACTCAGCGGCCTTCCGCTTCGCGTTGCGCACCCTCGATTCGGGCCCCGGCCCCAGCGCGCCCCAATCGCGAAGCGTGCGGATCTCACCCGCGAGCCGATCGAGCTCCGCCTGCTTGGTCCTGACAGCGTTTTCGGCGTCAGAGATTCCCTGCGCCACCTCCGCCAGCTTCCCCCTGAGGGATATGAGCTCCGCCAGCCTCGATTCGATGTCGTCGGGCGCGCCCTCGAACTCGGGGTAGTTCTCCTGCACGTCTCGGGCCTCCGCGTCGATCCTGGCGGCGAGGTCCCGGGCGTGGTCCACCGCAGCTTCGAGACTGGTCTGGTCTTTCACGGCCTGGCGGTATTCCGCGGCAAGCCGCCTCCACTCAGACCAGGCGTTCAGAATGGCCTCCTTCGACGCGAGGGCCTTCCTGGTCTCGTCGAGGTCGCGCTCGATTTCTGCGAGCCTCTTGCGCACGGCCTGGAGGGAATCTACGGCGTGGCGGGCAGAATCGATCTCTGACTGCAGAGCTTCTATGCGTGAGCTGAGTTCCTCGAGCCTGCGATCGTTTCTCTGGTTACGTGAGGTCACACCTCTATCGCCGGTGCTCTTGGTTTGGGTAGAAAGCTCGCTAATGAGTGAGTCCAATGCGCGAGCAAACCCCGCTCCCGCGCCGGAGAGGAGTTCCTGGACCCTTTCGTCAAGATGCTTTGCCTCGGGGACGGGCTGCGTAACACAGAAGGTGGACTCGAACAGCTCACGCGATGTCATCCCAAACAGCTCGGCGAGCTTTCTCTCGTAAGTCACGTTCGGCTTCCTTGTTGCACCCGGGTTATGCTCGCCTGTGACAAGGGCTATGTACTTCCCGTTCTCCAGCCTTGCTAGCGATACTTTGTGTGTATCGAAGTCCCGTCGGATCCTATAGACCACCCCGTCCGCCTCGAACTCCACCTCCCCCTCGAAGCGCGGGGGATTGTCCCAGTTTCTGAAGCGGGCCTGTCCGAACGCAGACGGGTCGGTTCTTGCGGGTAGGCCGAATATGGTGGCGAGAAGCCCCATGACCAGCGACGACTTGCCGTGCTCGTTCGGGGCGACGAACGCGTTGATGCCGTCCTTGAACCTCACCTCGACCTTGTCCCGGTACGGCCCGAAGCCTGTGAGGGCCAGCCTCTTGAAGGACACTTCCTTCACCGCTTGCCACCCCTCCCCTGGAACGCCGCGAGGCCTTTACGCATGGCAAGCTCCAGCACTTTCCTCTCACGCTCGTCGGCCGCGTGCTCGAGCTTTGCCATGAGCCTTCTCACGAAATACCCCCGGACGGTGGGTTCCGAAGCAAGCTGCCTGCCTAGCTCGTCGCTGAGGAAGGTGGTCTCATCAACGACTTCAACGGAGAAGAACTCGCCCTGCAGCGAGCCGGCAAGGGCGTCCACGTCTATGGCGAACGACGGCACGCCTTTCAGCGTGATCCTGACGAGAGCATCGCCATCGGCGCCTGCCGTGGCTCGACATGCATCTACCAGCGCGTCGTGGGACGGGACCGCAGACACATCGATCTC
Source organism: Bacillota bacterium (assembly GCA_014360195.1). Classification (GTDB taxonomy): domain Bacteria; phylum Bacillota; class SHA-98; order UBA4971; family UBA4971; genus UBA6256. The sequence goes on from JACIXY010000006.1 coordinate 65,532, forward strand.
GGTTGCCACGTGCTTTCGTACGGGAAGAGGCGAGGTCTTTACGGTCGCGGCCGCGCCCGTGTCGCTGAACTCGACCACAGTGAGCTCTCCCGTGCCGGGGTCATCGAACCCCTTCGCTTCCACCATGCCCGGGTACACCGCGAGGCCCTTGCCGACCTTGAACTTCCCATGCTTGTGGATGTGTCCGAGGGCAACGTAGTGATACTCCGCTGCGGCAAGTGCCTGGGACGCTATTGGCAGGCTCCTGTCGCCAGCATCCCAGTCGAGGGAACCGTGGAACACCCCGATGTGTATCCCGGGTTCGGCTGTGCGCGGAAGGCTTTGGAGTTCGTCGGTTCGGGTGAGCCCTCCCGTGTAAGCCAGCGAGTACACGAAAACGGGTGTGCCGTTGAGGCTTTGCGAGGCGACCATCTCAGGCATGGGGTTCCGCACAAGCACGCCGGGCCAGGAATCACCCCGCTGTCTGTATACGGAGTCATGGTAGGTGATCTCGTCGTGGTTGCCGGGGACGGTTACGAGGAACACGCCTGCCCGCGCCAGTCGCCCAAGTTGCCGGACGGCCTCCTCGGCCACAGCGGGGTCGGGCCTGTGCGACTCAAAGAGATCGCCTGCGATGATGACCATATTGATGCGATTGTCCGGGGCAAGAGCAAAGTCGACCGCCCTTTTCAGGAGCAGATCCCGTTCGTGTTGCCGGGCCCTCGCCTTATCCCCCGGAAGCTCGGATGGGGACCAACCGAGGTGCAGGTCCGCAAGGTGGAGACACCGGAGCACGCTCCATCACCTCGCCGGGATAGCGTCCATCCAAACAATACCACAGTTCTGCAGGAAATGGAAGAGTTCGCGAAGCCATGGAGGACCCGGCGGGAATGGGAAGGCCTACGTATCGCCTGCTGCTTCGTGACCGGCGAGATACAGCAGGACAAGCGACGGATACAGCATCAGCAGCGCTGCTGCCACCACGCCTGAGTCGTTGGCAAGGACGGCCGCGGCTGCCGCGACGAGGCTTGCGGCAAGAGACGACGCGAACCCAGGGTGGGCCTTCATGAGCCTTTTTGCGAGCCCCACCGGCCGCACCCAGAGGAGGGCCACGGCCGCGAGAAACGCAAACAGCGCGCGGGTCCAGACAGTGTACCGGATGAGCTTGAGGTTCATCGCCGTTTTACGCCGGACGACATCGATGAGCGCGGCGGGACCGTCCACGCGGACGGCCAAGACCGTCCGGCCCCAGTGGGATACAGGCCCACCGGCCCTCAGGGCGTCAGCGACGGCTATTCCGGCGACGAGCGACACTGCGAGCACGGCGAGGATGGCTAGTTCCCGGCGGGTCACTCTCCTGTCCAGATACGGCACATATGCGATGCCGAACCCCACAACCGCCGTAACCGTGCCACCCATGTTGGCGCCCAACGAGGGGGACGCGAGCACCAAGAGCGCGACGGCGAAGATAGCTCCGATGCCTGCGAGGGCCGCTGCGCGCACCGCAGACCGCGCCCTGCGAAGGCCCATGCTGTCAAGGACAAGCCCACTTCCGGTTATGAGCGACCCGACCAGCACGCCCATATACTCGTTCCCTATCCCGTAGAACCTGGCGCCCCCTATGGGGTCGTAGCCGAGTATGGACCCCTGCATGAGTTTCGATCCGAGCAGCGCGTCGCAAATGACCGCAAGCCCCGTGACGAGGTATACTGCGGCGAAGGGCGTCGACGCCGGGCTGCGGCCGCAGGTGGCCCTTGCGGCAAAGCACATGACGAGCACCGCAGTCGCCACGTAGATGCCGGCGGAAACGGTGCCCGCCGGGCGTGCGAGCGGCAGGACAAGCATGGCGAGGGGCACGGCGCCAAGACCCAGGAGCAGCGCCCGTACGACTTGGGCGACGTGGGCCCGCATCGCCACGTCCTCCGGATGCCCGTCTGAGGTGCGGCGGAGCGCCTCCCGGGACACGCCGAGGTGCCGAAGGGAGCTATGCCTGGCGGCGGCGAGTGCGATGAGGGCGAGCGATGCGAGGGCCACGACGATCTGCAGGCCCACGAACGTCTTGAGGAGAGGTGCCCTCATGAGGTAGGTCGACGCGATCTCATCGTGCATTGAAAGAAGCCGGGTAAGTGGCGCCCGGTGGGGCACAACGCGCACCGGCGCCCCGAGGACCCAGGGCGGTGCGTCCACGCCGAGCCACGAGAGTATGGACGCGGCTACGTCGGTGCTCGCCACAAGGCCGTGCCGCCTTGTGGTGGGAGACGTCAGGAGCCCTGGCCTACCCGAGGAGAGACCAGGCCCGGCCGCGATGACAGGTGCCAGGCCGTGGCCTGAGGCGACCTCTCTCGCTCCCGGCGTCGGCGCGAAGACGAGGAGCATGGTGTCAGTGAAATCTATGAACTCAAGGAGGTGGCCGACAAGGGCATCCGCCGACGAGAGCGCAAGACGCCTGGCCTCTTCGTATGCCGCCTCAGTGAGAAGGCCGGCTGCCAGGTACCTCTCAACCCGGGCCGTATCGCCCGACTCGACCACGACGAGATCGGCCTTCCCTGCCGTCACGGCGTCTCTTACGAGCGCGGCGACAAGCTCGGTGTTGGTTGCGGTGCCTCCAGGGAAGTCATCCCTGCGGATGGCCGTGTCGCGGCCGACGTCGCCCAGGTCAACAACGCCGCGCGAGTCCATGGCAACCGCTGCGGCATGGCGGCCGAGATGCCCTGGCGTGTCGGAATTCCCGAAGACGGCGGTCTTCTTCCCCGCCCGTCTGAGGGCCTCACCCAGGGCGCCGGGAACGATGCGGTAGCTTGAGTCGGAATTGGTGCGGGCGATACGGGCGATATAGGGATGCACCACGCTTCCAGGCGGTGGCGCGGCGGCGCCCGTGTTGCGGGCGAACGTGGTGGCGGCGGGCGCGCCCTCCACGATCTCGTCCGAGTTGAAGGCATGCCCCGCTTCCGGCGGTCCCTGCGCCCTTGTGCCTGCGCCGAGCGTCACGTATGTGTGCTCGTCCTGCAGGGTCTTCGCCGTGCGCACGTTCATGAGGCCGACCGCGCCGGTTGAAGCGAGCTTCCACATGTTGGGCGTAAGCGTCAGGTCGATGTCCTTAAGTGAGAGCGCACTTACCAGCACGAGGACCGCTCGACGGACGGATGGGGCGGCTGCGGCCCACGCCCAGGTCTTTGGCGACCGGACGGGGGCAAGCAGCCCTAAAATCAGGACAAGCGCTGCGAGCTTCAGGCACGTTACAGAGGACGGACGGCGTCCAGACATCTGGCGTCCAAAGAACCTCCTGGAGAGCCTCGTAGAAGGCCATATGCAGAAATTGGGCGCGCCTGACACGAGGTTTGCTTACCTCCTCACCCGCTGCCCGGCCCTGCCCTGCCACCCTACCATGTTGTACCCTAACCACCCCACGTAACCTGCGCTCTGGCTTTCTCGCGCTCAGACAGGGCCTCGCCGTATACTTCCTGCGTTGCCCGAACCATTCCTTCTACCGAGAACCTCCGGTGGGCTTGTGTCCTTGCCCGCTCAGCCATGCGGGCAGCTTCCCGCGGGCGGAGCAGCAAGTCCCGGAGACAAGCCGCAAGCGCGAGGTGGTCGCCGGGCGCGGCGAGCCACCCCATCCCGGGCGCGATGACTTCCTCTATCCCCGGGGTACGCGTGGCCACAACTGGGACCCCGGCAGCCATCGCTTCGATGAGGGAGAGCGACATGCCTTCGGAAAGGCTTGGAAGCACGAAGACATCGATGGCCCTGTAGAAGGGCACGATGTCCTCAACAAAGCCTAGGAACTGCACCTGGCCGGACACCTCCAGCGTCTCCGCGAGTGCCTCGAGGTCGCCCCGCGCCGGACCGTCCCCGGCGACGAGGACCTGAGGCCGCAAGCCCCACCTCCGCAGGTGGGCGAGGGCGTGAAGAAGCACTCCGACGCCCTTATCCGGAATCAGCCGCACGACTGTGCCGACCAGGACCGTGTCCGGGTGATACCCCAAAATGCTCCGCGCTTGCGCGACCCTTTCGGGAGTTCGCGACCACCCGTCCCTGTCGCCTGCGAAGCGCTCGAGTGCCACGCCGTTTGGCACATGCCTGACTTTACCAGGCCCGAGCCCCGGGATGGACGAGTATTCGTCCCGAAGTGCTCGCGACACTGCGATGACGCGGTCCGTGACGCGCGCAAGCGCCCGCTCGAGGTAGCTGCAGAGATGCCCTTTTGGGGTGCCCCGAGTCCTCGCCAGGACGGAATTGTGGACCGTGTAAACGATGGCCGGCCTTCCTTCGCGCCCGGACGTCCGCGCAAGGCCTGTCCAGCGGGAGAGGCCAGAGCTTCGCTCCAGGAAATGCGCGGCCGCTCGACCGAGGGCCGCCGCCTTGAACCCGTGGAGGTGGCATATCTCAGGCTGGACCCGGCGGATGAGGCTGGCGAGCGCAAGCGCTTGAGCCACATCTCTGTGGGGAGCCAGGTCGCCTGGTATGGCGACGAGTTCGTGCTTCCCGCAGCACCGTTCGACGCACTCCACAATGCGGGCGTCCTCGGGCGACGCCACGACCACCTCGAACCTGTCGCGGTCGAGCCGCTCCACCAGGCTAGTGAGGTGCGTCCTCATGCCGCCTTCTGAAGGCCTCATCACATGGAGAACCCGCATCCTCTCCGCCAACTTTACAGCACCTCGACCTGTGTGCGGCTTTCTGGCTACGGTCCCCGCCGCGTTTCAGAGGGTGTGTTAGTTGTTGTCCGCCCCCCACTAAGTGAGGGTGCGTTAATCCTTGCGGGTTTTCCAGTAGTTGCTGGGTTGCCGGTGATTGCACGAAGGGTGTCAAAATCCGGCCACCTGCCCCCCGGTTCTTTCCCGCCTGCCTGGCTCTCTTGGCTCTTAGCTTATGCGCATGCCTGCGCAGGTATGCCCCCACCTGCCCCGGGCTCCGCTCCGGGCCGACTGCCGCTCCTAAGTGGGGGTGCGCCAGGCTGGGTCCCCAGGCCGGGTCTTGTCAAGGCACCCCGTTTGGGGCGCCGTCACCGAGTGGAATGCCTGCAACGCTTCCCGAAAGTCGCATTTCCGCACCATCACCCAGAGTTGCCCCGAGCTCGAACTTCCAAGAGGCACACGCGCTCGACGGCACAGCGTCCAGCCAAACACGGCGTGGGCACAGGCAATGTTCTAGTTTGGCGCTTGGCTACCTATGGCATGGCGCGCCCAGCACGCCCGCCGCGACGAAGGGCTCGAGAGCTCTTTCGAGGATACCGTGGAGGTAGGCGATGAGCACGCCGTAGTTGACTACAGGCACCCCGGCGGCCCTCACTCGGGCGATCCTATGCAGCATCTCCTTTCTGTTGATCATGCATCCCCCGCAATGCACCACCAGGTCAAAGCTTGCGAGGTCCTCCGGGAAACCCGTGCCTGCCGCCCAGGAGAACCGAAGCTTGCTGCCGACCTTTCGCTCGAGCCACGCCGGGATCTTGACCCTGCCGATATCGTCGCCGATCGGGTGATGAGTACAGGCCTCGGCGACGAGGACCCTTGCCCCCGGCTTGAGGCGCGCAACGTGGCGCGCGCCCTCGACGAGTGTGGCGAGGTCGCCCTTGTGGCGCGCGAAGAGGATGGAGAATGACGTAAGTGGGACGCTGCGTGGGACCTGCTCTGATACGGTCCCGAACGCTTGCGAGTCAGTCACGACGAGCGCCGGGCAAGCCTTGAGGTTCTCGATGGCGGCGCGGACCACGTTCTCCTTCACGACGATCGCCCGGGCGTCATGGTCGAGGAGGTCTCGCAGCGTCTGGACCTGCGGGAGGATGAGCCTGCCCTTGGGGGCCTCGATATCTACGGGTACCACGAGGACCACCGTGTCCCCGGGAGCCACGAGGTCCCCGATTATGGGTGGGCCATCCCAGTCCTTCGGGGCCTCCTCGATGATGCGCTCCTTGAGCGCACCTATCCCCTGCCCTGTTTTCGAACTTACCGGCACGAAGCTGATCCCGAGTTCCCTGCCCCAGACGTTGAGCATCGCGGTCTTCCAGGCGCCGTCGTGGCTGATGATGTCCATCTTGTTCGCCACCCCGATCACCGGGAGGCCGCGCTCACGTATCTCGGCCACGATGGAGCGCTCGTACTCCCCGATACCGCGCGTCGCATCGGCCACCACGATGGCAAGGTCTGATTTCGCCAGCACCTGCCTGGTCCTCTGTACCCGGAGCTCGCCGAGTTCTCCGGTATCATCTATCCCGGCAGTGTCGATGATGACCACGGGCCCGACCGGGAGGATCTCCATGGCTTTGTACACGGGGTCGGTGGTGGTGCCGGGGACGTCGGAGACGAGGGCGATGTCCTGGTTCGTGAGAGCGTTTATGAGACTCGACTTCCCCGCGTTCCGACGGCCGAATATCGCTATATGCAGCCTGTTGCTGCGAGGAGTTGACTGCACGCGCACCCCTCCCTCGGATTTGCATACGATGCCCGGGTGCTGCCCGCATCCGGGGGTAGCGCACCATCAGAAGTAGAGGTCGCGCTCGCCGCGCTCCAGTCTGGCTAGGCGCGCCACGGTCTCCTGCCGAACTTTCGGCGACGGGATCATCTCAAGATGCTGCCTTATAGCCTCCTCTCCCGCCTGCCTGGTCTCGTCCGACGCGTAGTCGAGGAGGTACTCCTTGAACGTTAGGATAGCGTTGGGCTGGCAGAGGTTCTGGATCTCGCCGGTCTTGGCGAACTGCATGAACCTGTCCCCGGTGCGGCCCTTCCTGTAGCAGGCCGTACAGTAGCTCGGGATGTAACCTGAGCGGGCAAGGCTTGCGATGATCTCGTCCGGGCTTCGGTGGTCGTCCACGGCGAACTGGGCGCTGTCGTCGCTTTTGTCCGTGGTTGTGGCCGCGGCCGTGTCGGCGGCCGCATTCGCGGCGCCCGTGCTCGCGCCGCAAGGCGCTCCGTCCCCGCCGCCAGGGCTCTCCTTCCTGTATGCCCCGACGCCTGTGCGCGACCCTGCGCTGATCTGGGAGATGCCCACGGCGAAAACCTCGTCGCGGAACCCCGGCCGCTCGCGGGTGGAGAGGATCATCCCGGTGTACGGAACGGCCAGGCGCAGGATTGCGACGAGTTTCTTGAAGTCCCTGTCGCTCACGAGGTGCGGGAACCTTGCGAGCGTAACCCCGCGTGCCGGCCTCAACCTTGGGACTGATATGGTGTGCGGGCCGACGCCAAACGTGGTATCGAGGTGGAGCGCGTGGTAGAGCAATCCGAGGACCTCGAACTTGTAGTCATACAGGCCGAAGAGGACGCCGATACCCACGTCATCGATCCCCGCCTCCATGGCCCGGTCCATGGCGCCGAGGTGCCAGTCGTAGTCGGCCTTTGGACCGGACGGGTGCATCGCCGCGTAGGTCGGCCGGTGGTAGGTTTCCTGGAAGAGCACATATGTGCCGATCTTCGCGGCTTTGAGACGCCTGTAATTCTCTACGGTGGTGGCAGCGATGTTCACGTTGACGCGGCGGATGCTCCCATTGCCCACTTTCGTCTCGTAGATGGTCTCGATGACCTCTTCGATGTAGTCCATGGGGCAGTTTACCGGATCTTCGCCACACTCGAGCGCCAGCCGCTTGTGCCCCATGGACTCGAGCACTTTGACTTCCTCAACGATCTCATCTTTCGTCAGCCTGCGACGGACGAAGTTGTTGTCGCGCCGGTAACCGCAGTAGACGCAGTTGTTCACGCAGAAGTTGGAGAAGTAAAGCGGCGCGAAAAGCACCAGGCGCTTGCCGTATATCCTCTCCTTGACCTCGCGCGCGGTTTCATAGAGCACGGTGAGAGAGTCCTCGTTCGTGACGTGGAGGAGCCTCGCGACCTCGCGGGGAGAAATGCCTCTTGCCTCGCGCGCCTTGTCCGCGATATCCTGCACCTCACGAATATCGGGCTCGGTCGCGTCCTCGAGAAGACGTTCGATCTCCTCGTGGGGGATAAAATCACACGTCGCCCTTGCCACCATGAGATAATCACCTCCGGCCTTGTCTATGCACAGAATGTGCCGCACGACGCTGCGACCGCGCGGCGAACCTCAGCTGAGAGTAACTACCCCAACCCAAGAGGTTACAGCCGTCGTTGCAAGCGTCTATCATGGAGTTCCCGGCGTCCCACTCCGCGGTAGGCGCCCCAACTGCAACGCATCGGAGTAGCCTACGGCAAGCGGGGTTCTGGCAGCTTCTAACCTGTCAGGAGGCCAGTCCAAGCCCCTAGATTCGGGCCTGGCCACCTGGCCGCTTTCCTTCTCGGGGACTACCCCCGGACTGTATGCAGCAGTCCAGGTACCGTACCCCCCTCCCTACCTTGTCCGGCAGTCAGCACAACCGCTGCCCCCTCGCGCCGGCCGCAGCTCCTCGTTGTACTCCCGTTCCTTGTTGTACTCCGGTTCAATGCGCCGAAATATCGGCAACCCGGGTAGGCAGGGCCCACTCGGGCTTCGGACTGTGGCCGCAAGTCTCGGAAACCGGCCTGCCGAGACTCGAGAGCATGGTTCGAATCTCGGCGATTCCACCGTCCTCCGGCGCGCGAAGCGCGATGCTCCCCGGATATATCTCGTAGAGGCGCCGAAATTCCAGCGGAGTGACGTTGGGCATGATCACATTGGCGCCGCAGGAGAGTCCCATGCGCCTCCCGTCCGGGTGCAGGGTAGCGAGGGCCGTCGTCGCAGGAAGGTGCGCGAGAGGCAGCGCAAGCCTGGCTACGGCGAGAGCCTTCAGGGACATAGCGAGGTCTCCTGGTGGACACGAAGCGAGCGGCGTATCTGGATGGGGTATGAACGGGCCGATCCCTGCCATCTCCACATCAAGCGTGCGAAGCAGCATGATGTCCTTTGCGAGTGTCTGAACGGTCTGGCCGGGGAGGCCGATTATGTTCCCCGATCCCACCTGGAACCCGAGGTCGCGAAGGTGCGCCAGGCACTCGAGGCGGCCCTCAAGGGTCATGCCTGGATGGAGCCTCCTGTAAAGGTCGGGGTCGGCGGTCTCGTGCTTGAGGAGAAACCTGTCGGCCCCGGCTTGCCTCATGACCGCGTACTCTTTCCGCGAACGTTCGCCCACGGAAAGCGTCACCGCCACAGCGGCGGTCCGCTTGATCCCTTCGACCATCCGCGCGATGTCATCGGCGCGGTAGTGAAAATCGTCGCCGGACTGCAACACGATCGTCCTGTAGCCTGCCGCTGCAGCTTTTGCTGCGACTTTCAGGACCTCGTCGATACTCATACGGTACCGGAGGAGCCTTCTGTTGTCGCGCCGAAGACCGCAGTAAAGACAGTTTCGCACGCAGTAATTGGAAAACTCAATGATTCCGCGAAGGTGGACGGCGTCTCCCATGAAATGCTTCCGAACCTTATCCGCAAGGGCGAAGACGGTTTGCTGCTCCTGCGGGCCCGTGTCGAGGAGCGCGACGATGTCGTCCTCGGTCAGTTCTTCCCCCGGGAGCGGACTTGTGACCGCGCTGACCTCCGGTGCCCGTGCCTCGGGACAATCAGGCCCCAGGGCGTCCCGGACTTTCTTGACTGCGCTCGCGAAGTTGTGCTCGGTCATCTGGGACCCTCTCCTCTCGCGGCCTCTCGCCAGGGACCGTCGACATCGTATGCTCCCCGGGGACCGTGTTCGCGTTCTTCCTCCGCCCCGCCTTGCCCCGCGCGCGTGCCCCGGTGGGCAGCCCTGTGTGCCCGCGACGTCGCACGCGGTGAGGCCGGGTGCCCTGCTCCAGCCGGTGCACCTGTTCCGACGGCACCCGACAGAGTGCCGTTGCATGCAAAATGCTGTTGCATATGAAGAGCCCGCCTCCCTGTTGGAGACGGGCTCTTGAGATCGAGCACATTGTCGCGTGGCAATTGCCGACACTCAGGCGCCTCCCCTTGCACTCAGGCAATCCCTCCACTCAGGGACGGCGAAAACCTCTTCAATTGGCTCCTGGTGCACCGCCGCGCCCTCCGGCCCGGGCCCGACTTCCATGTTCCGACAGGCGCCCCGACCGTCAGGATTCAGGCGATTGTGCGTCCTCTCACATGTATTGTATTAAACATCCGCGAAGAGATCAACCACCTGGGCCATAAATCGCACCGAGGACAAGGGGCCGTGAGCCTGGCAAACCAGGTGAGTCGGGTCGGCTACCCGAACAACCACGACGCCAGGCCTACGGCTACCCCGGCCGCCGCCACGATAGTGCCGACTATCCACCGAGCGGTGCTGTGTAACTCCCTGTGTAGCGCATCAATCTTAGCATCAAGCACGTCAAACTTTCTATCGACGGCAGCAAAGCGGTCATCTGTCTTCTTTTCCGCCGTAGCAAAGCGATCACTTGTCTGCTTTTCCGCCACGGCAAAGCTATCATCTATCTTCCTCTCCAACGCGGTGAAGCGGTCGTCTGTCTTCTTCTCTGCCGCAGTGAAGCGGCCATCCGTTTTCTTTTCGAACCCGGTGAAGCGATCGTCCGTCTTCTTCTCTGTCGCAGCGAAGCGCTCATCCATCTTCCTTTCGAACTCGGTGAAGAGATCATCCGTCTTCTTCTCTGCTGCAGCGAAACGGTCATCCATCTTCTTTTCGAACTCGGTGAAGTGATCATCCGTCTTCCTCTCTGCCGCAGCGAAGCGGTCACCCATCTTCTTTTCGAACTCGGTGAAGTGATCATCTGTCTTCTTCTCTGCCGCAGCGAAGCGCTCATCCATCTTCCTTTCGAACTCGGTGAAGCGATCATCCGTCTTCCTCTCTGCCGCAGTGAAGCGGTCATCCATCTTCTTTTCGAACTCGGTGAAGAGATCATCCGTCTTCTTCTCTGCCGCAGTGAAGCGGTCATCCATCTCTTGGTGTAGACGGTCAAACCGCCTGTCCACCGTGGAAAAGCGATCTTCCATCTCTTGGTGCAGGCGATCAAACCTGCCGTCGATTGCTGCAAGGCGGGTATCCATCTTCGTGTCCGCTGCGATAAAACGATGATTCATCTCCTGGCGCAGCTCATCGCTCCTGGTATCGATTTTCTCGTGGAGCCTCTCGACCTTGTCGTCGAGCTTGCCCAGCTGTTGCATGATCATATTGAAGGGGTCGAAGGACGCCCGAAAGAACATCCCTTGTTCCTCGCTCCCTGCAGCCAGTTGCTTTCTGGTTTCGCTCTCGGCCACGATCAAGTCGCCCCCTCCTCTACCCAGATGTTACCACGAGCACGTGCCTGGCGCAATCCCTGGGACCGAGAATCATCCTTTTAGGGGAACTCCTTGGAGGCGCCCCTGACGAGGCGGGTTCTTCAGGTTCCGAGGGTTCACGCTATCGCATATGCTGGTACAGGATGGGGGTGGACACGGGTGCTGGGCCGGCTTGCAAGACTCATGAAGCAGCCTATCGGTTGGGCCGGTAAGGCCGTCCTCAGACGGCGCAGGTCTCGGGACCGTTCCCTCGACACGGTCCAGATCGCCGAGCCTGTCCACGTGACGAGGAGACAGGGGCCGGTGGTTGGGCGTCCCCTGGGGACGGACGGCACGCCGGAAGCTGCCCACTTGAAGCGGGGCAGAGAAAGGCTATGCGGCCCGGTCACGCTTGACGAGGTCGGCATGGCCCTGGGCGAGCTGAACATGTCAATGCGCCGGTGGTTCACGTCCAGCCTCCCACACGAGGTCTCCGTGTTCATTCCCCACGCCGAGGTGCGCATCCGCAAGAGCCGCGGCGTACAGGAAACCGAGTTGGTGCTCGAGAGCATCACCATCGTGCACTCGCCGCGTCTTCCAGTGAGACCCAGAGAAACACCCGGGCAGCGTGAGTAGGCGATAAGCCCCCACGGCGGGGGACACGGCTCTTTGACAGCTTCCCTCGGCGGCTGTGAACTCCCGAATGATGGCAAGGACTTACATCTTACAGTACAGTCGCAGACGTCATCGACGACGCATGTCGTTGTTCACATCAGAAGTTGTACGCAGCCCGGGCCTTCAGCACCACGTTAGGCGTGCTGAAGGACGCATTGGGGATGGCTCCGCCGGTGAACTCAGCGCCTGGTCTTCCTGCAAGGCCAGTCGCTGACAACGAGAGTGTCCATCGGTTGCCGAGAAGGATGGTTGTCCCTGCGGTCAAGGCGGCGCTGCGATCCACGAGGTTCGCGAGCACAGAGCCCAAAACGGATGTGAACTCGTCGTGCTGATATCTTAGCTGGGTGAACACATAGTGGCGAGCCGGGTAGGTACGGTCGCCTGCGAGCCACGATGTGTAAGTGTGGGAATCCTGCGTTTCAGCACCGCGCGAGTTGTAGAAGTACTCTCCGGCCCAGACGACCTTTCCGCCGCCCCAGCTGCGATCGGCACCCAGTACCCCTTCCACCCACGGGCTCGACCCGTCATGCGGCGCATGGTGAGCGACCTCGGCATGCCACCCGAGCGCGAGGTCTCCGACCGCGAGATCGCCCTTGGCGTCCACCCCTACCATGGTCGTGCCTGTATCTCTCGCAGCCGCGAGAGACCAGTCGGTGCCGCCATAGTTCGCGTGATACCTCGCCCCGTATTGCCACGCGGCGCCGCTGCCCTGCTGGGTCGAGCTGCGCTCGTTCCGGGCCGCGACGAGGCTTAAGTAAGCCAGGGGCCCGGCAGGGACTCTGATGACGGCCGCCTCCACGGCCGGGCGCAAGCCGTCAGGACCTAGCGCGTTCGGTGGGTTGAAAACGTCCGTGGGTGACCAGGCGTATCCCACGCCCCAGGTAATCTGTTGTTTTCCGAGGCTGAGGTCGGCCCACGGCAGGAAGATCTTGAGGTATGCCCGCTCCAACTCGGTCGTGACGGTCCAGTCGCCGTCAGTTCCAGGCACGCGGCCGAGCGTCGTCCCCACATCTGCGTAAAGCTTCCAGGGATAGTCCCCAAGCCGCAACTTCAATCTGAGCATGGACTCCACCGAACCCGACCACGAGCCCTGCGTCTGGGCAGCGTATACACCTGTTTGCCATTCGCCGCCCACTTGAAGCGCGGGTAGCGTGGTTGCATCCATTGTGGACTGGGCGGCCGTCGTCCCACACGAAAGCATAAACGCGGCGGCAAGACAAAGAGAGACCGCGGCCGCAGGACAACGCACAGCCGTGTGTAGGGGCAAGACCCTCCGCCCGGTTGACTTGCGCACAGCATACCGTTCCGTCGTTCTCATAGTATCACCCACCACCCTCGGTCGCGCTTTGTCATGGCCACACATTGGGCAGAGCCACGAGACTGACCAAGGCCTCCGTGGACCGGTCCGATGTTACATGCGCGGACTTGCGCACGATCATCCGGGATGGTCGGACCGGGGGCAGGCATGGGTGCTCGGCCGGCAGGCGGCCCCTATGCCTGCGCCACCGAGGCTGCCGGCGAATCAGCGCATCAAGTTCCTCAGCGAGAACACGTCGTCTGGGATCTTTACGTCGAACTCGACTTGCTCGATTATGAGTGTCGTCGAGGAGCCCCGCTTCAGCTTGTCTTCCATGACCACCCTGCTCGCGTAGGTGCGCCCGCCCTTCTCCTTGACCTCCTCGACCCGCGAGACCTTGAGGAGCTTGCCGCTTGCCGCGTAGAGTTCCTCTCTCCTCGCCACGAACTTCTCGCAATCAACCCAGATCTTCCGCTTCGGGTAGGAGACCTGCTTGCCGGGAAGCGCCGTGGCCTCGAGCACGTAACACCTTGCTCCATCGTACGTCTCCACCCCGGCCAACTTGAACTCGTAAAGCTCGCCCATCTTCTCGCTCTCGAGGGCGTCCTGGTATGAGAAGTCGCTCCCCATCATGCCTTGTTTGAGCATGTGGCCTGAGATCTTCACGAGATCCTCGGCATCGGGAAAGAACATCCACAGCTCGTCGCCAAGCTTGAGGTACTTCGTTCCGCGATCGCCGGGGTTGAGGAAGGTTACCATGGCCTTCTGATTCCCGACCACCCATCCCTCCATTTGCTTCGTAATCTCACGGCTGCCGGCCCGGATGACGAGCTTCGCCACCAGGTGGGCGCTGGCCATGTATGCATTTGCATCCATCCTGGCTACGATCTCTTCCGCAGTCAGGTCTGCCGCCTCCACCGCCGCCCCCGCTCCGCTAAGCTCCGTAGAACCGATGGCGAGTGCGACCAAGAGGGCCATGGCCATCCGGAGCCCGATCTTCGTCCTGATCCCCGTTCCGACCATCATGTGCGCTTCCTCCCTGCGAATCCCTGTCGTCTTCGACCTTATTGTGTTCTGAGCGCCTGCGTTGGCTCGATCCTGGCAGCCTGGGCGCTGGGCCAGGAGACCGCAACGAGCGTCACCGCTATCCCTGCGACAGACGCAAAGGCAATGACATCCCAACTGAACCTCGGATAGAGTTTCGAAGGGATCATGAACACCTTGTCGAGGGTCGATGTCCCAGGGATGGGTATTCCCGTACCGGTCAATACCTTGAGAGCGATCGCGCCTATTGACGCCCCAATGGCACTTCCTATGGCACCCATTACACCGCCTTCGAGCAAGAAAAGCCGCCGGATCTGCCCCGGCCGCAGGCCCAGGGCCCCCATCATGCCTATCTCCCTTCGCCGCTCGTTCACGATCATCAGCATGGTGTTGATCACTACGAAGCTCGCGAGGAAGAGGATAAAGAAGTAGACGAAGTTGTAAGCCGTCTTTCCCACCTGGAACGTCCTCATCATTTCGCTGTGCTCGTACCAGGGTTCGGCGATATAGCGGGCGTCGGCACCTCTTGCCTTCAGCACCCTTTCAACGTCGCGCACAAGCTCGGGTACCCTGGCCTCGTCCTTCGCCATCACGAGCACCTCGGTCACCGCGGGCCCCATGTCGAGCATAGCCTGGGCGACGTCGAGGGGCACGAAGACCAAACCGTCATCGAGGTACTGCAGGCCGCTATTGAGCGAGCCAACCACTACAAAGGTGTAGCCCTTGAGGGAACCGAGCGCGGTATTGAAAACAAGAGTGAACCTGTCGCCCACCCCGAGGCCCAGCCTGTCCAGGATCCTTTGGCCCATGACGGCTTCCCGCTCCCCGGGTCGCAATAGCCGTCCCTTGACAAGGTAGCGGGATAGCCCGATGAGCCTGTCTTCCGCTTGCGGTTCCACGCCCACGGCCATGAGCCCTTCGAGTTCCTCGCCACCAGCCACCATGGCGCCGAAACGGAGGCGTGGGACCACATGCGACGCCAGGGGAATCTCTCTCAACGCGTTCGCGACAGACTCGTAGCCCTCGCCCTGAAACCCGTCCACCGGATAGTTCAGCGAGAGAAGTCGCTCCTTCAGTGGGTATTCCCTGGCGACGACCCTCACATGACCCGAGGTGAGCCTGATGGAGTTGCCTACCATTATGTCGAAGATGCCGTCGATGGTTCCTTTCGCGAGTACGACCACGAAAACGCCCACCGCGACTGCAATCAAGCTGAGCGCGGTGCGCGCCCGGGCTCTTCCGAGGTTACGGAACGCTATACGCATTAGGCTCACGGTTTTCACCCCCAATCCTAACCCTGGCGCAACGAGGCGATCGGGTCCTGGGCTGCGACTCTCCTGGCGGGAATGTAGCTTGCCACCCAGCTCACCACTATGCCCAACAAGAACGCCTCTGCGATCATGGGCCAGTTCCACGCACCGCGGATAACTCCGGCGATCGGGTAGCCGATGTCGAGGCCCTTATAACTCTCGAGGATGTCAATGCCGTGGCTCACCAGGTAAGCGTTGCCGGCTATGCCTATCAGGCACCCCGTGACCGAACCCAGCACGCCTATGCCTGTGGCCTCCAGCATGAACAGGAGCACGATCTCCCTAGTCGTCATGCCCATGGCCTTCATCATCCCGATCTCGCGGACGCGTTCCATGGCACCGAGGAGAATGGTATTGACCACACCCACCACGGCGATGACGAGTATCATGAAGATGAGCAAGGCGCTGAACCCCTGTTTGCTCTGGCTTATCGCGAGAAAATCGCTGGCGGCGTCCCGCCATGTGAGCACCTCACCGGATATGCCGGCATCTTCCAAGGCAGCGCGCACATTTCTGGACACATCTTCGACCCGCGCGCCATCCTGTGTTTTCAGGACGACCTCCGTTGCCGCGCCGCCCAGCGCAAGAGCCTGACTTGCAACGTCGAGCGGCAGGTAAACCTGGCCGCTGTTCACCTGCGGGTGAGGGCTCCTGATGAGGCCGGCCACGGTGAGGTCGATGGCCTGAAACGCCCCGTCACGGGTGCGCGTGACGAGTGTAAAGGTGTCGCCGGGCGCGAGCTCGAGCACGCGCGCGAGGTCGTATCCCAGGAGCGCCTCGGCTGCGCCCCGCGCCGGCCACCGGCCATCGACATACTCGGCCAGCGTGAACACTTGCCCGTCGCGCTCCGGGTCGATCCCCACGCCCATCACGGGGATCTCCTCCCAGCCGGTATTGAGACGGGCGCCGAACATGAGCCTCGGTGTGGCCGCCCGTATCTTCTCCACGTCCTTCAGCACGGTGAGCACTGCATCAGGATCCAGGGTGCGATCGATGGGAAGACTCTCTCGCTCGGCGGAATAACCTTGAGCGTGAATGCGCACGTCTCCGGTCTCCAGGTTGATGAGATTATCTATGGCATCGCGGTCGACGCCCGCCATGATGCAGTCAACCTCGATGAGCGCCGCAAGGCCAACAGCAATCGCGAGGAACGTCAGAGCTGTGCGGCGCTTCTGCCGCCAAAGGTTCCTCGCTGCCAGCTTGAGCAGGTAACCCATGACCTGTTACCTCCTCTTGTCTTCGGCGACCCGGCCGTCGCGGACGGTCACCAGCCGACGGGCATAATTCATCACCATCGGGTCATGTGTGCTAAAGATAAACGTCGTCCCTTTCTTCTGGTTCATCTCCAGCATGAGCTCGATTATGGCCTTGCCTGTCTCCGAGTCTAGGTTGGCCGTGGGCTCATCGGCAAGGACCAGGTCTGGCCCCTTTACCAGCGCCCGGGCGATGGCCACGCGCTGCTGCTGTCCCCCGGAAAGATCTCCCGGCCTGCGGTTTTCGAGCCCGCTAAGCCCCACGTCCGCAAGGATGCGCATGACCCGGTCCTTCACATTACTGGAGTTCTCGCCGAGCAGAGCTAGGGAGAATTCGACATTCTCATACGCGGTCAGGACGGGGATAAGGTTATACGACTGGAACACAAACCCAATCCTGCGGCGGCGGATGTCGGCCAATTGTGCCTTGGGTAGCTTCGCCAATTCGATCCCGTCGAGGCGGATGACACCTTCCGTTGGCGTGTCCAGGCAGCCGACGAGGTTCAGCAGCGTCGTCTTGCCCGAACCTGAGGGCCCGGCGATCGCCATGAATTCTCCGCTTTCGACCTCAAGGTCGATTCCGCGCAGCGCCGGCACTGTCAACCTGCCTTGACGGTAATCCTTCCTTACCCCCTCTAGCTCTAAGAGCGCCACACCTGTGCCTCCTCTCTATTCGATTCAACCCCAAGCGGCGGGATGGGACGGATACTGAAGAGCTTGTGAGCGGGCGACAGCCCGCCCATGCCCCTCCCATGCACCACCGCAGCCAATCCATGGTGACGACTGCACGAACACTGTACGAACATCGTACCATAGAGGATCGTGGGCTACAAGCGGCAGTCATCCTCGAACCGTCCCTTTGAGAGATTCATTCGACGCATCCCTGAGGAAGTGGTTTCTCGACGGGGGCGGCTTCCCCGGGTTCCCACGGTACACTCCCGGGCATGTGCCGGTGCAGGAGGGGGTGGACATGGCTGCTGGATCGCCTTGCACGCCTGATAAAGCAGCCCATTCGGGTGGGCCGGCGGCGCTGTCTTCGAACGACACAGGCGCGAGGATCGTTCCTTGGACCCTAGCTCACGGCGCTAGTCTCCCGATCCCCTGGATTTCTCGGATCGAGCAAAGACAATTGGCCCCAACTGACTGGGGTCGAACCGCCTGAACCAGAGCAAACTGAGGGCCACAAGCACCGGGCCCAACGCCGCATAGGCCAGTCGTGGCGGGAGGTAGAACTTCACGTCCAGAGTTGGCCACTGCAGAAGCCGTGCAGTCGGGGGTGCGGCCCCCAGGATCACTGATGCATGGTACTGACTACTAGCCATTACGAAACTCGGGATCACAAACCCGGTGAAGTCCACCCAGAGGGCGGTCCTCACAAAGCTAATGGTAAGTGCGCCCCAGAGAGTAGCGAACCAGTACGCAACGTAAAGCAGATTGAAAGCCGTCCCGTACCCGCGGCCCGGCAGGGATCCCGCTGCTACACCAAGTCCTGCAGTATACAGAAGGGTCGGCGCAGCCAGTGTGAGGGCGGAGATCAGCAGTGGACCCCAGGCTACAACCGACTCCCCTCTAATGCGCTGAACGACCACAGCTGTTGCCATGGAAGCTGCCAGAAGCGCCCCTAAAGTGAACACTGCTGCCAGGTACTTGCCGAACAAGTATGCGGGAGAAGCAAGCCGCGTTGAGGCAAGGATCTCCCCTGCAGGTGTTATGCGGTCGCGTCTCATGCTGTTGTGGGCTATGAAGAAACCTACCAGACCGAAGAGCAGGGTGGACACGAATCCTGAGACCGTGCCGACGAAGTTGGAATCGTAGGTGAAAGCTCCGTGGTGAGCGGCGGTCAGAAATGCGTAGCCTGCGGTCCTGGGTGGCAGGGCCAGGCGGGTCAGGACTGAGAAAACCAGGACCAGGAACCAAAAGCCCCAACTGCGAGCGCGCATCCGTAGCTCAGTCTTGACCACCGCCCAGGTGCCTTCAAGTCGACTGCCAGCCATATGTTGGTATACCATCAACTTCACCCTCCCGGGCCTGTTCCGTTTCGCTGTCGCGTACAATTCAGTACGACCAATGGGACCTATCCAATATGAACAGGGTGAGCGCGATGAGGATTGCTCCCGTGGTGGCGTACCCTATTCTGTTCAGCCAGAACACCCGCATGTCAGTGATAGGACCGAATGCAAACGCAGCTAGCTCGCAGCGGAAGGCCGATGCCACGGGGAATGGTTGGATAACGGTCGGCACGAATCTCTTCAGGGTTATTACTCCGATCACCACCGCAGGCGGCATCGTGTAGCCAGCGACCTGGCTGCCAGTGACTGTCGCCACGGCAAATGCCAGGCCAGCCATGAAGATTGTCAAGGCGATAGACGACATAGCCACCATTATGCCTCGTGGAGCCATGTGACACCTAAGCAAGATATGCTCTCGTGAGAGATTCGTCGTCAAGAAATCTTGCGGCAGGTCCTGTCCCCACGATTCGCCCGGAGCGCAGCACGTAAGCACGGTCGGCGATGGCGAGTGCCGCCCGGGCGTTTTGCTCTACCAGCAGCACAGTCGTCCCCGCCCTCCTGATGTCCTGGACCGTCTGCATGACCCTGTCAACGAGCACGGGCGCGAGGCCCATGGACGGCTCATCCATGCAGATGAGCTTCGGGTTTGCGATGAGCGCACGGGAGATCGCGAGCATCTGTTGCTCGCCGCCGGAGAGCGTCCCCGCCTTCTGGTGGCGCCTTTCGGCAAGCACCGGGAAGAGATCGAGGACTTGTTCTATGCGCTCGGCGGCCTTGCGCCGGTCGCCAAGGACGTACCCGCCGAGCTCGAGGTTTTCCAGGACGGAAAGCCCAGGGAAGATCCTGCGACCCTCTGGGACCACTGCAATCCCAGCCCTTGCGATCTCGGAGGTGGGCATGCCGTCTATCCTCCGGCCCATGAACCGGATCTCTCCCTTCGCCGGACGGACGCGGCCGAGAATGGTCCTGAGCAGCGTGGACTTCCCAGCGGCATTGCTGCCGAGGACCGTCACGATCTCGCCGCTCTCCACATAGAGATCCACGCCCTGGAGGACCCTGACCGGGCCATACGACGAGTGAACGTCTTTTATCTCGAGTAGCGGCCCGCCGTTCTCTGCTACCCCGCGCCTCACTTCCGGGCGTCCAGGGCACTTGGTTCGCGGCCTTGGTAGCTTCACCTCCACCTGCTCGTGACGGGGCGCGTTCGCAGAAGCACAGGTTGCGCCTTCCTGGGTGGTATCTCCAACTTTCCCCGGC
The DNA here is from genome assembly GCA_014360195.1 of Bacillota bacterium. Classification (GTDB taxonomy): domain Bacteria; phylum Bacillota; class SHA-98; order UBA4971; family UBA4971; genus UBA6256. The sequence continues at coordinate 85,474 of JACIXY010000006.1, forward strand.
TCGTCGCGAGGTCCTGCCGGACGGTCGGCAGCGGTCCTCCGTTCCGCTCCCAGGTAGGCCCGCATCACCTCGGGGTTCGAAGCCACCTCGGCCGGCGTGCCCTCGGCGATCTTCTCGCCGTGGTCGAGGACGATCACACGGTCACACGTCTCGGCCACTACGTCCATGTGGTGCTCGATGACGACCACGGTGTACCCGTGATCCTTAAGCAGCCTGATCGCGTCGACCATCTCCTTGATTTCATCAGGCGTCATCCCTGCTGTGGGCTCGTCGAGCAGCAGGATGCGGGGCTTGGCCGCGAGCGCCCGGGCAAGCTCTACCCGGCGGCGGTCCGGATATGCGAGATCGCGCGCAGGCTCCGCCTCGCGCTCACGGAGGGCGCGCCCCAGGAAGCGCAGGGCATCGCGGGCGCTCGCGATCTCGGACGCCTCGCACGCCCGGAACGCCCGCGTGCGGAAGACCACCCCCGCAAGGTCGCGCCTTACTCGGAGATGACAACCGGCGAGGACGTTCTCGAGGACGCTCTGGCCCTCAAACAGCCTGATGTTCTGGAAGGTACGCGCGACGCCGAGGGCTGCTATCCCGTGGGACGGCAGGCCCACCACGCTCTTGCCGAAGACCCTGATATCTCCGGAGGAGGGCCTCGTGACGCCGGTGATGAGGTTGAAGAGCGTGGTCTTCCCTGCCCCGTTCGGTCCGATGATGCCGACCACCTCGCCCAGGCGCACCGTGAGGCTCACGCCGGCGAGGGCCGCAAGGCCGCCAAAGGTGCAGCGCACGTCGCGAACCTCGAGCGCGGGTTCGCCGGTCGCGGTCGCGGTCGCGGTTCCGGCCCTGGGCGTCGCCCCGGGTTCCATGCGCGCTCCGGGTGCCTGGGCCGGGCAGGGTTCCGCTTCCGGCGTCCGCCTGCTACGCCGCCTGGTGCGCCCAGGCTCAGACGAGGAGGACCCGGAACGCGCGGGGATTAGGCCTTGAGGGCGATATATCACGAGAAGCACGAGGGCGACGCCGTAGATGAGCATTCTATACACGCTGTAGGCGCGCAGCATTTCTGGGAGGACTACCAGCGCAGCCGCCCCTGCGACGAGCCCCGGGAGGCTCCTCATCCCGCCCAGGATGATCATGCAGTAGACAGTGATGGTTTCGGCCATCGTGAAGTTCTGGGGGAAGACCGCCCCCTGCCACGAGGCGAAAAGCGCGCCCGCAAGCCCCGCGAGCCCAGCTCCCCACAGAAACGCCATCACTCTGTACCGCGCCACATCCACGCCCATGCAGCCAGCGGCCACCTCGTCCTCGCGAAGCGCGGCCCACGCCCGCCCGATTCCGGAGCGCAGAAGGCGGCTGGTCACAAGTACGGATCCGACGGCGAACGCCCATATGAGGCAGTATGACATCTCGAGCGGCGCGAAGCTCACGCCGAGGATGCTCGGAGGGTCGATCCCCACTATTCCGTTAGGGCCGTTCGTGATGTTCACCGGTCGGTCCAGGTTGTTGAGGAGGATGCGGACGATTTGCCCGAACCCCAGCGTCACCATGGCCAGGTAGTCCCCGCGCAGGTGAAGCGTGGGGAGGCTCACCACGAGCGCCGCGAGGACTGCCGCTGCGACCGAGCATGCCGTGCTGAGGAGGAACGGCACATGCAGCCCGAAGTGGGGCGACGACAGGAACGCGTACACGTAAGCACCGATGCCGTAGAACGCGACGTACCCGAGGTCGAGAAGCCCGGCCTCGCCGGCCACGATGTTGAGGCCGATGGCCAGTATGAGGTAAAGCCCGACGGTTCCACCCACGCGCAGGTAGTAAAAGTTACGCGTGAGAAGCGGGATGAGGGCGAGGAGGGCGACGCCAAGATACGCGGTCCCGGCACCGGGCGGGACGAGCAGCGACCGCGCAGCCGGAAGGGCGCGTGAAATCAAGGCTCGTAGCCCCGGGCCTCCGGCCGCGGCCATGCCTCGCTCCTGCCCGGAAGTTGTGGCGGCACAGGCGCCGCGCGCGTCGCCGGCTGCTACCGCGTCGCAGGATCCTCTCAACGTTACCACTCTTTCTTTATGCTTCATGCCGATTGCAGCTCCTCAATTCGTGCATCCCGTCTTCCGAACTGGCCCTGGCAGTGCGGACACATCCTCCGCGTGCCCGTCCGTTGCTCCATTCCTCGTACGGTCATGCCCCATGCCCGCATATCCTCATACCTTCTCGTGCGCGTGTTCCCCCAGGATTCCCGCAGGCTTCAGTATAAGGGTTGCGATGAGCACGGAGAAAACAATGGCGTCCTTGTACACGGGCGCCACGAAGAGCACCCCGAGGCTCTCCGCAAGGCCCAGGACGATCCCGCCGGCCATGGCGCCCCTTATGCTCCCGATGCCTCCAAGCACGGCCGCAGTAAAGGCCTTCAGGCCTGCCGAGAACCCCATGATGAAGTCCACCTGCATGTAGTAGAGTCCAATCATGACCCCAGCGACGCCCGCGAGCGCGGACCCGATCACGAAGGTCGCCGCGATCACCCCGGACGTCCGGATGCCCATGTACTCGGCAGCTTCGGGGTCTTCGCTCGTAGCGCGCATGGCCTTGCCGAGCATGGTGCGGGAGACGGCGAAGTCAAGTGCCAGCATGATAGCCACCGACGCCACGACGATCGCAAGGCGCGTCGCCGAGATGGTGGCGTCTCCCACGCGAACGGTCCAGGTGGGCGGGATGAGCATCTCCGTCTGGTACGCCTTGGCACGCCCTGCGGTCAGCAACATCGCAGCGTTCTCCAGAATGATAGATACCCCGAGAGCCGAAATGAGCGGAGCGAGGCGCGAGCTTCCGCGCAGCGGGCGGTACGCAAAACGCTCGATGAGCCCTCCCAGGATGCTGGTAGCCGTCACCGCGGCCGTGGTCATGACTACGAGAACCGCGAAGGGGCTTGCCGCGAGCTCCCCGCTCCTGGTGAAGAGATAGAGGACTCCCCACCCGGCAAAGGCACCGACCATGAACACGTCCCCATGTGCGAAGTTGAGCATCTTGAGGATGCCGTAGACCATGGAGTAGCCAAGCGCGAGCAGGGCATATACACTGCCCAGTGTGAGGCCGTTCACGATCTGTTGGGGCAACTGCGCGAGTGCCTGTTCCATGGGACTCGTCTCCCACCTCTCCATCTCCATGTTGCCGTCGCTGTCACTGCCACTGTTGTTGCCGCTGTCCAAGCATACATTCGCGTTCCCTGGTCCTGGCCCGGGTCCTGTCCCGCAGGCATCTCGTCTGATTCCTGGCCATCTACCACATATTCGGGCGGATGCCAGGACCGTGGCGCGGGCGCGCCCAGGCGGGTCGGCGTCCCATCCCCCATCGAGTTGCGACGGCGGATAACGGCGGATGGTGATGTCGCCGGCGCGCCCGCGCCTTACGGCAGCCTGTGCGCGGACTCGGACGACCTGGGAAGCGCGCGCAGGCAGTCCGTTGGCGGCCCGCGCTGGCCTTGCCACGGTCACCGGACCTCGGCTGGGTACTCCTTGACCTGGACGAAGTCGCCGCCCTTCACCTGGAACACGTAGATGCTCGCGCCGACTACGTCGCCCTTGGCGTTGAAGCTCACCGGGAATCCGAGTATGCCCCGGTAACCCCGGGTATTGTGGACCGCCTCCAGCACCGCGGCCCGCGTGAGCCCGGCGGGGTTATTCCCGGCGGCCTTCCTCATGGCCTCTATCAGGATCTTCGTCGCCTCGTAGCTTTGCCCTGAGAAGATACTCATAGCACCGTACTTGCTCTCGAACTTCTTGATGAACCCTTGCGCCTCGGGCACGTCCTTGATGTCGCGGCCTATGGCTGTCACATACATGCCCTCGGCTGCTCCGCCGGCGCCCGCAATAAGCTGGTCCCTCTCTTTGAGGCCGTCCCCTCCCATCAGCTTGGTCCGAAGGCCGAGCCCGACCGCCTGTTTGATGAGGGCCGCGGCCTGGGCAGGGTTCGGGAGTGCGAGGTACAGGAGCTCCGGTGCTGCGGCCTTGACCTTCGTCAGAATGGGTGAGAAGTCCCTATCCTCTGGAGTTATCTGCCCGCGCGTGACCCTGACGCCTGCCTTTTCAAGCGCAGCGGCGACCTGGTCCGCAAGGCCCTGTCCGTACGCGCCCTTGTCGTCGATTATGTACGCGTTCTTCGCGCCTAGCTCTTCCACTATGAATCTCGCCGCGGCCGGCCCCTGGGCGTCGTCCCTCGGGCATATCCTGTGCATGACTTTATACCCGAGTTCGGTCAGGGACGGGTTCGTGGCGGACTGGCTTATAATCACCAGTCCTGCCCGCTGGTACGTCGGCAGGGCAGCGTTCACGGCACCGCTGTTCATCGGTCCCACCACGCCGAGCACGCTCCTGTCCATGGCAAACTTATCGGCGACGATGACGGCCCGTGCGGGGTCGCCCGCGTCATCCCCAACCACGATTTCGATCTTCCTTCCCCCGACGCCGCCTTCGGCGTTTGCCTCATCCACTGCCATCCGGATGGCGTTGAGGGAGTCGAGGCCGATCTTGGAGAGATCCCCCGTGAACGGCCCTGCGGCGCCGATCTTGACCGGCGGCAGCTCTGTGCCGAAGGCAAGACCCGTGCCCATGCCCAGGGCGAGCACCACCAGGACCGCAAGGCGCAGCGCAGTGCGGGCGCCCGCGGCTGCCCTGACTCCGGCCACACCCATCCTCATCCTGATCCTGCTCCTTACTTTCTTCTGATTCCGACGTGAAACCACCAGCTTCATCTCTCCTCTACCTCCTTGCTTTTTATTGGTCGACTATCGGCACGTCCCGCTCTGCGAGGCGACTTGCCCACTCGTCTAGGCCCAGCCTTCTCAACGTAGACGCGGTCGGGACGCCGGTCCTGACATCCCACCCCCTGGCCTTGTAATACTCGTCGAGCATCTCGTCGAGGGCGACCGTGCTGCCGCTTGTCGCCCCGCACCCGGCGGGCATCGGCTCTTCCCTGAAGCGCCTGGGAAGCGTGTCGTCGCTTCGGCGGATCCCAAGGGCGGTGATGAAGCAACGTTCGAGGTTGACGATGCGCTCGCAGGCAGCCTGCACCTCGGCGCCGTCGAAGTCGAAGCCTGTTGCAGCCCGGAGGACCGTGGCGGCGTCATCGAACGGCAGGACCTCCATGTTCACGATGGTGTTCTTGCACGCATCGAGCGAGTCAGCGAGGGCGCACAGCTCCTCGAAATGCTTGACGACACGGCCTTTGCCCTTGTGCTCGAGCCTGAAGGCTGCTTCCCTTGCCCCGAACCTTCGCACGGCCGCCTCGGCATCCTGGGTGAACTCGAAGGACGGCTCTGACCGGAGGTGGTCGCCGCCGCGGCTTGCGACCGCGTTGCCCAGCGCGTAACCCTTGATGCCCCTGGGGTCAGCCATGAATATCTCGAGGCCTTTCACGTGCATGGCGAGGTCCTCGCTGCCCCGGCCGATCTTGCGCGCGGCTTCACGGACCCCATCTGCGAGCACGTCTCCGAAGCCCTCGCGCGATGCGATCTTGCGGACCAGGGTTTGCACGGCGCCGATGTTTCCCCAGGTAAGGTCGAGCCCGTCGGCCTCTTTGCGCGAGATGATCCCGCGCTCGAAACACTCCATGGCAAAGGACACGCACTCCGCCGTGGAAATAGCGTCCATCCCGGCGCGATTGCACATGTCGAGGGTGGCAAGGCCGGCCTCAAGGTCTCGGACGCCGACACGTGAGGTGAAGCCCGCAAGGCCCTCGAACTCCGGTCCCTCACTCTTGAGGCCGGCGTATGGCCCGGACTTCACCTCGAAGAACCTGCTGCATGGGATGGTGCACGAAAAGCACGCCTTGCCCTTTACCCTGAGGCGCGCGGCAAGCGTCTCGCCGCTCACTTCGTCCGCATGCTCGAACCTTCCCGTCTGGAAGTGGCGGGTGGCGAGGCACCCCGCCGCATTGAGGGCCGAGAGGAGCCTCGTGGTGCCTAGGGCGACCCTGGGCTTATACTCCGGGTGGCTTAAGATCCTTGTGTCCAGCGCTCTAATGAAATCGAGGAACTCATCCGGGCGCGCGACCTCCAGGGGTCTTGTGCCGCGAACGACGACCGCCTTGAGTCCCTTGGACGCCATCACTGCACCCATTCCGGTCCGCGCTGCGGCGCGGACGAGGTTGCAGAAGATCCCTGAGAATTTCACCCCGCGCTCCGCAGCGGGGCCGATGCATGCGACCTGGGCGCGGCGTCCGTGTCGCGCAAGGAGCGCCTTTTGTGTTTCCCACACGTCGAGGCCCGCGAGGTCCACGGCGGGAAGGACCTCGGCCCCATCGTCGGATATGAAGAGATAAGAAAGCCTGTCGGCGCGTCCGCGTATGATAACCTGATCGTACCCGGCGAATTTGAGCTCTGGTCCGAAAAACCCGCCGGCGTTGGAGTCCCCGAGTATCCCGGTCTGAGGGGACTTCGAGGTGAAGTTCACACGGGCAGCGCCGGGGAAGAGCGTGCCGTCGAGGGGGCCCGTGCCGATGATGAGGACGTTCTCGGGGGAGAGTGGATCGACGTCAAGGCCGATCTCGCGGACGAGCCGCGCGACGTTGAGCCCGCGCCCGCCGATATACCGCCGGGCCGAAGCGAGGTCAAGTCCTTCGGCTGAGACTTTGCCGGCGCCAAGATCGACATCGAGTATCCTGCCTGCGTAGCCGTATGACTTCATCAGATGTTTCCCTCCTGGTCTCCTGGTGTGCCCTGGGCGGATGCGCGATAGGGAGCGCCGGGTCTGGGAGCCTTCTCGCTAACTCCAGCCAGGCCGTACGAGATGGCTCCCGTTGGGCACCGCCTTACGCACTCCGGGTCCCCGCCGCAGAGGTCGCAGATGAGCGGGGCTCCTCTTTCGGGGTGGAGCGTAATGGCGTCGAACGGGCATGCTCTGACGCAGGCGCCGCACCCGCCACACAGGGCCTGGTCCACCAGGACGCACCTCGTTTCAGGGTCGCGCGAGAGGGCTCCACTTGGGCATGCCTCCACGCACCTCGCGTTTCCGCACTGCCTGCATACCAGCGGACGGTCGATCCCGTCCTCATCGACTTTGGCCACGTGTATCCTCGACAGCAAGTCGGAGAACTTTCGCTCGTGCGTAAAGCTGCAGATGAGCTCACATGCCCGGCACCCTGCGCAGAGCTTTTCGTTCACGAGCATCCTGGGGCGCGGACCCCGCGGGCCATGTTCCGTCTTTCCCTCACCGGCCGGTTGGCCCACCCGCTCGATCCGGAATATGACCATGCCGTTTGGGTCGGGGCACGCTACCCGGACGGTGTTCGAGAGCCAGTCGTTGTCCTCGACGATGTTGCGTTGCTTTGCCGGGAGCATTGGGAGAATGCTCTGAAGCGCCCACAGGCACATGAACTTTCCATCGGGGATCGTGATGCGCCCCCCGCTGACCTCGAAGTAGTCTCCAACCTCCATCGGAAGGTCGCAGAACCCGCGAATCTCGTCAACCACAACCCTCAGATCGTACATCTTCAATGCTGCCTCCATGCTTCTGTGTTGGCGGTCGCCCGGCAGGCCAACCTGGTGGCCAGCCTCGTGTGCCTCGAAAGCTTTTCCGCCGGACGGCGACGGCGAGGGCGAGACTCGCATCCCGACGCCATGGCCAACAAAAAAGCCCGTCCCGTAAGGGACGAGCTCAATGATGTGCCCGTGGTGCCACCCTCGTGAGGTAGGAGAGCCCTACCACACTCGTTCCCAGGATACGGCCTTCGGAGATAGCTCAGCCAGCGATATCCCTGCCCTGTAACGGTGGCTTCCGGCTTAGCCTACTCAGTCGGGCCATCGCGTGCGCTCCCTTGCGCCTTGCGGCCTGTGTCCCATCATGCACCTTCGCGGCGTCGCGGCGACCGCGCGCGTGCCGACCTTTCAGCCTGCGACTCTGGGGCCCACTCGCCACACCCATCTCCGCGGGGCTTGCACCGTCCCCCGCTCGCTCCGGATAAGGGCCTTCCGTGGCGACCTTCCCCTTCAACGCCTTTGCGCTGCTCTGTGTTTCAGTTCTCGCTTCCGGCTCCGTCTACGGCTCCGGTTGCTCCTATTCTAGCAACATCTTTCCTCCGTTGTCAACAGTGGATTTTGGCCCTCGATTCCTGCCACGGGGCAGTCTCGCCTGGTTTTGCACAGGCAGCGTTTTACACGGGGCACCTTTGCGCTGCCACTTCTTGCCACCCCAGGTGCGGCGTGTTATACTTGAGGTGGCCTCGCCATGTGAAGCATCGGGTGATCGGGTCCACGATTGTGGAGGCGGCCCGGTGGCGAGAGGTGAGCGTTCATGGGGACGAGGCATGCAGAACCGGTGAGTAGAGGTCCATCTGATTCCCTGGCGGAGACCCGGGACGCCATACCAAAGGCGGGCCTGGTAAGTAATGACCCCCGTGGCTGGCGCCGCGTCACCTACAGCGACTATGCTGCGCTGGATGACGGACGTCGCTATCAGGTTTTCTCGGGCATGCTGGTGGCCGAGCCTGCTCCGACGACCCTGCACCAGCAGGTCGTAGCCAACCTTTTTCACCTTCTCAGAGATCATATGGACAGGATGGCCGGGGGCATCTTGCTGCCGTCACCGGTAGACGTCATCCTCGATCCCGAGGAGCAGGTCGAGGTGCTCCAACCCGACATTGTGTGGGTTCGACCGGAGCGCTCCGCGATCGTGAGGATGGCGGCCATTTTCGGTGCTCCCGACCTTGTGGTCGAGGTGCTGTCGCCGTCGAATGCAAAGCGCGACCGCAGCGAGAAAATCCCCCGATACTGCAGGTTCGGCGTGCCACACATCTGGATTCTCGACCCTGAGATGCGTGTTCTCGAGGAGATGGTCCTGGCTGGTCCCGGTTCGTATGAGGAGACGCTGCTTCACCGGGGTCGGGAGACTGTCAGGCTGAGGTGTTTTCCCGGGCTTCGCCTCGAACTCGCGCGGGTGTGGCCAGCATTATGAGCGCCCGAGGCTTACAGGCTTTTGGGAGCGAAACACGACTCGTACGTCGCAGGTGCGCCTTCGCCGAACAATGAAGCCCGATGGCCATTCTCGCGGGCCTGGTCCGGCAGACAGAGGCCCTGCGTGCCGCCTTCCAGTGATCTCTGAGCCCTGTGCAGAAAGGCCAAATGCGAGTCTGTCAGCGGCTACGTAAGGCGACAAAGGAACGTGTTGCGAAGGTCCTGGTACCCGAGCCAAGGGAGAGGCTTACCTCCACTCCTGTAGCCTGTGCCGCGTCAGCATAGTCCAACTGGGACCCCGCCTGCACAGGGGAGCCGTCCGCACCATAATACGTGAAAACGCACGACAGGACATGCGCGCCCTCATGCAGAATGGGGAGCCCGTTCCGACGTATGGTACCACCACGAGAACTACCGTCGTCCGAAACCGCCAAGCTGAACGCGTACTCGACCTCGTCTCCGCGCTGGTCAACAAGCCTCAGGGTCCTGTCATCGGAGCCATCCAGGACTTGACGCGCTCCTCTTGCGTCAGTGGTTATCTGTTCCACCACTCTGGACGCTTCCCCTGCCAGGAACATGATGTCCCGGGATATCGCCCAGGCGCGTGCACCCACCGTGAGAGCCCCGTACGCGATGCCGAGCACGATTGGGATCACCGCGAGAACCATCGTCACCTCGACCAGCGTCAGCCCACGCTGGTCCAGTCCAGGCCGATTATGCGAAATCTGTAGAATAACCAGCTTCTCCCCAGTTCCGTTCACTTTGCTACGCTCCTCACGCAACCCAAGACCCAGGTATCAGGCGTTCCTTGCGCGTCTTTCGCTGCCCCAGCCTGAGCCTGAGGAAACGGTCGGAAGTGCCCTGCGGCCGCTGCTCCTCAAAGCCCACCTGCATATAGATAAGTACTCAGACTCACGAGCAACTTGCCGTACTCAGCTGGCTCGGGCCTTGGATACCGGTGCACACTCACCGTGACGAGCCACAAGCTGTTCGCTCCCGCCGTATCGACGGCTGTCACAGCCCTGACAACTTCGTACTGGGTGTGCCTGCTGCCCCCTTCTCCTGCGCGGGAAACAACCCACGTGACAGTGCCCGCTTCAAGGTCCTGTGTGCCCGCGGTCTTGACGTCCTCCATCCATTCACGGGCAAGGTCAGTGACATATGACATCTCATCTGCACGTGCGGCCCCTCCCACGCCCATTCCCAAGACGCCCATAAGTGGGATGATCGCCGCCGATACGATGACCAGGGCGATGAGCACCTCGATAAGGGTCATGCCCGATGTCCACGAGCCCTTGCTGTGCGGGCCGCTCCCTGGGCCACCTTGTGGCCCTCCATGCACGCCGCCGGGTGGAGGGACGCGTCTATTCTGCAGACTGGTACGAGCTTCTCCATGTGTCGCGAAGCAGAGAGAGCCTCGTCTTTCCGCCGGTGAAGTGAGGCGGTTGATTCCTCGGGTCAAGCAAGCCATAATCATAGTGAAGCTTATGACCTCCGCTCCCTGTGAGATGGACTCTACCCAGTACAGCAACGCATCCTGTCTCGACCTTAAGGGTCGCGCCGTGTGCCTGGACCTCACCGCCTACCCACACAACCCCGTCGACAGAAAGGATGCCGGCTTTGGATCCTTTGCCTCCCATGATCTCCACATCTTCCTGAGCCATGATCGCCGGCAGGTTCTCCCTGTGGCCAACCACTACCTCATCCCAGACCACGACATCTCCTTCGATGAAGATACCACTATCTATCGTACAACCATCTGTCAGAGTAACACCCTTGGATGTATAGAGCGAGCCACACACGGTAGCGCCCTTAACTGTCAGACTGCAACCCTCGAGAAAGACTGTACCCTCTACCCTGCCCATAACTGTAATGCCGTCACCGTCCGCGCCGCCACCGCGCTTGGGACCGGAGGAGCCAGTGAAGGGCACCCTTATCTCGATGTCGCCACGAATGACTGTATCTGCGTCCCCAATATTGGTTTCGGACACGTCAGCGTCTTCAATGTAAACCGACCCCAATATGTCGCCGGTTACGGGGCCCACCTTTCCCCCGCTTATGAAGAGGTTGCCCCGGATCGGACCGACGATCTTGTCCACAGTGCAGTTCCTGAGGTAGAGGTCCCCAGTGATATTGCTCACTGTTTTGATGTGCTCGTTTTCGTAATAGTGTGGTCCTGGTCCGGGCAGGTTCTTCACCTCGCCGTTGATAGGCTCGCCAGGCATGACACTCGGAATGGTCCACAAGAGGTCGGGTTCCAGCAGGTTCCTGTACTTGTCCCAGTCGGGCATAGGCGGCAACACTCCGGCCACCGGCCCATTGGGGCCACTCTCAGGGTTAAGCTCGACCTTAGACTCCTTCTCGATGTTGCCACCCGCGAATACCACGTGTTGCCATGCCTCCGGCGAGCTTTTCGCCGCTACTGAGACCTCGCAGGTGTGCCATCCCGTGCTGGCGGAGGAACGAAGGAGGTATACGGAGGCATCATCAGAGCTCTGGGCACAGCTGACAGTGTAGGCGACGCCGTCTATGCTACCATCAAGATCTGATAGGGTGGCCTCCCCACTATCACAAAGGAAAAGCCACCGGTTGATTCCCGCTTCGGCTGCATAGAGAGCTTTCGCCCTGTCCCGCGCCCAGGTTGACGCTTTGTAGGCATTCGCCGCGATGGTCATCGCTGCGGCTGCAAGGACTCCGAGCACGGCGACGGCCACGAGCACAGCCAAAAACACCGTGCCGCTCTCCCCCTTGCTCCGCGGGTGCTCACCGGCGAGCCCGGACACTTGCCTCACTCCTCTCGTCCCTGCTCAAGAACCATCTTCCACATCGGATTCGTGCCCCCCGCTTCTCCAACCTTCGGCAGTTCCAGCCGTGCCAACCTAGCCACGATCGAACACCGATGTCAATGTCGGATTATTCGCTAACGGTCGGCGATTTCCTGCAAACAGGTTACGTATTCATCAGTTGCATGATGCCTGTGACAGGCCTGGCGAGTCTCGGGGAATACTTACTGAAGCAAGGAACCAGAAGTTGTACCGTCCGAGGAGGTCTTCAAGAAGCATGGCAGTCGTGGTAGTTGTGGGGGCGGGCATCGGTGGTCTATCGGCTGCGATAAGCCTGCGCAAAGGGCTTGCGCCGGGGCATCAGGTGGTTGTGGTGGAGCGCGAGATGGTTCAGGGGTTCTACCCGTCTCTCCTCTGGATACTCAAGGGCCGGCGGACGCCGAAGGACATCACGAGGAGCCTAGACGCCATCAGGCGGCGAGGCATCACACTTATCCACGACACCGTTCAGGACATCGACATGGCGCGTCGCGTCGTGAAATGCGAGCGAGAGCAGGTGCCCTATGACTTCCTGGTCCTGGCGCCTGGGGCAGAGCACGCTCCTGAACGCGTCCCAGGCCTGGTGGACGTGCCCGTGCACCCGATGACATCCGGGTCGGCCCGGACCTCGGGGCCGGTCTTCAACCTTTTCTCTATTGACGGGATCCTCGGTCTACGCGGTGCTCTGGAAACGGCCGAACGCGGAGACATCCTCGTAGTTGCGCCGACCGGTCCGCACAAGTGCCCGCCGGTGCCCGTCGAGACCGCCATGATCCTCGACCGCGTCCTGCGCAGGGCGGGCAAGAGAAAGAGGTTCTCGATAAGCGTGTTCTCGCCAGAGACGCTGCCTTTCGAGGCTGCAGGCGCCGCCGTGGGCAGGACAACTGTGCGCGCGATGGAGCGTCGCGGGGTGTCATACCACGGGAACTGGCACCTCGAGGCTGTGGAGCGGGGCCGCCGGCTCGCTGTGTTCACTGAAGGTCGCGTGGCATACGATATCCTCGTGTTTATCCCGCCGATCCGGGTCCCCGACTTTGTGAAACAGGCTGGCCTCTCCTCGGGGAAGGACGGGTTCCTGAGGGTGGACCCGCACTATCTTTCGCTGTCAACCATGGACAACCCGAGGGGTGGAGAGGATCGGGTCTTTGCCATCGGGGACGTCACCGATATCCCGATGCCGCGCGGCGGGTCTGTCCCGAAATCAGGCGCCGTCGCTCACCTGCAGTCCCTCGTGGTTGCGGGGAATATCGCCGCGCTTGTGAGCGGCAAGACTCCTAGAAGACGCTTCTCGGGCCTCGCCATGTGCGTGGTCGAGATGGGGGACTTTCCCCCGGTCACGATCGTCGGCAATTTCCTCTCACAGTCAGGAGGTTTCAGGGTCTTGCCGCGCCTGCGGGCCTTTACTACTGTCAAGCAACTCGTTGAGCGGAACTGGCTTCGCGAGCGACAGTAGACCAGCTCCTTACGATGACACCACGGCGGCGTTTCCCTGCCCTGCCTGCGCGGGCCGGCGACCTGCGGCACGCCTGCGCCCCATCCCGAGATACGCCTGCTGGACCCTGGGGTCCTGCCGGAGCTCTCGCGACGGGCCGGCGAGCACGATCCGCCCGGTCTCGAGCACGTAGGCCCTGTGCGCGACGCGCAGTGCAATCCTCGCGTTCTGCTCGACGAGCAGGATGGTCACGCCCTGCCGGTTGATCTCCCGAATCGTGCGGAAGATTTCCTGCACCAGCTTGGGCGCAAGTCCCAGCGACGGCTCGTCCAGAAGAAGCACCTTCGGATCGGCCATGAGGCCCCGGGCGATGGCGAGCATCTGCTGTTCGCCTCCCGACAGCGTCCCAGCGAGCTGGCCTCGGCGCTCCGCGAGCCTCGGGAACAGCCGGTACGCCCGCTCGCGCCCCGCCTGCACCCGGGCAGAATCCTGGCGGTACTTATAGGCTCCCAGGTTGAGGTTTTCCTCAACCGTGAGCGTGGCGAAGACGCGGCGCCCCTCGGGCACGTGTGCGACTCCAAGCTCCACTATTTTGTGCGCCGGCAGGGACTGAATCTCCTGACCACCTAGCCGGATTCGCCCGGCACGCGGGCGCAAGAGTCCGGAGATGGCCCGAAGGGTTGTGGTCTTGCCCGCGCCGTTGGCCCCGAGGAGGGTTACGATCTCTCCTTCCTCGACGCTGAGGCTGATGCCCTTCACGGCCTCGATGTTTCCGTATGATATGTGGACGTCCTCAAGCTCAAGCAGGCTCATGCCAATCCGTCCTTACGCGACCGGCATCACGGTCACCGCCACATCCGGCGTTACCGGTCTTGCCGATCTGTTCAGTCTCGCTCATGCTGGACTCGTTGGACTCTCCCATCTTGTCGGCCTCTTCCATCTCGTCGGTGTCGTCCTCGGTTCCAAGGTACGCCTCCACCACGCGGGGGTCCTGCTGGACCTCCTCTGGGGTCCCTTCGCTGATCTTTTGTCCGTTGTCCATAACGGCAACGAGGTCGGATACTCCCATGACCACCTGCATGTCGTGCTCGATGAGGAAGACCGTGATCCCCGACCCCCTGATCTCCTCGATGAGGTCCATGAGCCCGGCCGTCTCTTCCTCGTTTAGGCCGCCGGCAGGCTCATCCAGGATAAGGAGACGCGGCCTCGTGGCGAGAGCTCGCGCTATCTCGAGCCGCCTCCGGTTGCCGTACGGCAGGTTGCGCGCAAGCTCATCGCGGCATCCCCACAGGCCCATCTGGCGAAGGCAGCGCTCAGCCTCGCTCCTCATACGCTCCTCCTCCCTGCGCTGGCCCGCGGTCCTGAAGATCGATGCCGCCACCCCTGCCCGGCCTCTGCAGTGTTGGCCTGCCAGGACATTTTCGAAGCATGTCAGGTTTTCGAAGAGCCGGAGCGTCTGGAAGGTGCGTGCGATGCCCGCCTCCGCAACCTGGTGCGGCAGCTTGCCGACAAGCTCGCGCCCGGCAAACGTGATCCTCCCCTCATCGGGGCGGTAGATGCCTGTGATGAGGTTGAACACGGTCGTCTTCCCGGCGCCGTTCGGCCCAATGAGGCTTGTGATGCTGCCCTCGCGCACGTCAAGGTCGAAGGCGTCCACGGCGCGGAGCCCGCCGAATCGCTTGCTCACTCCCCTCAACTGGAGAAGGATCCCGTTGTCTGCTCCGCGCTCGCCACGCGCACCGTGCGCGCTGTGAGCACTGCACGTACCGCTCGCTCTGCCTTCACTGCCCGCGCCGGTCATCACTCGCTCTCACCTTCCTGCAGCTTCGTCGTCCAGCGTTTGCTGGGCCAGAGCCCCTGGGGACGGAAGATCATCATGAGCGCCATGGCGGCGCCGAAGAATAACATGCGGTACTGGGCGAAGTTCCGGAGGATCTCAGGGAGCACCAGCATAGCCGCCGATCCGAGGACCACGCCGGGGATCGATCCCATGCCCCCCAGGACCACGATGCAGAACAGTATTACCGACTCCATGAATGTAAAGCTTTCGGGCGATATGACCACCAGCTTGGCGGCGAAGATGGTCCCCGTCGCGCCCGCAAGGCCCGCCCCGAGGGTGAACGCCAGGAGCTTGGCCGACCGAACATCTATGCCCATGGCCTCGGCCGCCACCTCATCCTCCCGGATGCAGTTCCACGCGCGGCCGATGCGTGAGCGCTGCAGCCGCACAAGGGCGAACATGCTTGCCGCAACGCACGCCCAGACCAGATAGTAAAAGTGCATGGGCTTCTGTATCACAAGCCCGAATATCCGGAACTGGTCCAGCATGATGATGCCGTTCGGGCCGCCCGTGAGCCCCCAGGGGTTGTTGAGGAGGCTGATGCGGATCATCTCGTTGAGGCCTATCGTCACGATGAGGAGGTAGTCCCCTCGAAGGTGGATGATGGGCCGCGCCAGTACGTAACCGGCTAGCCCGGCCACGATCCCGCTCAGCGGCAAGAGCAGCCAGAGCGAGATACCGAACCGCCCGCTCAGGATGGCTGTCGTGTATGACCCGATGGCGAAGAAGGCCATGTGACCCATGTCGAAAAGGCCGACTTCGCCCACTATGATGTTCAGGCTGAGGCCGAGAAGCACGTAGATGCCCCAGAAGACGGCGACATCGATCCAGTAGTCGCTCACAACCATCGGGAAGACCATCGCAGCCACAGCGACGGCTCCTACCGCCCAGGCCGAGTAGCGGCCGACAAGTCCGGACACTCCGGACACTCCGGACACTCCGGATACCGATCTACGGCGTCCCGGTGCAGGCCCGGGTCCGAGACGCAACAATGCCACGTTCTACACTCCTCCCCTACTTGAACTGCGAAAACCGCCGGGGCTGCTCTCTGCCTCCTACCCTTCTCCTGAGCCTGTTGCCCCTTTCCTGCTCCGTCCCGATGAACCGCGGCGAGCCCACCGAACCCACCACGACCGGATACGGTCGGACCCGCGCTCGCAATGAGGACCCCGCGCTAAACCTTTTCGGCGACGCGTTCGCCCAGCAGGCCGGTGGGCCGGAAGATGAGAAGCAGGATCAGGATGAGAAACACGAACACGTCCTTCCACGCGGCCGAGATGTAGCCTGCGCCAAGCATCTCCAGGATTCCTAGCAGTAGGCCGCCCACCATGGCTCCTGGTATGTTCCCGATACCCCCAAGGATTGCCGCGGTGAAGGCTTTCAGGCCGTACGACCACCCGACCGTGAAGTGAATCTGCCGGTAGTACAGCCCGAGCAGCACGCCCGCCACCGCGCCTAGCCCGGGCCCGATGATGAAGATAAGCCGGATGATCTGGTCCACGTCGATGCCCATGAGCCTTGCGGTGTCGTGGTCGATGGCCGTGGCGCGGATGGCCGCCCCCACTGTTGTGCACTGGACGAAAAGGTACAGGCCCGCCATCAAAAGAATGGACACCACCAGGATCAGCACCTGCATGAACCCTATGTGGACGGCGCCGATCTCCCACCGCAGATCAGGGACGGCCCACGGAGGATACGCTCGGTAGCGCGGACCCCAGATGAGCATGGCCGCGTTCTGCAGGAAGATCGAAACCCCCATGGCCGACACAACCGCCGTCAGGCGATTCGACCGACGGAGCGGGCGGTAGGCTGCACGCTCTACCAGCACTCCGAGGACAGCGATCCCCATGGCTGACACAACCACGGTCACGATGAGCGCGGCCCACAGGGGCAGGGCACTACCCACAAACGTGCTCACGAGCAGAGTGAACCCGAGGTATGATCCTAGCATGAAGAGGTCGCCGTGGGCGAAGTTGATGAGCCGCATCACGCCGTAGACCATCGTGTAGCCCAGCGCGACCAGGGCGTACACTGCCCCTACCGTGAGGCCGTTGACGAGCTGTTCTATAAACAAAGCCATACCTTCGGCACGGAGACCCCGCCTTGCAGGCAGGCCTCCGTGCCGCCACCTCCATTCCGGATGCCATGTCTTAGGGCGCGGACAAGCTGCCCTCTACGCCGCGCGCCCGGTGCCAGGGACGCCTGGCGTCACGGCTGGTATGGCTTGAACTTCCCGTCAGCGGTCACCTCGTACGCCAGGTAGATGGCTCCTTCACGGTCACCTGCGTCATCAAACGAGATGGGGCCGGTGATACCGGGGAGGTCCTTCATCCTGTTCCGGATGTAGTCCGCGAGGACCTTCGAATCAGTGGACTTTGTCGCCTCGATGGCGGCAGCGATGACCTTGAGCGCGTCTGCCGCGTAAACAGGCCAGGGGCTGCTCGGCGGCGCTTTATGGCGACGTACGTACTCGTCGAGGAAGGGCTTCGCTTCAGGATAGCGCAGGTCGGTCGGCATCGGCTCCTGCGTCATCAGGGCGCCCTTCGCTATCTCGAGGCCCGCGATGCTGATGAACTCGTCGTTGATCGCCGCGTTGCCGCCTACGAAAACCGCCTTGCTGCCGAGGTCCCTCATCTGCCTGATGATGAGGCCGGCTTCCGGATAATAGCCCGTGTAGTACACCACCTCAGGCTTGGTGGCCTGCATGCGGCTGAGGACGGGCGTGAAGTCTCTCTCGCCCGGCGTCACGGCGTCGTAGAACACGATCTCCGCCTTCTTCGCCTGCTCAAGCGAGCGACGCGCCGCCTCGGCGAGTCCTTTTGCGAACGTGGTGTTGTCATGCAGGATGGCCACCCTCTTGAGCTTGAGGGTCTCGTTTACGAACTGCGCGAAGAAAGCGCCCTGGCGGTCGTCGCGGAAGCACGTGCGGAAGAAGAACTTCCACCCGTGGGCCGTGAGCTGCTCCGCCGTGGACCCGTACGCGATGTTGAGAAGCCCCGCCCTCTCATAAATCGTTGCTGCCGGCTCAGTTACAGACGAGCCATAGGTGCCTATCACCGCAACTACTTTCTCGCTCAGCATACGCTGCGCGACCAGCGCGCTCTGCTTGGGGCTGCACTGGTCGTCGCCGGGGACGATCTCGATTGGACGCCCCAGGACACCACCCTTCGCGTTGATTTCGTCCGCCACGATCTGCACGCAATTCAGCGCCATCTCACCTTCATACGCCCACTGCCCCGTGATCGGCGCCTGGAGGCCTATGCGGATCGGCTCTTTCGCGGCGAACGCCGAGGTCCCCAGCCCCAACCCAAGAACCATCACCAGAAAGACAAGACACAATCTTGACCGACAACCTCTCACTTCTCAAGCACCTCCTGTCGATCTCTTCCTCTCGCCGGGGTCCACGCGCGTTCATCCGCCCCATGTGGTTCTCGTGCCTTCGATGGACTTCTTGTGTGGGTACCCCTCCGGATACGTGCGCTTCCCCCGCGGAGGCGATATCACGCATAATAATTCGTCCTGTCCCGGGCCAGTCCTCCTTCTCGATGGCCGTTCTGTGGAAGGATTTTGCGCCGCCAGCAGCTTTGACCGCCGTTCGAGCGGAGCGGCCAGGCGGCGCGCAGCCGCTTCCACTATGCGCGGCGTACCAGCGTCCCCCGGCCCAGATCCCGGGAGCTAAGTGAGGGTGCGTTAATTCTAGTCCGTTTTCCAGTGGTTGCTGGGTCGCCGGTGACTCAAGGAGAGAGTGCGACACCGGCAACCCCTCCCAAAAGCCGGGAGCATTTGTGTACCCTCACTTAGCTCTGGTATATCGCATGCTTCTTACACAGGTCGCGAACCACCCGACGCGCCCGTTCGCTTGTGGCGTCAGATGGAGTCAGGAGGATGTCCGCGATGATGTCTGCGACGGCTGCCGCCTCGTCCTCTTTGAACCCCCTTGAGGTGATGGCCGCCGCCCCGATGCGCACCCCGCTCGTTACCGTCGGCTTCTGGGGGTCGCCCGGTATGAGGTTCTTGTTGACTGCGATGCCGACCTCGGCAAGCGCCTGCTCCGCGCTGTGGCCCGTCACGCCCCGGTCCGCAAGGTCGCGCAGGTCGAGGAGCATCAGGTGGTTATCCGTCCCACCCGTCACCAGCCTCAAGCCGCGCTCCTGGAAGCGCGCGGCCATCGCCTGAGCGTTCCTCACGATCTGCGCGGCGTATGCCCGAAACTCGGCGGTCGCTGCCAGCTTGAAGGTGAGCGCCTTCGCTGCCACGTTCTGCATGATGGGTCCTCCCTGGATGCCGGGGAAGATCGCACTGTCGATCGCCTTCGCGTATTCCGCGCGGCACAGGATGAACCCGCCCCGCGCCCCGCGCAGGGTTTTCGTGGTCGTGGACGTGACAAAGTCAGCGTACGGCACCGGGCTTGGATGGGCTCCTCCCGCCACGAGGCCAGCTATGTGTGCCATGTCAACCAGCAGCAAGCTTCCCGCTTCGTCGGCGATCTCCCGGAAGCGCGCGAAGTCGATGACCCTCGGGTAGGCGCTTGCCCCCGCGATGAGAAGGCGTGGCCGGTGGCGCATGGCGAGGTCCCGCACCTGGTCGTAGTCGATGCGCTCCGTCCGGGGGTCGAGTCCATACGCGAAGGTCTGGTAGTACTTCCCCGAGACGTTGACGGCGCTTCCGTGGGACAGGTGCCCTCCCTGCTTGAGGTCCATTCCCAGGATGACGTCACCCGGCTTCAACATTGCCACGAACACCGCGAGGTTCGCATTGACGCCCGAGTGCGGCTGCACGTTGGCGTGCTCCGCGCCGAAGAGGCGCTTCGCCCGCTCAATGGCGAGGGACTCCACCGCGTCCATGTACTCGCAGCCTCCGTGGTAGCGGTGCCCCGGGTAGCCTTCGGCATACTTGTTTGTGAGGATTGATCCCTGGACCTCGAGGATCACAGGGGGCACGATGTTCTCAGAGGCGATGAGCTCGATGGTGTTGTCCTGACGCCGAAGCTCTCCGTCTATCGCGCTGGCAAGCTCAGGATCGATGTAACCGAGTGTATGCATGTCCATTTCCACCGTCCTTCACTACATCTTTCGCTCGTTCCTAAGTGAGGGTGCGTTAGTTCTTGTCCCTTTTCCAGTAGTTATTGGGTTGTCGGTGTTGTACTCTTTCTTTGAGTCACCGGCGCCCCCTCCCAGAAGTCAGGAGCATTTCTGCACCCTCACTTAGCTGTCCTGCTATATGTATGAGTGACGGCGCCCGACCTTCACGGCGCCGCCGACTCTTCCCCTTCCCGCTCCTCACGCCTCCGCGCTTTCCTTATGCCTTTCTCTTGCCCAGGTAAGCAGCCTGAATGTCCTCGTTGGCAAGAAGCTCAGCGCCCGTCCCTGCAAGGACAATTCTTCCGTTCTCGAGGACGTACCCGACATCGGCGGCACTCAGAGCGGCGAAGGCGTTCTGCTCGATGAGCAAGATCGTCGTTCCCTCAGCCCTGATCTTCCGGATCACCTCAAAGATGCTCTCGATGAGGACGGGTGCCAGTCCCAGCGAAGGCTCGTCCATCATGAGCAGCGTCGGCCGAGACATGAGCGCGCGCCCGAGCGCAAGCATCTGTTGCTCGCCGCCAGACAAGGTGCCCGCTTTTTGCTGCTGTCTCTCCTTGAGGCGCGGGAAAAGCTCGAAAACCCACTCGAGGTCCTTCGCTATTCCGGTGCGATCGTTGCGCCCGAAGGCGCCGAGATCGAGGTTCTCCCGCACCGTTAGATTAGGGAAGATCCTCCGCCCCTCCGGCACCAGGGTGAGGCCTGACTTGATGATGGCCTCGGTGGGTCGTCCGACGATCTCTTTGCCACGAAACCGGATGCTGCCGCTACGAGGTTGAACAAGCCCGGCGATGGCCCGCAAGGTGCTGCTCTTGCCAGCCCCATTCGCGCCGATGAGCGTCACGATCTGGCCCGGCTCGACGCGCATGGAAACGCCCTTGACTGCGTGTATGCCGCCGTAAAACACATTGAGATCAGTAATTTCCAGCATGTTTATACCCGACCCCCAGGTATGCTTCAATGACGCGCGGGTTGGCCTGGATCTCCGCTGCCGTGCCCTCGGCGATGGTCTCGCCGTGGTCGAGAACCATGATACGATCACAGACCTCCATAATGACGCTCATGTCGTGCTCGATGAGGAGGATGGTAAGATTGAACCTGGTGAGCACGTCCCTGATGAACTTCACCAGCATCTGGCTTTCGTACGGGTTCATGCCCGCCGCGGGCTCGTCCAGGAGCAGGATGCGCGGTCTTGTAGCAAGGGCGCGGGCGATCTCCACCCGGCGCTGCTCCCCATAGGGAAGGCTTCCTGCCGGAGTATCCTTGTATTTCAGCAGACCGAGGTCGTCCAGCAGCTTCAGGGACTCTTCATAGAGCAGATTCTCCTCACGCACGTATCCAGGGAGGCGGAGGACCGCGCTGCCAAGCGAGGAGCGCATGTGAACCCTGTGGCCGATGAGCACGTTGTCCACCACGCTGAGCGATTTCATGAGCCGGATGTTCTGGAAGGTGCGCGCGATGCCCAGGCCACATACGAGATCGGGCCTCATCCCCGTGATGTCGCGTCCTTCGAAGAGCACACGCCCTGACGTTGGCTTGTAGACCCCGGTGATCACGTTGAAAACCGTGGTCTTTCCGGCGCCGTTCGGCCCTATGAGACCCACCAGCTCGCCGCGGGCCATGGCCAGGTTGCAGTCGCTGACAGCGAGAAGGCCCCCGAATCTCATCGTTATGTGGTCAAGACGAAGCACGTCTGTAGCCGCCAATGCTCTCACGTCCTTCCCTCAAGTCCCCTTCGGCGCTCTCTTCGAAGCGCCGCCTCTCCCGCCGGTCTCCGTCCCTCGGCCGGCCGTGCTGCTCCATCCGCCGCCGGGCCTCGTTGCCTGCGCTTCCGACTCAGCGCCTGCATCGGCTGTAGCCCCTGTCCTTCGTTCCACGGCGCCTGCCGTGGCGGCCGTGCCCGCCGCGGCTCGTTCCAGCTTGCGGATAAGCCAATCCCACGAGAACTCCCTGCCGCCGAAAAGCCCTCTCTGATAGAAGAGGATTATCACCAGCAGCACGAGGGAGAACACCACCATGCGCAGCCCGGGGATCTCCGGGACCGCAAGCGGGCCCAGACGCCATCCCGCCTCTATGGGCCTCAGGGCCTCGAGAAGAACCGTGTAGAGCAGCGCTGTTATGACCGACCCGGTTATGCTGCCGAGTCCTCCGGCCACCACAATGATGAGTATGTTGAACGTCAGCATGAAGCCGAAGGTCTTCGGGTCGATGGTGGTGATGAGGCTCCCAAGGAGGGCTCCGCCTATGCCTGCGAACACTGCGCCCGTTACGAAAGAGATCATCTTGTGGTAGGTGAGGCGTACTCCCATTATCTCGGCCGCCACCTCATCCTCGCGGATGGCGAGGAGAGCCTTGCCGTGCACCGAGCCTACGAGCCTCGCGATGAACCAGACGGTGAAAGCCGCCCAGCCCCACGTCCACCAGAGATTGTTGGCGAAGTTCGGAATACCCTTGAGGCCGAGCGCTCCGTTGGTGATGGACGGGATATTATTGGCAACAACCCGGATTATCTCTGCGAACCCGAGGGTGGCTATGCCCAGGTAGTCGCCGCGGAGCCTGAGGACGGGAAGCCCGATGAGAAAGGCGGCAAGACCCGCCACGATGCCCCCTGCCACCACGGCAACGATGGGCGGTGCCGAGAGCACGTTGAACGGCCATGCCAGCGGAGCCATCAGGAAGATCACGTCCTTGGTCGCCTGGGGAAGCGTCAGCAGTGCGGCGACGTAGGCACCGACTGCCATGAATCCCGCGTGCCCGAGTGAGAACATCCCGGTGAACCCGTAGATGAGGTTAAGGCTCACTGCAAGGATCACGTTGATGGCCGCGAGGTTCAGGATCCGAAGCGGGTAGTCACCCAGGTTGTGCTGGAGCCAGTGCACGACGACGGCCGCCAGCGCGAGGCTGACCAGGTTGCACGCAAGCCTCAGGCGGGCGCGTCGGGCGACAACAGAAGGGTCACGATACAAAAAGACGTGTTCTATAGCTCCTGCCATGGCTTACACCTTTTCCTTTACTTCCTGGCCCATCAGCCCCGAGGGCTTTACCAGCAGAATCACGATGAGGACGAGAAAGGCGAATGCGTCGCGGAAACCCGACAGGGCGGGCAAGAACGCAACGAGCATGATCTCCATCATCCCGAGGAGGAACCCACCGAGCATCGCCCCGGGAATGCTGCCGATGCCGCCCAGGACCGCCGCGATGAAGGCCTTCAGGCCTGGGATGATACCCATGAGGGGGTTGATCTGCGGGTACTTCAACGCCCACATTATCCCGCCTGCTGCGGCCAGCGCGGAGCCGACGGCGAACGTCAGGGAGATCGTCCTGTTCACGTCGATGGCCATCAGCCTGGACGTCTCCATGTCATGGGATATGGCTCTCATTGCCAACCCCGCTTTGGTGCGGTAAACAAGATACATGAGGCCCAGAAGAAGAGCCATTGAAAGAACCGGGATCACCCACGTCAGGTTCATGATCCGCACCGCGCCTATGCTATAGTCCTGGGTGAAGAACTGAGGCACAGCGAAAGGTTTCGGGCGGCCTCCAAACACCACAAGGCCCACGTTCTCCAGGAAGAACGACACACCTATCGCAGAGATCAGAGCCGAGATGCGAGGCGCATTCCGCAAAGGACGGTATGCTGCTCGTTCCACCAGGACGCCCATTATGGCCGTTATGACGATAGCGATGATGAACGACAGCCACCACGGGAGGGTGAAGACGAGCACGAGATAGAAGAGGGCGTATGCGCCCAGCATGAAGATGTCACCGTGTGCGAAATTGATTAGCCTCAGAATGCCGTACACCATTGTATACCCGATAGCTACGAGCGCGTACAGGCTGCCGAGCGATAGCCCGTTAGCCACGTTTTGCAGAAAGACAACCCAGGTCAAGACTCCACCTCCCCAGTAGCCGACAGCTTCCGGGGGCGGTAATACCCGCCCCCAGAGTTGCTGTGCTTTTTCAGACAGCCACGCGTGCCTGCGTACCGCGCAGCCGGATGGCGACTGTCATGCGTTCCCCCTGGCGGAATCCGTCCTTGCTGGTTCCTGCTGGTTGGAACCCGCGATAACCCCAACGACAAGCTGTGGCACTAGGGATGGATCGTGGTCACGTAACGGAATACCCCGTTCTCGACCCGGAGGATCACGGCGTCCTTTGTGGCATCGCCGTTCTCATCGATGGTAATCGATCCTGTTACCCCGATGAAGCCTTTGGTGGTCGCAAGGGCGTCTCTGATCGCCTTGGGGTCGGTCGAGCCTGCCCGGCGAATGGCATCGACAACCATGTTGTACGTGTCGAACCCAAGGGCTGCGTTGGCATTCGGCGTCTTGCCGTACTTGCTCTTATAGGCCGCGACGAACTTCCTCGCTACCTCGTTGGCAGGCGCCTCCGCGCTGTAGAAGGAGCTGATGGTCACGCCTTCCACCGCCTTGCCGCCGATGCTCATGAGTTCCGGCGCGTCGAGAGCGTCACCGCCGAGTATCGGGATTTTGCTACCGAGCTGGCGGAGCTGCTTGGCTATGAGGGCGGCGTCTCCGAAATAGCCCGGGACGAAGAGCGCCTCAGCTTTAGAGGATATCACCTGGGTAAGCTGGGCGGTGAAATCCTGGTCGCCGGTCTGGTACGCCACCTCGGCAACCACGCTCTTGGGGTCTCCGGTGAGCTTTGTGAAGGTCTTCTTAAAGTAGTTGGCGAGACCCACCGAGTAGTCCTGCGCCACGTCCTTCAGGATGGCCACCTTTGTGAGCTTGAGGTTATGGAACGCGTACTTGGCCATCACTTCGCCCTGGAATGGGTCGATGAAGCACGCGCGGAACACGAACTTCTTGCCCTGTGTCACGAGGGGATTCGTGGCGGAGTCGGTCACCATCGGGATGCCGGCCTTCTCGGCGACATCGCCGCCGGCGATGGAGTTCGAGCTCCCGTAGCTTCCTATGATCGCGACGACCTTCTCCTGTTCGACGAGGCGGGCCACTGCGTTGGCGGATTCAACCTTGTCGCTCTTGTTGTCCACCAGAATAAGCTTGATGGGCCTTCCGAGGACGGTGGGCTGCATCTCGTGGGCGAGTGCGATGCCCTCCCAGGTCATCTGACCGCCGGCCGCCATCGCGCCGGTCATCGGCTCGTAGACTCCGATCTTGATGGGTTCGGCGCTCTGGGCAAGCGCTGTGAGGGAAGTCAAGAGAATCAAGAGGGTTACTCCAAGGACTGCCTGAATCAATCTTCTCACGGTGATTGCTCCTCCTTTGCTTTGGGGTCGCCGTACAAGCTGTACAAGCTGCATCCCTTGCTTCTTGCACCTGCTTCTCCTCGGGTACACTTTGCATCAGGCAAGTCAGTCGCTTGCTTGTCTATATCTTGGCCTGCTTTCACCCCCCTGGCCCCTGGCCCCAAGCGTCCTCTGGAGGGCTGCGTTCCGCGCCTCTCGCGGGCCTTGAGCGGTCGGGAACTGCCGTCCCTCGATGCTTCGCTGCATGACGCACGGCGACTTCTTGCCGGCGTGCTTCTGCCTACTCCCAAGAGTCAAAAGAGTTATCGACGGGGTGATAACCGGAACCTTCGCTTGAGCGGCACAGGCTGCACAGACGGGAAACACCGGGCACTGCCCCCGCCAACAACTTCAGTATTTCGCCACGAGTCGGGAGAATCCTTCTGGATCGAGGACTTTGGCATGTGTCGGAATCCCTCAGTGGTAACGTGAGCTCCCGGGCACGAACAGAGAGCACACGCCCGTTGAATAGGCGGTGGTAGGTGTCCGCTTTCCCCGGCCTTGGAACGCTTAAGACTACTTTTCCTCTTCCTCGCAAGGGTGCTCCTTGGTATTTCCATGGCATCCCTTGACTTGTTCTGGGATGCATTGGCCGGGCTTTCCCTTCAACTCGGGATGCTGGCACTTGCACTCACATCTGCGCCCCGGTAGCAGTCCTTGTGCACCACTATTGTCACACGCGCCCCTAGAAGCGTGCTCCGAAACTCGCGCGCGACTCCGGCCACGGCAGGCTCATGCCGCAAATTCGCAGCTAGGCGGCGTACCGATTGTCCCATGGGCGCGGCACGGGCGGCTTTGGAGCAGACTTCTAGTGGCCAAGCTGGACGAGTCGACTCGGTAGTTCCCAGACCAGTAATCTGGAGGGTCATAAGGTAAAGTAAGGCATCTTGAGGTCGCTTGTTAATTTCATTCCAGACCTTGTCCGGGGTGCTGTCACCCGTGATAAAGAACAGGAGTCGAGCGATGATGCCGTCATGCCTCCGCTTGGTAGCCGAGCCGACTGCGTGCGACCCGCACATGGTTCAGCTCCGAGCTCGGCGGTGTACATGGTCAGGTACAGGACTCAGCACTGCCTCCTGGATGAGGCCACGGCAGCTCTTTCTACGTCAAGCATGATCGACGCGTGGCCGCGTGGCTACGTTCGTCGCTGGGTGCTCCCTGGGCTCCCAGGATCCCTTGCGTGGCTGGTCCCTGGGGGAACAACCTCGTACGAAATGTGGTTACCAAAGATCTACCCTCCTGGCGCGTCAGCCGGTGGGAAGTCGGAGTCGGTCCTCTGGTGACCAGCATCCATGCGGAAATGGTCCCCAGGGAATCAACTTCGCGCGCCATCTGGTCCCCACGTAACCACTTTTGGAGATGCCCACAGACAGGTGGTCCTCAGGGAACCAGGATTTGCGTTTGGGTGGTCCCTGAGAGATCAACCCTGCGCGAGATGTGGTTACTAAAGACCCACCTTCCTGGCGTTTCAACCACGAGGACGCCGGAGTTGGTCCTCTGGTAGCCAGGATCTGCGCTGAGATGGTTCCCTGGGAACCAACTTCGCGCGCTACCTGGTCCCCACGTAACTACTTTCGCAGACGGCTATAGGCAGGTGGTCCCCACGGGACCAGGATCTGCGTGCGGATGGTCCCCAGGGGATCAACCTTGCAGCCAACCTGGTCCCCTACGGACCACCCCTTTTGGCGGTCAAGGCGTCCTGGTCACGGGGGGACCAGGACGTGCGCGAAGCTGGTCCCCAGAGGAGCATCTTCACGCGGGATCTGGTCCCCGGTGCTCCACCTTGCCGGGTTTCGGCGAGGGAGGTCGGCAGGGGTGGTTCCCAGAGATCCAGATTGCGCGCCGGGCTGATCCCCACGGGACCAGGTCTGCCCGCAACCTGGTCCTCGGAGGACCACCCGTACCCCGGCTGTTGGCCGGCGCATGCGCGCGTGTGAACACGCGGCACCGACCCTATAGGTGCCCAAGCTCGAACCTGCAGGATGCTTACGCGCTCGACGGCATAGCGTCCGGGCGGGCACGGCATGCGCAAAGTCGTTGCTGTGGTCTCGAACTTGGTTGGTTATAAACCCTCAACCCCCGGGCGACTGTATGGCACGGCGCGCCCGATTACACACTCTATAGCCGCAAGCTCGTTCAAGCCTGAGGTTGGCTATATGCATTAACCGGGTACCCGTGCGGCAATTACGCCAAAAAGGTACTAGGGGTGCTGGTAGAGGTACATCAAGAAGGGGGAGAGAATGTTCCTGGCTTTGTGGAATCTGAACGCGTAGCGGCGGCTCCCGCCGGCGAGACCGAAGGGCTTGCCGGCGGTCGCAGACCGTGAGAAAGACCAAAGGCACCCTCGTCAATGCGCCAGAGACCGAGAAGAGCCGGGCCACCATGAGCCACAGTCACGTGTTTACGGAGGCGGACCACGGGGCGGTTGGCTCCTTCGATGCCGCCATGCGGGGGGCAAACGACGGGCGACGGGCGTGACCGACCAGGCGTCGTTCCCAAATCCGTTCCCAAGCTGGCGACGGGAGGCATCTACTATGAGAGACCGGAGAACAAAACCGCTGCAAAATGCGTGGTGCGAGAGGAGGGATTTGAACCCTCACGGGGGTTACCCACCAGATCCTAAGTCTGGCGCGTCTGCCGTTCCGCCACTCTCGCACCTGAAATCTGTGTATACGCTGCCCTGGCCGTCTGCGCACGTCTCCGCATGTCTCGGTCGCGTGCACCACAACGGGTCGCGAATTCATTCTACCCGCGCACTTATTCTACCAGATACACGGTATAGGATCAACGGCCCTGCATCGTTCGTTGCTTGCAAGCCCCCGTCCCCAAGTGTTCCTTCCACCGCGCTCAGCCTGCGCGCCCAGCACGTCGCCGCCGGACAGAACAGAGCTGAGTCATCTGATGTCTCACTCGGTCCCTTTGGAGCGTGGTTCTAAGTGAGGGTGCGTTAATTCTTGTCCGTTTTCCAGTAGTTGTTGGGTTGCCGGTGACTCAAAGAGAGAGTGCAACACCGGCAACCCCTCCCACACGTCCTTCAGGGCGTCGAGAGCGACCTGGACGTACATACGAGGCAGCGGAGTCCGCCGTTCGCGACCGAAAGCCTGTCAGCGGCGGGGCATCCCTCGGGGCTACCACGGCAGCCTGCTTATGGCCTTGCGAATGCTGGGCAGGGCTTCGATCGTAGCCTGCTCGCCGCGGGCGATGATCTCGCGCGCCTCCCAGAACTCCACGCCCGTGGCGAACGACACGTCGGGCTCGATCACCACCTTCGCCTCGCCGCGTCTGAACTCAAACAACCGCATCTGCATGATGTCAAGGGTGTTCAGGATTATGTCAACCGTCCCGGGCTTTTCCACATGCTTACGCTCAAGTTTCGGCAGGACGCTCACTGCAACTGGCACCGCCGACCTGTCAAGCAGGCGGATGTAATCGACCGGGACCGGGTTGACCACGCCGCCGTCCACGAGCATTCTGCGCCCAAGCTGAACCGGCACAAAGACGACCGGGATGGAGATGCTGGCCCGTATGGCGTCAACGACGTTGCCATCACGAAGGACGACCTCCTCGCCCGTGAGAACATCCGCCGCAGCTACGGCCAGCGGGATCTTAAGCTGCGAAAACTGCGCGTTGCCGATGAACGAGCGCAAGAGCTCCTGGATCTTCTTCCCGACGAGGAATCCCTGCTTCGGGGGTATGGGATCTACCCAGGCCAGGACCGACCGTTTCGTCACAGCAAGCGCATGCTTCTCCATTTCGGCTAGGGGCATTCCTGCCGCATAAAGTCCCCCGATGAGGGCACCCATGCTCGCCCCTGAGATTGCTCTTATCTCGACTCCCTCGCGCTCTAGGACTTTCAGCACGCCGATGTGGGCAAGCCCCCTCGCAGCGCCGGAGCCGAGGGCCAGTCCGACGCCACGTTTGCGCAGGCACCTGAGATCCTCATCGACGGCCATCCGAACATCATCCCCCTTGCCGATTTCCTTTTTCCCTCGCGCACGCCTGCTTTCTCTTGCGCAGCGCGCGCCCGCCCCGCAAACTTGGTCAGCGCTTGCGCATCCCGTGCATATTATCTATGTCGGGTTGGGTTTGCAGGTGAATGACCCCGGGCCGACACGTCTTCCTTGCCCGCTCATCCCCTCACCCCCTCACCCCTCACCCCCTCATGTCCTCGTCTCCTCATCCCCGGACGCTAAAGGATGCGAACTCTCCCTGGTATGTGACCCACCGCACGTCCACCCTGTCCACCCTGGCCCACGGCGGTCCTTCGCGCAAGAGTGCGACGAAGCGCTCGATCTTGTGGCGCTCGCCTTCGACGACAAGCTCGACCGCGCCGTCATAGCGGTTCCTGACCCACCCGCGGAGGCCGAGAGCCGTCGCGTGTCCTCTGGCGAACCCCCGAAAGCCGACGCCCTGGACCCTGCCGACCACTGTTATCTCAGCCCTGGCGTCATCTTTTGCACTGTTGCCCTGTCTCGATTCCGTCCCACCCATAGCCGTACCTCTGCCTCTTCATGGTTATGTTTCCATAATGTTCAGGACGCAAATTCTATAGGAACATGAGTAAAACCTGCATGACCGGGACATGACTATAAGTGCCGACGGTCCCACGGTTGATGCGAGGGGATTATGGCACAGGCCATATTCTGAAGGAGAGCGCCATTTCTCACCTTGTTGTGAACTTGCCTCTCCCACCTCAACTCAACCGTCACCGTCGGCCCTGCCTTTTGAAGGACAAGAACGGGGCCGATGGAGCGAGAGCCGCCTGGCGTTCCTGCCACGGCGGCTCTCGACATGCCTGTGCTGACGCACTGATCCCTGACCGGTGAGCGGTATTGGGTACAAAAACTGGTCGGAGCGGCGAGACTTGAACTCGCGACCTCCTGAACCCCATTCAGGCGCGCTAGCCAAACTGCGCCACGCCCCGACCCAAGACTTGCTGGCCCGCACCCCTTGCAGTCCAACTGCATTATAACAGATCGCCGGCGTGGCCGCAACCCCGAGTTTGACCATGCGGCTTGAGTTCGACCAGGGAGGAGGCCGCGTTACGGGGCCTCACTTCGCAACGGCGTCTTTCAGGGTCTTCCCAGCCTTGAAAACTGGCACCGTCCTCGCCGCGATCCGGATAGTCTTCCCGGTTCTCGGGTCTCTACCGGCCCTGGCCGCCCTCTTTCGTGTCTCGAAGCTGCCGAAGCCAACGAGCGATACCTTGTCTCCTGCGGCAAGGGCTTCCGAGATGGATTCAAACACTGCGTCGACGACTCTTGCCGAGTCTTTCTTGGTAAAACCGGTTTTGGCTGCGACTTTGTCAACCAGTTCCGTCTTGGTCATTCCGGAAACCTCCTTTCGCAGGTATGTTGCCCACTTCAAGCAGGATTTATAAAGGGCGGGCCGCACAGTGCGGCCCGCCCTCGCGGGTCTTCTCGTTCCCTTTCTCCTCACCATTATTTACTCTACCTCTCTACCTCGCCTGCACCCCTGACCGATGTTCCTCGCTCTCCTGTTCTTTTCCCTGCTCCCTGCCTCTTCTTTTCCCCGGTCT
>JACIXY010000060.1 GCA_014360195.1 Bacillota bacterium
ATAATGGCAAATCGCGGAGACCTGGACAGAGGAAACCTGGGTGGATATACCTATACGGGTATGTCTACCCGAAACTCCAATACGGGATATGTTCACACCAGCCACATGTATCATCCCGACCGCACAACCCTTGATCTTGCTGAGTTCGCGGGTAGGCCTGGTTGCTGGAGGCATTGCTGGTAATCCTACCCGCTTGTAGTTACGATTATTCGACGGGTATCGACGAATTCCTTCAAAACCCCGTCGTCACCGAGAAAACTTGGGTCCGAAGCGGTCCAGCGGGCGCGTCAAGGCATAGTGCGCATCGTCTGATTCGCGATGCAGGCAGCGGGGGTATAACGGGCTGCGGGGCACATCCTCGCAGGTAGCCGCGGGCACCGTGCAAGGCGTCTGCAACATGAAAGGCTATTCCTGGGTGACGATGTCCTCAAACTTGTAGGTGAACTCTACCAGCTTCGGGGACATGTAGATGGGGCAGCCGCAGCGCACGGCGAGCGCCACGGCGTCGCTCGGGCGCGAGTCAAGCACGAGCGACCTGCCGTCCTGTTGTAGATGGACTTCTGCGTAGAAAACGCCCTCTCTGGCGTCGGTGATGACGACCTTCTCCACGGCCGCGCCAAGGCTGTCGCACACCGACTTCAGGAGATCGTGCGTGAGCGGGCGCGGCGGCTCTTCCCCCTGTACCGCAATGGCTATGGACTGGGCCTCAAACGGGCCGATGCCGACAGGCAGGATAACCTTCTGGTCCATGTCGGTAAGCAGCATCGAAAAGCCGCTGCTCACATCGGCAATAACGCTCAGGACCTTCATTTCCAGCACCGCAATCACCCTCCTCCACGCTTCTATTCTACCACAACGGCGGCAACCTGTTCTTCCTTCACCCGCGAAATTCTGGCGCCGCGGTGGAAGTGTGTTCCATGTCTCCGGCCATGGAGGAATACATGGTCTGTGCGGCGAAACTGTCGGGAGTTGGGAACGGCGCCGGAGGGCAGTCGTGTCTCGCGCCCGGTCCCGATAGCCCGTGGCAAAGGCACTGGAGGTCATCTTTTTTGGCATCTCGTGAGGGTTTGTTCAAAGCCGCAGGCATAATCGCCTTCGTGTCGATCGTCAGCAAGCTGCTGGGGTTCGCGCGGGAGACGTCGCTCGCCGCCGTGTTCGGCGCCACCTACGCGACCGACGCCTATCTCGTGGGCCAGACCATACCGATGCTCGTCTTCGCTGCCGTCGGGGCAGCCCTCGGGAACACATTCATCCCGGTGTTCTCCCAGGTCAGGCAGGACAGGGGGCGCGAGGCGGCGTTCCGCATGGCAAACTCTGTTATCAACGCCACACTGGTCCTGTCGCTCGGGTGTGTCGCGGTGGGCGAGGCCTTCGCCGGTCCTCTGGCGCGTCTCGTGGCCCCGGGCTTTCAGGGGCCCGTCCACGCGCTCACCGTGACCATGAGCCGGGTAATGTTCCCAATGGTCCTGTTCCAGGGCCTTTCGGGTATCCTCACAGGGATGCTCCAGACAGAGGGCAACTTCGCCGTCCCGGCCCTGGTGAGCCTTGCTTTCAACGCGGTCCTCATCGCCTCCATCCTTGGGCTCGGCCCCGTGTTCGGCATCGGTGCCGTGGCCGCCGGCACCGTCGCCGCCGTGGCGGCGCAGGCCGTCTTCCAGGTGCCGGCGCTGGTCAGGCTGGGCTACAGGTGGGAACCTGTCCTGGACCTTCGAGACCCGGGGCTGCGACGCATCGGCGCGCTCGTGGGGCCGGTGCTCGTGGCCACAGCCGTGGGACAGCTTGGTCTCGTAGTGGACCGCGTGCTCGCCTCGGGCCTCGCGGAGGGCAGCGTGGCGGCGCTCAACTACGGCAACCGGCTGATGGGGTTGGTGCCAGGGGTCTTCGGGCTTGCTATCATCACGGTGATGTATCCAACGCTGGCGGGCTTTGCGGCGGCGCGGGATTTCGCGCGCTTCGGCAGGGCGTTCGCCGAGGCTGCGAAGATGATCAACTTCATTCTCGTGCCTGTGGCGGTTGGGATGGCGGTGCTGCGGGTGCCGCTGGTGCGGCTCGCGTTCGAGCGCGGGGCTTTTGATGCACGGGCCACGGAGACCACAGCCTGGGCGCTCCTTTTCTTCTGCGTCGGGGTGGGCGTGTTCACCCTGCGCGACATGGTAAACCGGGCTTTCTTTGCTCTTCAGGACACCACCACGCCCATGATCGTCGGCGCGGCAAGCGTCGCGATAAACATTGTGGCGAACCTCCTGCTGGTGGGGCCGCTTAAACATGGAGGGCTGGCCCTCGGGACCTCGCTGGCAGGCGTGTTCGGCGTGGGGGTCCTGTTGTGGAGGCTGCGCGAGCGTGTCAGGGCGCTCGGCACGATGGCCCCCACGACAACGACGGCCCCCACGGCGACGACGGCCCCGACGGCCATGACGGCCACGACGCCGATGATAGCCGCGACGGCGCGGGCCGCCGCGTCACCCACGGGGACACTTTCGGTGGAAGCCGCAACAGTAGTTGCTGAGACAGGCGCCGCAGAAGGTGCAGTTGCAGGCGCAGCGCGACGCATGGCCATGCCGCAAGCCCCGGCGGCCCCGGCTTCACCCGCTCAAGCGAATGTAGATACATCCTGCCTGACTGGTGGCGCGGACACGGTGGGGCTTTCTGGCGGTTCGGCCCCGCGGCAGCCTGCGGCTGTATTCGCCGCAGCCCAGCTTGACCAGACGGAGACGGGCTCGCCGCCAGGGATCGGCGGACGCGCCATCCTGAGCTCCCTCTGGCGGGTCCTGCTGGCCTCGGCTGCCATGGGCGTGCTCGTGCAACTCTCGTATTCCGCGCTGGAAGCCCGCGTGCCTGGCGGGAGCATCTTCGCCCAGGCGGTGCGCCTGTTCGGGGCGGTCGGCGTTGGCGTCGTGTCCTACGCGGCCCTGGTCTGGGTCCTCCGTGTTCCCGAGGCAGGCCTCGTCGCCGAGACCGCATTGAAGATCCTGCAGCGCGCCATTGCTACCGTGCGCCGCCGCTGCAGAGCGCTAGTCCGCGCGTGACCTTCGCGAGCCGGCGCGCGACGGGCACGCGGCTGCATCGCCTGCGTTGCGGTGCGTTGTGATATAATGCACGTGTATCGCGGACACTTTGCGGAGCTCGCGGGGCCCGGCGCCGAGACCTCCTCCGTTTCCCCCGTTGGGCTTGAACGTCGAGGCGGATGTATGGCCATAGATGCGGAAGCGGCGCGCGGGTGGGGTACATTATTGATATTGCATGCCGATGCCCATATCCATACCCATACCCATATCCCTACTCCTACTCATGCCCACGCGCATGCCCATGCCCATGCCCATGCCCATGCCCGTGCCCATGCCCATGCGTATGGGTAGCTACACGAGCATTAGCGACTCGTGCCATCGTAACGCCCGACCCTGTGAGGGGTCGATTCCGCCGGTACTCCGGGGCAAACAGGAGTAGGAGGACGGAGTGGAGAGACGATGAAAGTCTGTATCGCACAGCTCAACCCGACGGTTGGAGATATCGAGGGAAACAAGCGCAGGCTGATAGAGACCCTGGCCCACCTGGACGCAGGCGGCCGCATCCGGGCGGACGTGGACCTCGTGGTGTTTCCCGAGCTTTTCCTGGTGGGCTACCCACCCAGGGACCTTCTCGAGCGGGAGTGGTTCGTCGAGGCGTGCGAGCGCGCCGTGGACGAGATACGGCGGGCATCGGTGCGTTTTCCGGGGATGGGAGTGCTCTTCGGCGCCCCGCTGAGGTCCACAACCCCCTCGGGAAAGGGCCTTCACAACTGCGCCGTCCTGGTGTGCGGGGGCGAACTCGTCGCGGTCCAGGCCAAATCGCTCCTTCCAACCTATGACGTATTCGATGAGGCTCGCTACTTCGACCCGGCTCTCGAGATAAAGCCTGTGCCGTTCAAAGGTGAGATGCTCGGGATCTCCGTCTGCGAGGACGCCTGGAACGACCCGGACTTCTGGCCGAAGAGGCGGATGTATGACCTCGACCCCATCGAGGTGCTGGCGCGGGCGGGGGCGACGCTCCATGTGAACATTTCCGCCTCTCCGTTCCATGCTGGGAAGGACGCCCAGCGATACCGGCTTATCAGCAACCATGCCAGGCGCCACGGCGCGCCGTTCCTTTATGTTAACCAGGTGGGCGCCAACGACGAGCTAATCTTCGACGGTCGCAGCCTCGCCGTGGACGCGGCGGGGCGCCCCATCGCCGTCTGCCCGGCTTTCACCGAACACGTCCAGGAGGTGGACATGTCCGCGCCGGGTGCCGCGGCACCGTATACGCCCCAGGACACGGTCGAGTCCGTCCACGACGCGCTTGTCCTCGGCGTCAGGGACTACATGAGGAAGACGGGTTTCACGCGGGCGGTCGTGGGCCTCTCGGGCGGCATCGACTCGGCGCTCACATGCTGCATCGCCATCCGCGCGCTGGGCGCCGAAAACGTCCTCGGGATCTCGATGCCGTCCCCGTATTCGTCGCGGGGGAGCGTGGAGGACTCGCGCAAGCTCGCCGAGAACCTCGGGATCCAGTTCAAAGTCATCCCGATATCGTCCGTCTATGCTTCCTACCTGGATGCCCTCGCCCCGCACTTCGCCGGTGCGGAACCGGACATAACCGAGGAGAACATCCAGGCGCGCATACGCGGCAACATCCTCATGGCCTTCTCGAACAAGTTCGGGCACCTGGTGCTGTCAACGGGCAACAAGAGCGAGCTTGCGGTGGGCTACTGCACGCTCTATGGGGACATGAGCGGGGGCCTTGCCGTGCTAGCGGACGTCCCCAAGACCATGGTGTACGAGCTTGCGCGCTACGTGAACCGCGAGTCGGAGGTCATCCCGGAAGCGATCATCAGGAAGGCCCCTTCGGCCGAGCTTCGACCCAACCAGACGGACCAGGACACCCTGCCGCCCTATGAGGTGCTCGACGCCATCCTCCACGGCTACATCGAGGAGGGCGAGTCGCCCGAGGATCTCGTGCGGCGGGGCTTCCCGACCGAGACGGTCGAGTGGGTGGTGCGGGCAGTGCGCCGGAACGAGTACAAGAGACGCCAGGCCGCCCCAGGGCTAAAGGTGACGAGCAAAGCGTTCGGCGTCGGGCGAAGGATGCCTATCGCCGCAAGGTACTATGGATAGCCAACCTCAAACTTGCACGAGTGTGCGGCTGTTATGAGTGCGAATGAGCGCGTAGTCGTGCGCGCCATGCCGTGCAGCCCCTCAAGGGTTGAGGGTTTATAAATGACCGCCTCCGAAGTCGAAGTCAACGCGGAAGTGACTCGATGCCCAAGCCTGCGGTTAACTTGCCCGCTATCCGTGCTCTCAACGTCCTGCGCAACTTCTAAGTTCGAGCCCGGTTATCTATAAGTCCGGTGCTACAAGCCTGCTCCGAAATTCACGCTGGGCCTCGGCGATGGCACGCTCACGGAGCAGATCGCAGCTTCGGGGCGTGACAGTCAGCCCTTGGGGGCAGTACGGCCGCATTTGGCGCAAGCTTCCAGGTGTCTACGGGCGGGCATGCGCCCGCCGGAGGCCGGGATAGGGATGATCCCTGCAGGACCAAATTGCGGGCAGGCCTGGTCCTATGAGGACCAGCCCGGCGCAAGATCTGGTCCTCCGGGAAACACCCCCGCAGCCTTTCCTCGCCGAAACCAGGTAAGGTGGAGCACCAGGGACCAGATCTCGCGTGAAGATGGTCCTCTGGGGACCGGCCTGGCACCACGTCCTGGTCCTCTCGTGACCAGGGCGCCCTGACCGCCACGAGGGGTGGTCCCTAAGGGACCAGGTTGCCTTCACAGTTCATCCCCTGGGAATCATCCACACGCAA
>JACIXY010000061.1 GCA_014360195.1 Bacillota bacterium
AAGGGGGTTTTCGGGCCTCCTCGCAATGACGTTTAAGGGGGTTGTGCGCCTCCTCGCAATGACGTTTAAGGGGACATGCGCGGCTCCTTGCAATGACGTTTAAAGGGGTTGTGCGCCTCCTCGCAATGACGTTACGCCGAAAATATCATGGCGAGGATCCCCATTATGCCATCGCGAGGAGCTGTCTTTGTAACGTCATCGCGAGGAGCGGAGCGACGAAGCGATCTCCTGTGCATAGAAAACGATGTGATGATCTGTGGTGAGATAAACCTTTAGTGCCTTCCTACTTTAATCCGCCATCTTCGGGCGGCTGGGAAACACCATCCTCCGCTCTTTCCTCAGGCCCCCGGTTGGACTCCGAACCTAAAGCATCGGCGGGTGTGCCTACCATAACATCCACCGGCGCCCTGGTTGAAGTGTCAACGGCCGGAGGGGCCGGAGGGGCCGGAGATGGCGGTTCCGTGTTCTTGACCCTTATCACGTCCTCCGGGGCGATGATCCCCTCCAGCAGGATGGGCAAGTCCCCAGGGGTGAGAAGGACCACGTCGTAACGGGTCTGGGGGGCGCTGCCGAGATCAAAAAGGATAGTGGGGCGCCCTTTCTCATCCATGGTAATCGTGCCTTTCAGGAGGATACCGGGAGCAACTGCGTAAGCACTGGAAATCCCCACTCCCGGTCTCTTCCGGGCTACCAGAGCGAAAGCACCGGGCCCACCATGGCCCATCGCCTTTTCCCATGCCGATGCCCCTTCCTTGCCGGTGGTTTGTTCACAGGTGGCGTAATATCCGCAACTTTGCCAGGCCAGGACTGTGAACCCACCGTACAGCACGGCGCTTCCGCCTCCCTGAAAATCCAGGCGTACATCGTACTTGCCCCAGCTCGCCGCCTGAAGATTGAAAACGGCGTAGGCCATGGACCGGCTCAGGACCAAAGTCTTAACCGCCGGGATGGCCAGATCCCCGTTCACCAGTTTCGCCTGGGCCCGGCCGGAAAAACCCTCTCCGTATATGAACAACGGCCAGCGGCAGGCTCCCGCCAGGCCCCAGTCAGGGCATACCTTGCAAATCCTGGCCGATGGCCCCGCTTCCCATGTGCCGGCGGTAAAACTGCACCTGATCGTCTCTGTATCATTGAAGCGAGCGCTGACCGGGACCAGGTAATGTGCGGTCAGGCCCAACGCGGACACCAGTATGAGAAAGAGATAGAGTTTGGCTCTCGCCGCCCGGCCCACCTGTCGTCTCACTCTTCTCCCCTTCCGTGACTCACCACTCATCATCTCTAAACCCGGCATTCCCTGAGCCACACCTCATTGGCTGCTGCACTGATTGAGGGTGTAGGCGACGCTCACGTTAAGGCCCACTCCCATGAACGCATTGCCCGCCTTCTCCGAGAACTTTACGCTCATCCTTATGTATGGCGCCTTGCAGTCCGGTTCCCAGAACCTGGGAGGAGGCAGGTCGTCCAGGGGATCGGCTTTGAAATCGCAGAAAGTTATAACACCGTCACCGTCTACGTCCCTCACCGACCAGTCCCCCGGGCGATAACCGGAGGGGGCCGGCGGGTTACCCGTGGCCGCTTCGGTCAAGAGGTCGATCCTCCAGCTTGAGGAATAATATTCCAGCTTGGTTATTATCATCATCCTGGCCATGTCGTCGGCGCTCATGGTCGGCGAGCTCTTGCAAGACTCGGCCAGGGAATAGCCCATGCCTATCTCCAGGTGATCCGCGAACACCAGTCCGTATTGCCTCAGCTGGACGAAGGAAGTCTCGAATGGATATTCCTTGCCCGGAATCATATCGATTGTCGCCCAGGTATTTTCTGTTCCGTCCGACCAATGCTCGTCTTCGTCCCTGGTCTTTAAATCAAATAGATTAAAACGCATAGAAAGCGAGCATGCTTGTGAGGATCTAAGGTTGAATAAAATTCCGAAAATAGATATGAGCAAAGTAAGAATCAGAGCGGTTACCGAAAGAACCATCCTCATTTTAGGACAGATATTGTTTCTACTGCCAGAAACCACGGGAATCTCCTCAAGATAATAATGCAACTCTCAATAAAAAGGAGAAATTATTTTTCATATTATTTTCTATAAATCATATTAAGAATTTTTTTCACCCTGGCCCGAGTCATCTTGACCCGGGCCAGGGTATCCATCATTTCCCAGCACGAAAAAAGTGGGCAAAAAACATGTTTACCTAATCCGCGTTTTGGTTCAGCTCAATCTTCATGCTGAGAACGAGAGAATCGTCCTGGGCCTGATTATCCATTGAGGTGTTCCACCAGTCGTAGAGCTCGACGATGAAGTCCATGTCTCCTCCAGCTGATATGGGCTCATCCAAGTCGTAATTTCCGGCGATATCCTTTACTTTTCCGTAGAAAATCGTCTTATCGCCAGGGCCTACCCAGCCATTACGGTCATAGTCCAGGAAGAGCCTCAGGTTGAGAACATCGTCCAGTTCTCCCTCGTCTGCCGTAGTATCTCCTGCCTCGATCTCAGGCTCGGTGAGGTTGTTCTCGTTGCTGACGAAGGAAATGTCCTCCAAATCGAGGTTACCGTCGATGGTGCCGATGTTCTTCAGCTTTAAGCTGTAATGGGGCTGGGTGCCTGGACTAAGATTATTCCATTCAAAGGTAACGACTTCTCCGTTCTTGCCGTTCACCTCCAGGTCCAGCGTACCAGCCTTGAAGCTGGTCTGAGTCGATTCCGTATCGCTGAAGTAAGCGTGGACACCGAGCCCCACCATGGTGGCTACCAGGGCCAAGGCCAAGGTAGCGATGAGTACCTTTTTCACTTCGTACACCTCCTTACGATTTTTTTGTTGTTCTTTGACTCATGTTGAGCGGTCCCCCATGAGTCGGTCCCGCGGGCGAGAGTGTCAGCCGGTCTTTCGCGCACCTCCGTTTAAGGCATCTCCGTTCGCGCCCCGGTTCCGTGTCGCTTCTCC
Organism: Bacillota bacterium; assembly: GCA_014360195.1. Taxonomy (GTDB): domain Bacteria; phylum Bacillota; class SHA-98; order UBA4971; family UBA4971; genus UBA6256. Next base: position 2,946 of record JACIXY010000061.1, read on the forward strand.
TTCCCCCGGCCATGCGAAATCGCTCCGCGGACTGTCCTTAACTAAGCGTACGGCCTGTCTCACCCCCCTTCCGAACCGTTTTCTCGACCCGCCGCACGGAAGCGCGGCATACAGGGCTGCCCAAGCCCATCTCGACGTAATAGAAACCCGGGCTTCAACACCTCCTTTCCACCCCCGCCCCTGTGACCCCGACACCTTTTCTCCCGGTAGCTCCCCGCTTATAATGGAAATAGGGTGCACAAAGGCCTGGCAGGGCGCTGCGTGTACCTCCGGGGGCAGTGGCGGCTGCCCCCATCACTTATTTAAATTAGCGATGAAATCCGTCACCGATTTAAGGAAAGATCAGCCTGGGTCAAGTTCCCTTTTCCTTCCGCCTCCTTTGAAAGCGTCCTCTGTGTCCATTTCCAATTAAAAACCCGATCTTGCGATCGGGCCGGTTTCACCACTCGCTCCCCATAGCACAGGTGACCAGGTCACATGCTATGGTTCAACGCTTCCCCATCGTCCCTATCCGTGTTTACAAATCGATTGGCGATTGCTATTCAAAATTATACCTTGATGCCTGAATTTGTAAACCCCCCGATTATTTGTCTGATTATCGAACAAACCTGTTTATAAACCGTGTACTTCGAGATCAACCGCGCGCGACGCATCCTTTTCCCCTGAAAGGTCCCGTAAGCTTGCCAACATGCCAACGATCGAGAATCCGTAAAGGCGGAAATTCCCCTCATGTACCATCCCCCCCGTCCGTGACCCTCTTTTTCCCTTCCCGGCGCAAATCTTGGACGGCGACCCAAATATCCCTGCCGAAGAGGATCACGAGGATGGCGGCAGGACCGCATATGAACACCAGGAATGCCGCCCGGGAGCGCATGAAACTGGCGAAGAACCCAAGGTACGGGAGGTGGTAAACCACTTTATCCACCGTTTCTCCGCTTATGGAGACCAGTTCCGGGTCCGGGTCCTCGTTGGCGTCCCCCTTGGTCTGGAACCAGCGCTTACCATCCTCGTCGATGATGTCTATTACCCGGTGGGTCACCTTCATGCCCCCTGGGGCGTTGAAGCCTATTACGTCGCCCACCGCGACCTCGGATACCGGCACCTCCTTGCACAAGATTATCCCGCCTACCCGGAGAGCCGGCTCCATGGACCCGGAAAGCACCGGGTGGACCTCCAGCCCGAACCTGGGCGCCACCATGAGGAAGGCGGCCAGGAGGACGAAAACGGCGACCAACAGTGTGGCCGCCCACCCCAGAATTTTGATCGCCTTCCTCAAGCCGGGGCGACGCGATTTCTCCTGCCCCTCGGTTACGCCCCTCCACAGGTTTTTACGTTGGGAGGCCTCGGGCTTCTTTCTTTCCCGCCCCTTCTTTGCCTCTGGCATACTCTTCCAGGTCACTTCGCTCGCCGTTCCCACCGGCACGGGCTCTTGTTGCTCCGGCCCGGTTACCTCGGACTCCACCCCCATCCCGGTGGAAACGGCGGTCTGGGCATGGCCTTCCTCCCGAACTGCTCCTTCTTGGCCCCCCGGAGCTGTCGGCTCGTTTACCGCGGTCAGAGCACCTTCTTCCCGTTCGGATCCGTATTCCATGGCCATCTGGCCGGGAACCTCCGGCCGCCCCGCGGAATCTTCCGTCCCCGTAAATTCCGTCAGGTTATCCAGATCGGAAAGCGTGTACAGCCCCGGGAGCTCCTCCAGCCCCTCCAGGGAGGGATCCGTTTCCACCAGGATTTCGGCGACGATGCCTCCGATTAGTGTCTGCGAGCAGGATAAAAACTCGTCCGCCCAGACACGGCGTCTCGCCCCCGGCGCCTTAAGTCTTTCCCGGAGGGCGTACTTTATGAGTTCCCTCGCGGGCCGGATGAGCTCTTCGTACGTCCTGCGGTCCTCGTCGTTGAAGTCGAGTGGTGATCTGGAAAGAATATCCTTAACGCTGCCGGACAGGCTTCTGCCCTTTTCCTCGAAGTGAAGGCACAGCTCCTCGACGAAAAAATTTCCGGGCTTTTCCATTGCGCTGATCTTTACCTCCCCATGTTTTTGCCCGCGTTAATTATAACATCTTGGCTAAAATTCCCGAAATCGCGCGGCAGTCCCTTCGTGGACAGACCTTGGGGTCAGTCCCTTTCCCTTTCCACAGACGGATTTTGGGGTCAGTCCCTCTCCCTTTCCGGAGACTGATCAAGGGGTCAGTCCCTTTCCCTTTGCGTATGCAAGTCAAGGGGCCGGTTTTTCCCCTCTCCTGAGACTCCGATTCCTTGCCTTATC
>JACIXY010000062.1 GCA_014360195.1 Bacillota bacterium
GCCGGCCCTTTATGGTCCTGATCCCGATGAGCCTTGGGTGAAGGTCCTGAGGGGCATCAGTCAATTCTCAAAGGCAGTGTGATGTTTTCCATCGGGAGTATTTCCTACCATGTCTTTACACGAACTCTCGCTGGTCCGGAAACAGCAAAGGCTGGTTTTCTTGGTATCATAGACATGCGAAAGGCCGTAAGCGGAACAGTTGGGCGTCCTTCCGGTTACTGTGAGGCGCGGATGGCAAAGGTAACCATAAGCATGATGCTTGAAGGAAGCGACAGGCTGGCGACATCGAAGTCTCCACCGACACGACCGCCAGTGAGCTTATCGAGAAGATGACCAAGCAGTTAGGGGACGTATGGGTTACAATTCTGATGAATACGGCTTCCAGCTCGTCGTGGCCAGTTTGGAAGGCCCCTCAAAGACAGGGAATCCCTCTAGGAGGCCAGGGTTTGGGACGGATCCCTCCTGGTCATTCATCACTATCGCCGCCAGATACCCAGGAGCAGGCTATCCACTGGCACCGTGAAAACCCGGTGGCCGGTTAGAGATCTCTGGGCACCCTTTATGTCAAGGATAAGGAGAAGAAGAGTAGGCCAAAGAGCGCCACCAAGTTCGTTTGGAAAAAGCTCGGCTGACCTTCAGGCCTTTTCTTTTGAATCCGCAACACTATAAGTTAAGAAGAGGTGTGGATGTTATAATATTCTTAATGTTAGATCATGCTGGCTTTTTTCACACAGCAAGGGCGATGATATATTAAGCGAACGGTCGAAACCCAAATCCAAAGAGATCTTACCTATGGTCTCTTATCGGGCGGGGTTTAAGGCCATCGTGCGGATTAATCTGAAGGAAGAATTAATATTGGCCGAGCACCCTGCTTATGCGAAAATCGGGGGCTGGGTCAAGGGCATGGCTTGACCAATACTGGAGGGCAATATCCATAAATAGGGTATTCTGCGCCATAATATTTTCGACCTTCCTTCTGTCTTTTCCCCTCATTTCACCCTTTCATGCCTACTCCGCGGATGCCCAGGTGCTGTAGGAGGTCGGAGGGGTAGAGGTGTTTACGGGCGATTATGGCCAGTACGCCGTTGATCATGTTTCGGATAACGCAGGTGGGGCGATAACCGTCTTCGGCAAGATGCTTGGAGAGACCGGGAAAATACTCGCGCAACACGTTAACTCAAGAGGGGTAAGAAAATGGTCTCCGGATGTCGTCCCTATATGCAACCCAACAGAAGAAAGAACTCATTTCTTTGCAAGAGCGGGTGGCAAAGGTAAGGCTTTCATCTCCCGGGAGGGCCGGAGGGACGGCAATGCGGATGTGTACGCCCAGCACATCGATGGCAATGGCAACATCAAGTGGGCGACAAACGGAGTTCCGATATGTAAAACCTCCTACAATCAAAGGACACAGAACATGGTGCTTGACGGCATCGGAGGGACTTTTATTGTTTGGCACGATTTTCGTGCCGGTGCAGACATATACCCAAAGATAATTGACGCCAACGTGACCGTCCAGTGGGCCAAGGATGACCTCTCCGTTATCGCAACAGCAGCAACACAGCTCTCTAAAACACAGCTCTTTGATTATGGTAATAAACTGTATACAAGAGATTTCGCGACTGCGGACGGCAGCAGCGGTTTGATAATCTGCTGGTATGATTATCGCACCGGTAAAAATGACATCTATGCCCAAAGGTTGAACTCCTCGGGATATAAGCTTTGGAACCCCGATGGGATTTTCGTTTACAATAACGCAATCTTTAACAAGCGCAGACCACAAGCCATGAGCTATGAACCGGGAGAGGCCATATTCTTCTATGAAGAAGATAACAATGATGGCAATAATAAGCCCTATACCACGAGGATAAATAAGGATGGCAACCTTATATGGAGAAGGCCCATTTTTAACGCTGCCGGGGCCAGCATCGAGCACGCCATCGCCACAGACTCCTCAGGCAGGGCCATCGTCGTCTGGCAGGGCAAACGGTCCAGGGCTGAGGACATCTACGCCCAGAGGATCGATGGAAATGCAAAGTCAAAATGGGCGTTAACGGTATCCCCGTCCGCTCTGCGGAGGGCAACCAGAACTGCCACAAGATAGCGGAGGACGGTTCGTGGAGGCCATAAACACCTGGTGGGAAGAGGCCAAAAAGGAGGTCTACGCTCAGAGAATAGACAAGGGCGGGAAGAAGTTCTGGAGAGCATCGGGCATCAAGCTCTCCAACGGCCACGCGACAGGTCCCGCCTACGCCTGCTTCTATGGAAACGGGTCCGCCTCCTTCGCCATGAATGACGACCGGGCGGGCAATCGTGACGTATACGCCCAACAGGCGGGAGTAACCTACCTTCCCTCCTACCACTTCGCCGAGGGCTTTACGGGGGAGAACTTCCAGACTTACCTTTGCCTCCTGAACCCCAACCAGAATCCCGTCACCGCCGTAGTCACCTTCATGGTCCGGGGGGAAAGCCCCGCGAGCCGGGAGGTACCCCTGGCCCCCCGGTCCCGCACCACACTGGTTGTGAACGGGATCGTGGGCCCGGGAAAGGAGCTGTCCATGCGGGTGACCCCGAGGGAAGACTTCATCGTGGCCGAAAGGCCCATGTACTTCAACGACGCATACATGTGGAAGGGGGGACACTGCGTCCTGGGGACCACCTCTCCCGGCACCACCTGGTGCTTCGCCGAGGGCACCACCCGGGTGGGCTTCGACGAGTACCTGACCATCCAGAACCCCTCCGACTCCACGGCCAACGTGGAGGTCGTGTACCTGCTGCAGGGCGGTGGGGAGATCCCCAAAACCCTCCACATGGATCCCCATTCCCGCGAGACCGTGTACGTTGTCGGCCACCTGGGCCGGGGTACCCAGAATCAGGGCATAGACCACTCCACCCTGGTGAGGAGCGACGCCCCCATCGTCTGTGAGCGCCCCATGTATTTCGTCTTCGGGGGCTGGGATGGGGGTCACTGCGTGATGGGCATGGGGAGGTAAGAAGTATATATTTCAGCCGGATGTAGCTGTCACTCGGCACTTAAAACCGGCCACGAATCAGCGCTTGAAAACCGGCCAACTTGAGATACAAACAACTTACTCCTTTAACTACGGTATCTCCGGACCTTTTCTCTTTCTTTCGTGCAGCCGGTAGCTGGGGCCGGTGATGGATATGACCACCGCATGGTGAAGGAAACGGACCAACAGCGCCCCGGCTGCTGTGGCATCCCCCAGCATCTTCCCCCAGTCCTCGATGGGGCGGTTGGTGGTGACGATGGTGGAGGATCTCTCGTAGCGCCGGAAGAACACTTCCAGCAGGTACTCCGCGGATCATGGGGGAATCTCTTCATGCCCAGGTCCTCCGGGATAAGGAGTTCCACGGAGGAAAGCCCCCGATGAGCTCCTCCCTCTCTCCCGTGGCCTCCGCCTCCCGTAGATCCGCCACCAGGTCGAAGGCGGAGACGTGCAGCGCGGTATGCCCGGCGGTGATGGCCGATATGGCCAGGGCTATGGCGATGTGGCTCTTCCCCACCCCCGAGGGGCCGATGAGCAGGAGGTTCCTCCTCTCGCGCACGAACCTGGCCGTGGCAAGCTCCAGGATGAGCCCCTTGGGGATTTTGGGGTTGAAGGAGAAGTCGAAGTCGGATAAGGACTTCTTGCAGGACAGGTTTGCGCGCCTCAGCCTGCGGGGTCACGTAACATATCTTGCTGAAATTCAGATGGGGTGCTTTCCTTTCAGAAAGAAGGCAACCGTAGTGAAAGGGGCACCCCATGCAAGAGTACTAGATTGCGGAGGAAGTGGCAGCCCTGGAGCTCATCGAGAACCTGACGGAGCGTGCCTGGGCGGAAATCGAGGATAAGATCATGTACGCCCTTAAGACCTTCATAGAGGAGCTCCTGGAAGAGGAGCTCACCCAAAGGCTGGGGGCCGACCGCTACGAGCGCACCGAGGAAAGGATGGGCTACAGGGGAGGGCACTACAGGAGGGGGCTCACCACCCGCTTCGGGCACATAGGGGACCTGCGGATGCCAAGGCCCGCTCAGGGACCCGCCCCCTTCACCTTGTTCGAACGCTACGAGCGCCGCAGATGGGATGTGGACGCTGGTATAGGCAGGCTCTTCCTTTTGGGGGTCTCCACCCGCAAGATCAAGGGCGTGGTCAAGGACATCACAGGCATCCCGGTATCCGGGAAGACCGTCTCCCGTATCACCGCCTGTCTGGAGGAAGAGCCCTAATACTACCAGGAGCGGGAGCTCGCAGACGACGTGGAGTTCCTTTTCCTGGACGGCATATCGGAAAAGGTGCGGGAGATAGGGGTGGAGAAGAAGGTCATGCTCTGCGCCTTCGGCATGTAGCTCTTATTTCGTTTTTCTTGGCACATTTTGTTAGAATAGGATACAGAATCCAACCGGTTTCATCAGCTATGAACAAGAAGGACCGCTACACCCTCATCCGCAAAATAGGCCAAGGGGCCATGGGGGAGGTCTACCTGGCGGAGGACAACCTCCTCAAGAGGAAGGTGGCCCTGAAGTTCCTCTCCCTCCCCGAGGGCCTGGACCGGGCGGCCCGCTCCGAGGCCCATGCCCGCTTCTACCGCGAGGCCCAAAACAGATCCTGGGGTCAGTCCCTTTCCCTGTTTGGGATGAATCCTGCTTCCCCTTCCCGGAGGGGTCAGGGTGGATCCCCCTCCCCTTACCCATCCTCATGCCCTCCTCTTGCCCGGGGCGGGCCCCCTCCCGGAGCCCATGGACCGGACCCCGCCTTTTCGCCGGGCACGCGCGAAGCCCCCATGC
>JACIXY010000063.1 GCA_014360195.1 Bacillota bacterium
CTCCGCACCGTGTCCCCTCCGTTACGCCTCCTCTCCTGCCGCAAGGAGGCGTGTGGGGTCGTAGCTTCGATCTTCGATCACGATGGTTCAAGACGAATCACCTCTACGCGTCGAAAACGACGCCGATCGAAGATTGAAGATGTGACCCCATCGGATATCCGTATCCCCCTTATTCTAACCAAAAGGCGTGTGGGGCGTGTGGGGTCGTAGCTTCGATCTTCGATCACGATGGTTCAAGACGAATCACCTCTACGCGTCGAAAACGACGCCGATCGAAGATTGAAGATGTGACCCCACTTCCGAAGATTGAAGGTGCGAGCCCATGCGGACCCCATGCGGCGTGCTATCATGATGAAGGTGTATGGTGTGAGAGCGGCGATCCGTCACTTGCAGGCTCTATAGTGTTTTACGGAGCATGTCGCGCTGGAGATGGGGAAGGGGTTGATGAAGGTGAAGAGGATACGGAGTAGCCGGCTTCCGGTCATGGTCGCTATGCTCACGGTTCTGTTCCTCTCGATCATGGTCTCTCCCGCGCAGGGATACGTCATCCCGGCCGCCGCGACCGCCGCGTCCGCAGCGGTATCGGCGAGGGCGCTATCCGCAGGAGGCGTGGAAGCGGTCGAGAGCTGCGGGGGAAGCGCGCTTGCCGGCGCAGCGGAAGCCTCGACCGCTTGGTACTTCGCGGAGGGGACGACCGCCGACGGCTTTGATACCGTCATCGACATCGCCAACCCGGGAGAGACGCAGGCCGCCGCGACCGTCACCTTTTATACCGATATGGGCCAGATCCAGGGGCCGAGCGTCAACGTGCCTCCCCGCGGCAGCGCGAGCGTCGACGTGTCGGCATACCTGAATTCCGATCAGGTCGGGGCGAAGGTGAGCTCGTCCCAGCCGGTGATCGCGCAACGTCTCGTATACAGCGGCGACGTCATGGAGGCTAACCTCGGCGCGACTTCGCTCTCCGACACGCATTACTTCACCGAGGGGTACACGGGTCCGGGCTGGTACGAGAAGATCTGCGTCATAAACCCAAACGACGCCGACGCCAACTGCACCTTCAGGTACTGCACCAGCACGGAGACCGTCACCCGCACTCACCAGGTGAAGAAGAAGTCCCGCCTCACCGTCCCGGTCAACGACGATCTGGGCAGCGACAAAGATGTCTACCTTCTTCTCACCTCCTCCCAGCCCGTACACGCGGAGAGGGCCATGGTCTACGTGCGCAATTATGGCACCGGGGACATCCCGGGCATCCACATCGCGAGCGGCGCACATGCCGCCGCGAGCGACTGGCTCTTCGCCCACACCAGCACCGGGGAGGGGTTCGAGGCTTGGCTGTGCACCTTGAACCCCGGGAACACCAACGCCCAGGTCGAGATAACCTATATCCTGGCGGGTGGGACTCCCGAAACCCGCATGGTCCAAATCCCTCCGGCCTCGCGCTACACCACATCCGTAAACATGGACGTGGGCGTGGGCCTGACGGTCTCCCCCAAGGTGCACGCGGACAAGCCGGTGGTCTGCGAGCTCGTGACCTATTTCCGGTACGCCTCCTCGCACCTGGAAGGCGAGTGCAGCGGCGGCTCGTGCCTGCCCGGCAGCACCGCGACCGCGAAGAAGTTCTTCCTGCCGGGCGGCGAGGCGAGCGGCACGCACGAGCAGTGGGTCACCCTGGCCAATTTCGGTGCGTCTCCGGCTGAGATCACCTTGAAGGCCTATACCTCCGGGGGAACGGTGACCAAGAGCTACACCTTGCCCGCCAAGCGCAGCAGGATCGTGAACGTGAACGAGGACATCCTGGCCGATGGAGGCATCCACCTCATGGAGTTGTCCTCGGGCTCGGATTTCCTCGCCGGGAAGGCTGACTTCTGCTCCACGGCGGTGCCCGTTCCCCCGGGCGCCAATTCCATCTGGTACTTCGCGGAAGGCTGCACGCGCGAGGGCTTCGAGGAATGGCTCTGTATCCAGAACCCGGGAGAGCAGCCCATCGACGTGCACGCCGTCTATATGCTCTTCGGCGCCGAGCCCAGGGAGGCGACCTATCCCGTGCCCGCGCGCTCGCGCTTCTCCGTCAACGTGAACGTCGCCGTGGGACCCGGCCAGGACGTCTCGGTGATGCTCTGGAGTGAGGGCGACTTCTTCGCCGAGAGGCCCATGTACTTCAGCTACAAGCAGGGACAGCCCGGATACTCCTGGGACGGGGGACATGTGACCTTCGGGGTGACGTCTCCCCGCTCCGACTGGTACTTCGCGGAAGGCTGCACGCGCGAGGGCTTCGAGGAATGGCTCTGTATCCAGAACCCGACCCAGACGGAGGCCGAGGTATATATCGACTACATCCTGGCGGGAGCCCCCACGCAGCAGAAGTACTGCCGCGTTGCTCCGCGCTCGCGCAGCTCCGTGAACGTGAACGCGGACGTGGGGGAGGGACAGGACGTCTCCGCCCACGTGCATTCGAATACGCCCATCGTGGTCGAGCGGCCCATATACTTCCGCTACGGAGCCGTCTTCAACCCGGGCGCGTGGACAGGCGGGCACGTGGTCATGGGCACCTCCTCGCCCCAGACGGAGTGGTACTTCGCCGAGGGTTGCACCCGCGCGGGTTTCGAGGAGTGGATCTGCATCCAGAACCCCAACCCGGCCAACGCCCACCTGGAGGTGAGCTACGTCACCAGCGGTGGGGTGGAGAATAGGGAGTACGAGGTCGCCGCCAACTCCCGCCACACCCTGAGCCTCAACCGGGAGCTGGGCACGGAACTCGACGTCTCCTGCCACATCATCTCGGACCAGCCCATCATCTGCGAGCGCCCTCTGTATTTCAACTACACCGGGCGAGGAGCGCCGGGCTGGGCCGGCGGATCCGCCGAGCTGGGGGTCAACGCGGCCAGGAACGATTGGTACTTTGCCGAGGGGTACACGGGGGGCTCCTTCCACGAGTGGATCTGCGTCCTGAACACGGGGTCCGAGACGGCCAAGCTGCGCGTGACCTACAACATCCAGGGAGAGGTTCCCAGGGTGAGGTACCACAACGCGCCTCCCGGGCGCTACACCATCTTCGTCAACGAGGACGCGGGCGCGGATCTGCAGCTCTCGGCGCTGGTGGAGGTGTTCTCGGGGGAGGCGATAATCTGCGAGCGCTCCATGTACTTCAACCAGAACGGCTGGACTGACGGTCACTGCGCCTCCGGCTACGCTCCCTAGGGATCGGGGTCGTATCTTCGATCTTCGATGCGGGTAACTTACGGTGGGCAAAACTCGAAGGCTCCTGTATTACCGGCATCGAAGGCCGAATGCCCCCGGCTAAAGGAATACCGTTGAGAGCAGGTAGGCGAGAAGCAGGGATATCAGGGGCGCCACAACCCAGACGACGGCGGCTCGCCTGGCGGACGGATTGCGGAGCATGGGCCTGTGCCCGCCCTCACCACCCCGATGGCGAAGATGGCCCCCAGCTTGATCTGCACCTCGGAAGCGGGCATGCCCAGGGCGGAAGCCAGGAGCAGCAGGGTGCCTCCTACCAGGCACACAAGGGTCGCGCTGAGCACCCCGAGGGGGGAGATCTCCTTGCCGGCCGTCTCCAGGTTCCCCAAGCCCAGCGCCAGGCCTCCCATGCCGAAGAAAGGGGCGATAAAGAAAGCTGACAGCAGGGCGCTTGAAAGGTTGGTGCCAGCCGAGATCCCGCTGGCGTTGGCGGCATTGTTGGACCCGATGGAGAACGCGGCATAACAGGAAGACGCGATGACGAAGACCTGGAGCAGTCGGTATCGCCGCATGATGTCCTGGGCGAACACCAGGTGCCGCAGGCGGGGATAGACCAGGCGACCCACCACCAGAGTCAGGGCGTAGGCGGCAAGAGGAAGGATGAACCAGAGCGGGATCATCATCTTGAACGGAAAAGCGTTGAGACTTCCGGTGCTCATGCCAACGCCTATGAGCGAGCATACCGTCACCTGGCTCGTGGACTGGGGCACCCTGAGCAGGTTGACCACGAGCAATCGTATGGGGTCCATCTTCGATCTTCGATGGGCCGCACGGATGGGGCTGGTGAAGCTGCCGGAAAACGAGGGGCGGACTCACCCTCGCCGCACGGATAAGGACAGTATCGGGCCGTGCAGTGCCTGACTATCATCACGGCTCCGTGCCGCAACCCCTCAGGCGTAGGCGGAGAAACCCTTCCCCA
>JACIXY010000064.1 GCA_014360195.1 Bacillota bacterium
GCGGGTCGTGGCCGGGGCCGTGGTGATGGAGAGAGAGTTCGTGTCCGTGCGTGGCCCAGGCCATCACCAGGTCGAGGCAGCGGGTATAGGCCGTCCCTCCCGCCCCCTGGGGATAGGGGCGGTCCGCGCCCAGCAGCCGGTCGCAGGCGGGCTGCCGCATAAAGTCCAGGTAGGGCGGCGAGAACTGGAGGGTGAGGGGGATGTTGTACGTATCGGCCAGGTCTACCAGGTCCATCAACGCCAGCCAGGCATCCGCCGCGCTGTACTGTCCATCGCGGTTGTAATCCGTGCTGGCGGGGTCGTAGTTCTAATGCAGGTTGAGGATTTCCTGTGGGTCGGCGTGGATGACGATAAAGCAGCGGCGTGGTCGGAAGCAGGCAGGTCGGGGGCCCAGTTGTTTTCGTGGGTCCGGTCGGCCATCTCGGCGACGGCGGCCTGGGGAGCCAGCACCGCGCCCGCCCTCAGCGGTGGGTAGGCCCAATCGTCAAAGTTCCCCCAGTCCTGCGGCTCGGTGTTGGCGGGGTGGTCCTGGTAGCCGGAAAAGTTGTCCGCAGGCAGGTAGGCCGCATCCGGGTTGAGGCGCGTCCACAGGCCGGCGGCGTGGTGGAAGCCGTCGTAGGCCTGGTGGATATGAGGGCGGTCCGGGAGTGGCTGGACGTGGTCCTCGCGGCAGAAGAGCAGGAGCACCTTCAGGTCCGGCGTTTTCTGCGCCAGGGTGGGGTAACGGGGCGAGGTGACGCGAAAGGCCCACCATTCGGCCGCCTCTTCGGGCGTCGCCAGGTCGGCGGGCCAGTCCTCGGCGGTCAGCGCACCGTTGTCGCGCAGCGCCCGGGTCAGGTCGGCGGAATAGACGCGCTTGTCGAACATGATGGGCGTTTTGTAACTGAGGACGAAATCCCCCTGGTCGTACCGACCGTTCCCGTTCAGGTCGAAGTACGGATAGCCCACCACGCCCGGCCTCTGGGAATACGTCCGCTCGGGGTCCCAGCGCACGCTGGTGTAATCCAGCGCGATGGCGGTCGGCGAGTAGTCCCCGGGGTATCGGTAGAGCGGGTTGATCACCGGCCGGCCAGCCTCGTCCCAGTAGCCCAGTTCAACGGCGGAGAGGGCGTCCACCGTGGGATTCTCCCGCCCCACGAAATAGCGGACGTTCAACCGGTCGCCGTAGAGGGCCAGGACGTTGACCGCGGCGATGCCGGGGTGAGAGAAGGCGTACAGCCCCACCTGATCGGTGAGCACGGGGAAGGGGCTTAGATCGCCGATGGTGTGGCCGTCCTTGTCGGGAATTTGCCCCGCGGCAAAGCGGATGACATCCCGCAGGGCGCGGATGCTGGTCTCGCCGCCGTAGTCGTATTCGCCATCGGACCTGGCGCCGGTGCTGTGCGATTCCCTCCCCGGCCACAGGTAGGCCACGCGGATCAGCCCGATGGGGGCGGCGTCCAGGTCCTCGTAGAAGTCGTTGACGGGTGTGAAGAAGGGGGCCACATCCACCACCACGCCGGCCCCGTCGGGGTAGCGCGGCGTGTCGGGGAAGGTCAGGCGGACCGCGATGTTCCCGATGCCTTCCGAGGGGACGTAGGTGACGACCTGTTCCCCGGGCTGCCCGCTCGTCGCCTCGCCCGAGGGCGATTCCCTATTCGAGCAGCTCGTGGTTGCTACCAACAGAGGGAGAACGAATAGCAAGGAAATGAGCAAGCGTTTCATCATGACTCTCCTTCAGGGTCGGTAGATCTACCTTGGTCAAATGCTGCTCTCGGCTTCACTGACTGAATAGGCAAACTCGAGATCGTAGTTGGTCCCGTCGTAGCAACTAATGTTCGGCCAGTCAGACGCATCGAGGGCCAGCGAGGCGCCTCCGGCCTTCCGGCCCCCACAGGGACTGCCAAAGGTATCAGATAAGCAGTTCTTCCTTTCATGAGATCCTCCCTTATGATGGATTATGAATCGCCTCCGTTTCAGTGTGCGGCTAACGTTAAGCGTCTCCCTGAGCGCGCGGAGCAAGCGATAGGGTGAACGCTCTGGTTATGTGTTTTTATAAATCCGAACCTTTGGATATTTGTATTTCAGAGACATCATATTTAGTGATGAACTCTTCAAGATTTCCTTTTATTTCGACAGTAGCTTTTAGTTGCTCGTTAACAGGTAACTCTGTGGGTAAATAGTAGTCGATATAAATTAATCCACTGCCACGTAGCCCTTTGAATTTCCCAACAAATGATGATTCTTTTGAGAGTAGTTTTTCGGAGCCACGATAGAATGTCACCGTCATGCTCAGGTCGTCAGTGTTGCTTTCCCATGGGTCGGATTCTTTATCGGCAAGCAGTGGTTTGACTTCATGGTTACCAACATATTTATGAGTAATGCTGAACTCGTAATTCGACTTTCAAGGATCGATGATTTCTGTGGCGAGCGGGATCCATAAATCTTCTGGCTCAGAGAATAGGAGAGAGACTTGGCCGAACGTGGGAAAGATAAGACCTTTCTGCGCTGGTTTAACAATCGCAATTAGAACGATTGGAGAAAGCAGAGTCAGTAATGCAATCGCTATTCGCTTGATGACTCCCTGTGATTTGATAATCACCACAACGAGAGCTATGACGAAAAGTATCGGTAGTAATGCTAATGCTACCATTGTTTCTTTTGTCACATAACATGACTTCTTATTCTACCTAATCTACGTTTATCCGGGAAGACTCCTTGTCAATCCGTGGAACTGGGCATATATTAACTGCTCCTCTCCCCCGTTGTCAATTGAAAATCCAACAAGAAATCACTTGACCAGCATCGGGTTGCCAATTACCATAGCATGATTGTTTTGATGTTATGGAGATTGTGTTTAATCGGAAGTCTGGATATGAATGGAGACGATGATAAACTGAAGGTCCTACTGGAAGGTTATTCCAACTTTCTGAGGCAAAAGAAGTTGGCTCTTCCGAAGCACCAGCCACACTTGGTTCGCTGGGTGCGGGAGTTTCTGATCTTTGCGGCGGCGCATGGCGGTTATACCTTCGAGCAAACGCTGGACATGTTCCTGGCCGCCCTGGGAAAGCGAACCGGCGTCGAGCCATGGCAAATCCGGCAGGCAACGGACGCGGTCCGTATCTATCGGTATCAGTATCGAACGGATTCAGCTAAATCCGAGAAGGAGGAACCAAGGAAAGCCTTGGCTGGTAATGAGAATGACCTGCTTGCACGGTTGCAAGAGATTATCCGCCTGCGCCATTACGCAAAAAGCACGGAGAAGACCTATCTGCATTGGACGCGGAGGTTTTTCGCGTATCGCAAGGATACCGGGCTGTCGGGTGAGCCGACTGCAGCAGACGTCAAGGCGTTTCTTACCCGTCTGGCAATGGTTGAGAAGGTGAGCGCTTCGAGACAGAACCAGGCGTTCAGTGCATTACTTCTTCTTTTCAGGGAGGTTTTGCGCAAGGATATGGAAGAAATGGCGCAGACGGTTCGAGCCAAGCGAGGACGGAGGCTTCCTACGGTATTGTCTGTCAGCGAGGTTCAGGCGCTGCTCGAAGCTGTGGAGCCAGATTACAAGTTGATGGTGAAGTTGCTTTACGGAAGCGGCTTGCGCTTGATGGAACTGCTCCGTCTTCAGGTGAAGGACATTGACTTCGATGCAGGCTTGATAACCGTGCGCGGCGGGAAGGGAGACAAGGACCGGACGACCCTGCTCCCAGAGTCATTACGCGAAGAACTACGCGCCCATCTGGAAAAGGTGCGTGAATGGTATCAGGCGGACTTGTCGAATGGATACGGCGAAGCACCGCTGCCGGATGCCCTGGCAAGAAAATATCCGGATGCTGGTAAGGAATGGGGCTGGCAGTACTTGTTTCCCGCCGACAAAATTGCGGTTGATCCCGCTGATGGAAAGATGCGGCGGTATCACGTCTACGAGAAGACCCTGCAAGGGGCCATACGCAGGGCGGTACGCCGGGCGGAACTCACCAAACGCGCCTCGGCACACACGCTTCGTCACAGTTTCGCTACCCACCTGTTGATGAACGGCACGGATATCCGCGAGATCCAGGAACTTCTTGGACACATCCATGATAAGCAGCCGCCTGTCAAGGGTTACCCCCCATCCCGGCCTGCGTTCTTTTCAAAGATCACCTTTGGCGAACCTTGTTCACACATCCATCCGCGCTTTTTTCTGGCGCAACA
>JACIXY010000065.1 GCA_014360195.1 Bacillota bacterium
CTAGCCAGACGGGCCGGATTTTGGCGAAGCGCGCCCCGCTTGGGGCGCCGTCCCCGAGTGCAACACCGGCAACCCGGCAACTACTGGAAGAGGGGCGAGAACTAACGCACCCTTACTTAGGGCCCACCTGGAGGCCCGAAGATGATGTCTGCGACGGGCTCGAGCGCCTTAAGCGTGAGTGTCATTGGACTCCGCGCTGCCTCCTTTCTTGATCTTTCCCACATCATGGCAACGCAACTCGGTTGAGTCGCCTCATAGCCGTCGCCGTGCTCGACCAAACTGGCAGTTGCCGGGGTTCGTGGTGTTCGCCGTGGCGCCGGCGCCAGTGTCGGCGCCGGCAGTGCACCGGTGCCGGCACCGGTGCGGGCGGCGGTGGTGTTCGCCGGTGCTTGGCCGGCCGGCACGCCGAGGGAGGCTCCGTGTTAAGGCCGACCTGCAAGCAGCGATAGCGAGGACAGCTGGCTTGCTCAGGGAGACTACGCTTTCCGCGGCCACCGCCCTCGCGTACCTGCAGAACAGCCGGTACGCCCGGGGGCTACCCAATAAGCTGGAACCCCAGCGTGGCGAAGTCACGGTCATAGGCCCATACCACGAGCCCAAGCTCCCGGGCGATAACAGCGCTGGTGCAATCGGTGAAGGATAGCTCGTGGTCGGCGTACTTCAGAAAGATATCCCAGGCTTCGCCCTCGATTCGCTCGGACACCCACTCAACGTGTAGTCCGTGCGCTGCTCGCGCCTCGGTCAGGGTCTCGCGAAAGGCCACAGCGGCCTTGTGGCTCACATGGTAACGTAGCCACGTGATGGTTTCGTCGATAACATAGTTGGACGTGACAACGAGCGCGCGCTCCGCCAGGAACCTCGAGAACGCGCTTCGCGCCTTCCCGTGGTTGACGTCCGATGCGACGAGAAGCCCGATCCACGCACCGGTGTCAGCGAAGATCTTCACGGACGAGCACCGCCTTCCGGTAAACGCGGCGAATCCGACGAAGGTGCGTTATTGGCAATAGACCTCTTCTGTGCGTCAGGCTTGTTTGCCCTGCGCCGGGTTCGCGGTGCGGCGTAAAGGTCCCGGTCGTGCCGCTCGCTTCCGTCCGCGACGGCGCTCTGGAACTCCATTTCCAGTAGCCTTGCCAAAGGATGGGTTGTCGCCTTGCTCTTCTCGCGCTGCTTGACAAGATACTCCTCCAGAGCCTCGCGGATGATAGACGACTCGGATCTGCCCGTCGCCAGAGCCAGACTGGAGAGCTCCTCGTCCTGGTCTGCTTCCAGGTATACCTGTTTACGCCGTCGGTCTCCTCGCGACTCCATCCGGTCACCCCCCGATCCCACTGTCCAATGTTGCCCGACGTTCCCTCTTGTCTCCATCTACAAGTATAGTGCCACTCTTCGCCTGGTGTCAAGCGCAGATGGCGCCATTGTCCAGAGACATCGTACCATAGTGGTGTCATGGGTAGCGTAATACGCGCAAGTAAACCACACAACATGTTTTCTTCCCGCTTTCGTAGCGGATGACGGGTTGCCCGTGTTGCACTCGGTGACAGCGCCCCAAGCGGGGCGCGGTGCCTGCTCTCACGGCATGCGCTCTATGGTATACTTGTGTTTAGGCGTGCCCCCCAAGACTCGTCCTCTGCGCCTGGCCAGCGCGAGACATGGGGCACCGTCCATGACTGTGCATGAAAGGATGGGCATCGTGTGAGATCGAGACGTCGTTCATGTCATGCAGAGCCACAAGGAGTGGCGGCTACTGGCAGTGCCAGCATCGCCGGCGATGCGGACGCCGATGGCCGTGGTGGCCGGGGCGTCGTCGCCGGAGCAGCAGACGCCGAAAGCAGGGGCGCCGCCGATGGGGCGGGCCTAGGAAGCGAGGCTAGAAGCGGGGGTGCGGTGGGTGCCGGGGGCGCCCTCAGCACGGACGCCCTCGGCCGCGGCGTCGTAGAATTGTGCATGAGAATCCTCCGTCGGTACGCGCTGCCCGACGGCGTTATCGAGCACTCCGTCAAGGTCGCCGAGGTAGCGAGGTTCATCGCTGAGCGACTCGTCGAGCGTGGCGAGGACGTCAACCTGGAGCGAGTAGTGGCAGGAGCACTCCTCCACGATGTAGGAAAATCCCCCCGGCACGTGCGGCGCGGCGCGCGCAACCACGCGGAGGCATCCGCCGAGATCGTGCAGGCCGAAGGCATGCCGGAGCTGGCGGGGATAGTTGCCAGGCACATCCTGGACTCCATCATCAGCGAGGAGGACTACCCCCGCAACTGGGAGGAGAAGGTCGTCTTCTACGCGGACAAGATCGTCACACGCAGGCTGGTCACGGTGGAAGAGCGGTTTATGGACCTGCACGAGAGGCGCGCCGACATAACGGACCTCCTTACGGCCTCGCTTCCCCCGACGAAAGCTCTCGAGGCCGAGATCTTCGCCGCAGCCGGGCTTACCTGGGACGACCTCGCCTCCCGTTTCGGCGGCAAGTGGGTGGTCGACCGACGGTCGTAGGCAGTGGCAAGTAGGTATCGGACGGTAGGCTTCACCAGCCGTGGTATAATGGCTTCAGGGGCGAGGTCCACGCAGTGTCTCGCTTCGCACATTGTTGAAGGAAGGAGCCGACTGCGCCAGGGATGAGCGGTCAGTTGCGGTCTTTGCTCGGAGGGGCAGATAAGATTGAGATGCTCAGGCAGATATGCGAGAGGAACAGGGTAGGCCTCTGCTACCTCTTCGGGTCGCAAGCCGAGAACACCTACCAGATGCTGCTGGGCAGGCAAGTTCACATCGAGGATCCCCTAACAGACATAGACGTGGGCGTGGTCCTGCTCGACTTCGACCACCTGGCGCGGGCCGGCCAGCTTCACCTCTTACACTCCAGGCTTTACGGCTCGATGGTTGACCTCTTTGTCCCGTATGAGCTCGACCTCGTCCTGCTTCAGGAGAACCATTCGGTGTTTCAGTTCGAGGCTGTCAGAGGGATATGCGTGTACGAGGCGTCGGCGGACTTTCGCAACGACTACGAAGAGATGGTCGCCAGGAAAGCCGCTGATTTCCGTTATGTGCTGGAAACCTACCTCCGCGAGAGGACCGCTGACTTGGCGGCGCGCCAAGAGCACCCGATCTTGAGAGAAAGAGAGGGCGAGGTGAGGGCGTGATCGACGCCAGAAGAGTGATGGAAAAGCTGGACATGCTGGGCGGCTATGTCGCTCGCATGAAGGTTATCAGGAGGCTGTCGCGCGACGAGTTTCTCGCCGATCCGGACAAGCCGGCCGCCGCGGAGAGCTATCTATGGCGGTCCCTGGAGGCGGTCTTCGACATAGGGCGGCACATCCTCGCGAAAACTGGCGACGTGAGCCTTGCGGGCGAATACAAGTCAATAGCTCGGGGACTCGGCGACCGCGGCGTGGTCAGCAAGTCGCTGTCGGAAATCCTCGTGCAGATGGCCGGGTATCGAAACAGGTTGGTTCATCTATACCACGATGTGTCAAACGAGGAGCTATACGCCATCATGGAGAGCGGCCTCCCTGACCTGGAACGGTTCATCCGCGAGATCGCAGATTTCGTGCAACGTTCAACGGATGGACAGCAGCACTAATAGTGGCCGAGGAGGCCGCGCGCTTTTGCTGCCCTCTCGCACGCCGAGAAAACCGCGAGCCCGACGGCGAGATAAGCGGCTCCCACGGCAAGGGCGGTCAGCACGTCTGCCGCCGGCAGCTCCCACAGGCGCTTCCCTTCCGCCATAACTCTGTAGATAAGGCCGTTTCCCATGGAGAGCGGCAGGAACCTCACCCACGGGATGTGCCGCGGGATTACGAGGCACCCGATGAACGCGAACTGGACGATCTGGAAGAAGGCCTGTATCCTCTTGAACACGAGCGCGAGCCCGCCCAGGGCGAAGCCTGTGCCGTATGCCCCAAGCACCGTCACGATGAGGAGCGGCGCGATGCTCGCAACGTCGAGATTGAGCCACCGGCCGGTGGTGGCCATCATGGCGAAGAGGAAAACAACGGCTGCGGCCACGTTTACGAGGAAGTCGACCATCAGGTTGCATGTGCAGACCCACTTGAACCCGGCGAGAAACTCGTCGCGCGACAGCCTCCTGATAACCTTCATGCGAGCGACATAGCCGCCCAGCATGTCCAGCTTTTC
>JACIXY010000066.1 GCA_014360195.1 Bacillota bacterium
CACTTGGTCCTCGCGTAACCATTCTCCCGGATGCCCCTAGCCAGCTGGTCCTCAGAGGACCAGGATTTGCGTGTGGGTGGTCCCTGGGGGAGCAAGCCCGTGGGAAATCTGGTTACCAGAGACCCACCCTCCTGGCGCTCGGGCCACGACGATGCTTGATCTGGTCCTCTGGTAACCAGGCTCCGCGCTGAGATGGTCCCCCGAGAACCAGCTTCGTCCGACACCTGGTCCCCACGTAACCACCTTGCGAGATGTCCGAGAACGCCTGGTCCCCAGGGGACCAGGATTTGCGTGCGGATGGTCCCCAGGGGATCAACCTCGCGGGCAACCTGGTCCCTGGTGCACCACCCCTTGTGGCGGTCAGGGCGCCCTGGTCACGAGAGGACCAGGACATGGTGCCAGGCTGGTCCCCGGAGGACCATCTTCACGCGAGATCTGGTCCCGGGTGTTCCACCTTGGCTGGTTTTGGCGAAGGAGGGCGGCAGAGGTGGTTCCCGGAGGACCAGATCTTGCGCCGGGCTGATCCCCACAGGACCAGGTCTACCTGCAAGTTGGTCCCGGGGGATCACCTGCATCCCGGCTGCCGGCGGGCGCATGCCCGCCTATAAATGCGCAACATCAACTTATAGATAGCCGAGTGCGAGGTCAGAGCAATGATCGCGTACATGCTGTGACTGCGTGGCTGCCGCGCCATCGAGGGCGCGCGCATCTTCGCGCGCATCTTACAACTTCGAGCTTGGGGACGTATAAGCGCAGGTCACGGGCGACGCCATCAATGCCCCTACGGTGGCCTGCTACGGTAGCGTAAAGCACGCAACATCGAACTCAAACCCTCCGGCTGTTGTATGCCACGGCGTATGCTACAGCGCGCGTGATTACGCACTCTTATGGCCGCACACTCGTTCAAGTCTTAGGTTGGCTCTCTACAACCCCTCGGGCTGCCCGAAGTTGTGCTATCTGACGGACTCAGCGCACATCAGCGCACAGGCAGCTTGCGGCGATGGCTGCCGGGCTACAGGGCTCCAAGGGTGCCGGGCTATAGAACTCCCAAGCTACAGAGCTAACGAACCGCCGAGCCGAAGTGCGGAAGTGCCGAAGTGCGGAAGTGCCGAACGCGAGGTTTACATTCCGGCTGCTTTACCATACAATATGGATATCATAGCTCCGGGCAGTTTGGGGCAGCCCGGGCGCACTGGGCGCGCCGGGCGCAGGCCTGCTGCCAGGGCAGAGACCAGCGCCGCGACCCACCAGACGAGACGAGGAGGTGAACGAGACCGCCATGGGGCCGCGTTATCGAGGCTCCGTTATCGCATGCTGCCAGGCTCCGCCGACACGGATTGGTCCAGGCTCCGCCGACAGCGATTGCTCCAGGGTCCGAGCTGGGGTTCGAGCCAAAATCCGGCCGGGGGCGGGCCTAGGAGCAGGCGGCAGGTCCCACGCGCGGGTGCGGCAAAAACACGCTAATCAGGAGTGGTGTCCAACATGAGCGCTATCGCAGGCGTCCTTGGAGCTGCGGATGATAAGACCGTGCTCCACATGCTCGAAAAGATGCAGCACAGGGGGGAAGAGAAAACTCTCATCAGCCGAGGCCAGGTGACCATCGGCCACGTCGAGCTTCCGACCGACGTAACCGAGCACTCCATTCAAGACGAGGGAGCGTTGTTCCTCGACGGGCGGGTCTTCGAGGACGGTGCGACTCTGCTAACCCCCTCGGCCCTTCTACAAAGGCTCACAACACAAAATCCTCAGACCGCCCTTGCGGGTGTGACTGGTGGCTTCAGCCTGGTGGCGTTTCGCCGAGGCAAGGGCATTGCCGCCCCGAGTGGCGCGGCGGCTTCCGCCGGGGACGTCGTCATCGCCCGGGACGTGCTGGGCAAGAAGCCATTGTACCTGGGCTATGATGGCGACAGGGTTCTCTTCTCATCGGAGATCAAGTCGCTTGTTGGGATTGCGAAAGATATTGTCGAGTTCCCATGCGGGACGGTCTCGACCGACGGAAAGACTTTCCGGAAGTTCGCGTCCCTCGAGATGCCCCCGCCTGAGGTCACCGACCCGGACGAGGCGGTGGAGATCATACGTCGTGAGCTTCGGGCAGCCGTCGCCCGTCAGTTGCCGTCCTCCGGCACGTGCGGCGTCTTCCTCTCCGGGGGGCTCGACAGCAGCGTAATTGCGTGCCTGGCCCGCGAGCTCACCAGCGACCTCAAGTTCTTCTCCGTAGGCGTGCAAGGTTCGGAGGATGTGGTGCGCGCGAGGGAACTCGCGGAGTATCTCGGCGTCGAGCACCATGTTCGGACATTCTCCCTCGCCGACATGGAGAAGGTGCTTCCTGAGGCGATATACCACATGGAGTCGTATGACGCTCCTCTCATCAGGAGCTGCATCCCCAACTACATGGTGGCCGAGATGGCGTCGCGCCACGACGTCAGGGTCGTCCTGATCGGCGAGGGGGGTGACGAACTCTTCGGGGGATACGCTCATCTCAAGGACGTCCCGCCTGCTCATTTACACGATGAGCTTGCGGACCTCCTCAAGGCCTTACACAACACGGGTCTACAGCGTTGTGACAGGATGCCGATGGCCTGGGGCGTGGAGGCGAGGGCCCCGTTCCTCGACGAGCAGTTCGTGAAAGCGGCCATGGCCATACACCCTTCGTTGAAGATCTCCCAGGACGGTCAGGTCGAGAAATGGATTCTGCGGAACGCCTTCGAGAAGGAACTGCCAAGGTCCATAGCTTGGCGCAAGAAGCAAATGTTCTCGCAGGGCGCGGGGTCCATGCACATGCTCGAAAAGGCGCTTGCGTCCAGGGTAAGCGACGAGGATGTGAGGCGCGAGTCTGAGGCTGTCGAGCACTGGAGACTGAGGAATAGGGAGGAGCTCCACTACTTCCGCGTGTTCAGGGACTTCTTCAGGGACATCGCCTCGCTGCCTCCAGTCGGCCGGACGAAGGTGCTCTACCAGGATCGGGCGAACCCTGACCCCGCCTTCACATAGACGGACCCGGTGCTACGACCCGGTGCTACTAAGTGAGGGTGCGTTAGTTCCTGTCCGTTTTCCGGTAGTTGCCGGGTTGCCGGTGTTGCACTCGGGGACGGCGCCCCAGGCGCCCCAGGCGGGGCGCGCTTCGCCAAAATCCGGCCCGTCTGGCGGCCAGCGGCTGGATTTTGACACACCTCGTGCAACCACCGGCACCCCTCCCAAAAGTCGGGAGCATTTCTGCACCTCCACTTAGCGGTGCTTTTCAGGAGCATTGCTTCTTGGTTACTGTGGTAGTTAACTTGCTCGTGTTCCCGGCCCACGTGCTCGGCATGGTCCTTCCAAACGTAGGCGCGCGGTGGTCAATTGCAGTGCTATTTATGGATAGCCAACTCGAGAGTTGAGGGATAGTTGAGAGATGATGCCGTCACGCCACCGCTTGGCGCCCGAGCGGACCGCGTACAGCTTGCACACGCTCCAACTCTGAGCTTAGCCATGTACATGCTACATGTTCAGGCCTAGGGCCCAGGACTGCCCCCTGGCTGATGACGCGGCAGCCCTTTCTGCCTTAAGCCCGACCGGCGCGTGGCGCGTTCGCCCCTGGGTAGTCCCTGGGATCCCAGGATCCCTCGCGCGGGTGGTCCCTGGGCTCCCGGGATCTCCTGCGTGGCTGGTCCCTGCGGGAGCAACCCCGTGCGAAATCTGGTTACCAGAGATCCACCCTCCTCGCGGTTCAGCCGGCAAAAGGCCGGAACCGGTCCCCTGGTGACCAGGACCCACGCGGAGATGGTCCCCAGGGAGCCAAGTTCGAGCACCACCTGGTCCCCAGGTAACCACCTTGCCAGATGCCCATGAGCGGCTGGTCCTCAAAGGACCAGGATGGGCGGGCAGGTGGTCCCTGGGGGAACAGCCCTGTTCGAAATCTGGTTACCAAAAACCCACCCTCCCGACGCTCAAGCTACCAGGATGCCGGAGCTGGTCCTCTGGTAACCAGGCTGCGCGCTGAGATGGTCCCCT
>JACIXY010000067.1 GCA_014360195.1 Bacillota bacterium
CTGTGCCATCATCCGCCTCCTGTCGTTTACTCGCGGTACTGTTCACCATCTGCGCCATCAGGTGCGCACCTCACTTGACAGGCAGGCACCGCAGGACGTACTCTCGCAGGCGCTCCTCGCCATATCGCATCCATGCCTCTGTCCAGTCCTTTATCATCCTATCGTCATCATCGCCAGCAGGCACGTAGAGATGGCGCACTCTCGCTGTGAGCTCATACCACATCTCCCGTGCCTTGTCTCCTGCGGGGTCGTTGTCAAAGCCCAGCCAGCAGTAAGAGTACACCACCAGCGCACCCACCCATATCCCGACATTGGACACCGATGCGCTCCCGAACGTGGCCACGTCCAGCACGTCGCCCACTAGGCGCCGCATGAGGATGGCGTCGAACTCCCCTTCACACAAGAGCAGGTCCGCCTTGCACTGCAGGTGGTCATAGCCAAACATCGCGGAGCGCCCGCCCTTGACGTGCACGTATTTCGGGTCGCCGGCAGGCCTGCGCACTTTCACATACCAAGGGACACCGTTCACCAGGGCAGGGATGGCGATGCCCCTGGGCAGGCGTACCTCCACGTCGCCCCAGCGCGCTTGTCTGTCTGCGGGGATGTAGCCCAGTCTCCAAGTGCGGATGTCGTCATCGGTAATGCCGCGCCGATGTAGGTATTTCCGTGCGCGTGCGCCTTCAGGTGATAGCAGACAGCGATGAAACTCTTCCACCGCGCGCAGTGCATCACGCCGCCAGGCCTCGCTCGGTACGCTGTGCGATGCCTTCGGCGTGTTGGCCGGCGGACGCTCCACAGGCGCAGAGGGTGGGACGTAGCCGCCTAGCTCCCGCACCGCATCCAGGAAGGTCAGGCCCTTATACTTCTGCACCCAGGCGATAGCATCGCCATGCGCTCCACAGCCGAAACACGTCCACCCGTCTTTGTAGGCAGTCAGAGAGGGATTGCTGTCGGCGTGGAACGGGCACAGCCACTGCCAGTAGTTCTGACCTCGCCAGCGCGATTCCCCCAGGTCGGAAGCGATTAGCTCCCTGCAGTCGATGTATGCCTTCAGGCGGTTCACCTCATCCTCGATGACCATCTCCCTGGTTGCGTCCATACGCACCACCGCTGTGTGTTGGTTGCAGACACACAGAGAGAGGGGGAGAAGCTCCAGGCCTGTACGGCCTAGAACTCCTCCTCTCCCACGTCCTCCTGTTCACGCTGGAAACGTGAGAAACTGTCTATAGGTGCAGTTTCTCGCGTTTCCCACGTTTCGTGCGCAACGTGAGAAACGCTGGAAACGCGAGAAACGTGAGAAACGCTGGAAACGCGAGAAACGCTGGAAACTCTGTTTCCACCCTGTCTGACAGAGTAGACCCTCTTCGTTCCTCCGGTTCCCTTGATGGTCACATCCTTACATTCCACCTTGCCGGCCTCCACCATCCTGGCGAGCAACTTCCTGGCACCCTGTGGGGTTATGCCGAGCTCGCGGGCCACGGTTGCGGAGTCCACCATGCCGTACTCCGCCAGCACCTCCAGCACCTGCTCCTCGCGCTCGCTGGATGCCACCTCATCAGCGTTGCCTATCAGTTGCCAGCATCCCATCAGCCCGTCGAACTCCAGCACCAGCTCCACCGGCTCCAGCTCCCTGCTGACCATCTTCAGTGTGGTTCGGCGGTCTTCTGTGCGGTACATGCCCAGCGCGGTATCGTACACCGCCGCCTTGCCCGTGGAGCCGATGATGTCATCGATGACGTCTCCGCGCAGGAGCTTGGCATGGTGGTCGACGGTCAGCACGCAGACGGGGTAGCTCTTCGTGATGTCGTGGATAGGCGCCAGGATGGACGTCGTGGATGCGACATCATCCCAGTCCACCCGCCCCTGTACTGCTCTGGCGAGGGTGTCGATGATGACCAGCCGCGGACGCAGTTCCTCGATGTCGGTCTGCAGGTAGAGAAGGCCTTCAGGTGTGTTGATGGGGGGATATCCAAAGCATATCCTGATGAGCGCCTCATCGCCATCCAGCGGGCCACCCATCTGCTTCCAGCGCTCCAAGATGCGCCGTTCGCTGTCCTCCAGCGCGATGTAGAGCACTGGGCCGCGTTTCACACGCTTGCCCAGAAACACACCGCCGGTAGACACCGCGATGGCCAACTGGAGCGCCAGGACGCTTTTGCCCAGCTTCGGACGCCCACAGAGGGACGCAAGGCCGACAGGCAGAAGGTCAGGCACGACGTAGTCAAGGTCAGGCATGGGGAGATTGGCCAGCTCGTCAATCCGCCATGCCTTGTAGCACTCCGGTCTCGTGTTGTCTCCGCCGGCCTGTGTGTCTGCCGGTTGGGGGGTATTGTCGACTTGTGGCGGTTCTGGCATAATATTATTGGCCGTTGTGATTTTGCTGGTTCCAGCTACGAACCCTGTAACACCGGGGGGAGGGGGTGCAGGTGGGTCGGTAGCTGGAGCGCCCGGGGGAGCCGGTGGAGCCTCTGCAGGTCTGCGGAACCGCTCCATCAGCTCCCTTTGTATTTCTGGATGCCTCGCCAGCACTTCAGGGTCACGCACGTCCAGCTCTGTCATCCGCCACCTCCGGCCAGATGTCCGCCTCCGCCACTCCCAGCGCCTCCGCGATCCGGCGCCGCAGGTCTGGACGCGGGAGATGCCCGTAGCGCTCGATGATGGAAATCATCGCAGGCGTAGTCCCCGCCCGCGCGGCAAGGGCGACCTGTGAGATGCCTCTCCGTAGACGAATCTCGCGCAAGATATTCCCGTTCCTCATCGCAAACCTCCATTAAAGCTCCGCTTGACCGGCTTACCCTTTCGGTTATAATTTTATCATCCCCACATAACTCATTGTTAGGAGGGTACACACATGAAGCGTTTCCGGAGCGAGAGTGAGCTACGTCAGTACGTGGAAAAGCGGTTGGGCCCGCTTTCTGAGGAGGTCTGGGACCTGCTCGAGGAAGACGGATATGTGGACGAGGTCCTGTGGGAGGAGTATGAGGACTCGCTGTCCAACCTGCTGACAAGGGCCAGAAAGCTGAAGGCTATGGCGGGTCGCGTTTCCAGGGATGAGGTGAAGCGGACACCCCCGCCTCCGGATGCCAGTTGGTTCACCCGCTCCCGCCTGTTGGCCATGGAAATGGCCAAAGAGCCCTTACTGCGTCGGTTCCGCCGGAAGTATCTGCCCGATGGCCTGCTCTCTCCCCAGGAGGTGACGCCCTGGATCGAGGCACGGGCCAAAGAGGATGGCCCGCCCAGCTTGTGCGCGATGGTGGAGATATCCCCAGAGCACCTGACCACGGACAGGCGTCGACTGGCAGAGGCGATCCCCGCGGGCACAAGGGTAATCGAGCTTCACCCTCGCAGGGAGAGGCTGGAATGGATTGACGAGGATGGCGTCCAGCGATGGCGTTTCATCGCCACTGGTGGCGTCCTGCATTCCCTGCAGACCACCGCCAAGTGGATTGCCGATGATTTAGACTGCGACCTCGCACGGGCGGTGACCTTTGTGCTGACGGACATTCCGCCCCTTGTTTCACCCATCAAGTTCAGGGTGAAGTATCAATTTTACAAGGCATTTCTGTGGGCCGAGGTAACATTGCGGGTGCGCGTAGAGGCATCGCCCGAGGAGGTTGCCAAGGCCTACGCCGAGGAGCGAAGGAGGCTTGTGAGGGGGAAATGGCGTCCCCCAACGCTTCCGACGCTGGAGATGGTCAATTTCCGGCTCGATCACCTGGACATGACCTGGCGGGACTGCTGGGAAGCCTGGAACGCGGCGC
>JACIXY010000068.1 GCA_014360195.1 Bacillota bacterium
GCCTGCCAACCAAGAGCCAAAGAAGTAATTGTGCGACTTTTGCCCTGTCATCTGCTGCCAGCAGAAACGCCCAGTTAGCCCCCAATTCCCTTATGCTAGCAGGCTATATCAAAAACCCAGTTAGGTATATGTCCATCACGACCGCGAGGTGGGCGGGGAGGTTGACCCCTGCCGCGAGGGTGGGCGTGCATGAGACGACCTTGAGGTGGCGGTTATGAAAGGCGGCCTCCACGTAGCCGCGGGCGTCGCGCGACAGGCCCGCGTGGTGGTAGGCCACGCCGCCGGAAACGAGCCCGAGCGGGTCCTCCGCCTCCTCGTCGTCCGCGGCGGCGCGCGCGGCTTATGACTTCGCGCTTGGTTATCTATAACAGCCACGCCTCCCCAGCGAGTGACTCGGCCAGCCACTTGTTGACACTTTGCCACCCCATGATATGATAGATGTAGGCATTATTCTCATCGCAATGCTAATCATGTTACCGGGGCACCCTTCAACGCGGGGCGCTGCAAGCATCCAGCGTGGTCTGGCAGTAGTTCCGGCGGCGCCCCCAGACGTGGTGCCAGAAATGGTGGTCGCAGCAGCGGCACCCATGGCGGCAGCGGTGCCAGCGGCAACGACCGTGCCGCTCGGCCGCTCTCGGTAGCTGCGTCAACCATGCCGGCGGTACCGGCGGCAACAACGAGACCGCCCGCGGTATTCCCATCAGACGTGCCGGCGATAGCAGCGTTGGTAGCAACAGGAACGATGGCATATGCAGCGCCGGGGCCGCGGCAGCGTCGGCATCCATGCCGTCAGGAGCAGTGGCAGCAGCGGCGGTATAGCGACCGCGGCCAGTGCCGCCGTCAGTCGCGCCGCCAGTCCCTGCGCCAGTCCTAGCTCCAGCGCCGCCAGCACCAGGAGGTGGACGTCCGTGGACCTCTGGAAGGAGAACATCGCCGTCATCCGCGAGCAGAACCCTTGGTGGGTTTCGGGCACGGTCCCCGCGGATCTCGTTGGCACGGTCCGCAGAGTCTACTACGAGCACATCCTCGAGCACCTCGCGAGCCAGCGCGAGGTCCTGCTTCTCGAGGGGCCACGCCGGGTAGGTAAGACCACGCTCATCTACCAGGTCATAGATCGCCTGATGGCATCGGTCAAGCCGGACCATATCCTGTACGTGTCCGTGGACGATCCCTACCTCAACAGGGAGACCTTGTTCAGGGACATCCAGGACTACTTCGAGGAGTTCGTTGCCAGGCGCGATCTCCGGAGCACGCACGAGACATTCTACGTGTTCCTCGACGAGGTCACAGCCCTTGAGGGCTGGGAGCTTTTCGTCAAGCGCTACTACGACCTCAGGTTCCCCTTCCGGTTCGTGTGCACGAGCTCGGCAGCGGCATTCGCAGCGGCATTCCTTAAGAAGCGGTCGCGCGAGAGCCTGGCCGGCCGGATATCCGCGATCCAGGTTTATCCGTTCTGTCTCTCGGAAGTGATGGGGCTCCGGGGTATGGAAGAGAGCATGGTGAAGGCCCACGCCCGGCTGCGCGACCTCTGGGCGGCGTTCTACAGGGATCTCGACGTCGCGCGGCTTCACGCCGACCTGCGGGAGGCGGAGAGGGAGTTCGGGCCGGTCCTCCTGGATGACCTACCGGTGAGGCTCTACCTTCTTGAGGGCGGGTTTCCCGAGTACATACTCGCCGGATCCGAGCGGTACAAGCACCGCTATTTCCTGGAGAGCGTCGTCGAGAGGACCCTCTTCCACGACATCGGGCCGGTCTTCGGGACAACCGACCTGCACCTGCTTCAGAGGTTGTTCCTTTACAGCAACAACCAGAGCGGGGCGCTCATGAACATCTCCGAGGCGTCCAGGAACCTGGGCGCGCCCTATTCGACGGTGGCAAGCTATCTCCGCTGCCTCGGCGCGGCGGGGCTGCTGTACCTGCTGCCGAAGTTCGCCGCCTCCGTGGAGGCTGAGGCGAGGTCGCTGGAGCGGGTGTATGCCATAGACCCGGGGCTCTACCTCTCGCTTGCGCGGGTGCGGCCCGCCGATCTGGACGGCACGGGCGGATGGGGGCGCCTCGCCGAGATCAGCGTGTTCGCGGAGCTGAAGCGCCACGACCTCCGGGACATCCACTACTGGAGGGAGAGGGACCGCGAGGTGGACTTCGTCGTGGAGCGCAGCGGCACCCTGCTTGCCATCGAGGTCAAGTTCAGGACGGACCCGCTAGACCGCGAGGGCCTTCGCGGCCTCGAGCACTTCACGCGCAGGTTCTCACCGGACGCTCGCGTCATCGTGAGCCGGAACACGCACGAGCTCCACGACGAGCGGACGCTCGTCGTGCCACTGCGGCTGTTTCTGGGGTAGTCGCTCTTGCCCGCTGCCGTCGGCACGTGGGACTGCTTTGTCACATACCAAATGCCCCGGCCTCCTGGGCGAAGAAGGCACCAATCGCAACGACGAGAGAGTGCAGCCACTCGTCGGCCTTCGAGTGACTGAGGAACCCCTCCGGCTCATCCAGGATTCCCCATCTGTGATGACCTGTCGCGTGACATTGCGGGACTGGTGTTGACCCTCACTCACATATTTGCCGCAGACCCGCGAAATGTTCGCGCGGGAGGAAGTCGGCTGGGTACCTCGAATATGATGGAGGGGGCAAGTAGTTCAGTAAGAGACTGTTTAGCTTTCTCAAGTTAGCTTTCTCAAGCAGCTGCCAGTTTGGCCGAGCACGGCGGCGGCTGTGAGGCGACTCAACCGAGTTGTGTTGCCATGATGTGGGAAAGATCAACAGTCTCCGTACACCTTGTGCCCGCGTGGCTGCCGCGGCACCGAGGGCATGCGCATCTTGTGGCTTCGAACTTGGGGACGCATAAGTTCGATGTTGCGCATTTATGGGTTATAGGTGCGCACGCGCCCGACGGCAGCCAGGGCGCGGGTAACCTCTTCTGCGGGTGATTTCTGTGTGGGTGATCTCTCTGCGCGTGATCTCTGTGCGTGGTCCGGGTGATCCCCCTAGGACCGGGTCGAAGGCCGGACCTGGTCCTCCGGGGATCAGCCCGGCGCAAGATCTGATCCTCTAGGAACCACCCCTGCTGCCCTCCTTCGCCAAAACCGGCCAAGGTGGAGCACCAGGAACCAGATCCGGCGTGAAGATGGTCCTCTGGGGACCAGCTTGGCGCGCGTCCTGGTCCTCTCGTGACCAGGACGCCTCGGCTGCCGCCGGGGGTGGTGCGCCAGGGACCAGGTTGCCCGCGAGGTTGATCCCCTGCGGACCATCTGCATGCAAAACCTGGTCCCCTGGGGACCAGGGGTTCTTGGACATCTCGCAAGGTGGTTACGTGGGGACCAGGTGACGGGCGAAGTTGGTCCCCAGGGGACCATGTTTGCGCGTAACCTGATCACCAGAGGACCAGATCCGGCATCCTGGTCGCCCGAGCGCCAGGAGGGTGGGTTTCTGGTAACCAGATTTCCCACGGACTTGCTCCCCCAGGGACCACCCACACGCAAATCCTGGTCCTCTGAGGACCAGCTGGCTAGGGGCACCCGGGAGAATGGTTACGCGAGGACCAAGTGGCGGGAGAAGTTGGTCCCCAGGGGACCATCTCAGCGCGCAGCCTGGTTACCAGAGGACCAGCTCCGGCATCCTGGTGGCTTGAGCGTCGGGAGGGTGGGTTTTTGGTAACCAGATTTCGAACAGGGTTGTTCCCCCAGGGACCACCTGCCCGC
>JACIXY010000069.1 GCA_014360195.1 Bacillota bacterium
GAATTCCTCATCTGGTGGCCCACCTGATGTCACAAACGGGCTCCCGGTGCGCCGCGAAAGTCCTGCTTCCCTCGCGCCTGGCGGGGAGGGATTCCTCCCCGCCAGGCGCCAGCCTCAAGCTCCTCCGATTACAGGTCAAGCCAGACTTCCGTGAACTTGTTGCAGTACTGACCGAACGACGGGAGCTTGTATCCCCGCACGAACGGCTTCAGCATATTGTGGCTGGTGTAGTGGTAGATGAATACCCATGGCGCGTCTTCGACCACGATCTGCTCGGCCTTCTGGTATAGTTTCCTCCGGACCTCCTGGTCCGTCGCGAGCCTGGCCTGCTTCGTGAGGTCGTCGAACAGCGGGTTATGGTACCTTGTGTAGTTGCCCAGGTCTCCGAAGTTATCGGAGTTGAGCAGCACGTAGAGGAAGTTGTCCGGGTCAGGGTAGTCGACAACCCAGCCCATCCGGAAGAAAGGCACTGTGCCCTGAGTGCCGCACGAATCGAGGTGTGCGCCCCAGTCGACATTCTTGAGGTCGAGCTTGATGCCGACCTGGGCGAACTGAGCCTGGAGAGCCTCAGCTATCCTCTTGTGGCCCTGGCTCGTATTGTACTGGAGCGTCACCTGAAGACCCTTGGGATACCCGGCCTTCGTGAGGAGATCCTTGGCCTTCTTCGGATCGTAGGTGTAGCCTTTGAGGTTCTCGTTGTACGCAAACATGCCGGGCGGGAGCACGCCCTTGGCGGGCATGGCGCGCCCGTTGAGCACGAAGTCAATGAGCGCCTGCCTGTTGATGGCGTAGTTGAACGCCTGCCTGAGGTACTTGTTGCCCTTGAACGGCGGGAGGGTCTGGTTCATGCCGTAGTAATACGTGCCCCACTGGGGCCTTTCGAGGTAGGTGCCCAGCTCGTTCACGGCGGTCTTCACGCCGTCGATGACCTTCAAGCCCTTGGAAGCTTCGGGATAGTACGGGTCGTCTACGTGAGTAGCATAGAGGTTCCCCAGCTTGTACTCGGTCCACTCAATGGTGGCATCGGTAATGATCCTGAACTCAATGCCGTCGAGATAGGGAAGCCTGTTGCCCCACTTGTCCTTCATCCAATAGTTCTCGTTGCGCGACAGTACCAGCTTGTCGTCGTGCTTCCAATACTCGAACTTGAAGGGCCCGGTGCCCACCACATGGAAGTTCCAGTCCTTGCCCCACTTCAGCACGTCTTCCTTGGGCAGGACCACAAAGGTGTTGTAGGCGAGCACTGCGACAAACGGGGCAAACGGGTAGGAGGTCTCGATCTGGAGCGTATACTTGTCGAGAGCCTTTATACCCGAGATCGACTGGGCCTTCCCGTCGCGGTATTCCTTGTAACCCTTCACCATATCGATGAAGTACGCTCGTGGGGAATTGGTCTTCGGATCGCAGATGTAGTTGAACGTCCATACCCAGTCATCCGCAGTGACTTCCCGGCCGCCGTTGGCGGTGGGCTTGCCGCCTTCGGTGGTCTTATGGAAGTGCACTCCCTTGCGTAGCTTGAATGTGAAGGTCTGGCCGTCGGGAGAAGCCTTCCACGATTCTGCCAGAAGGGGCACAATCTCGCCGTCAGGATCGATGGCGACCAGGGTTTCAAAAATCTGGTAACCAACCTCGGCGGAAGTGGTATCGGTTGCCATAACAGGGTCAAGGTCGGGGGGATCTGCGCCGAGGGCGTCTTTCCAGATGCCGCCGTACTTCGGCTTCTTCTCCTCGCCGCTCGCCAGGAACGTGCTTCCCAGCACCAGGGCAGCCACCAGCAACAATGTGACTAGCATGCGGCCTCCACGGAACATCGCTCTCCCTCCTTATATCACTCGCGTACGCTCTCTTGAGATTCCCGAGACTCAAGACACCACTCTACCTTGGGAGTCTACCTTGGGAATGACGGAACCGGAACCTCGCCCACCTCCACCTCCCTTCACTCTTGTGACACATGCGCAACAAGCATGGGCTGTCTCCACTTCAATTAATATTCTGCGCTTGGAGGGCATTTCCTTCTAGAAGGGCAAGTTTTGCCACTACTGTAGAAATGAAGGGGATACAGACAGGGCGTCGAAAGGCTGTCGGGGTGCGTTGCTATGCGAAAGTCCGGAGGGACCCTGCGTGATCTCCAGCCGAAACGGAGACTCTAATGAATGGCCGCCGCGGGGAACGGCCTGTGATGACCAACCTGGAGGGGGGAGTAGCGACTGTGGTATCAGTTGAAACCCTGGATAATGGCCTTCGTGTGATAACGGAAGAAATGCCCCACATGAGATCCGCCTCGGTGACGATCTGGATCGGTGCCGGGGCGCGGTATGAGGACCCGGAGATAAACGGGATATCCCATTTCATAGAGCACATGCTTTTCAAGGGCACTCCGAAGCGCGACAGCAATCTCAAGATCTCCGCGGCCATCGAGGGCGTGGGAGGCACGATAAACGGCTTCACCAACAAGGAAACCACGTGCCTCCTGGTGAAGGTGCCGTCGGAGAGCTTCGGGCTTGGCCTCGACGTTCTTGCGGACATGGTTCTTCACTCGCTCTTCGACCCTGAAGCCATTGAGCGGGAGCGCAGCGTGGTCATCGAGGAGATCAAGATGGTCAGGGACAGGCCTGATTCATGGGTTCACCTCCTCCTCGAGGAGATGATGTGGCCTGGCCAGCCCCTCGGCAGGAGCGTAGCCGGCACTGAGGATGTCATCCGCTCCATTACCCGTGAAAAGGTGATGGATTACTTCGAGTCCCTGTACCAACCGGCGAACGTGGTGGTCTCCGTCGCCGGCAAGGTGAGCGCGGAGGACGTCCGAAGGGCGGTAGCAGGTGAGTTTGGGTCGTGGTCTGGCGGAAAGCGACGGAATTTCGTCCCTGCAAGGTTCGCTTCGGAAGGGCCTCTTGCGGAGGTCGAGCGGCGCGACACCAAGCAGGCCAACCTCGCGGTCGGCCTTCCCGGCTACGAGCGGCTCCACCCGCGCCGGTATGCCCTGGAGATCCTCAACGTGATTCTCGGCTGGGGAATGAGTTCGAGGTTGTTTCAGGAGGTGCGGGTGAAGCGCAGCCTTGCGTATTCAGTGGGGTCCCAGTACTCGGCGTACCTCGATACCGGGATCATGAGGGTGTACGCAGGTGTGGACCCGGCCAGAGGCGCTGACACGGTGAACGTGGTCCTGGAGCAGCTTGCCCGGATGCGCGACGAGAAGGTCGGCGATGATGAGCTTCGAAAGGCCAAGGACTTCTACAAGGGTGCTCTCGCCCTCCGGCTCGAGGACACGCTTAACCTCGCTCTTCGTAACGGTGAGCACATGGTGCTCACGGGCAAGATCGTACCCGTGCACGAGGTGCTTGCGAAGGTGGAGGCTGTGACGGCCCAGGACATTGCCGAGGTCGCGTCCGACCTTTTCAAGAAGGAGAACCTCCGTCTTGCTGCGGTTGGACCGTTCGAGAAGGAGGACCAGGAATTCCGCAAGGCATGGAACGTAACAGAGCGGTAAGGCAGCGGTGAGGCTGTAAGGGACGAATTGGAAGATGGGCTGGGATTTTCGAAAATGATGTCGTGACAATGTGCCAAGTCGGAGAAG
>JACIXY010000007.1 GCA_014360195.1 Bacillota bacterium
TGCGCTCAGGCTATCTTGTCGCGGGCCCGCAGCGGCCGAGCACGGCAACGGCGCCCCATGGAATGGATGAATATGCAAATAGTGCGAATGTGTCCTGTGTATTGACAGGAAGCGGATTCGACCATATAATACCTTAAACAAAGCGTTGCTTTGTCCCTGTGCGGTGCTTTGCCCCTCCGCCTTCAGGTCCGAAGGGATCTCTAAGTTTAGAAGGGCTTTATTAGACGCCAGGACTTCAGACGCCAGGCTGTGTAACCAGACGCCAGGCTACTTAACGACCCCACGTAACGGCCCCCGTGGTCGGGTGAACACGCCGTCAGCGGCCCGGGGCCTGTGCCGTAATGGCCTGCGGCTTCCGGGGGCGGGTCACGCCACGGGCCGCGAGTTACGCTCACGGGTCAAAGGTCCGAAACTGAATACAGACGAGCATGCCTCATCTCTTCAGAGGTGAGGTAGAGGCGCGACGGTTCAAGAGTACGCTCCCTGAGAAGTGCATCGATGAGGGAAGCGGAAAGGGGACGTCGCCGAAGCCGGCGTCGGCAACAGGCGCCCGGCTGGGGTTGCATCGAAGAGGTGCAAGACTGTCACGGAGGTGAGCCTGAGGCCTTCGTGGAGAGCTATCTCACTTCGGGGTAGGTGAGGCTTTTCGTTTCGTTTCGGGCGCGGCGCTAGGCGCCACCAGGCCCTGGTGGCCGTGGTGGCCCTTGACCGCGCGGTTCCTCCCG
Organism: Bacillota bacterium; assembly: GCA_014360195.1. Classification (GTDB taxonomy): domain Bacteria; phylum Bacillota; class SHA-98; order UBA4971; family UBA4971; genus UBA6256. The sequence continues at coordinate 726 of JACIXY010000007.1, forward strand.
GAAGACCCGTGATGTGCGGAACGGGTAAGGCGGGAACGGTGACTTACGTCACCGAATGCACGTCAAGTGTCAGCTCAAGCGACGGCAATACCAGGAGATCCATGCGTAACAGGGTAGTACCAGCCCGAAAAGCAGGAGCTGCCCTGCGGACAAACCACCGCGGACGGTGAGAGATGGTAGGAGGCGAGAAAGGAGGGGCCGGAGCGGAGCGGGCCGCGGCCGCCGCAGCAGAGGCAGCCAAGCCTAGGATGAGGGATGAAAGGAAGCTCTAGACAAGCCAAGCTTCAGACAGAGCAGAGGGCAGAGGGCAGAGAGCAGAGAGAAGAGAGAAGAGAGCAGAGAGAAGAGAGAAGAGAGCAGAGAGAAGAGAGAAGAGAGAAGGGAGGTGCGGCGCCCAGGGGACGGCGCCAGGCAAGCATGAGGGACCTCGATGCGATTAACAATCCTCGTGGCGAGACGAAGATCATTGATAGTTGTGGGCTTTTCGGGATGATGAGCCTTGAAGGGAGGACGTTCTCCGGCGCTGATGTGATTCGTGCCATGGCGAACATGCACGACCGCGGAAACGGCCTTGGAGGAGGGTTTGCGGCCTACGGGATCTATCCGGACTTCGCGGACTATTACGCTCTTCACGTGATGTTCGATTCGGAGACCGGCAGAGATGCGACAGAAGCTTACATAGACGAGACCTGCGAGGTCGTGCGTGACGAGGACATACCCACAAAGCCTACTGCGGGAATCGGGCCTGCCCCGGTTCTAAGGAGGTATTTCATTATCCCAAGAGGTGGGCAATGCACCCTAAGAGGTGGGCAGGGCGAGGGCCGCCAGGCCTCACGAAACGCCCCGTCCTCCGCTTCTGCCTCCGCTGCCGCTGCCGCTACCTCTGCCGCTGACCGCGTCGATGTTGCCGCCGCTCGCGACGCCACGACCTCCATTCCTACCACTGGCGACATTACTGCTGCTGGCTTTGGGGTCCACCGTGCCGGTGTCGCCGCCGGGTCCGCCGAGGCCACCGCCGACGCCGCCGACGTCGCCGACGCCACCGACGCCGCCGACGTCGCCGGCGTCACCGACGCTACTGAGGAGGCCGACGAGCGCATAATCCGGCTGGTGATGACCATAAACATGCAGATACCAGACGCCTTTGTCTTGTCGTGCGGGAAAAACATGGGCGTCTTCAAGGGGGTGGGATACCCGGAGGACATCGGGCGCTTTTTCAGGCTCGATGAATACGAGGGCTACCTCTGGACTGCCCACGGAAGGTTTCCCACGAACACGCAGGGCTGGTGGGGCGGGGCACATCCGTTTTCGATTCTTGACTGGACGGTGGTCCATAACGGCGAGATCTCGTCCTACGGCACCAACCGTGCATTCCTCGAAACGCAGGGATACTGCTGCTCCCTGCACACTGACACCGAGGTCATCGCGTACGCCGTTGACCTCCTCGCGAGGCGGCACAGGCTTCCGATGTGGGCGGTGGCAAAAGTCCTCGCCCCGCCATTCTGGTCCTCAATCGACCGGACGGACGAGGCCGAAAGGCGGCTTTTCACCGCCCTCCGTATAATCTATCCTGACCTCCTCATGAACGGCCCGTTCACCGTTATAATCGCCAATCGTCAAATGATGGTGGGGCTGCGCGACAGGGTGGAGCTGCGCCCGCTCGTCGCGGCGACTTCCGGGGACATGCTTTACCTTTCGTCGGAGGAGGCGCCCATAAGGCTTATCAACCCCCACCTGGACCGCGTCTGGGTGCCGAGGGGCGGCGAGCCGGTGCTCGGCCGGGTCGGCGCGGAGGATGTCGTGGCCTGGACCGGGACAGGACGGGCGATACAGCCGGAGCACAGGGCAATGGCGGCGGCACGGGCCGCGCGACCACCAGGCCGTGACCGGCAGCAACTGCGCGAATTGAGAGTCGGCGCCGGTTGATGCGCCCGGTCCCGGGTGGCAACACCTCCCGCGGCGGGCGGCTCCCGCGGCGGGTACGGCCGAGCTACACACACCCGGCGGAGGCCGCGGTCAAGTGCACCCGTCCTGCGGAACAGGAGGCTTGGGCGAGCTACACACATTCTACAGAGGGCATGGCCGTGCCACGCATGTCTTCTAGACTAGAGCGGGGCCGAGCTATGCACGTCCTCGAGCTACGCGCGTCCTGCAGACTAGGGGCACGGCTGAGTACACACATGCCCTGCAGAGCAGGAGGCATACCCCAGCCACACCTATCCTGCAGAGTCCTGCAGAGTCCTGCAGAGGGCGTGGGCGAATATGCATGTCCCGCGAAGTAGAGGGCACGGCCAGGGTACGCACCTCTTGCGGAGGGCATGGCTGGACTGCCTGCGTCCCTGCGCGTGCACACGACGGAAACGAGAACGAGGAGATCCCGGATGAAGAGCTACATCCCACCGCAGTTTACAGTCGAGAGAGACGACCGCCGGTGCAACATGTGCCGGATATGCATCGAAGAGTGCAGCTTCGGCGTGCATTACTACGACGAGAAGCGCAAGACCATGGGAGCGCGGGAGGAGCGCTGCGTGGGATGCCACCGGTGCTCCGCGTTCTGCCCTACGAGGGCGCTCACCATTCGAACACACCCTGCCGAGTTCCGTCCCAACGCCAACTGGCGGCCGGAGTTCATCCTGGACATCAAGAAGCAGGCGGAGACCGGGGGCATCGTGCTCACGGGCATGGGGTGTGACAAGCCCTACCGCATCTACTGGGACCACCTGGTCCTCAACGCAAGCCAGGTGACGAACCCGTCCATCGACCCGCTGAGAGAACCGATGGAGCTGCGGACGTACCTTGGCAGGAGACCGGACCGGCTCGAGCTCACGGACGACAGGGAGGGCGGTCGGCCTGCTGCGCGGCTCGCCGGCCGGCCCGGCGGGTTCGACCTTCCCGATGTTCCTCCGGACGGGGCTTCGTCCGCTCCCTCGCCCGTGAAAGTGGAGGTCCCTATTCTCCTCGCAGCGATGTCGTTCGGCGCCGTAAGCTTTCAGGTCCACAAGGCGCTGATGCAGGCCGCGCAGGAGATCGGCACGCTCTGCAACACCGGCGAGGGTGGCTGGCCTGCCGAGCTGCGCGGGTTCGGCAGGCATGTCATTGTGCAGTGCGCCTCCGGGCGCTTTGGGGTGGACGCCGACTACCTCAATGAGGCGGCAATCGTGGAGATCAAGATAGGACAGGGTGCAAAGCCGGGTATCGGCGGGCATCTCCCGGGCGAGAAAGTGACCGAGGCGGTCGCCAGGACGCGCATGATCCCACCTGGTACTGACGCGCTATCCCCCGCGCCGCAGCACGATATTTACTCCATCGAGGATCTCGCCATGCTCATCTACGCGCTCAAGGAGGCCACGAACTACGAGAAGCCGGTGGCGGTCAAGATCGCAGCGGTCCACAACGCAGCAGCCATCGCGTCCGGCATCGTGCGCGCGGGGGCCGACATCGTGGTCCTCGACGGGTTCAGGGGCGGCACAGGCGCGGCGCCCAAGATCATCCGCGACAACGTGGGCATTCCTATCGAGCTTGCGCTGGCGTCAGTGGACGCGAGGCTCCGGGCCGAGGGTATCCGCCACGAGGCGTCCATCATTGCGAGCGGCGGCTTCAGAAACAGCGCTGATGTGCTGAAGGCCATAGCGCTCGGAGCGGACGCCGTGTACATCGGGACTGCCGCCCTCATCGCCATGGGCTGCACGCTGTGCCAGCAGTGCTACACGGGAAAGTGCGCCTGGGGCATCGCAGCGTCCGACCCGAAGCTCACGGAGCGCCTGGACCCGGACGTCGCCGCAAGGCGGGTCGTCAACCTCATTAACGGGTGGAGCCTGGAGATAAAGGAGATGCTCGGCGGCATGGGGATAAACGCCATAGAGAGCCTTCGCGGAAACAGGCTCCATCTCAGAGGTATAGGGCTTGAAGACTGGGAGCTCGAGGTGCTGGGTGTGAGGGGGGCTGGTACATGACTTGGTACGGCGTAGGGGCTTGCGACTATGCCGCTGACCCCGACGAGGGCCGCGGCGAAGGCCGAGGCGACGGCAACAGCCGGGAGGCTGCGACCCGGAGAGTGTTCTCGGACGAGACGGGCGTGCTTACCGTCGACGCCCAGGGGCTTACATACCGAGAGCTCAACCATGTGCTCAGGGCGCACGTTCGCGACAGGGCGCGCGCCATAGCGATCAGGAACGTGGCAGGGCAGCGATACATCGGCACGAACCTGAGGTGTCCCATCAGCGTGGAGATCCACGGCACGCCCGGCAGCGACCTCGGAGCTTTCATGGACGGCCCCAAGCTTACGGTTTTCGGTAACGCCCAGGACTGCGTCGGCAACACGATGACGAGCGGCGAGATCGTGGTGCACGGCCGGGCGGGGGACGTTGTGGCCATGTCCATGCGCGGCGGGGCGATCTTCATCAGGGACGACGTCGGTTCGAGGTGTGCCATCCACATGAAGGAATACGGGGACAGGAAGCCGCTCGTAGTCATCGGCGGGACAGCTCATGACTTCCTGGGCGAGTATATGGCCGGGGGCACCGTGATCGTGCTGGGCCTTGGTCTCGCCCCGGGCGAGGGTCACCGCGCCTGCTTCATCGGCACGGGCATGCACGGCGGGCGGATCTTTATCCGAGGGAGCATCGAAGCCCACCAGCTTGGTCGGGAAGTCGAGGTTGTCGACCCCGATAGCCGCGATCAGGAGACGATCATGTGCGCAGTCGAGAGGTTCTGCACACTCTTCGGCACGGACTTTGACGAGATCGCGAACTCGAGGTTCTTGAAGCTCCACCCCAGGTCTCACAGGCCCTATGGCCGGTTCTATGCGGCAAGAGACCCTGGGGGCTGATGAGGACATTGAAGAAGCGCTGGCGGGGCGGGAGAGGTTCTTCACACGCAGCTAAGTGAGGGTGCGTTAGTTCTCGCCCCTCTTCCAGTAGTTGCCGGGTTGCCGGTGTTGCACTCTCTCTTTGAGTCACCGGCAACCCCTCCCAAAAGTCGAGAGCATTTTTGCACCCTCACTTAGCGGGGCGTTTGGGTGCGAAAGCTATCCACGTCTTGCGGAGAAGTGCCGTGAGGGCTTCTGGGTCAAAGGACCATCTGGCCATCATGAGGTTGCGCCTCTCGAGCGCCCGGGCGAGCGCCCATCCGAATGCGTCCTCGCACTCCTGTTCGTACTCGCACAGGGCACCGAGATCGCCTGTAAGAATGGCCCTGGCTGCCGCCCTCCCTGCTGCCTCGCCTGCGATGACCGCGTGGAGGATGCCCGCCCCTGTCAGGGGGTGGGCATGTCCTGCCGCGTCTCCTGCGAGAAGCACATGGCCCTTGACTGCCCGGAGTGGACCGCCCACCGGAATGAGACCCCCTGTACGGCTGACCACGCTCCGGTCGTCGATCCCTAGCTTTTGCATGAAGCGGTGGAGCAGGCGGCGGGGCGAAGACGACGGAGGGCCTCCCGCCGTTCCCGCATGCAGGCCCGAGCCGGCAGGCCCGGAGACCTTTCGTCCGCGCAGCGCAACCTCGATGCCCACGCCGACGTTCGCGGTCGCACCCTTTGGAAATACCCAGCCGTAGCCGCCTGTGTACTCCGGGTCGAAGTACACGCGCGTGCACTCGATGGGACTGTCCAGGACCACCTCCACCTGCGCCGCAGCAACGTACCTCGGGTTGCGCTGACCGATAGCCCTGCCCACCCTGGAAAGCGGCCCGTCAGCCCCGATCACTATCCTTGCGTTGAACTTGCGGATCGATGTGCCTCCTGTGCAGGCAATGAGTGTGTTACCGTCAAGCCCTAACACCTTTGTGCCCAGGAGGACCTTTGCGCCAGCTTCGACTGCCGAGGCGACCAAGCTACTATCGAAGAGATGGCGGTGCAGCACGTAGCCGGGGAACCGGCTTCGGACCACCTCCCCGGACGGAAAGAATGTTTCCATGTGCTCGACCCTCTGGGCTATGTGCGCTTTGTCCAGCGGGACGTGCCGGGTTATGAAGGCGGGAACGTATTCAGCGCACCGCACCGGGACACCCACGCGTGCCCTTGCATCGATGATGAGGACGTGTACGCCGCTCGAGGCGAGAGCCTTCGCGGCGCAGGCTCCGGCGGGCCCTGCGCCGACCACGATAGTATCATACTCGTGATGAACGTTCGGCGACAAAGCTGGAAGCCACCTCCAGCACCTTTTCGATGAGGCGGAGATTCAGCGTGGTCTGGTTCTCAAATACGCCCCGGTGAGCCTCTTTTTCTTTGCCCAGGTCATAGCACGTGGAGTTCTCCACGTCAACGAGGATGCCTGGGAGGCCGATGCGGTCGAAGTCGTTCCTGTGTTTTGCGAGGAACGCCTCGCAGCAACTGCCGATGAAGCCAGGTGCGCCCCTTGCCTTCAGCCCCTCAAGGACTTCCTCCAGCATCTCGTAGTTCTGGATGGTTATAGGCTCGAAGCCCAGCTTACGCGCCATGGTATACGCGTCGCCTATGGTACATCCTTTGCACTCGGCGCACCCCGAGCGATATCGGAAGCTACACCCGGGTCGCTTGGCGCAGTATGGCAACAGCACTGCTATCGGTGCTGTGCGCGACGAGCACTGGAGAGCGCGGAGCACGTCCTCGAATGAGCCGTTGACGGACGAGACGGAGTTCACCTCGTCCGGCGGGATGCCGAAGCCAGGGAGATGCATCTTCTCCAGCGCGTCCGCGATAGTATCCGAAATGTCTTGAGGGGCTACTCCAGGGATTTTCATCAGGTGATTCCGCCTGAAGAACTCTTCTACGAGGTGCGCCAGGATGCGGGCGTCGGCCCTGGCGTTCTTGATGTGCGCTTCCAGGTCATATATCGCGCGCTTCGGATAAGCGAAAAAGTCTCCCGTAATGAACGCTGACGTCACACGCGACGCGCGCGCGTCAACTACGAGCGCGACTCGGATGAGCCCGCCCTTCGTCTTGCGCACGGACCGCAGTTCAAAACGGGACCTGGGTTTCTGACGGATCTTTCTGATCCAGTCGCTGGACTTGAAGTAGGGCAGGCGTCTGGCAAGAAGGTCCATTTCCGCTGGTGTCAGGCCACCAGGGACAAGACGCACTCCAAGCACATTCTCAAACGCAGCGGCAATGGTCGCCTTTATCTCGGGGGCCGCAGGCGCGCTCCCGAGTTCCCAGGCAAGACAGGTTACCCGATCCTTCACAGACTCGATCTCTTTGTCTTTGAGCTTCTCGGTGGGTATCTTGAGAGCTCTCAGCATGGAATTCACGTCAAAATCCACCAGGAGCGTGCCTTGAAACAGGAACGCGCCGTCGAGGTCTGTGCCCCCTGTGCCGGATATCTTGCGCCCCCGCACTTCGATGTCGTTGCGCGGACGAAAGCGGGCATCAACCCCCAGCGCATGCAGGGCGATCACCACAGCATGGCAGAGCTTGCCGTACAGGTCCTCCAGGGATGACGGAATGGATGGGTGATTCTTTGATGCGATTATCTCCCACCCGATCTGGGTCCTGTCCCAGAAGAGCGCCCCGCCTCCCGTGATGCGGCGGTTGATCTCGACACCGTGCTCTTTGCACCAGTCCACACGTACTTCCTGGTCGACGTCCTGGTGGTAGCCTACGAGAACGCAAGGTGGGCCAAATTGCAAGAATCGCAGGGTGTCAGGCACGAGGTTCCTGCTTCTTGCCGTGAGGATAACTTCGTCAAGCGCCATGTTTTCTGCCGCGGTCCGGACACCTGTATCGAGAAGACGCCAGGTATCGCTGCTGCGCATAGTTCACACGCGCTCCTTGACCCAAGATAGGCCGCCGCAAGACCCCTGCTCCAGGCTACTCCAGGCCAAGCTGCGCCTTGATCTCAAGGAGATCAGACTTGTCAGGCAGAAATGGGTAATTCCTGATAGGCTCACCAGGGCGTTCGTTTGAGAAAGGGCGATTGCACGCGATTTCGCCGTTCTTGCCCGGGCAGCCGCTTGTGACAAAGGGCCAACCGCTCTCCACGGTCGCGACGAGATCTTGGCGCGGGATCCCAAAGCCGGTGATGGTGCCGGCTTCATCGAAGGAGAAGTCGTCACACCTTGCTATTCCATGGTTTATGAGGTAGCGCGCGACCTGCACCCGACGATACGACGCAAGCTCGGGCCGGGGATGATCTTCCATGGCCGAACCATGCTCGGGATAGAACGAGAAGAGGTGTGTCAGCACCCCCATGTCATGCGCTTTCTGGATGGCGGAGGTCATCTCGTGCTCGGTCTCACCCAGCCCGACGATGAAGTGGCACCCCACCATCCACCGCCCGAACACCTCGACCGACTCCCCAAGGGCCGACCAGTACCTGTCCCATCTGTGGGGGCCCCGCACGCCATGGCCTCGCAGTCTGTCGAACAGCGCTTCTGTTGCGGCGTCAATCGCTATGCCAATTCGGTCGATGCCTGCGTCTTTCATGGCGTGGAAGTCGGCTGTGGTGAGAAGAGTCGGCGTGAGAAGCCCGGAGATCGGGACGGAGGACACCGCGCGAATCGTCCGGGCCACCCGCACTATGTCGGCGGCCGCCCTTCGGCGGGTGACCATGGAAATACACACGCGACGCACTTCTCCAGGAGAGCCCTCCAGTTGAGCTATGCGGGCCGCCACGTCACTGAGTCTGACAACAGGCCATTTAACCCGAATGAAGCTCTTCTTTTCGTAACGTCCCCTTCTACTGCGTGCGAGGCCGCAATACGCGCAGTTGGCGGCGCACCCGTTGGTGTACGTGAGCAGGAGGTTAACACAGTATGCTCTTGCGTTTCGGTAGAATACCCCCGGCTCGAAGCCAAGCGCCATGGCTGCGCCCAGGCTCGTTCGCACGTACTCCGGGCTTTCGGCCACTACGCGAGCACCTGGCCTTGCTTTGGTGGGAAGCTGAGCAGACGAACCTGTAAGCATGTTGCCCCCCGACTTCCTTGGAGAGATATCTCATCAGACCTGCTCTTCAACGCGTGGTTCAAGGGCGCTCAGCGCGCAGCACGCGTCAGAGAATGTTGCTTTGAGGCCGAGCTCAGCCGCAAGGCTGACGACCTCTCTGCCTGGAAAGGCTATTCCGTTGAAGCCAGCTCTTATAGCAAGAACTTCGACATCGCTCTTGTACTTACCTGCTGGCCGAGCGCACCCCAGGAAAATGGAAGTCGTGGGGAAAAGATGCCTTGCCAGGACAAAGATCTCGGCGAGCTGTGGGAGTTCAGGGGGGCTCACGTGAGCCATGCGGGTCCCGGCGAGAGGCATGACCACGACGAGCACGAGTGCCTGGATGTCACATGTGGAGAGGGCGCGAAGTGCGTGGACTTCCCCACGAAGCCGACCGTAGTCGAGGCCGAGCACCACATGGGGTGCGACTGGTATGTTGTGCGCCCTGAGTCTCCGGATGGAAGCGATGTAACTTTGGGGACTTGCGTCGAGGTGGCAGACTCTCCTGATGGTGGACGTGCTTCCGATGACATCGATCATTGCTGCGTCGATCCCTGCTATAGCAAGCCGGGAAGCGAGAAAGTCGTCCACGAGGCCTGTGTGCGCTGCTATGCAAAAACCATGTTTTCGCTTGATGTCACGCACTGCCTCAGCGAACTCTCCGAGGGGAACCGACCCGTTTTTATCAGCTCCCCCGCTCAGGAGGAACCCGCGGCAGCCGTGGACCGCAAGCTTATCGGCGACGGATGCCAGTTGGGCAGGGGTTGTGGCAGGTACCATCCGGTTCAGGATGTGGCCATTACAGTGGTCACAGCCGAGTCTGCACGCCTTGCCAGTGACCGATACGGACACAAAGCCGAGGGAGCTGTTCTTGTGCCATTCTGTATCGTACCTGATGAAGCCCGGGGTAGAGAAATAGACGACGTCTGGAAAGCTCTCTTTCCTGACCTTCCATGCGCTGTCGAATTCGATTCCCGTCAGGGTCTTCTTGCTGCCGTGGTGCTCCAGGTAGCCGGACACGGCTCCTCGGTAGCCGGACGCGGCTGCCCGGACGCTGTCAGCCATAAGTTTGTGCCTCACCATGGCCATCGCTCCCATACGCAGAATACCACACTACCGCGCGGGTACCAACAGAAACGTGGAGTGCTTGTGGCGGGATTGTGGGCTCGTGGGGATGGTGTTTCCTCGCAGGACCGTGTGCTCCGGCGGAGTTTGTCGCCTGCGGGACGCCTGCGCCTGCCTCGCCATGGAGGACGGGGCGAGGCGGACTGCCGCGACCAGGTTTGGCGCGTAGCTGGTTCCGTCGGGACTACCCGGGTGTACATCTTTAGAGACTGCCTCGGCCGGCTTCGCTCGCAAAGACCCCGTAAGGTGGGTTAACTGGGCCTGGGTTCCGCGCCAGGGTGGTCTGTTGGCGACCAACACAGTGCCAGACCTTGCCTCGGGTCTGCAGGCGTGCCTGAAACAGACGCCCGGCTGCGTCCTGCGTAGGAGGACTATGGCGCTGCGCGTTGAACTAGATCTACAGATGCGGCTGGGCGCAGGCGAGCATGGCGGCTTGCCCACCAGCATTCAAGCAGAAAGGATGTAGGCACGATAGACATGGCAAGAAGTATAGAGGCAGCACGACCAGGTGTCTCCCAATCGCGCAGGGCGTGCGAGATCCCGCCCTTCATAGTGATGGACGTGCTCGAAAGGGCGAAGGAGCTCGAGCGGGCGGGGAGGAGCATCATCCATCTGGAGGTGGGCGAGCCGGACTTCCGGACCCCAGAGCCCATAAGGGAGGCATGCTGCAGGGCGCTTGCGGCGGGCGAGACCGGCTACACGCCGAGCCTCGGGATCCCGGAGCTTCGCGAGGCGATAGCCAGGTATTACTCGGAGAAATACGGCATCGAGGTGCCCGCGCGGCGGGTGATCGTGACCCCGGGCAGCTCTCCAGCGCTTCTTCTGGTCTTCGAGGCGCTCCTCGATCCCGGGGACGAGGTCATCATCTCCGACCCTTGCTATTCGTGCTACCCGAACTACATCCGGGCGGCCGAAGGGGTCCCGGTCCGCGTAAAGGTGCCAGCGGAGAATGGGTTCCGGTTCGTCTCCGATGAGGTCAGATCCCACATCACCCCGAGGACAAAGGCCATTCTCATCAACTCGCCCGCAAATCCCACCGGGAACATACTGACCGCGGCGGACCTTCGCGCCCTCGCGGACATCGGGCTCCCTATCGTGTCGGACGAGATCTACCACGGCCTCGTTTATGAGGGACGCGCCCACTCGATCCTTGAGTTTACGGACAACGCTTTCGTCATCAACGGCTTCTCAAAGACCTGGGCCATGACAGGGTGGCGGCTGGGGTACGCCATCCTGCCTGATGAGTTCGTGCGGCCCGTCCAGAAGCTTCAGCAGAACCTGCTCATCTGTGCCGGGTCTTTCACACAGCGGGCGGCGGTCGCCGCATTCTCCGACGAGTGCAAGCCGTACGTGGACGAAATGGTCCGCACCTACGACGAGCGCCGCCGTTACATCATCCCGAGGCTCAGGGAGATCGGCCTCTCGGTGGCGGTCGAGCCCACCGGCGCCTTCTACGTGCTCGCTGACGCAAGAAGGTACTCAACGGACTCCTACAGCCTTGCGTTCAGGATCCTGGAAGAGTGCGGCGTGGCCACCGCACCTGGCATAGACTTCGGCCCGAACGCCGAGGGCTACCTGCGCTTTTCCTACGCCAACTCCCTCGAGAACATCGAAGAGGGGCTCCGGAGGCTTGAGCGATTCTTCACAGAGGGCTGGGGGCGCTGCTAGGCAAAGCGTAGCAAATCGCTGCCGCCCTTTCAGACTCTGGGCTACTCGGGGTCACCGGTGTTGCACCAGCAGCTGCCGGTGCTAGCCCCTCGGATGACACCTTCCGCGCAGCGGTTTGACAGAATTCCGCCCGTAGGCAAATGGTGCAGTTCTGACACCCCGTCGCGCAAGGGAGCACCAGCAACCTGAAACCCCCTGGAAAACCGGTGCGGCCATCTGAGCCCGCACTTATGAGCGGGTTGGCATCATCCAGGCCTGCAAGCAAAGCCTGCCTGGACGAAGTGGTGGTCGAATGCGAAGGCTTCCTCGATGCGCATCGCCTTCATCACGACGAAACTCGTGCAATCGGTGAAGCTGAAGTCTTCATCCGTGTATCGCTTGAACCATTCCCATGCGAGGCGCTGCACCCTGGGATCAACCTGCACAATGGTGTAGAGTCTGCTCTGCATCAGGGCTTCCCCGAAGGCGACGGTGTGGGCCAAGCCGATGGTATGTCTCAGAAGGGTGAACGTCTCGTCCAGGACGTAATTCGTGGTAACAAGCCGTCCGGCGGCTCGCGGCAGGCCTCTTGCGAAATCCGCTGCAGCCTGGTGGTTGTGGTCCCTCCGGTCAGCCAGCGCCGCGAGGGCACTGGTGTCAACGAACACCACTAGTTATCACTCTCCTCCTGGTTGACGCTGCCCCACCCCGTTCATCGGCTTATCGAGGTCCGCCGGGGTCGCGCTCTGGGTGGGCCGTATGCTTGTAAAGGATCGCGTCATGGCATTCCGACCCGCGAGCGCCGTCGCTGCTCCCAATGCCGATCACCTTGAAAAACGGGTCGTTTGCGAGTTCGTCTTCTGTCAGGGTCCTGCCGATCTTATGCTCCAGGTAAGAGGACACCGCCTCTCGGACGATGTCGGCCATGCTTCTGCCTTCCGAAACGGCGAGATGCCGCAGCGCCTCATGTTCTTCTTCCGTGAAACGCACATTCGTAAGTTTGTACTTAACCATTGACCATCACCCCGCTATCATACTACCACACTACCACACTACCGCGGTATTGCCAAGGGGATTCATGCGATCTAAGCAGGTGCAGCAGCAGATGTCGCAAGCAACAGACGTAGCGCCGACGCGCCTGCGGTGCCCGCCATATCACGCAAGTAGCGCAAGAATTAACATTATATTCCGGAACTTGACAATCGTTCCTGCGTTACCAGGATAGGCGGAATGCTGTCGGCAGGCGCTGCCTGTGGTTCATAAGTGCTTCCCTGGCGGCATATCTTGTTGTGTGGACATGCGAGGGGGAGGGGGACGGCCGCGTGAGACGGTCTGCGCTCGGAACCAGGGCACGTGCGTCGGCGACCGCGTCGGGGTTCACAGTTGTGCCCGCATATAGACTGGCACCTGCGCCGCGGGCCACGCATAGGCTCGGAAACGCCGTCTGGGCGGCGCATAGGTCAGGACCTCCGCCGTGGTTTGCGTCCGCCCAGGCATGCCTGATTGTCGTTTTCGTCCTTGCAGCAGTGATCCTCCTCTTGCTCCCGGGGGCCGGCTCTGCCGTGACGCCCGGTCCGGCCGGTGAAGGGGAAGCCGGTCCGGAGGCGAGTCGGTCCGCGAACGACGACATCCTGGGTGGCGTTCTGAAGGACCCCTGTCCCGCCTGCATGGCCACGATCAAGAGAGCCGTACAGGAAGGGAGGTTGGATGAGGCACTGGCCTCGCTCTACAAACTCCTCCTCCGAGTCGTGCCAGACCTCGTTCCCGACAGGTTCAGGTGCCTCGATCACAGGATGGAGCTTGTTGCCACTATCGCTGAGATCCACGAGAACATGGACCGGCTTCTGTCGAAGGAAGTCAAGGTCACAGCCCAGTACATGGGATGGAGCGGCGATGTCGGGACAGAGGCCGGGACCCCGGTTACCCGCAGCGACTGGCTGCTCAAGGACGAGACCGGGTGGATATACGTGACCGGCGGCGCTATCCCCGGGCTCAGCCCCTGGCGCAAGGGCGACCAGGGGAAAGAGGTCGAGGTGCTGGGGGTGGTTGAGGCAAAGCAGGATGGCCGCCCGTGTCTCAGGTTCAAGGACGGCAGAGTGTTGGGCACGACGGGCTCTGCGCGCGGGAAGACTCCAACAACGTGCCTCCTGTTTTGTGGCTGCCTGTTCTGAAGAGAAAGATCCAAGCGAGAAGCTCTCATGGAGACGTGAAGGCCGGGTGGAGAGAGCAGGACTCTGGCTGTCCTCTCGCTGCCCGGCCCTAACGCGTAGCCTTCAACGCATTCTTCAATGAGAGTAAGCTGGCAGGCGATGACCGGCTTCATGGTACGAAGACGACATGAACCCTGGGTTCTGCCATACTGTTCACCGCCTCCGAGATCATTTGTTCCACGGGACTATTGACCGGGTTGCCACACCAAGCTCGAGCAGGCTCGTGTCGAAGTTGACGTTATTCACCGTGCCGCCGCTCACCGTGACCTTCCCGCCCGTTCGCCCGAAATAGTCTCCTCCGTCGATCGCTCCGTTCCGATTCACATCTATCCATCCGTAGACGTACCAACTGCCCGATTCCACGTTGGTAATGCTGTAGAAACCTTCGGTCCCGGGTACGACTGCATCGCTCTTCCTGTAGACATACCCGCTGGACTCATAGCCCGCGAATACTTGCATTGACGTAACGCGCGAGTTTGTGATCGCAGCGTGAGCGTTGATCAACCCGTAGCCATTCTCGTCGTCGCGGCCGAGCGGACCGAGGTCCATCGCGGTAAGCTGCAGGGTCGAGCGGATGTTCCCGGGTGTGATCTCCTCCCGTGCCAGCATGAGAGCTATCACTCCGGCCACATGTGGGCTTGCCATGGATGTGCCCGCAGCGTACGCGTACGAGCCGCCTGTCCACGTGCTCAGGATGTTCTCCTCGGTGGGATCGCCGGGTTCGCCGCCGCCCGGGGCCACTACATCAAGTTCCGGCCCGTAGCTGCTCCAGCTCGCACGACCGAGGTCGTACCTGACCGCTCCGACTGCTATTACATTTGGGTTGCAGGCAGGGTAACATATCGGCTTTGACGAGTCATTCCCCGCCGCGGCGACGAGGGTGACTCCATTGCTGACAGCATACTCGATGGCGGAGTCCACAGGTGGGTACTGAGTGATGTCCTCTGCTCCAAGGCTCAGATTGATCACTCTGGCGCCCTGGTCGACCGCCCAGCGTATGGCTTCTTCAACTGCGTCTAGGTCAACCACCACCTGACCTAGGTCGCGTGCATCGTCTGTAACCTTGAGAGGCATCACTTTCACTTGCCAGTTGACTCCCGTGACACCGATGGAGTTGTTTCCCACTGCCCCCACTATCCCGGCCACATGCGTTCCGTGTCCGCAGTAATCGGTAGGGTCGTTATCCCTGTAGTAGAAGTCCCAGCCAGGCACGAGGTTCGCCTGGAGATCCGGATGGTCGGTCTGAACGCCGCTGTCTATGACTGCCACTATGACCTGACTGTTTCCTGTCGTGAGGTTCCACGCTGGAGCCAGGCTGATCGCAGGGTAATGCCATTGATACATGTAGCATGGGTCGTTTGGAACTGCGAGAAGCCTGCCTAGCACGCGCGGACTTGCCGATTCCACGAGGGGTTCCGCCTCAAGTTTGCGGATGACCTCGTCGACCGGACGCCCGCCCGTGGATAGCACATGCGTCCCCGACAACTCAAAAACCCGCTTCACCTGCAGACCGTGCTTCTTGACCAGCTCGTTGATATCCCGTTCGGAGGCGTCCGACTTGAACTTGACGCTTACCTCACCAGGGACCACCTGGGGCCTCTCCTTTTTCAAGAGCGATGGCTCGACAAAGAACCTCACCTTGCTGATCGCCGTAGGTACACGAGGGATCGCGGGGACCGGGGTGTTCACAATACGCACATGCCCATTTATGAGCCCATATGTTGGAGGGGCGCTGCCTCCTCCAAAGCAACCCGTCAGGGATACAAGGATGACCAGAGCAATGACAAACAGCGATCCTGAGGTCCACTTCATTTCCTGGTAACCTCCCTTCTCCTTACCAGTCAAGAACGCGGAAGGTCCTGGTTGGTTTCGCACGGTGTGCTGAACATTCAGGTCTTCACGCGAGAGGCTGCCAGACGCTCTCCGGCTGACAGCGTGATCCCGGTTGATTGTATGCGCAGGCGCACGTTTTTCCTGCCTTCCCTAAGGACCGTGGGCAAGTTTTGACCGTGCGGATCGCATTGAAATAGCGCGCAAAGTTCACGAGAAAACCCCGAGCTTGACGAAGGACTGGCCAGTGATACTATAAGAAGGCGGGAAACCGGAGGGAATGGCAGACAAATGCAGTCCACGTTCGCCAGCGCGCCTGGTTGTCAGTGACAGTGCCCGGGTGAGCCAGCTCGTTGTAGGAACGCTCCTGCCGGGAACAGCCTGCGAACGATCAGCGTCAAGACATGGTCAAATCATGGAGGGTTACGGATGAACACAGCAATGCGGGGGCACGCGGCTTCGGCATTCATCGGTGCAACAGGGCTGTTGCTAGTGATCCTGACGGTTGCAGGGTGCTTCGGCGGGCCGGCGCTGGAGCTGTCTGGGTCAGTGGACGGATACGTGTTCAAGCCGGTCGGACGCGCAGGTGCGCAGCTCAAGGTCATGTCTCGGGGACCCGGCACGGCACCGCCGCCAGGATATGAGCCGTGTGTGGGGGCTATGGTCACTGTGACCGGGTCCACGGGTGTAGCGCTGACCGACGCAAAGGGGTACTTCAGGAAGGACAGGGTTTCGCCTGGGACGCAGACGGTCAGCATCGTATACGAGCCTTTCCGGCTGGACACGAAGGTCCTCGTCCGCAGCGGGCAGGTTACCACGGTCAACCAGGCCACCGGCAGCCTCCTCGGTAAGTGGACGATCATGATCTACATGTGCGCGGATAACAACCTGGAATCGGCGGCGATCGCCGACATGAACGAACTGGAGGAAGTCGGCTCTACCACCGACGTAAACATCCTGGTCCAGATAGACAGGGCTGAGGGGTACGATACGAGCAACGACGACTGGACCGGGACGCGGCGATACTATATAACCCGCGACCCGAACCCTCCGGGCTCACTTGAGTACGGCACCATCGTGTCATCCCTTGCTTCCTGGGACCGAAACGACCGTGAGATAAACATGGCTGACCCCGCGGAACTGCGCGATTTCGTCGCCTGGTGCATGGCCAACTACCCGGCGCAGCATTACGTCCTTGTGCTTTGGAACCACGGCGACGGGTGGACCATCTGGCGGGCGCCTCGCATAGTGCCGCGGGCGATCTGCATCGATGAGAAGAGTGGAAGCGCCCTCGACGTGGACCAGATCCGTGTGGCGCTCGAGGGCCTGCCGCGCCTTGACATCATCGGGTTCGACGCGTGCCTCATGCAGATGGCCGAGGTGGCCTACGAGGTGCGCGACGTTGCAGATATCGCCGTGGGATCGGAGGAGATAGAGCCCGAGGGAGGCTGGAACTACAGCAAAGCCCTGGCGGGTCTCTGCGCCAACCCCTACGCCACATCAGCCTGGGACCTGGCAAAAGCCATTGTAGACTCATACCTCGCTTCGTACGGGCCCGACTCAGGCTTCACACAATCAGCGTTTCGCCTCGAGCAGAGCGATGACGTAGCCACGGCGGTCAAAGCGCTCAAAGACGAACTCGTACGCCACATAGAGGGGAACGCCGGTGGGACGGACGCCGCCAGGATCAGACAGGCCCTCAGGTCCGCCAGGCTTGCAAGCCAGCAGTACTGGGGCCTCCCGCATTTCGACCTCATGGACTTCGCCGCAAAACTGCGCGCCTGCGTGGCTGACCCTGCCTCCGGCGTGTCGGACGAGGCAAAGGCGGCCATCTGTGCGAAAGCGGACGTTCTCCTGGCGGCGCTTTCGGGGCCATGGCTGTACGCAGGGGATCCAGCAGGCAACACCTACGGCAACGGGCTTTCCATCTACCTGCCGGACCTGTATTTCTGGGCCGGGGTTTATGGGTACGACTACCTGCAGTTCGAGCGGGACACGCGCTGGAGCGACATCTTCAAATACATTGATCCGTAGTGGTGCATCGTCAGCCTGCAAAAAAGGAGCAGCTCCGCTCCTGCTTCGAAAGTGCGGAGCTGCTCCTCCCGCGTGCACCCGTGCCATACGCGCCAGGCGTGCTCCTATCCTCGGGCACTTCCCCTCCCGGCCTGCTTCAGACTTCGCGGATGATCCAGCGCCCTGTCGCCTCTGCGCGCGAGCGCACCGTTCCCGCACCCAGCAGCACCAGCCCACAGAAGAGCAACATGAGCAGGGGCGGAGCCTCATATATCTGTGGTATGGCGGTATACACCTGTGGTACGGCGGTCATCTGCAACGCCATATGAGAAAGCCGGGAGTGCTTTCGGTATGAGCGGAAAACGAAGGGTCTATCGCGCGCTGGCATGCTTCGCGGCGGCGGTCGTCGTGGCTGTGTGGTGCGCCGCTTCCTCTGCTGCGCCGGAGCCTGCGTCGGAGCGTGCCTCCAGCCAGGAGTCGATAGGTCGTCCGCGACCGTACAGGGTGGTCGTCCCGAGGTGCGGCGAGACCAACCGCCGTCTGTACCTCACGAAGCCTCCTCTCAGGGGACACGATGTGGTGGAGCTACAGGAGCGCCTGCGAACGCTCGGCTTCTTCTCGGGCAAGGCAGACGGCGTGTTCGACCTGTCCACCGACGCCGCCGTCCGGGCGTTCCAGCGCGCCGTTGACCTGGAACCTGACGGCGTGGTCACCCCTGACATGTGGCTCAAGATGGCCACGGGTCCGGCGCGGACTCTTCCCGCGCTTGCGGAAAGCGAGGTTCCGGAGGGAGAACGAAGGATAGTGGTGGACGTGACGAAGCTAACCCTGACGCTTTATGCAGGCGACAAGGTCGTGAAGCAGTACCCCATCGCCATCGGGAAGTGGCACACACCGACGCCGATCGGGGAGTTCGCCATCATCGAGAAGGACTACGCTCCCGGAGGGGCGTTCGGGTCGCGCTGGATGGGGCTGAACGTCCCTTGGGGCGGGTACGGCATCCACGGCACCAACCGTCCCTGGTCCGTAGGGACCGCGGCAAGCGCAGGGTGCATCAGAATGTTCAACGAGGACGTGGAGGAGCTCTTCGAGCTTATCCCCATCAAGACCCGGGTCTTCATC
The DNA here is from genome assembly GCA_014360195.1 of Bacillota bacterium. Classification (GTDB taxonomy): domain Bacteria; phylum Bacillota; class SHA-98; order UBA4971; family UBA4971; genus UBA6256. The sequence continues at coordinate 19,569 of JACIXY010000007.1, forward strand.
ATCGGCTACGAGCCCGAGGGGGAGATCACACGCGAACTCGGGCCGGGCGCCACCGGGCAGGATGTCCAGGTGCTGCAGTACTACCTGAGACGCGAAGCCTTTGACGCAGGCCCGCTCGACGGCAGGTTCGGCGAACGCGTCGAAGCGGCCGTCAAGGAGATGCAGAAGTTTTACGGGGTCCCGGTGACGGGCCGGGTGGGGACGAACGAGCTTTACCTGCTAGGCCTCAGGTGACTCTGACAAAGAAAGAGCGGAGGTCTACATATGCGCTGGATTCGCACGGTCCTCCTGACCGTGTCAGCCTTCGTCGTGCTGGGGTTTGGTGCCGCTGTGGTCGCGGTGTTCACGAGGCCCGAGCTAATGCGCCCCGGGCCGTATCATCCCCGCGCCCTTTACTATCGGCTCCTCGGCTACCCCGTTCACCCCTGGGTCAGGGTGGACCCGACGAAGCTATACACCCTCAGGGTGTGGAGCACGCGCTGGCCGCTCTTCAGGGACGGGTACGGGTATGACGACCTCATCGACGAAGCGGCGGCTGAGTTCCGCAGGGTCTACCCCAACGTTGAAGTGGAGTATGTGCTGCTGAGGTTGGACGAGATCGGCCCTGCCATCGCGGAGGCCGTCGCCACCACCACTCCGCCGGACATCTGTGTTGCGCCCTTCGAGCCGTCGCTCGTCGAGAGCGGGCTGATGGTGCCCCTGGACGTCTTCATGTGCGGCAAGGAGGCCGGTGATGCGGCGGCCGAGGCCTTCGAGCCCCGCGCCCTGCAGTCGCTCGTCCTCGACGGCCGCATGTGGGCGTGGCCGGCATGGATCTCGGTGCGGTCGTGGGCCGGAAACGCCCAGCTTCTCAGGCAGGCCGGCGTGGACGTCGAGAGAGTCATGACCCTTGGATGGTCCTATGAGGACGTCCTCGCGATGGTACGGGCCGTGGCAGCGCGCCAGGCGGGGATCGATGACCACTACCGCGCATACGCCCTTGTCCTTGATGGAGGATCCACGAGCACGCTGGACACACTGATGCAGGCCGCAGGCCGTGGACTTGCCCTCGCGCCCGACGGCAGCCTTGCCTGGCGGGGGGCGCCGCTGGCTTCCGTCCTGTCTTTCTTGGAGAAGGCAAGGGAGGAGGGAGCATTCCCCGAGCCCGCCGCACGAATGGGCGAGCGCATGCTGGAGCTTTTCTGGACGGGAAGGGCGGCGGTCATAGGGCCCGTGGGGCCTGGGTTCGCGCGCCACGTCCGCGAGCGACAGGAGCGGGTGGCTCAAGGGAAGCTCCCATACGCGTATAAGGGCGTGGAGCCTGTGTTGCTTCCCATCCCGCACCCGCCTGGCGGCGCGACGAACTCGTGCATATCTGTAACCTCAGCGATGGTGTTCAAGCACCCGGGCCGCGGCGGTGAGGACGCGGCGCGGCTTGCGGTGGAGTTCGCGCGCCTGCTTGCAAGGAAAGAGGCGCTGTGGCTCGCGAAGGAAATGTGCGTTGTGCCTGCTCACCTCACCGACCGAGAGCAGGTGCTCGGAATGATCGGGCCCGACGGAGCAAGCGAGCGCTTCGTCATTGGCGCAGCTGCATCCGGGACCGCCTGCCGCCACCGGTCGGCTGAGCTCGCCCTCAGGGAAACAGAGGTCCGCAGGCAGGCAATCGCGCCCGCCCTGGCTGCATTCTGGAATGGCAACCTTCGCGCCAGCGATTTCGACACGTATGTCAGTCGGAATCTTCCCGGTGGGGTATCTAGTAGCGCGAAGAGGAATTGACAGGGGTCTGGCGAAGTGATAGCCAGTATCCGGGTCCACACGGGCTTGCGACAACCAGGAGGGGTTTTGAGTGCAGTCGTCCATTGTGTACAGGATCGGGGATTCATTGTACATCAACCTCACCAACCGTTGCACCAACGATTGTGAGTTTTGCATCCGCCGGACATCCGACGGAGTGGGCGGCGAGCGGTTGTGGTTGGAGCAGGAGCCCACCGTGGAGCAGGTGATCGCGGAGCTTGAAAAGGCGCCGACCGCGCATCTGAAGGAGGTTGTGTTCTGTGGGTTCGGCGAGCCCATGATGCGCCTCGAAGAGGTGAAAGCCATAGCCAAATGGCTGAAAGAGCGTGGGATGTACGTCAGAATGAATACCAACGGCCACGGGAATCTCATACACGGCCGTAACGTGGTACCTGAACTCGCCGGCCTTGTTGACTGCATGTCCATAAGTCTCAACGCGTCAAATGCCGCAGCATACGACGCCCTGTGTCATCCTATATACGGTCGGCAGGCTTTCAAGGCGGTCATCGCTTTTGCGCGGGAGTGCAAGAGACACATTCCCCGGGTAGTATTGAGTGTGGTGCAAGTACCTGGCGTCAGCATATGGGGATGCAGGAGGATCGCATCCAAACTGAAAGCCGAGTTCCGGGTGAGACACTACGATTCACACATATAACATTCGAGGGTCGTCGCAGCATGCTGCGCTGACACGGTTCTGGGTAAGCGTGCATAATACGGTAAGTACCTGCCCATAATGGTGTCGAACGCTCCCCCATACAGGCGATAGGGTGAGATCTTGCGATCGAAGGAGGATTTTGCTGATTTTAGGCGAATATTAGCGAACGAGCTTTTGACTTGTCAGGCGGGTACATCGTAGCCTGGCCGGGGAATAGGGTACAAGAGTAGGCATGTTAGCACTCAAGGATGCGGCGTGAGCGCCCGGCTGACCTCTGTTTGATCTTGGGGGCAGCGGGTGCGACGCCGCAAGGAGGATGAGGAAATGACGACTGGCCCCTGTGAAAAGCGGGAGCGGGCGTCGGTTCTGACTGAGCGTAGAAGAGAGATCGCGCTTGTGGTATGTGCTGCTGTTCTTCTTGTGACAGGCCTTGCCGGGGCTGCCAGGGAAGTTAAAGTGATCGTTGACGACGAGGTCATTTCGGTAGCAACGACTGCGCTCAGGGTAGGTGACATCCTGAAGCAGGCCGGGGTCGAACTGAACGAAGGGGACAAGGTGACTCCAGGAGCCTCGGAGCGTGTGTATGGCTCGGCCACCATCACGGTTACGCGCGCCGTCCCTGTCACGGTGGCCGTGGACGGCCGGTTGCTCAAGATCCGGTCCACCGGCCCCATGGTGAAGCACGTGCTCGCCGAGGCGGGCGTCCTGCTGAGGCCGGATGACAGGGTAAGCCCCGGGATGGAGGTGGGCCTCACCCCCGGGATGCAGATAAAGGTCATCCGCGTGACGTCCGAGGTCATCACAAGGCAGGTGCGGGTAGCGTATCGAATCGAGCGCAGGCCCGACCCGGGTATGGATCGGGGTAAGACGAAGGTGCTGCGGCCCGGCGTGGAGGGCGTGAGAGAGCAGAAAGTGCTCGTTACGTACGAGGACGGCAGGCCGGTCAGCGAGAAGGTGCTGTCCAGCAGAGTGCTGCGGGAGCCTGTATCCAAGCTCCTTGCAGTCGGGACGCGGAACCCGGTGCGCACCCTGCATACGTCTCGCGGGACGTTCCGGTACCGCGACTGTTATACGATGCTCGCGACCGCCTATGAGCCGGGCCCGAGGAGCTGCGGCAGGTACGCTGACGGGTACACGGCCATCGGGATGAAGGCTGAACCGGGCGTTGTGGCGGTTGATCCGAGGATCATCCCTCTGAAGACGAAGCTCTATGTCGAGGGCTACGGCCCGGCCATCGCCGCCGATGTGGGGGCGGCCATCAAGGGCCACCGCATCGACCTGCTTTTCGAGACCGTGGAGGAGGCCCTGCGTTACGGGAGACGATGGGTAAAGGTGTACGTTCTGGAACCGTAAAACCCTGCGCCCGCAGGTTGAGGGGAGTCCCCTCGATCCGGCCGAGGAAAAACCTCGGCCAGAACTTTCTCGTGGACTCCTCGTACCTCGACGTTATCATCAGCGCGGCCGATCTCGGCCGCGCTGATGCTGTGCTCGAGATTGGGGCCGGCACGGGGATTCTCACGCAGGCCCTTGCTGAGCGCGCGGCGCACGTAATAGCAGTGGAGCTTGATGACAGGCTCGTCGAGATCCTGCGCGCGAATTTCGCCGGTTTGCCGAACGTGGACATCCTTCACGCCGACATCCTGGACCTTGGCTTGACAGAGTTAATGCAATTTGATAGACTTTCTTACAGGAAATGCAAGGTGGTCGCCAACCTGCCATACTACATTACGTCGCCCGTTATCCTGAAGCTCCTTGAAGAGGTCAGGTTCTTCGAGCGCATCGTGGTGCTGGTGCAAAAAGAGGTTGCAGAGAGGATGGTCGCCGCTCCGGGATCCAAGAGGTACGGAGCGTTTTCTGTAGTTGTGCAGTATCACGCCGTCCCGGAGATCGTCGCCATCGTGCCTCCGGAGGCGTTCCGGCCCGCTCCGAAGGTGGACTCGGCCGTGGTCCGTCTCCTTGTGCGCCGGGAGCCGCCGGTCAAGGTCGCCAGCGAGAACCTGCTGTTTGCCGTGGTCAGGGCGGGGTTCCGGATGAGGCGCAAAACGCTGCTACGGGCGCTCGTCATGGCCGGGCAGGCAGGCCTGGGGCTTCCGGGGGCGGACGAGAAGGCGATCCGGGAGGCGCTCGAGAGGGCCGGCATCAAGCCGGAGAGACGGGCGGAGACCCTCAGCCTCGACGAGTTCGGCAGGCTGGCCGACGCCCTTCTGGCCGTAAGGCCGTAACAGGGATTCATCCTCAGACATCAAGGTGAGGAAAGTGGTTTTCATAAGCCCGACAAAGGGCAAGCTTAGCTTCAACGACACTTTCAAAGACATCATGAGTTACATGCAGGAGATGCCCGGCGTCCCCTACAAGCTTATCATCGGCACCGATTCACAGCTTCGGGAGGATGCCTGCTTTGTCACGGCCATAGTTGTCCACAGAGTCGGGAAGGGCGCCCGGTACTACTACAGCAAAGAGAAGGAAAGGATGGGGCGCAGCCTGAGGCAGAGGATCTTCTACGAGACTGCGAAGAGCCTTGGAGTCGCAAGCAAGCTCGCGGAGAAGCTGGCGAAGAACGGTTACGGCGACCTCGACGTGGAGATTCACCTGGACATCGGGCAAAACGGTGAGACGAAGGACCTCATCCGCGAAATCGTCGGTATGGTGACTGGGACGGGCTTTGCCGCGAGGATCAAGCCCGACTCTTACGGAGCGTCGAAGGTGGCGGACAAGCACACGAAATAGGCGGTCGTGGCAGGCCGGGAGGATTTCGGGAAGATTTCGGAAGGTATTCGGGAAGTACCTGACAGGCGCCCACGCGACGGGCGCCTTCGTGTTCACGTGAGGGGCTGACCATAACGGCAGGTAGAACCTCCATCGGCACCTTTTCCCGTCCACCTCATAGTATGTTGGTGTATGTTGGTGGCAACCGAGACGGTGCCGATGGAGGGGAGAACGTGGAGCTTATCAGGGTTGGAGACGCGGTCTCTCGGAAGTCGCACGGGTCTGACGTCATATTCGCGGTGCTCAAGATCATATCGGGTCCCGCACGTCGCGCGGTCGCGGTCCTCAAAGGGCTGAACGCCCGCCTGGTGGCGGATGCGCCTCTCGGGGACCTCGTGCGCGTGCGACAGAAAGATATAGAGTCCGCTCGCGAGCAGGTACACAGGCTTTCAAGGGAGTCCCTGGAGAAAGTGTTCCTGCGTCGAATGGCGGAGGAACTCAGCGCGACCGGATTTCGAGGACGAGAGGCCGACGTGCTGCCCCCAGGGCTGAACTATGGAAAGATGCCTGGGCGTGTCCTTCACCTTGACGGGGACGGGGACTATCTAAAGAATTGCCTGAGATACTACCAGGAACTCGGGGTGCCTGTCGTGGGAGAGCACGTTCCCGAGGAGGCCCAGCCTGACAAGGTTGTGCCCCTCATTCGGACGCATCTGCCGGACATCCTCGTGCTTACGGGGCACGATGGCCTCATCGCCCGGCGGGGCGACAGGACGAGGCTCGAGAACTATCGGACATCGCGGTACTTCGTGGAAGCGGTGAGGCGCGCCCGCCAGGTGGAGCCGGACAAGGATGCGCTGGTCATAGTAGCGGGTGCCTGCCAGTCCCACTACGAGGCCATCCTTGAGGCCGGCGCCAACTTCGCAAGTTCGCCGGAGAGAGTGTTCATCCACTGTTATGACCCGATCCTTGTGGCCGAGAAAGTGGCGTTCACGCCCTTTGACAGCGTGGTTCATGTGACCCACGCCATCGAGAACACGGTGAGCGGCATCAAGGGCATCGGCGGGATAGAGACCAGGGGTAAGCTCAGGCTGAGCCTGCCGAACACCGGGGCCTGGGCTACGACGGAAACCGCATAGGCCGATGAACGTGGGCAACTACAGAGCGAATGATTGAGAGAGAGGGCGGTATAGCGGCGCTTCCGCGCGATTCCGGGGTTTGGCGGCTGGAATGGGGGCAAAGTCCCATTGACAGATGCGGATCAGTTGGTTATACTAATCAGCTCTTCTTGACGGGCACCGGGTTGTGTGCTACAATAACGAAGGTATGGCCCGCCAAGGAAGGTGGTAAGATGGCAGCCAGAAACGCTCTTGAGGACATCAAGAAAGACCTGGAGTCATTCGTTGGCAAGACCATCACGCTGCGAGCAAACCAGGGTCGCAAAAGGGTCCTTGAGACCGAAGGGGTCCTTGAGAACACGTACCCCAAGGTGTTCGTGGTGAAGTTGTCTGAGAAGCCGGGAGTAGTGAAGCGTGTCTCATATACCTACGCCGACGTGCTCACGGAGACCGTGAAGCTGTCGGTACGGTACAGGGACCGTGAGAGAAGAATTGGTTGTGCGGGCTAAGAAAGAAGGTTCCTGATCCGAGACAGGGCAGGGTGCCGGGTGACGAGGCGCCCTGCCTCTGCTTTTGTACTTTGTGTGCGGCGTGTGCGGTTTCGAACCTTCCTGCCTTCCGGGGTTGCGCCACGGACGCGTCACGGATGCGCGAGTTAAGAGGCCTATTGGTGTCAATTCCCAGTTGAACGGGGGTGCCGCGGCCCTTACTATAGAAGTAAGGGGAGGTGTTTATGTGAAGAAAAAAGCATTTCTGGTAACAGTGGTTGTCCTTGCCAGCGTTGTGCTCTTGATGGCATCGGCCCAAACCTTCGCAGCTACCTACTACACAACCACGAACGGCTCTACGTACTTCGGCACGACCTACTACTCGAGCAGCAACAACACCTATTACTTCAGCGGCTCAGGGAATTCCGGCTACTATCAGAGCGGTGGTAGCACGGGTAGTTACGGGAGCTACGGCGGCACATATTACAGTGGTGGTTCGTACTCAGGTTCGGGAGGTACATATTACAGGTCCGGGAATACCTGGTACTATTACAGCGGCGGCTCGTACACGCCGTACAGGCCGGCGCCACAGCCTTCACCTCAGCCGGCGCCGCAGCCGCAACCTCAACCCCAGCCTCAGCCTCAGCCTCAGCCTCAGCCCCAGCCCCAGCCTGGCCCGACCCCGGGCCTCAGTGCCGACGAGCAGCGGATGATCGACCTCGTCAACCAGGAAAGGGCTAAAGCAGGGCTCGCGCCGCTCTCCGTCGATATGAGGCTAGTTGACCTTGCCCGCAAGAAGAGCCAGGACATGATCGCCAACAACTACTTCAGCCACACATCTCCCACATATGGCGATCCCTTCACGATGATGACCCGTGCCGGCATCAGCTACCGTACCGCCGGCGAGAACATTGCGGGCGCCCCCACCGTTGACCAGGCCCACTCGGCGCTCATGAACAGTGCCGGGCACAGGCAGAACATCCTCAACCCCAACTACAACAGGATAGGTGTGGGGGTGGCGAACGGCGGGCCGTACGGAAAGATGTTCACGCAGCTCTTCATAGGGACGTGGTGAGCACAACCACGCTAAGTGAGAGCGCAGAAATGCTCCCATGCTCCCTCACTTAGCCAGCGGCCGCGCCCTCTGCCTACCGCGTGCCAGGTGCAGGCTCCCTCTTCTCCACAGAGGAGGGAGCCTTTCGTTCGGGCGTGACCCCAGCCCCTTCGAAGAAGAGGACGAGTCCTCCGAAAATGGCCTCGGCGAGCTGTCCACGGTAGGACGGCGCGAGGAGCAGTTCCTTCTCTTCCGGGTTCGACAAGAACCCGACTTCAACGATGACCGCGGGAACGCTGGCCGCGTTCAGCACGTAGTAGTCCCCTTCCAGGACCGACATGCCCTGGTGGGGAGCCACGTCCTTGATCGCGCTGTGGACGCACATGGCGAGCCGTTTGCTCTCCGGGTTGTTGCGGCTGTAAAACACGATGGCCCCCCGCGTTGATGTGGACCGCACCTTGTTCACATGGATGCTGACGAACGCATCCGCACCCGTCCGGTGGGCGATGTGAATGCGGGCAGCCAGATCGCGCCTGTGCCGCGTGGTCTCGTGCTCGATTATCGGGCTCATCTCCCAGTCTCCGTGGCGCGTCAGGATCGGCACGGCCCTGGCTCTTGCGAGGAGATAGCATACATCCCTCGCTATCTCAAGGACTATCTCTTTCTCCATCGCTCCCTCTCCGTTATGAGAACCCGGGTCGATGCCGCCATGCCCGGGGTCCACCACGATAACTTTGCCGACCACCGCGGACCCAGGAAGGGCGACGATCGGCAACGCCCTTCCCGTCAGCGCCGCCAGCGCAACGAGGAGAAAGGCGCCCGCAGCGATACTTGCAAAAGCCCGCCTCACGACCACCACCAGCAACACCCTTCCGGACCTTGCCATAGCGGCGCCTCCTCTCCGATCAAGTTATATGCCCCCGGAACTCATCACAGACGATGGACATAGTATATCGCAGAGTCTTGACCATGCCCGCGAGCATGCCAGGCCCTGGCCTGGCCGCTCCTGGCTTGTCCGGGACGGTGGTGTCTCGTGGATCTGATAGATGTCGGCCCCGTATTCGAGGCCGCCGGATACGCGGAGGTCAACAGGAACATCGTGCTTCACCTTCACAGGCTGGGGGTTGATATCCGCATCAAGCCCTGGTCGCTGGGGTCCACCCGCGTTGAGCTGGACCCCGCCACCCGTGCCGTCCTTGAAAGGATGGTGCATAACGTCCACATCACCCGCGCGACGGCCCTCTTCGTTTTCCTGGGCGGGTTCTTTGAGCGCGAGCCAGGCTGTTATTCCGTCGGCCTCACAATGCTAGAGACCGACCGGATACCGCAGGACTGGGTCGCAAGGTGCAACCTCATGGACGAGATCTGGGTTCCATCGAGGTTCAACCGGGGGACCTTTGTCGAAAGCGGCGTTGACGAGGCGAAAGTCCGTGTCATGCCTCTAGGCGTCGATGAGAGCCGGTTCCACCCCGGGCTTCCCCCTCTGCCCGTCGCGGGGAGAAGGGGGTTCGCGTTCCTCTCGGTCTTCGAGTGGATCCCTCGCAAGGGCTACGACATATTGCTCCGTGCCTATCTTGCGGAGTTTCAGCCTGACGAGGACGTGTGCCTCATCCTCAGGGTCCACGATAACTCCGCCTATGATCCCAGCGGCTCCCGCATAAAAGCCGAGATCGCGGTGTTCCAGCAAGCCGCGGGGAAGCAAGCCGGCCCGCCTATCATCGTCATCCCCACTCTCATGAGCGCAACTGACATTGCCCGCCTGTACGCAGCCGCCGACTGCTTCGTGTTGCCTACCCGCGGCGAGGGGTGGAACATGACTGCCATTGAAGCGATGGCATGCGGCGTGCCGGCGATATGCACCGCCTGGTCGTCGCACCTTGACTTCATGACGCCCCACAATAGTCTACTCATAGATGTCGAGTGCCTGGAGCCCGTGCCCGCGTTCGGGATACCCAATGACAGGGTGTACGCAGGCTCCCGCTGGGCGCGCCCGAGCGAGGCACACCTCCGGAGGCTCATGCGCTGGGCCTATGAGAACCGGGCGCAGGCGAGAGAGATAGGTATGCGAGGGAGCAGGGATGTGCTGGAGGGATTCACGTGGGAGAAGGGAGCGAGGCGCATGTACGCCAGGCTCCTTGAGATAGAAGAGCAGCGCCGGAGGGCATCGCGCGCGACGGGCGATGGCGGGAGCCCACCAGGTGAAGGTTCGTTAGTTCCTCCCACCTTGTCAAGATCTGGGGGCTGCCGGTGTTGCACTCGGGGACGGCGCCCCAAGCGGGGCGCCTTGACAAAATCCGGCCCTTCGGGCGAGTGGCCGGGTTTTGACACCCCTCGTGCAATCACTGGCACCCCCCAAAAAAAATCGGGAGCGTTTTTGAACTCTCACTTAGCGGGGCCACTGAGGCCGTCCGACGGGACGCCAAGCCCTTCGCCGGGCGCCCCGCGACCCGGAAGGCCCGGGAACGGGCGTGACCGTGGAAACAGCCCGCTGTCTCCACAGCCCCATCGGAGCGCCGGTCGGACGACGGTTCCCGTCATTAGGACCGTGCCGCCACCCGCCCCTAGAGTGAGGGGGGGTGCGAAGGCCGGTGCGTACAGGGGGAATGCTGGGGACGGATCCCCCGATTCGCCCGCGGAAGGAAACGCAGGCGGGAGAGAGCCGGCAACGCGCCACGTCCTGCGTGTCCTGATGGTGGTCCCCTCCTGGGGGAAGCGGTGCGGCATATCGGATTACGCGAGAGCGCTGGTGGAACACCTGGGTGACTGTGGCGTGGAGGCGACGGTTGTGCCTTCGGGGTCGGGGGAGGTCCTCCTACCGCTCTTCAGAAGTCTCGGCTGTAACGGCGACGACGGAAGCGCCCAAAGGCCGTCCCGTGATCTGTCCCAAAACGCGGCGGACACGGGCCGGGTCGATATCGTCCACTTCCAGTATGAGTTTGTCCTGTATGACATCAATGAGCTGTCATCCGCCGTAGCCGTGCTGCGCGGCGGAGGCATGCCGGTCGTGGTCACTGCCCATGACTTTGCCCCAGGCCTCATCCGTCACAACGGACTCGTTGCCCGGGCGTTCTCCCGTCTCATCGTGCACTCGCACGAGGCGCGGGCCGCATACTGTGGGGCGGGCGCAGATCCGGCGCGGGTTGCGGTGATTCCCATGGGGTGCAACACGTACTCGTTCGACGGCGAGGTTGCAGGCGTGGGGGCGTTGGACGAGGAGGTTACAGGCGTGGGGGCGAAGCCCGCCGTGGGTTTCTTCGGGTTCTGCCTTCCTCACAAGGGGATGATCGAGCTTGCCATGGCGGTGCAGGAAGTCCGCCGGACCTATCCCGGCCTGAAATGCTTCATGCTGTCGTCCGTTGCGCCGTACCATAGCTCTCGTACATTCGCAACCCGGCTCAAGGAAACCCTCTCTCGCCTGGAGCTTTCGGACGCCGTGACGCTCATCGACGACTACCTCCCGGAGCGCGAGGCCGTACGGTTCCTCCACGCCATGGACGTGAACGTGCTGCCTTACCACGATCACGGGCTCATCGGCACGTCGGCCGCGGCACGCACCGTGATGGCCGCCAGGAGGCCGATGATCGTCACTGACGTTCCGTTCTTCTCGGACCTCGGGCCGGAGGTATACAAGATCCCCTCGGCGGACCCCGGCGAGATCGCGAAGGCATTGAGGAGGCTTCTAGGCGACCCCGCGCTCCGCGCAGGGCTGACGCGGCGGATGGACGAGTTCCTGAGGCGCAACGACTGGTCCAGTGTAGCACTGAAGCACGCAGAGCTTTACCGCCAGATCCTCCATGAGACCGCGGCAGGTCATGGCCAGTCGGAGGTGTCGTCGCATGTATTGTAGAGCCTGCTGGTCGACGTGGGTCTCCGGCGTGCAGGTGGGCATTGCGGGCGTGCAAGGTGCGCAGGGCCTGCAGACCACACACGCGGTATCCGGCGGCCGTACCTTCATCTGGCGCAGCGATCTTGCCACGGCGCGGCGCGTGTTTGAGCGCCCGGTGCAGCAGGGGCCGGGTCTACACCGATACCCAGGCACAGGCGCAGGTACAGGCACAGGTACAGGTCCAAGCCGAGGGCCGAGGTCGGGGCACGGCGTGGGCCCGGGCAGCCTTCCGGGAATCCTGGTGGTCGTCCCTTCGTGGGGTCAGCGGTGCGGCGTTGCCGAATACACGAGGTTTCTCGTTGACGAACTGCGCGCGCAGGGCTTCACCGCGGAGGTCGCAAGGGGTCAGGACGACGAGATCTTTTCGCTCATGCGGCGCGGAGGGTTTCACGTCGTCCACGTGCAGTTCGAGTATCAGTTGTTCAAGCCTGGGCAGCTCCGGCGCCTTGTCCGCCAGCTCAAAGCGCGGGGCATCCGTGTTATTGCGACGGTCCATGACTTCCTGCCCGGCCAAGTGGCAGCGAACAGCCTCATAAAGGACGAGTTCAGCCAGGTGATCGTGCACAGCACCCGGCTGCGCGATGAGCTTTCGAGGCTCGGCATCAACCTGGAGCGAATCCACCTCATCCCCATGGGGTGCCCGAGAGTGGCCCTTAGTGACGAGAGCGCGGTGCGCGCAAGCCTCGGCGTGGGGCCTGGCCCTGCCCTCGGGTACTTCGGGTTCGCACTGCCCCAGAAGGGCATCATCGAGCTTGCCGTCGCCGCAAAGGCGCTCAGGGAGACCGTCTTTCCCCACCTCAAGGTGTACGCCTTCGCTGCGCCCGCTTTCTTCGGCAGCGGGTATGCGGGCGAGCTGGCAGCCTTTCTCGCGGGAGCAGGCCTTGCCGAGGGGTTCGTGCTGCGAAGGGATTATCTCCCGGTACAGGATGTGGTGAATTTCCTGCATGCCATGGACATAAACGTCCTTCCTTATAAGGAGATGGCGTACGTCGGCACCTCCTCGGCGGTGCGCATCCTCATGGCGGCGGAAAAGCCCATCATCACTACGGACATTCCTTATTTCGACGACCTGGACGGGGAGGTCTACAAGATCCCGTCAGCGGATCCAGCGCACATAGCTGAGGCTGTGCTGTATCTGATGGCCAACCCGGCGAAGCGCGAGGAGATGGTGTACCGTATCCGCAGGTACGTAGAGGCCCACAACTGGGCGCAGATCGCCGGGCAGCATGCCCGCCTATACATTCACCTTGCTGCCATCGCTGTCGGGGGCTGGCCATCTGGTTCCGGCGTCGGCGCCGGCGAGGCCATGGCGGCGGCAGGAGAGCCGACATACACCGCCTGGGAAGGGAATGGCCCGCCTCGCGTGGCGGCGGTCCCAAACCAGGTATGGGAGCGAGTGGTAAGGCGGTTTGGCAGGGGAGGGTGATTGTATGGAGACGAGGCAGATATCGGGTGGACCACGCCCCAGGTGGACCGCCGTTTGCGCGGGCGAGGTGCGACCGGCCCACGGGCGCCCCGGCCTGGCGGGGCCCTTGGTGAGTGGGGCGGGCTGCAGGGCTCTGGACCCGAGGCCTACTGTGAGTGCCATGTACATCGTGAAGAACGAGGAAGAGTTCCTCCCGTTTTCTATCAGGTCCATATACAAAGTGGTCGACGAGATCATCGTGGTGGACGGCTACTCCACCGACCGCACTGTTGAGATCGCAAAGAGCTTCAATAAGACTCGGAACGTGCTTTACTGCGACAGCCCCGACTACTCGGTGAACAGGAACCTCGCCCTGGAGGCAGCTACAGGGGACTGGCTCATACCGATGGACGCTGACATGGTGTTCTACAGCGACATCGACGAGGTGGTGCCGCGGCTGATCCGGAACCCGCGCGTGGACGTCTATTACTGCTGGTTCTATCACCTGATGCGGGAGCCGAATCTCATGCAGAACCGCAGCGACTACGATCCGCTATATCGCAGGGAATTCTTCCTGGTGAGGCGGCGGCCGGGCCTCCGGTGGGTCGGGGCGGTCCATGAGCGCCTTGAGGGCACAGGTCCGAACGTCGCCGACTCGGGCCTGCACTTCGTCCACTACGGGTACGTGAAGCCCCAGCGAGAAGTGTTCAGGAGATGGGTCAAGTACGCCGTGCTCGAGGGGAAGGGCGAGAACGCATACGAGGGGGTCTGCCCTGACACCATTCTCGACGACCGTCCGGTGAGGCCGTTCACCCGGGGCCATCCTGAGGTGATCGCCGATTATATCTGGCGGAGGGCGGGCCTGGCATGAACGGGGCGCGAGGCTGGCGCAAGGCGAGCGCGCTGGGGCCGGCGCGCGGCGGCACCGTGGCGCGGCCTGGGGCACGGTGTGTGGCCCGGGCAGCTTCAGGGGTGGCGGCGAGAGTTGCGACCCAGGCGGAGAAAGGAGCGACGGCAGCGAGACGGGCGACGCTCGGAATGATGAGAGGGATGATGGGGAGAGGGGTGGGGACGGTGGGAGTAGGACCGGGAGTACCGGCGGGGCGGACAGCAGGGCCGCCGGAGGAGGAGCGCCGAGACTTCCCGGCGTCGCTCACCTGGGAGGGGGACTTCGCAAGCCTGCACAGCTTCGCCCATGTGAACAGGGAGATGGTGCTGGCGCTTCTCAGGAAGGGCGTCGACGTGCGCATCGCCCCCGCTCCTGCTCCTGCTCCTGCTCCTGCTCCTGGGCCTGTGCCGCGCCCTGACGGTGCCGACGGGTCGCCTGCGCTGTCGTGGAGCAGGTACAGACCCCTTCAAGATGTCATGAGAGTCTCAGAACACGGAAACCGCCGGAGGGCCCAGTGGGCCCAGTGGGCCGGAAGCAAGGGAACCGTTTACGTGAGGCCCGTGTGGCCGCCTGACTTCAGGCGGCCACATGGGTGCAAAAGGTTCGTCCTGATTCTGCCCTGGGAATACGGTTACCTGCCGTCTGCATGGATCGGTCCTGTGACTGAGAGCGCGGATGAGGTATGGGCATACTCGCGCCACGTGCGTGACTGCTACGTGAGGAGCGGGGTCGCCCCGGATAAGGTAGCGGTGGTGCACCCGGGGGTAGACCCCTTGCTCTTTCACCCGCAGGCCCCGCGGGCACCTGTTCCCGCGACGCGGGGATACAGGTTCCTCTTCGTCGGAGGGGCCGCCACAAGCCGTAAAGGCTTTGATGTGCTGCTGAGGGCGTATGTTCGGGCGTTTCGGCGATCCGACGATGTGTGCCTCGTGGTAAAGGACTACTTCTACGGGCCGGTGAAGGGGGAGATCGCTGCGGTGCAGGCGGACCCCGATGCGCCGGAGCTGGTCTACGTATACGGTGACGCGGACCCCTGGATGATGCCCGGTTACTACACTGCCTGCGACTGCCTGGTGCTTCCATACAGAGCTGAAGGGTTCGGCCTTCCGGCGCTCGAGGCCATGGCCTGCGCAAGGCCGGTCATCGTAACCGGGCACGGGGCCGCGCTTGACTTCTGCAGTTCCGACGTGGCATACCTGATTCCTGCGAAGGAGGTCGTCTTCCCGGAGATGCGCGTCGGCGACTTTCCAACCTGCGGGCCACCCGTCTGGGCCGAGCCGGACGAGGACGCGCTTGTACGACTGTTGCGGCACGTGTTCGCCCACAGGGATGAGGCCGCGGAAAAAGGGCGTGCCGCCCGCGCCAAGGTCCTCGGGCGCTTTACGTGGGACCACGCGGCCGCCGAGGTGGTCCACAGGCTGAGCGGCTGAGTTGCGCCCGTGCCTCCTGTCCGGCGGGATCTGCTGGGAGTTCGATGGCAAGAGGGGGCGCCCGTTCATAGAATAGGGTGTAAGGCTGCTGAACTCTGCGGAGCACCGGCGTGCGATCGCATAAGTGGGGGTGCAGAAATGCTTCCGACTTTTGGGAGGGGTTGCCGGTGACTCAAAGAGAGAGTGCAACACCGGCAACCCGGCAACTACTGGAAATGGGGCAAGGACTAACGCACCCTCACTTATCGCGGGACGGCGCGAGACGGATGCCCGGGGGAGGGCGAGTACATGACCACCGCAGGGAGGACGCAAAACAGCCCCGAGGTGCAGTTTACCCTGCCGATGAGGGCCCTAAAGATCAAGGAGATCCGCGCGGATGTCACGAGCGTCGAGGTCGAGGTGATTATAGACAAGGTTATCGTCCAGGGGATCATCTCGAAACAGGTTTTCTTCGTGGGCGAGGACAACATCGTCCACCATTTCCCCGAGGAAATGCGCTTCTCCGCGCTTGTCGATGTGGTAGGCGCCCGCCCGGGAATGCTCGTCCAGGTGCATCCGAGCATCTTCAACGTCATAGCCATTCTGAGCCCGGACGGAAACCAGATCTTCCAGAAGGTCATCGTTGACGTGGACGTGGTGGTTACGGACTTCGTCCAGATCCATGTTGCCGAGGACCCGTACGGCACGCCGGTCATTACCGAGGCGGTGGTCGGCGAGACGACGGAGCAGGTACTGGAGGCGGGCACGGTGGCACTGGACGTGCCGGCCACGAAGGTAACGGAGATCCGCGCGACGCCCGAGATCACGGGTGTTACCGTGAACCCCGGCGAGGTTGTGGTGAGAGGCAACATCCTGAAACAGGTATTCTTCGTCGGCACAGACGGGTCCAACCGCCATCAGGGGGTCGCGGCGCCCTTCTCTGTGACCGCGGCGATCCCCGGCGCCCAGCCGGGGATGAATGTGCAGGTGCACCCGACTGTGAGGGACGTGGCCTTCTCTCTCGATCCCTCCGGCACCCTGGTTGCGGAAGAAGTGCTCCTCGACGTCTTCGTGAAGGTCACCGAAACGGTGGAGATAGTCCTCGCGACAGGCGAAGGGCCTCTCATCAAGACCGAGCGGGTGCTGGGCCAGGGCTCGACAGAACTACTGGAGGAGACCACGGTCACCCTCGCGCAGCCTGCTGAGAGCCTCGTGGGAATAACTGCTCGGGTCGAGGACGTGCAGGCGCGTCCCATCGAGAACAAGGTGGTCCTGCAGGGAGTCATAGTCAAGGACGTGACCTACGTGACGGCCGCGGGCACGCAGGCCACCGAGACCTTCACTATTCCCTTCAGCGATTTCGCGGAGGTGCCGGGCTCGAGGCCGGGCTTGAACGTGTTCGTGAGGCCCGAGGTCCGGGCGGTCGTGTTCAACCCCGCCCAGACGGGCACGAACATTTCGGAGAAGGTGGTCGCGGATATCTTCGTGCAAGTCACGGAAACGACGCAGATCCCCGTCGCGCTCGAGCCGTACGGTCCCCTGGTGAAGGTGCAGCAAGTCATAGGGGAGGGCACCGCGCAGATCCTGGCCGAGAAGATAATTGCGCGTGTCCTGCCGATCACCATCGAATTTGCGAGGATTCTGATCGCGGAGGCGGTGGACGCCCGGAAGCAAGTGCTGCTCGAGGGGACGATCCCCGCGCCCGTGACCGCAGTCAAGATACGGTCTGTTGACGCCGCTAGCGAGGGCGTGACCTCCCGTGTCATGGGGGAGAAGGTCCTTGTGGAGGGCCTGGTGAGAAAGCAGATATTCTTCGTCGGATGCGACGACATCGTGCATCACGTCGAGGACACGCTGCCATTCAGCGTGCTTGTGGAGTTCCCGGGGCTTGTGCCGGACGTGAGCGTCGCCGTCTCGGTACGCGTCGAGAACGTGATCGTTAAGGTCATGCAGGATGGCATGGCCTTCCATCAACTCGTGATCCTCCTGGTCACAGTCAGCTCGTCCACTCAGCAAATCCATCAGGTTGTGACGAACGTGATCGGGCCTGGCGTCGTGGTGACGAGGGAGCGATTCCTCTGCGATGTTGTTGAGGACAGCACTGTCACACGGCGCCCGCTCGACATCGTGACCGACCTGACCGGTCCAAGGGTGGCAACGGTGACAAGGCAGACACTACCTCTCGTCAGGATCGTGGACGGGACAGTCGGCCCGGAGCCGGTGTCGGTGGTCACGGGGGCGACCTTCAACCCGTGATTCATCACACTTCGGAGAGGACGTCAATACGATATAGGGAGAAATCCACGGAAAGGGGACCGGCTGTGGCACCTGGTGCAGGCTGGCAACTTGTCATCATCTTGTCCGTGGCCCTCGCTGTTCTGGGGGTCGTGGTCGGGGTGGCATGCCGCAGGCGATTCCGCCGGGCGATGTTGCTCATATGTCCCGATGTGCCGCCTTCGGGTGTACGGATGCCCATGTCTGCCGACAGCCAGAGCGGTGGGGTCCCAGGACTGGGGCTAGACGGGCCTGCCTCCTGCCCCCCGGGTATCCCGCGCGACTCATGGAAGGCGAGCGCTGCCCCCGCCGACTCCCGCACGTTCACCATGCTCCGCACGCGCAACATCGAGGGAGGGCAGACCTCACCTCCAGCCGTCCGATTTCATGCGGCACCCGGTGCTGCTGAACCCTCAGGCACCGGCAGTGTTGCGGCAACCCCGAGTAACCTCGAAGATTTCCCACGCGCCCGCAGGGCAAGAAACCTTTTCCTCGCCGCCAGCGCATCGTGGAAGAGCGACAGGCTGACGCGGCCGGCTAGTTATGCACGACCAGCCAGTGGAGTCCCCGAGCTCCCCACCGACCGCGCAGGGCGCTGCCTGGATGGGTTCCAGCCTCCGCCCGAATCTGGGCTCCAGTCTGAGGCTGGGTGCGAACAGGCTTCTCTGGGCAAACCGGCCGCTGTGTCTACGGCGCCGCGTCCCTCGGCGCCCGTACCAGCAGCAGCGCCTCCGCCAGCGCCCGCGCTTGCATGTGCGAGCGGGCGTGCGCCTGAAACTGGGCAGGGGCCCGTGTCCGGGGGGCCTGGGTCTGGGTCTGCGCCCGCGCTTAACCCTGTGCCTGTGTCTGTGCCTGTGCCTGCGCCTGCGCCTGCACATGCGCTGCCGGCATCTGCGGCGGTATCCGGCGGAGCCACGGCCGCGGATGCCGCCATGTCCACGCCTGCGTCTCCTGCTGCACCGACAAGCTTCCCTGGCGGCCCGCCGGAGTCCAGGACCTTCGGCTCGCCTGACAGGCAAGGCGACGCGGAGCAGGGCACGGCGAGTGCGACGTGCCGGGCGCAAGATGTTACGTTTCTGCGCGGTGCTCGCGTGGATGAACAAACCCGGGGGCGTTTACGCCCATCCGATCAGCATACGGAACGACGCAAAGAAAGGAGGGACGCGCGGAAGGCTGGGCCCGCCTTCCTCAGGTGCTCATCAGAAAGCTCCCTCAGGAGCTTGAAAGGAGGCTCACAGATGGTTGACATAACACAAATCGTGGACCAGAAGGCAACGATCAAGGTGGAGAGGGTCATCGGCCACGGCACGAAGCAGGTGCTGCTGGAAGAGACGAAGACCGTGCCGGCCATCAAGATAGTGGAGATCGTTCCCGTCCTGACCAACGTGCGGTCCATCGTGAAGAACGGGAAGGTCATTGTCCAGGGCACGCTGCATAAGCAGATCTTCTACATTGGGACAGACAACCTCGAACACCACCTTGCGGAGGATATGGACTTCAGCGAGCTCGTGGACGTGGTACCGCTCGACCCGGCCCGTCCGGTTACCGAGGGCATGAACCAGCGCGACATGTCAGTCATCGAGAACAACGTGTTCGAGTTCGATCCTGCGACCGGCACCCTTACCCAGAAGATCATACTCAGGCTCCAGGTGAAGGTCACGGACACGGAGCAGCTCGCGGTAGCCCTGTCGCCCTATGGCACGTTCATCAAGGCTGCTGTGGTAGTCGGCGAGGCCACGAAGCAGAAGTTCATCGAGGAAACGAAGACCATCGCTGCCACAAAGGTAATGGAGATCATCCCGCGCATATCCAGGATAAAGCACATCGTGAAGAACGGGAAGGTCATCGTCCAGGGCACGCTGCATAAGCAGATCTTCTATGTGGGCACCGACGACCTCGTCCACCATATCGCCGAGGACATAGAGTTCAGCGACCTTGTGGAGGTGCCGCCGCTGAACCCGAACTTTCCGGTGCAGGAGGGCATGGACTCGCAGGATCACTCGGTTGTCGACAACCTCGTGTTCGAGTTCGACCCGGCCACCGGGACGCTGACACAGAAGATAATCCTGCTGCTTGGCGTGAAGGTCACGGAGATGGAGCAGATACCGGTTGCCGTGGAGCCATACGGCACGGTTATCGCAGCCGACCTCGTGGTTGGGCATGGCACAAAGCAGAAGCTCATTGAGGAAACGAAGACCTTGGCGGCCACGAAGATCGTAGACGTGGAGGCCAGGATCAGCGAGATCAGCTCCATCGTGAAGAACGGCAAGGTCATAGTGCAGGGGGTTGTGCACAAGCAGATCTTCTACGTGGGCACCGACGATCTTGTGCACCACCTGGCGGAGGATCTGCCCTTCAGCGAGATGGTGGAGATTACTCCCATCAATCCTGAAGTGCCCGTCCGCGAGGGCATGGATGAGCAGGACCATTCGTTCATCGAGAACATCGTCTGGGAATTCGATCCAACGACCGGCAGCTTCACGGAGAAGATCGTAATCCGGATAGATGTGAAGGTCACCCAGTTCGGCCAGATCGGGGTCGTCGTCGACCCGTAGCCCTGCAGCGCGGCGCGATGAGGCCGGGACCGGCGGGGCGCAAACCAGGGCAGGTATCAGGGATGATACCTGCCTTTCTAATGTGAGGAGGCGAGAACGTGCGGGTCCTTCTCCAGAGCAGAGCCGATCTTCTTGTCCTCCCTGCAGGCGACACGGTGCAGGTCCTGGAGACGAAGGGGGCGCTCCGGGCGCTCGGGGTGGACGTGGATTACAGCAGTGAGCTTGCCCCGGACCTTGAGGGTTACGATGTCGTGCACCTCTTCAACCTGACCAGGGTGGCTGAGACCGCCGCCCAGTGCGAGAACGCCATAAGGCGCGGCAAGCCTGTGGTTGTATCGCCCATCTACTGGAACCACGAGGAATACATCCTGCACGAGAGTCCCCGACAGCAGGGTCCGCTGCTTAAATACTGGCGGCAGGACAACCCCCTCCGCCGCAGGGTGGTGGAGTCCGCGGCCATGCTCCTCCCCAACGCCGAGGCCGAGGCGCGCCTTATCCAGAGGGACCTGGGAGTGATGGCGCCCTTTCGTGTGGTGCCCAACGGCGCAGACCTGGGCTTCGCGCACGCAGATCCGGGGGAGTTCGTCTCGAGGTACCGGGTGGCCGATTTCGTGCTGTGCTGCGCCAGGATCTCGCCCAGAAAGAACCAGCTTGCCCTCGTGAGGGCCACGCGGGGCCTGGGGTTTCCCGTAGTGTTCATAGGGCCTGTGAACGACCCATTCTACTTTGAGGCTTGCAGGAAGGAGGCCGACTCGTCCCATCACTTCCTTGGTTTCATGCCCCAGCGGCAGATCGCCGGTGCCTATGCTGCGGCGCGGGTCCACGTGCTGCCGAGCTGGTTTGAGACGCCGGGCCTCGCGAGCCTTGAGGCCGCGATGGCCGGCTGCAACATCGTGTCAACCGACAGGGGCACTGCCCGCGAGTACTTCGGAGGCCTTGCCTGGTACTGCGACCCCGCCGATGTCGAGTCTATAAAGGCTGCGGTTGTGGCTGCTTACAGGGCGCCGCGACGGCCGGAGCTTGCGGCCCTTGTGAGCGAGCGCTTCACGTGGGACCATGCCGCCCGGGCGACCGCTGCCGCCTACGCCGAGGTTCTGGCGGGCAGGGTGGGAGGCGCACCCTGAATGCGGCCAGTCGTGCCACGCGGCGGGAACCCGGCGCGGGCGGGAGGGCGGGCCGGCGGCAGAATAGGCCCTTGCCGTCCTGAATACGATTCAATGCGATGCTGCGGTGCGGCGGCGCGGCGCAGCACCGGGCGCGATCTTACGGAGTGTGGCTCTAAGTAAGAAGTCATTGGTCTTTTTTCGTTTTCCGAGGTTTGGGGTTGCCGGTGATTGCACGAGGGGTGTCAAAATCCGGCCACTGGCCTGATGGGCCGGATTTTGGTGAAGCGCGCCGCGCGCGGGGCGCCGTCCCCGAGTGCAACACCGGCAACCCTGCCCGGCACATACGCTCCCCTAAATGGGCGATTACTCGTTGCGACCTACTTAGGGAGGCGCCGCGAGGTTGGGCGGACCCGAAGGGATCATCGTGAAGACGGAGACTGTGCTCGTCGAGCGAGTCGTGTGCCGGCTTGCGCGTGAGGTTACGGTCAGCCTGTGCCACGAAGCTCCGGAGGACGCACGCGAAGCCGTGGACCTCGCCATCGATGTGCTCGACCCGTCGTGGGAGGTGTTTGACGGATCGGCCCTGGCGTCGGCAACCCTCATGGTGTGGGCCTACTGCCTGGTGGCCGGGGGGCTGGTGCGGGCAGTTTCCTGGGCTGAGGATCTTCGAGTCCTCGTCGAGGACGCGGCTTTTCGCTCTGGTATGCGCGTTGAGGCGTGTTTCGGTGTCGCACTCCAGAGGGCCTGGGTCGATGGCGGCGACGCGTGCGCAACCGGCGGCGAGGCGCACAAGCCCGGTGGCGGGGCACATAAGATAGGTGTCGTTGCGACCGTCCGCATTGACGGGCTCGTGCTGGAGACCGTGGTGCTTCCGGTCGTTACCGGCGTTGAGACGCGAGAGGGCTGCGGGGATTTGCAACTTACGGAGGAGGATCGGCCGGAGCAGCCGGGGCAGCCAGAACGGGCAGAACAGCCAGAAGAGCCAGAACAACCGGCGCCAGGCTGCGCCCAGGCGGAAGACCGCCGCCGTCACAGCTGGATCCGGCGCGTGCTGGAGCGGTTGCGCCAGCTCTCTACTTTGAAAATAGGCGTCGGCTACCATTTTCATCCGTTCGATGGTGCCGGGCAACGGCCGGCATGGAGGACTACTTTGAAAATAGGCGTCGGCTACCATTTTCATCCGTTCGATGGCGGCGGCAGCAGGCCGCCATGGACGACTACTATGAATAGCCAACATCGAAGATGAGACGACGCGCAAGCGCACCACAGGTAGGTTGAGCCTATGTCATGCTGTTTACACCCAGCGCAACTCTTAAGTTCGAGCTTGCCCACCTATAATAGCGCTTAACATCCTGTAATAGCGCAAGGGCGAGCAACACGCTACCCTGCGCGGCCTTCCTTAATGAGACGAAGTGCCGACACCGTTGGTTTGGGCCTGATTGTTGACAGTCCTCGCTTTCAGAGCAACCAATTCGCGGCGCCGGGTCTCGTGCCTTTGTCACGAACAGGAGAGGCCGACAGCCTCAGTGCTATAGACACCTATAGATATAGATAACCAAGCTCGAAGTTAGACCGCGCATAGCAAAGGGAGTCGTGGCTTACGAGCGCACGGAGAGACAGAATGATGCTCGCTTGACTCTAAGGTTGGCTATCTACAAGCCCGAGGCTGAAGAATGCGCGCGCTCGACGCCGCGGGGCGCCCAGGCATGGATACCGTGCACAAGACCGTTATTGTGGCTTCAAACCCGGTTACCTATAAGCGGGCACGCGCCCGCCGGAGGCCGGGATAGGGATGATCCCTGCAGGATCAACTTGCGGGCAGACCTGGTCCTATGGGGACCAGCCCGGCGCAAGATCTGGTCCTCCGGGAACCACCCCTGCCACCGTCCTTCGCCAAAACGCGGCAAGGTGGAGCACCAGGGACCAGGTCCCGCGTGAAGATGGTCCTCCGGGGACCAGCCTGGCACCACGTCCTGGTCCTCTCGTGACCAGGACGCCTCGGCCGCCGCCGGGGGTGGTGCACCAGGGACCAGGTTGCCCGCGAGGTTGGTCCCCTGGGGACCACCCACACGCAAATTCTGGTCCCCTGGGGACCAGCCGTTCTTGGACGTCTCGCAAGGTGGTTACGTGGGGACCAGGTGTCGGACGAAGTTGGTTTCCGGGGGACCATCTCAGCGCGCTGCCTGGTTACCAGAGGACCAGATCCGGCATCGTCGTGGCCCGAGCGCCAGGAGGGTGGGTCTCTGGTAACCAGATTTCGCACGGGGTTGGTCCCCCAGGGACCACCCACACGCAAATCCTGGTCCTCTGGGGACCACCTGGCTAGGGGCATCTGGGAGAATGGTTACGCGAGGACCAGATTGCGGGCGAAGTTGATCACGCAGGGATCATCTCCACGTGGAACCTGGTTACCAAAGGACCAGCGTTGGCTTCTCGCCGGGTGAGGCGCGAGGAGGCTGGGTCTTTAGTAGCCACATTTCGAACAGGGTTGTTCCCGCAGGGACCACCCGCACAGGAGATCCTGGGATCCCAGGGACCAGCGAGGGACCACCCAGGGGCGAACGCAGGCACGCTCCGATCAGTCGATCGGGCTTGACCCAGATAGGGCCGCCGCGTCATCAACCAGGAGGTAGTCCTGAGTGCTGGACACGTACATGGTCCATGGCCACGCTCAGAGTTAAGCCACGTGCGGGCTGTGCCTGGTCCGCTGGGCTGCCAAAGGGTGGTATGACGGCATCATCCTTTGCGCTACGCAAGGGCCTGTCGCGGAGCGCTGGACCGGCAATCCTTAAATGAGAGTGCAGGAGACTGTTGAACTTCCTCAGCAGCTGGTACCCTGGCCGAGCGCGGCGGCGCTCTTACGCGATTCAACAGGGCTGATGTGCCATAATGTGGGAAAATCAGCAGTCTCGTGCAGAAATACTTCCGACTTCTGGGAGAGGCTGCTGGTGACTGCACAAGGGGTCCCAAAATCCGGCCACTCGCGCGACGGGCAGGATTCTTGAGAAGCGCGCCCTGCTTGGGGCGCCGTCCGCTGGTGCAATGCCGGCAGCTAACCGGATGTTGGCAAACCGGGAGGAACTAACGAACCCTCACTTGGGAAGGCGGCATTAATCCCCGGACTTACGCTGTGCACTGGCGCGGGGAGAAGCCTTCAGGGCGTAACACGCCGGCGCGTCTGGGCATACAATGCAGCATGAGCTTGCAGCGAGGATGGACTTCGCTGCGCGGAGGGTGTCCTGAAAGATGGCTGAGTCCCAGGGCGAAAACCCATGGAGGCGGACACTCCGCTTCGGAATGAGGGGTCGCGACGTAGCCCTGCTCCAGGAGCAGCTATCGCGCCTGGGCTACTACACCGGCGAGATCGACGGCGTCTTCGGCATCCTGACCAAGGATGCGGTGAGGGATCTGCAGAAAGCCCACAGGCTCCGGGTGGACGGCATCGCAGGTAAAGAAGTGTTTGCGTTGATCCGTTCCGGGCTTGCAAAGCCGGTGCTCAGGCACTTTGTGGCCCGCGGCGAGACCTGCGCGCACATCGCGAGGCGCTACAACATCCCAATCGAGCTTCTTCTCCAGGCCAACCGGCTTCCAGACCCCGAGGTACACGAGGGCCAATGCCTCGACATTCCGGTTTCGCGCCTTCTCGCGTACTGCGCCGGAGGCGATGACGCCGAGAGGTCCTGGGATTCCTATGAGCGTCACCTGACGTTCATTTCCATGGTGGCCCCGCGTTGGTTCACCCTGAATGCTGATGGCACGATCACAGGCGATCCGGTCAAGAGGGTTACGGCCCTTGCGCTTCTGGCTGACATCCGGGTAGTGCCGGTGGTCGCTCCTGGCTCGCGCCTGCTCTCCCCGGACCGCCGGAGTCAGGCCAGCGCTAACGCTAGCGCCAACGCCAACGCCAACGCCAACGCCAGCACCAACGCGAACGCGGGCATCAACGCCAATGCCAACGCCAACGCCAACGCTAACGCTAACGCTAACGCTAACCCCGACGCCGACAGCGAATGCGAGCGGCGGCGCGAGCGTGAGCGCGACCGCACGTGCGTGAGCGACGAAGCAGGCGAGGCGACGCTCGATGCAGTGTTGATGGATGCTGCGGCGCGCCGCGCCGCGATAAAGGGCATAGCAGGCGCCGCGGCGCGGAGCCGCGCTCACGGCATCGTCCTCTCGGTGAGTGCTCCCGGGCCCGGGGACGGATATGCGTTCACCTCTTTCGTGCGCGAGCTTGCCTCCGTGCTCGAACGCGACGGGCGGGACCTCAGCCTCGAGATCCCCGCGCCGGGCGCGGAAGGTGAAGGCGCCGGGAGAAATCCACTGGAGTATCAGGAGCTCGCCAGGACCGCAAGACAGATCATCGTGCGATTGCATGAGGAGCCGAAGCGCCTTGCTGTGCCCGCGCCGCCCGCGTCCCCCGCACGAGCCCGCGCCGTCCTCAAGGGCATGGTGCGTCTGGTCCCACCGTGGAAAATGGTCCTCGGAGTTCCGCTCTTCGGTATCGACTTCTCGGCCGCGCCCGGGGCTCCACCGATACGCCGCGCGCACTCCGAGATAGCCGACATCCTGGACATCTACAAGCCATCGGTGGTCCGCGCCGAGCCAGGGGGTGCCTGCATGTTCAGGTACAGGTCTTTCCGCGTGAACCACACGGTCTTCTTCATGGATGCAACAAGCGTCGCAAGTTACGTCGATCTCGTCCTCAAGTTCAACCTGGCGGGGCTTGCCATAGCAGACCTCGGGGATGAGGACCCACTCATATGGGACACCTTCAGGACCAGGTTCAAAGCCCTCCGCGACTCCCTTTTGCCCGCCTGACGGAGACGCCCAGCAGGCGGCGGCGGAGGAGGAGAAGGGTAGAATGGTGAGGGCCCTTGTTACGGGGATCACCGGCTTTGCCGGGAGCCACCTGGCTGAGTACCTGCTGAATCGCAAAGACGTAGAAGTTTACGGAACTGTGCGGTGGAGGAGCAGAACCGAGAACATCGAGGGCATCCGGGGCCGGATAAGGCTCGTGGAGTGCGACCTTATGGATGCGACCGCCGTGGACCAGGCGGTCCAGAAGGTGCGACCGGATCTCATCTTTCATCTTGCCGCGCAGAGTTTCGTGCCGACGTCCTGGCTCGCCCCGGCGGAGACCCTGATGAACAACATCCTCGGGGAGCTCAACCTGTTCGAGGCCGTGCGACGTGCCGGGATAGACCCGCTCATCCAGATTGCGTGCTCATCGGAGGAATACGGCCTCGTGCACGAGGACGAGGTACCCATAAACGAGGACAGCCCGCTCCGCCCGCAGAGCCCCTACGCAGTGAGCAAGATCGCCCAGGACTTCCTAGGTTACCAGTATTTCCGCAGCTACGGTCTGCGGGTGGTCCGTACGCGCACCTTCAACCACACCGGGCCGAGGCGCGGGGAGGTGTTCGTGACATCCAGCTTCGCGAAGCAGATCGCCGAGATAGAACACGGGCTCGCCGAGCCTGTTCTCAAGGTGGGGAACCTCGACGCGAGGCGCGATTTCACTGATGTGCGGGACGTCGTGCGTGCCTACTGGCTTGCGCTCGAGCGCGGGGAGCCGGGCGAGGTATACGTCATCGCCAGCGGGCGCGACTATCGGATCTCTGAAGTGGCCGAGATGCTCCTTGCCATGTCCACGGTTCCGATACGGATCGAGCAGGACCCCTCGAGGATGAGGCCGTCAGATGTTCCCGTGCTGCTGGGCGACTCGACGAAATTCCGGCGGAGGACCGGCTGGGAGCCCCTCATCCCGTTTGAGAAAACCCTCGCGGACCTGCTGGAGTACTGGCGCGCCAGGGTGGCGTACGAGGCCCCGCGCAGAGGGAGCCGCCGGGCGTACGGCAGCGCCACCAACGCCACCAACGCCGACAGCGCCGACAGCGGCGACACCAGCGCCAGCGCCAGCACCAGCACCAGGACCAGCGCTAGCACCAACAGCAGCGACGGCAATAGCGTCGGTGACAGCAGCATAGCCAGCGGCGCAAGCGGGGGCGAGGGCGAAGGCGGAGGCGACGACGGGCGCGGGCGCGGGCGTGGGCACGGGCACGGCGGCGGCGACGGGGACGGAGACGCAGCCCGGAGCGGAAGCGGGGGGAATCGCCGGTGAAAGCGATAATCCTTGCCGGCGGCAGGGGCACGCGCCTGCGGCCCCTCACGCACGATAACCCCAAGGGCCTCGTCCCGATGGTTACAAGGCCGTTTATTGAGTATCAGATCGAACTTCTCCGGACTCACGGGATCCACCGGATCGTACTCAGCTTGAATTACATGGCGCCCGAGTTCTCTCGGCGGTTGCAGGACGGCGCCAGGTGGGGCGTGTCCATCGAGTACGCCGTGGAGGACGTCCCGCTGGGCACTGCCGGCGCCATAAAGAACTGCGAGACGTGCCTGGGCGGTGAGCGGGTGCTGGTGCTCAACGGAGACGTGCTGACCGACGTGGACCTCGGGAGGCTCAATGCCGAGCACGAGGAACGAGGAAGCGATGTGACCATAGCCACCGTCACAGTGGATGACCCGGCCGCGTACGGGCTGGTTCTCGTCGATTCAACGGGCCTCGTGACGGGCTTCCTGGAGAAACCCGGCTGGGACGAGGTGGCGGTCAACACGATAAACGCCGGTATATACGTGATCGAGCCGTCGATCATCGCGGACCTGCCGCAAGGCCGCGAGATCTCATTCGAGCGGGAAGTGATCCCCGCGCTGCTAGCGAAGGGCGCCGCAGTGCGGGCGCACGCGAGCCGGGGCTACTGGCTCGACATCGGCACCCTGCGTAACTACCTGAAGGCTCACATGGACATCCTCGACAGGAGGATCGACGTCATGATCCCGGGGCGCAAGGTGGGGCGGGGGGTGTGGAGCGGGAAGAATGCCGTGGTCCACAGGACGGCCCGTCTCGCGGGGCCAGTCGTCATGGGACACCACGTGGCGATTCAGGCGAGAGCGGAGGTGGGCCCGCGGGTTGTCCTTGGGCACGGATGCAGCGTAGGTGAAGGGGCGCACGTGTCGGAGTCGGTGCTCCACGACGGCGTCCAGGTGGGCAAGGGCGCGAAGGTCCGCAGGTGCATCGTTGCGGCTGCGGCGCGGATTGGGGACGCATGCCGCCTGGATTCGATGGTGGTGGCGCCGTCGAGCGTCGTGGGTGCGGGGACGCGCGTTGATCCCGAACTCTCGGCGCCTGTTGCAGGATAGTCCGACTTTCCCTGAACATTCCCTTTTCGGCTCGCGGCTCGCGGCTCGCGGCTCCAGGCTCCCGACCCCGACCCCGACCCCGGTCCCTGGCCTCTGGCCGATGATCTGCGGATGCCAGTCCCGGATGTGGCGCCCGGACCTGCTCTCTGTGCCTTGCTGCCTACCTGTCCCCGGGCGGCAGGCTGTCTGGCCCGGTGCACGGGTGCGCGCGGTCGCCGGGGCGGCGTCGCATTTAGAAATATATGCACATTTTGGTTAGTCGCCCGCATATAGTAGAAATGAAAAGCGAGTGTACTGGTTTATGCCTGTCACGAGAAAGGGGGAGAGGAGATGGCTGTGGGTGTCGAGCTCAAGGAGGAGCTCCTCAAGGTCGAACAGGTCGTCGGCGAAACCACGGCGCGCAAGGTCCTGCGTGAGATGCTCACGATCCCTGAGAACCTGCCTACCGCCGAGAAGATCATCAGCGTCGACGCAGATATCCTCACAAGTTCATTCCAGCTCATAAGGGGCAAGGTTCTGGTGGAGGGCACCATCAGGGTGCGGGCGCTCTATGTGGGACGGGTGGCCGCCGGCACCCAGCCGGTGCAACTCCTTGAGCAGGATGTATCCTTCGAGCTCATCGCCGAGGTTCCGGGCACGGATCCCTCGATGAACGCCTTCGTCGAGGTGGATATCCACGACGTATCATTCGACCTGGTTGACGTCCGCACCCTGGATGTGCGACTCGTCCTGTCCGCAACGGTCAAGGTCACGAGGACCGAGCAACTCGAGGTGGTGACCGAGGTCACCGGCCCGCCGGACCTCCAGGTGGCCAGGGAGCTTTTGAAGGTCGAGGATGTGGTGGGGGAGGCGACGGCACAGGCTCTCGTCACCGGGAGGCTTACGGTACCGCCTGAGAAGCCGGACATCGAGTCGGTCATCAGTGTGGAAGCAAAGCCTCGTCTCACGGATGTCCAGGTGCTCGACGGACAGGTGGTGGCGGAAGGCCTCATCGATGTTGATATCCTGTACGCGGCGGTGCCTCACGATCCTTACCTGCCGAGGTTGCCGGTGCATTTCTTCTCGACCCAGCTCCGGTTCTCGCAGGTCATCGAAGTCCCTGGGGCGGCTGTGGGCATGCGGGCACAGGTGAGGCTTGCGCTCGAGACGGTGAGCTTTAGCGAACTTGACTTCCGCACGGTCAGCGTTGATGTGGTGCTCAAGCTGACCGCGAAGGTGACGGTCACAAGGCAGCTCGAGATCGTCACCGAGGTGACATCAAAGACCACCGTGCTCGACGTGGAGAAGAGGCTGCTCCGCGTGGAGGACGTCATCGGCGAGGACACGGTCCAGACGATACTCAAGGAAACCCTGGAAGTGCCGAGGGAGAAGCCCAACATCGAGCGCGTCCTCAGGATCGATACGTCGGTCAAGGAGGCGTCCTACAGGATCATCGACGGCAAGGTCATCGTTGAGGGCGTCGTCGAGCTCCAGACGCTTTACGTGGCCCAGACCCCCGAGGGCGACCAGCCGGTGCACCACATGTCGCACCGGCTGAAGTTCACGCAGGTAGTGGAGGTGCCCGGCACGCAGGAGGGGTTTCTGGCCGAGACGCGCGTCGCCATCGAGCACGTGGACTTCGAGGTGGTCGATGACAGGCGGTTCACTGCGAAGGTCCTGGTTAGCGTGTTCGCGAAGGTCACCGAGCCTGTGCAGCTCAACGTCGTGGTCAACGTGGTGGTCGTGAAGCCCCCGGAGGTGCCGTGCCCGCAGCCGACCATCGTCATGGTCACGATCCAGCCGGGCGATACGCTCTGGGCCCTCGCACGCAAGTACAACACAACCGTGGCCGCGATAATCCAGGCTAACCCGGGCATTCAGCCGGAGAATCTCCAGGTAGGCCAGGTCATCCAGATCCCTGCCTGCCCGGCGCCCAAGGGCTAGGCCAGGCGAGGCCGCAGATTGCCCGATGGCCGGTCGGGGGTAGCCTGCTGGTAGCAACAACGCCGGTAACATTTCACGTTGTGGCGTTCCGGGCGTCGGGCGCCTGGGCAAAGGCCACGGGGACCGTGCCCGTGGCCTTTGCCCGAGCGGCGGGTGCCATGTCAGCCTGACGGAGCGCGAGTGCGGGCGTGCGTTGTCCAGGGCAGTCAGGGAGCCAACCGGACGTCGCCTCGTTGTGGAGTTCAGAAAGCACGATTGTGGGAAAGGGAGGGAGAAGGGAAATGGTTCTAAGGAGGGAGCGGCTGAAGCTCTTCGAGGTCGTCGGCGAGAGGGTGGCAACCGTCACCCTGAGAAGCGTGCAGTCGGTGCCTAACGGCAAGCCCGACGTCCAGAAGATCTTGAGCATCGTCAACGTAACGGTCTCAGCAACCGGGACGCCGCTACCGAACAAGGTGGTCGTGGAGGGCACGGCGACAGTGCAGACCATCTATGTCGCCGCCTTGCCCGAGCAGCCGGTGCATCATATGGAGCACACCATCAGCTTCCTTCAGTTCGTCGACGTCCCCGGAGCGCAGCCAGGGATGACCGTCATCGCGAGGCCGAAGGTCACGTTCTCCGACATAGTGATCAGAAACCCGAGGGAAGTTGAAATCGAACTCATTATTGAGCTCTTCGTCAAGGTGACGCAGCTTGTGCAGCTTGACGTGGTCACCGACGTGATGTTCAAGAGCATCCCGGTGAAGGTCGAGAAGAACCTTGTACGAGTCGAGCGGGTGGTAGGCGAGAACACGGGTCAGGTGATACTGAGCAACACCCTGCCGGTGCCGGCCGGCAAGCCGCCGGTTTTGAAGATCCTCGGCATCATCAGCGCCGAGGTGTTGCCGACTGAGGTGAGGGTGATCCCGGACCTGGTGATTGTCCAGGGTCAGATCAGGACCCAGATACTCTACGTGGCGAATCTGCCCGACCAGCCCGTCCACCAGATGCATCAGACGGTGAACTTCCTTGTCAACATCAGGATCCCGGGAGCTATGCCCGGCCTCATGGTTGAGCTCTTCCCGACCGTGGAGTTCGCGCAGGCGACCGTCGTGGACCCGATGACGATCATGCAGGACTTGGTCATCAGCATATTCGCGAAAGTTACCGAGATCCAGCAGATGAGGGTCGTGACCGACGTCAGGTCCGACAGGATTCCCATCAATGCTGTGCGGCAGCTAGTCGCGATCGAGGACGTCGTCAATGAGGTGACCCAGCAGGTTAACATCCGCCAGGAAGTCACGATTCCTCAAGAGAAGCCGGCTGCGGCCAAGATCGTCAGCGTCTTCAGTTCGGCGGTGGAGATAACCCGGTCGGACATCCTCGACGGCAAGGTAATCCTCGAGGGGAGGCTTGTCCTGCAGGTGATATACGTAGCAGCACTGCCGGACCAGCCGGTCCACCACATGCACCTCGAGGTACCCTTCACGACGTTCGTGGACCTGCCGGGCGCGTTCCCCGGGATGAACATCCTTGTCCGGCCAAAGGTGGAGTTCGCCACCGTTCAGCTCCTGCCGGTCGGGGTAACGCCCTCGCCCGAGGTCGGGACACGCGATGTGCTCGTCGACGCCATCATCGAGGTGTTTGTTAAGGTCACCAAAACCGTGCAGAAGCACGTGGTCATCGACGTCCTTGTGCCCGAGGAGTTCCGGGATATGAACTAATAGGTCGTGATGAGTAATCGCCGGGTCCAGAGAGCGCACGCGCCGTGCAGGGTTGCCGGTGTTGCACTCGGGGACGGCGCCCCAAGCGGGGCGCGCTTCGCCAAAATCCGGCCTGTCGGGCAACTGGCCGGATTTTGACACCCCTCGTGCAATAACCGGCAACCCAAGACCTCGGAAAACGAGAGAAAACTAATGACCTCATACTTAGGCCGGTCGTCCGCGACAGACACGCACCACTACACCTGGGCTTGACATCCGACCAAGGCCCCGGAACAGGGGACCTCCAGCGCTTCCGCTGGGGTCCCTTGCTGCGCTTCTTTGGCCTGTCAGGCGGCGACCAGTGGTCGGCGTCCGGCTGGCGGCGGCCAGCAACCGGAGTCAGCAACCAGAGCCAGCAACCGGATGTCGGCAACCGGGCGGCAGGCCTCCGGGCGGTCCGCGACGGTCTGCGACCGGCGGTCGCCGACGCCACGCGGCCCGCCGCGCCCCGCCCGGCGGTGGCGCCGGACAGCATCCAGACATATCATATCCTGGTAAAGAGCTTGCGGGAAGGAGGAAGTGAGGTGTCTTCAGATGTGACTGTAGCGGGTTTTCCCCGAAAGAAAGTGAAGGTCGAGGTGGTCGTCGCCGACGTCACCGCCAGCATCGTGGCCAGCGGGCGCCTGGTCGTGCCGCCTCCGAAGCCGGATATTGCGTCGATCCTCGATACCCAGGCGCGGGTCGCTATCACCCAGGTCACGGTCGTGCCGGGGGCGGTGGTCATCCAGGGAAACGTGGACGTGAACATTCTCTATGTGTCCACGGCGCCGTCGCAACCGGTACATGCCTTCGAGGGCACGCTGTCTTTGTTCGGGAGTGTGAGCGTGCCTGGAGTCTTCCCTGGCATGATCCCGGAGGTGCTCGTAACAAGCGTTTTCGCAACGTCACGGCTCATCGACCCGAGGACTGTCGAGGTAAATGTGCTGGTGTCTCTCAGGGTCCGGGTGCTCAGGGAGGAGATAACCGAGGTCGTGGTCGAAGTGCCTCCCGCGATCGTTGTTCCCACGGTGAAGGTGCCCGTGGCGCCCGTCGTGAAGCGACGGGTGGTCACCGTGGAGCGAGCTGTGCTGCAGGGAGAGGCTGAGACCATCGTCGTCGGGACGATATCGATACCGCCCGACAAGCCCGGCGCGTCCCGGATCATCAGAACAGACGCGGCACCGTCTGTCACCACGACGAAGGTGCTGCACAACAAGGTCGTTGTGAACGGGGCGGTCTCGGTGCGCATTCTCTATGTGGCCATCAGCCCCGGCCAGCCTGTGTTCTCCGTGGACGGTGCCCTCAGCTTCAGCACAATCGTGAGCCTGCCGGGCGTGCAGCCGGGGATGTTCGCGTTCGCGTCGGTGCAGGTCGAGGCTGCGGAGGCGGAGATCGTAAACGCACGCACGCTGAGGGTGAGGGCGGTGCTCCGCGTATCGGTGGTCGTGACGGTTGACCGGGAACTGCCGCTCATCACGGCGGTGGAGCAGCTTCCGACTCCACTCCTGGCAGTGACGCGGGAGTTTCTCGTGGAGGAAATCGTGGGCCAGGTGGAGGACAACTCCACAATCCCTGTACGGATCATCGTGCCTGCCGAGTTGCCGGCGGTCGGCAGGGTGATCCAGTCGTTTGCGCAGGCCCGCGTAACGAGGACCACGGTCCTCGACGGCGTGGTGCTGATCGAGGGGACCTTGCGGATCACCGTGCTCTACTCCGAGCTTCCGACCCAGAGGGTATTCGCGACCGTGGAGACGGTGCCGTTCTCGTTGACACTGCGGGTGCCGGGCGTTATTCCTGCGTACTACGCTGTGTGCGACGTGGACGTCATCCGGGTGGTGGCCGTCCCGATCGAGCCCAGGTTCGTAAACGTGAAAGTCGTGCTTCGCGGCTGGACCATGGTGACGCGCGTCGACACCGTGTCGGCCGTGGTCGGCGTGAACGACACGACGGCGGGCGCAGGCGAGATCACCTCTCCACTGCCAGGACCGTCCGCGGGCCTGCCAGGGCCGCCGGTGGGCGGAGGCGGGCAGATGCCCACGTCGGGGCGCATCCACGTAGTGCAGGTGGGCGAGACGTTATACCAGATAGCCCAAGGCTATGGCACCACGGTCGCGGCGATCGTGCAGGCCAATGCAATTGCCGACCCCGACCGCATCGAGATCGGCGACACGCTGGTTATCCCGTGAACCAGGGCAAAACCGTAAGTCTCATGCAGACCCGGTGCTGCTAATACTGCTTCTGTCAGAAACGAAATGCCACCACGGGGGCGATCCATGTGGGGCGCCCCCTAGTTCTTGCTCGCCCTTCTCGCGCCTTTACTTCGGCGGCTCTCGTGCGCCTGCACCCGCAGCATCCTTGTCTATCTCGTTCAGACGGCGAGCGACTTCCCTGTACACCTCGCCGGCATCCCTCGGGCCCACCGCGAGGATCTCCATGACTATCGCGTCGCCCCTCTCGACCGGCCGGTACACTATTCTCATGCCGTGCCTCTTGAGCTTGATCTTTGCGACTCCCGCTAGGCCGCGCCCAAGGGGTTCGCCAAGACCCCGAGGCTTCAAGAGAGGCCCTCCCCTGGCGCGCCTGACTATCGCTGCGACAACGATGCTCTGTAGCCCGCGGTCAAGCGCTTCGATATCGGCCACTGCCTTGCGGGTGAGTATCACCTTGGTGCGGCAATCCTTGCCGAGGAGACGCTCCAGGTCTTGCTCGACGGTCATTCCTCCGTCTCCTCGCTCTCGGCCAAACGAGCAACCTCGCTCAGGTCGATCCCAAGCTTCGATACCAAATCCGCCAGAGGTACGTCGGCGGGCTCGCCGAGCCTAGCCTTCACTTCGCTCGCGAGGAGATCGTCAACGGCTTCATCCACAAGTTCCTTTACGGTGAGAAGTTCCTTCAGGAACCTCACATCCACCAGCGCGGCCTGCGCGCCTGGCCTCTTCGCGTTTTGAACTACGTATATTTCCGAGCTCTCCCTGCATGAGTACGCGTCGAGGATTTCAGCGAGTCGGCCCTTCCGTGTGAGGTCGGTCACCTGCAAAACGTTGTGTGTAACGAAATCCAGCACCGACGCGGGGATCTTCTTGGGCATCGGGGTCACCTCCAACCGTTCCATGCGGCGGTCTACGATGAGAGTATCCCATGGATAGACACTGTTGTCAACACATAAAAGATCACACATAAGCGTGATATCGACGCGTCGCAGGAACCAGCAGGGCGGCGGCAGGACAGCCCGGCCGGGTTGTCGAACTAACAGTAGGCCGCTTTCGGCGCAGTAGCTGTGGTAGGATCATATCGTGTGGAAGAAGGGGAAAGAATTGGAGGGGAAGTATGCGAAATACGCCGAGTTGGCGAAGAGCCTCGGGGCTGTCGACGCCCTTGTGATCGATGCGCGGGACATCGTGTTCGATCCCAGGACCTACCTCAAGTGCATGTACGGCTGTTCCACTTGGGGGAAGTGCTGGGTGTGTCCGTCGGCCCCTGGGGCGCTGAAGCCGTGGGAGGCCGAACAGGTGCTGTCGCGCTACAGGTACGCTGTGCTCATCCACACGCACGACAAGGACTCCTCCCAGAGGATCTCGTTTGCCGTGGAGAGCCGGGCGTACGTGGACGGGTACTACTTCGCGTTCAGCATGAGCGATTGCGGACTGTGCGCGGAGTGCAGCCTGCCGGAGGGCAAGCCCTGCCGCTTCCCGGGCAAGGCGAGGCCTGCGATGCAGGCTATGGGGATCGATGTGTACGCCACCGCCCGAAAGCAGGGGCTTCCGATAGAGACGCTTGCCGACGAAAGCCAGGACCAGAACTGGTATTCGCTTGTAATGATCGAATAGCCGTCAGTAAAGCACGACCGCGCGAGACCGAGACCCGAAGGAAAAACTGGGAGTGGAGGAGGCGACGACAGGCCGGCAGCGGGAGGCGGCAAGGCGCCCTGCACCGCGTAGGGCGCCCGCCGTGCCGGGAGGTCGCGCCACGAAGGACATGGATGCGGCAAGATTCATAGAGCGGCTCAAGCTTGCACCAGAGTACCGGGGCCAGATTGTCCACGTCGAGAACATTCCTGCGCGGCAGGCGCGCTACGGCGATGTCGTGCCGCCGCTTCACCCGCGCGTGGCCGCGATCCTGGCGAAGGTGGGCATCCAGCGACTCTACACCCATCAGGCTCAGGCGATACAGGCAATCCGGGAGGGGCGCGATGTCGCCATCGTGACGTCCACCGCGAGCGGCAAGACCCTCTGCTACAACGCGCCCGTCCTCGAGAGGCTCGCCGTCGACCCGGGGGCGAAGGCGCTTTACCTGTTTCCCACGAAGGCGCTTGCTCAAGACCAGCTTCGGGGCCTTCTCCGCTACCGGGAGATCGATCCTGCCATGCCGATCGTGGCAGGGACCTACGACGGCGACACGCCGCCCAACGCCAGGCGTAAGCTACGCGACGAGGGGAACATCATCCTCACAAACCCTGACATGCTCCACCAGGGCATTCTGCCGAGGCACCCGTCGTGGGGGCCGTTCTTCGCGAACCTGGCGTTCGTGGTCATCGACGAAATGCACACCTACAGGGGCGTGTTCGGCTCGAACGTCGCGTGTGTCATCCGGCGCCTCGAACGCATCTGTGAGCACTACGGCTCAAGCCCGCAGTTCATCTGCTGCTCCGCGACCATCGCAAACCCGAAGGAGCTTGCCGAGAAGCTCATAGGTCGCCCCGTTACGCTCGTCGACGACGACGGCGCGCCGCGAGGGCCGAAAAAGTTCGTGTTCTGGAACCCTCCGTTCGTGGACGCGGCGCGGGTGGAACGAGGAAGCTCGAGCGTCGAGGCAGAGCGGCTCCTGGTCGAGCTTGTCCGGGACAGGGTCCAGACCATCACTTTCGTGAAGGCGCGCGTGGTGGCGGAACTAATCTACCGATTCGCCCAGGAGCGTCTCCAGCAAATAAGCCCGTCGCTGGCACGCGCCATCAAGCCGTATCGCGGGGGCTACCTTCCGGAGGAGAGACGGGAGATAGAGCGGCGCCTGTTCTCCGGTGAACTGCTCGGGGTCACGTCCACCAACGCCCTTGAACTCGGCATCGACATCGGCAGCCTCGACGCGGCCATCCTCACAGGCTACCCGGGCACTATCGCCAGCACCTGGCAGCAGGCCGGGCGGGCGGGGCGGGGGCAAGAAGAGGCCCTCGTGGTTCTGGTCGGCCAGTCCACCCCGATAGACCAGTATCTCATGAGCCATCCCGAGTACTTCTTCGGGCGGGCGACGGAGGGCGCGGTCATCGACCCTCACAATCCGTATATCCTGGCAAGACACCTGCGCTGCGCCGCGTTCGAGCTGCCGCTAGGGGCGAAGGACATCGCGCGGTTCGGCGAGTACATGCCCGCTATCCTCGAGATCCTCGAGGAGCAGCGGGAAGTCGTGCGTCGCGGGAACAGGTGGTACTGGTCGCACCCGTCCTACCCATCAGAGGCGGTCAAGCTGCGCAATGCGTCCGACAACACCTACACGATCGTGGACACGACACAAGACCCGGCGCAGACGGCGGCAGGGCGCGACCGCCGGCCGCCTTCCGTGAAAGACACGGCGGCGAACCGCGTCATCGGCACCATGGACGAGCTCTCCGCTTTCGAGCAGATCCACCCCGAGGCGATCTACCTGCACGACGGCGAGACGTATTTCGTGTCGCAGCTCGATGTGGACAAGAAAGTCGCGTACGTCGAGAAGGCCGACGTCGACTACTTCACGCAGTCTATCTCTGAATCCACGGTGAACATCGAGAACGAGCAGGAGAGCACGAAGTTCCACAAGGCCACGGCGTCGTTCGGGGACGTTACCGTGACCTCGCTGGTGTACATGTTCAAGAAGATCAAGTTCCACGGTCGCGAGAGCATCGGTTTCGGGAAGGTGAGCCTTCCGCCTCAGGTCATGGGGACAGTCGCCTTCTGGCTGGTACCGCCCATCTCCACGCTCAACCTGGTGCGCAGGTGGGGGAGGGACCCATCCGAGGGGCTCTACGGGATCGGCAACGTCATCACGGAGGTGGTGCCGCTCTATGCCATGTGCGACCCCAGGGACGTGGGGGCGGTGGTGGACTCGCTCAACACCGGCTCACCGACGCTGTTTGTGTACGATCGCTATCCCGGCGGGGTGGGGTTCGCCGAGCGCGCTTACAGGTCGCTTGAGGACGTGCTCCGGGCGTGCCTGGAGCTTGTAAAAGGGTGCAGGTGTGAGGACGGCTGCCCGTCCTGCGTCGGCGCGCCGGTTCCGCCCTTCGCGCAGAACGACCCCGATCTCTCGCCGCGGGGCCGGATCCCGGACAAGGAGGCTGCGCTCATCATCCTCCACGACCTGCTGGAGATGGAGCCGTACACGCCCAAGCCCGTAGAGAGGTCCACGCTCAGGACGGCGCCGGGGGAGGGCGCCGGGTGGCATGGGGCTCCCGGGCCTTTCGCGGCGTCGGCAGGAGCGTTTGCGGCGGATGGGGACGGAACCGAGACAGGGAGCGGGGGCGGCGGCCGAGGCCCAGGGGGAGGTTCAGGCCCAGGCCCAGGCCCAGGCCTAGGGCCAGGCCTAGGCCTAGGCCTAGGCCCAGGACCAGGGCCAGAGCCAGCCGCGGGTCCGGATTCAGGCCGAGGCTCAGGTTTCGCCTCAGGGCTTGGTTCGGGCATGGTTCAGGGTAGGGGCCTGGGGCGATCCATCCGTGGCCCATGGCAGCGCCCGGGCGGCGGGCCGGGCCGCCCAGGCGCCAGCGATGATGTCGGTGAGCCGATTCCCCTTCCCGTGCGCCGCCTGCCTGAGAGCGTGGAGGCCCGGCTGCGGCGCGAGCTTGCGCGGTTCGGCCGTGCTGTCACGAGCGGGAGCGGGCGCTATGGCAACGGGATCGGAAGGGGACCGAGGTGGTGAACGCAGATGGCGGTCCTGCCGGAGAAGGACGTCAGGTGTTTGTCGACGCCGTTCCGGAAAACAGTGGACCCCTTCTGGCCATACTGACGGCGCACGGCGTCAGGCTTGCTGTCCGGGCTATTGTCCGACGCGAGCGCCGAAACACGCATGGAGCCGTCGGATGCCCTCGTCGATCTGGTCCACCCTGGGCTGGCTGAAACAAAGGCGGGCCTGGTTCGCGCCGGAGCGGTCGGCGTAGAACGAGGGGCCTGCAACGTACGCGACGCTGTATTCTTTGACGGCGCGCGGCAGGAGCGCCACGGTGTCGATGCCTTCAGGGAACGTCACCCATGTGTAGAAGCCGCCTTGGGGAACCGTATAGCTTACGCTGTCGCCAAAGTGCGCGCGGAGGGCCTTCAGCGTCTCGTCCCTCTTCTTCCGGAGGCTCGCGATGGTGACCTCTATCTGCTTCTCGATGAGGCCCCGTTTGCCGTACTCGAGCGCCATGATCTGGCCCAGGGAATTGGAACACTGGTCTGTGCCCTGCTTGAAAAGAATGGCCTTTTCAATCACGGGCCTCGGCCCGATCATCCAGCCCAGGCGGAGGCCGGGCGAGAAGATCTTGGAGAATGTCCCAAGGTGGATGACGACGTCGTCCTCGTCGAGGGCCCTGAGAGCAGGTAAGTCCGCCCCATCATAGCGGAGCTCGGCGTAGGCATGGTCTTCCACCACGGGGACGCCGAACCTGGACGCAACCCGGAGAAGGGCCCGCCGCCTTTCGAGACTCAGGGTGCACCCCGACGGGTTCTGGAACGACGGAATTGTGTAGATGAATTTCGGCATGCGCCCGCCTGCCCGCTTGCCGGCGCGTATGTCCGCCAGCAGGGATTCGAGAGCGTCTATCCTCATGCCGTCGGCGTCTATTGGGACGCTCACGATGTCCACTTCGTAGCTTGCGAACGTCTGGAGGGCCCCGATGTATGTGGGCGCCTCAGTGAGCACCACGTCGCCGGGCTCGAGGAAGATCTTACACACGAGGTCCAGGCCCTGGAGCGATCCGCTGGTTATGAGAACGTCTGCTGCGCTGCACCTCATGCCCTGACCGGTGAGCCTCGCCGCCATGAACTCGCGGAGCGCGGTGAAACCGGGCGTCGGACCATACTGCAGAGCAACCCCCCGGTTCGTGCGCATGACCCTGTCGCTTATCTCGGTGATCTCCGGCAGGAACCACTCTGGGTCGGGGAACCCGCCTGCAAACGATATGACCCCTGGCTCCTCCGCCAGCGCGAAGAGGGCCGCAAGCTCGGAGCGCTGGAGTTTCTGTGCCCGTGCGGCGAACGTGCCTTGCATCTCAGGACCACCTCGAGTTTTCGTTCAATCTGCTTGCCGGCTGAAACGCTCAAGACCCGGGGCTGTCCCCGAGGCAGCTGTTCTTCTGTGCAGGTACGCGTTATTATCTTCGCCTTGCCTTCCCGGTTTCCTGCCACGTTCTCCATGGAGGCCCCCTGCCCCACCATCGCAGGGCCAAAAGTTTACGCGTCGGCTATCTTCGGCGCAGTGACAGTGCGGAAATACTCCAGACTTGCGGAAGGGCTTGCCGGAGATTGCACGGGGGGAGTCAAAATCGGGCCGCTCTCCCGACAGGCCGGATTTCACCGAAGCGCGCCCCGCTTGCGGCGGCCTCCCCGCATGGAACACCGGCAACCCACCAGATGTTGGCGAACTAGTGTGGAACTAACGAACCCTCACTTGGTCTCTCTTCCTTTCAGAGGCACTTTCAAACACGCGCCCCTGCTGTCAGGGACCAAGACACTGCTCGGGCCGGCTGTTGCCCGCATGACCGCTCCGAACTGGGCTGCGCCGGGTTGGGTATGGAGCGGCCTGCCGGGGCCTGCCTTTGGCGTTTTCAACCTGAGGAACGTACTCTCTTGAGCTGCCCCAGCCTCGACACGGGTTCGCAGATTTCCACTCGTTTAGTCGAGAGTGGCCGTGCGTGTAGGAGCCGGCGAGCCTTTTGACAGGAGGCACCCTGGACACTACGGTCTGCATCAAAACCGGCATTCCGGACGGCCAGGAGGACTGCCTCCCAGCCCGAGCCATTACTGCCGTCGGGCGAGGCCGAGCATCCGTACAAACACGAAGGGCGCGCCGAAGCTGGCCCAGGCGGCCATTGCTGCGTAGCGCACGAGTGCAAGCATCGCCGCCTCCGGCGCGAAGAGAGCCTTCAGTCCGACGCGGAGCGCAAAGACCCCTCCGAGGCCGATGACGATCTTTAGGACCTGGGTAGCAAAGGGCGCGCGTTCCTCTGAGCGAACGAATCTGTCTTCTAGTACGTATCCCACGCCGACTCCCACGAGGAAGCCCACCATCTTGAATGCCTCAGCCGACCTGTATAGCAAGAGCAAAGCGAACGGAGCGGCCGCAACGATGAAGACGAGCCGGCCCGTGGAGATGGAAGCGGCGGCGCGCAGTTCCGGGCGGCCAGTGACCCAGATGTACGCCGCGAGGATGATCCCGCCGAAACAGAAGCCGCCGACTACGTCGCCGGGGAAGTGAACCCCGAGGTAGATCCTGGAGAGGCCTATGAGGAAAACCAGCACAATCGCGGCGATAGTGAACCAGCGCTTTCGGATGGCGTGGGCAAGGTAGCCCCAAAAGACCGTCGACGCCTGCGCGTGACCGCTGGGGAACCCGTATCCTCCACCTGTCTCAGGCATTATCACCCGCACGTCTTCGGGGGAGGGGCGCGGCATCCGAAAGAGGTCCTTGAGCCCGGAGTTGGCGAACGAAGATAGGATGAGGAGCACGCCGATTCTCACCGCCAGCCGCTTTGAGACCGTCCAGAAGAGGACCGCCACGATCGCGATGAAGAACCCTTCAGCGCCCAGCATCGTGATGGCGCCGAAGACGACGTCGAGCACCGGATTCGCTATGGACTGCACCGCCCGTATGATGTCCACCTGGGTCACACCGGCCACCTCCATCCACCCACGATTTCAACTACCCACGACTTCAACTGCCCACGACTCCGATCACCCAGGACTTCAGCCCCCAGGGACTTCAACCCCCAACGACCATGCGTCTAAGTAGATCGCCACAAGTAATCGCCGGTTTTAGAGAGCACACGTGCCGTGCAGGGTTGCCGGTGTTGCACTCGGGGACGGCGCCCCAAGCGGGGCGCCTTGACAAAATCCGGCCCGTCCGGCCAGTGGCCGGATTTTGACACCCCTCGTGCAATCACCGGCAACCCAAGACCTCGGAAAACGGAGAAAACTAATGATCTCATGCTTAGGATGAAGTTCGCCAGGAATAGGAAGGTTCCTGCGTGCAGTGCACCAGGTACCTGATCCCCTGTTCCCGCACAGGGGCCCTTACGGGAAACCCTGGCGGAATCCGGTCCGCAGGCCACCGCAGAAAATGTGTGCAGCCTCACTGACGTCCCTTCGGAGGTGTAGTATAGTGGGGATGATGTATACAGTATACGCATAACGATGTATATAGACATGGGAGGGATCTGATGAGATGAAGCGAAAACAAATCTATCTGGACGACGAAAGCGACAGCCTCTTGAAGAAGTGGGCAGCTATGAAAGGGGTGTCGGAGGCATCGCTCGTCCGGGAGGCTGTAGCAGGGTACCTTGATGAGCTCGAGCGCAGAGGGCGAAAGAGCGGGCCTGATGACCCGCTGGCTGGTCTCGTGGGTATGTACAAGGGCGATGTCCCTCCCGACGCGGCGCAAGACCACGACCGGTATCTCTATGGCCGGGACACTGAGACGACCACGGGGCGCCGGAAGGGGGACCGCAGGCTGTGATGGTCTTTGTTGACACCGCGGCCTGGGTAGCGCTTGTCGCGGAAAAGGATCCGCACCATGAGTCCGTTGCAAAAGAGTGGCGCGAGGTGCTGGAACGCGGCGCGGGTCTTGTAACGTCCAGCGACGTCTGTTCCGAAACCATCACCTTTCTGCGGTACAACATGGGGCGCAGGATCGCAGTGTCGTTTTACCGGGCACTGCAGGCAGCTGTAGCTGAGGAGCGACTACTCATAGACTGGGTGACCCCCGCAATCTTCGAGGAGGCGTGGGCGATGTTTGAGAAGCACGACGATCAGAAGTTTTCGATGGTTGATTGCACCAGCTTCGTGATATGCAGGAAACGAGACATCGAGACAGTCCTCACGCTCGATCGGAACTTTCTTGTTGCTGGTTTCCAGATCGTGCCCAATGCGGCAGCACGTTGACGAGCGAGGAAAGGTGGGGAGCTCATGTCA
The DNA here is from genome assembly GCA_014360195.1 of Bacillota bacterium. Lineage (GTDB taxonomy): Bacteria > Bacillota > SHA-98 > UBA4971 > UBA4971 > UBA6256. The sequence goes on from JACIXY010000007.1 coordinate 62,860, forward strand.
AGGAGGATTTCGATAACCGCTGGTGACGTCAAAGTCGAGGCCGTCCTGAACGACACGCCGACCGCCGATGCCATTTGGGCCGTACTGCCCATCACCGGGCGCGCGAACAGGTGGGGCGACGAGATCTACTTTGAGATTCCCGTGAGGCTCGCCGGCGAAAACGCGAAAGACGTCGTCGAGGCCGGCGACCTGGGTTACTGGCCGCCTGGACGGGCCTTCTGCATATTCTTTGGGCCGACGCCAGTAAGCCGGGGCAACGAGATCCGCCCCGCAAGCCCGGTGAACGTGTTCGGCAGGGTCGAGGGTGAAGCGAAAGTGCTGAGAAGCGTCAGGGACGGCGCTGAAGTCGTCGTAACTGCGCTGCAGGGATAGGGACGATTCGTGTGGCCGGAGTCACAGACTGACGCGTAACACGATGACACCGTTTCGAGGACGAAGCTACACATCTATACAACTGGAGGCACACGCCACGTGGGAAGGCCAAACGTAGATAGAGTGATACTGATCGTTATGGACAGCGTCGGCATTGGCGCGTTGCCGGACGCTGACGCGTACGGGGACGCAGGAAGCGACACGCTGCGCAATACCGCGAAGGCGGTGGGAGGGCTCGACATACCGTTCCTGGGCCGCCTGGGTCTGGGCAATCTCGCGGAGACCTTCGGCGAGCCACTCGCGGGGGTGCCCGCCGTGTCGGCCCCACTTGCTGCCTACGGGCGCATGGCCGAGAGATCCGCAGGAAAGGACACCACCACAGGCCACTGGGAAATCGCCGGCATCGTCCTCGACCGGCCATTTCCGGTGTATCCGCGCGGTTTCCCGCCCGAGGTCATCGACGCCTTCGAGAAGGCGATCGGCACGAAGGTCCTCGGCAACAAGCCCGCCTCGGGCACCGAGATCATCAAGGAGCTTGGCGAGGAGCACATGAAGACGGGGTTCCCCATCGTCTACACCTCCGCCGACAGCGTGTTCCAAATCGCTGCGCATGAGGACGTGATCCCGGTGGAGCGGCTCTACGAGATGTGCAAGGTAGCCCGGTCGCTGCTGGTGGGCGAGCATGGAGTGGGGAGGGTGATCGCCCGGCCTTTCGTGGGGACTCCGGGCAACTTCACAAGGACTGAGCGCCGCAAGGACTTCTCCATCAAACCTCCGCGTCGCACCTTGCTGGACCACGTGAAGGAGGCCGGGATGGACGTCATCGGGGTCGGCAAGATCGAGGACATCTTCGCCTTCCAGGGCCTCACGAAGTCGGACCACACCGGCAACAACGAGGACACCATGAAAGCCGTGACCTGCTTTGCCCGCGAGAGAGGCCGGGGGCTCATATTCGCGAACTGCATAGACTTTGATATGCTGTGGGGGCACCGCAACGATGTCCGGGGCTATGCGCGCGCTCTCGCCGAGCTTGACCGCATGATGGAGGACCTTGCAGGCGTGCTCCACGAAGGCGACGTGCTTGTCATCACCGCCGACCACGGCTGCGACCCCACGACCCCCAGCACGGACCACTCGCGGGAATACGTCCCGCTACTCGTATACGGCAGCGCCATACGGCCGGGCGCGTTCCTTGGCACCCGCCATACGTTCGCAGACCTCGGTCGCACGGTGGCGGACCTGCTCGGCGTGTCCGCCGAAGGCCTCGCCGGCGACAGCTTCAAAGCGATTGCCACCAGGGATTGATGCAGCGGTGCCTCGGAGCGGTGCCTCTCGCGGCCGGAGCCCCTGTCCTCGGGGCTCGACGGGGCCTGAAGGAAGAATAGCGCGGGTTATCTCCCGAGTGCGACACCGGCAACTCCCGGCAAAGTGACAAGGATCTCTCTGAACTTACACTCAGCGTAGAGATGGAAGGGAGATGTGAAATCATGGGGAAGAGCGCGAACCCCGGGAAGCGCGAGCTGAAGCTGGAAGTTCTGAGCGTAGGAGGGCCAGAGTACACCCAGCACCACATCAAGGCCCGCGATGAGGACATCGCGCGCTATTGCTTCATCCCGGGCGACCACATCCGTGGCCGCAAGATCGCCGAGCGGCTGGATGACGTGCGACAGGTGAGCGCCACCAGGGGCATGTTTGTCCACACCGGTTACTACGGCGGCGTGAGGATGACCGTATGCTCAACAGGGATAGGCGGCCCCCAGGTCGCCATCGCCATGGAGGAGCTGGGCAGGATGGGTGCGGACACGTTCATCCGCGTCGGCTCGGCCGGCGGGCTTCAGGAAAACATCGGCGTGGGGGACATCGCCATCGCTACCGCAACCTACCGCGACGGCGGAACGTCATACAAGTTCCTGCCGGGGCCGTTCCCTGCGGTGGCCGACTTCTTTGTGACCCGGGCGCTCTACGATGTCGCACGCGAGCTTGGGGCGCACATCCACATCGGCGTGGTCTGTGCTGGGGACGCTTTCTATGCTCCGCCGAACCCGGAGTTCAACAAGATGCTGGTCGACGCCGGGGTAGTCTGCGTGGAGATGGAAAGCGACACAGTGTTCATCCTGGGGCACTACCGCCACTTCCGGTGCGGTGCGCTGTTCGTCATGGACGGTGGGCCGAAGAGCAAAGTAGTCAAGTCCGCGGGCAAGGTGTCCATCCCCATCGCGAACCACGCAACTGACGAGGACTTCCTCCGCGGCGAGGACATGATCATCTCCATCGCCCTGGAGGCGATGAAGCGGATTGCCCTCGAGGACCAGGCAAGTGGCAAGGCGTGATGCCGTGCTGATCGGCGGGCAGGCGACGCTGCCGGCTGAGGCGGCTTCTTAGCTGGCAGGATTGCTGCAAACCTGCAGCACTTTCAAACCTGGAATCCGCGAGAAGTGCGCCGTGTTCAACGTGGCAAGAGGTGCGCCGCGTTCGAGGCAGATCGCGGCAATAAACGTATCAGCAGGGCCGATGACGCTGCCCTGTGCGCGCAGGTCAATCTCTATCTGAGCGGCGCGCAGGGCAGCATCCCGATCAAAGGGCAGCACAGGAATCAAGCTGAAGAGCTTTTCAAGGGCGCGGTCGCGTCTAGTGTCTGGCTGGATCCCAACGCGCAACTCGAATACGGTGACGGCGGTGATCGCCATGTTTCCCCCTTCGAGTAGCTTCGTGACATACTCTGCGGCCGGGTTAGTCCCTTTGAGAAAGTCGATTATGACGCAGGTATCCACTACGATCTGCACGATCTCCACCTGCTCCAGAACTCTTGCGCTGCCTTTTGCGCTTCTTCCGCTTCTTCCTTGCCCAGCGAGCCTTTAAGGCTGAGGATCTCCTCAAGGTCGGCGCTGGTCATCTCGTGGCGTGCAATGTACTCCTCGATGGCTTCGCGCACGATCGGGGAGTAGCCCCGAATCCCTCTCCGCGCTGCAAGAGCCAGCAGCTTCGCGCGAAGCCTGTTGTCGATCTCTATGGTCGTACGCACGGTGGCACCTCCATGAGCATTCTAGTATTAGAGTATGCACATGTCAAGCACGCGTCTTGCCCGTCGATGGTATCGCGAGCGGCGGGGAGACCGTAGTTCCTGTATCCCGGCGCACGTACCCCGGCGGACTATTGCGCTCTGCACTGTTGCGGCTGGTGCGCATATGTTAAGTGTGGCCTCATGAGTCCGCGTTACTCTGACGAAGATTCTGGGCTCACGGCGTCCCACTCCGGAGACGGCGCCCCAAGCGGGGCGCCTCGTTAGGGTTTGTCCTGCAGACAAGAGGCCGAATTTCGAGGGCCTGTCGTGCAAGCACCGGCACCCTCCTCCCAGAAAAGTGACGGTGATTTATGAGCTTGCACTTGGGAGGCAGCTGCCAGGTCCAGCAACGACACCTAGCGCTGGCGGATACAACCATTCTGCTGCAAGGTCACTAGCCCTGCCGGTGGAAGCATACTATGGCAACCAGGGAGTTCGAATGACGGGGAACGCGGGCTCCCGATGCCTCATTTGGCAATTCCGACAGAGGGAGGGGTCCGGGTGTTGCGAGTTTGCCCGAAATGCGGCCGAGAAGCCGGCCGTGAGTATACCATCGGGATCACCGCGTGCCAGCAGGGGTTTCTGTATACATACTGGATGGAGTGCGAGGCCTGCGGCAACCGCTGGCAGGCGGTGCAGTTGCGGAAGGCCTGAGCCGACGCACGGCTGTGCCTGTCGTCGGGGTGGTGCCGTGGGCACAGGGCGAAAGCACGGATTTCCCCCGGCCCCGGGCAGCAGGACGCGCCTGGTAAGGGTCTCTCCGAGACGCAATGGCTGTGGAGCTGTCGATCGCAGCGTAAGGATTCTGCGGGCCTGCCGGATGAACCGGCAGGCCCGCGCGTTTTCGGCGCTCTTACGCACCCTCACTTGGTCACCGGGACAGACCCGTGTGATGAAACCCGAGGCGTCCCAGGATGCCCCTGATGAAACGCCGCTCGGGGTCTGGCAACGCATCGACGAACGAGTCAACAACTTGAGTGAAACGCTTCCAATCCGCCACGAGCACGATGCCGATCCACAGTACGAAGATGACAAAGTAGCGAGGCGCATACACATAGCTTACTACGAGGGGCAGGCCCGCCAGGGGCGCGCAGAAGCCGAGCACCACGGCCCTGTTGAATCGTGAGAACAGCGCAGCCACAGCCATAAGCACGGAGTAACCGACGAAGATCGCGCTCGGGATGATCCCGGCCCGTGCGAACACATATCCGCCGCTCCACATCATGAGTATGTCGACGGGGAAATCAGCGGACGCGATCCTGCCTCCGGCGCGTCCGGAGGCCCGCGCCAGGTTGCCGTCGCAGACGTCAGTTGTCCAGCCAAGCAAGGTGAGAAGCACGACAAAGCGGACCACGTTGGCGGGATCTCCGAAGTTACGGGCGCGCAGGAGAAGAATCGCGATAACGCCCCTCGAGAGGGTCAGCACGTCGGCCAGAACCTTGAGTGACGACGCGGCATACATATACACGCCTCCCCCGTTCGTGTATCTGCAGGCGCATACCGCCGCCCGCGGCGACGACCGCTGCCGGAGTCTCTCAATGTTCGCTAACCGGGGCCTCTGGCGAGATGGTTTCAGCATCCTCTTCGCGATCAGGCTTGCGTGAGAACGTTACGAACCACCCCGCAGGACTGCTGCCGCGTACCGGCGCCAGCGCCGATGCCGGTGCCAGCGACACGGTAAGGAAGCACTGAGCCCGCACTTCTCGCCTCTACCGTAATAGTATTCGTCTCCATATCAGGTGACACCTGTCTGCTCCGGTCGGACTAAATGCTTTCGTCCCTGGCCATCCCGGCCTCACCGGCCAGCGTGATCCCCATCTTTGAGAAGACCGGACCCACGAGCTCATAGATGACCGTTGACGCCACGATAGTCGTGGATATCATGTCGCCGATGCCCGGAAACTGCTGCTTGACAAGAAGACTCAATCCCAGTGCCACGCCGGCCTGCGGAACGAGACCCAGCCCAAGGTACCTCTGCACCACAGCCGGTGCCTTGGTGAGCGCCCCACCCGCTGCGGCGCCGCCCACCTTGCCGATGATACGGAAGAGGACATAGCCTACCCCGAGGATCCCGACGCTTCTCAGGAGTTCAACGTGAAGACCAGCCCCTGAGAGCACGAAGAACACCACATAGACCGGGGTGTCCAGGGCCCTGATGGCTTCGAACGCAATCTCCGATCGCCTGGAGAGGTTCCCAACCGCTGACCCCAGAGCCATACAGGCAAGAAGCGGGGACAAGCCTGCCGCTATTGCCAGGCCCGCTGTGGCGAGGATCGATCCCAGCATGAGCACCTGCGCCTCTGAGCGGTCGCGGAGCTTTGCCATAAAACGCGTCACCAGGATCCCGGCGGCCGTGCCCATCCCGAGTGCGCTTAGGATCTCGGCGACAGGCTGCAAGATCATGGACGCAAGGGAGAGCGAGCCGTTGCCCGTGAGCATGACCGCTATCCCGGATGCCACGCCGAATACCATGACACATATGGGATCGTCAATGGCCACCACGGCAAGCAAGGTATCGGTCATCGGCCCGCGCGCCCTGAGCTCACGAACCACCATTATTGTGGCCGCCGGGGCCGTGGCCGCGGCTATGGCGCCGAAAAGCAGTGAGACCGGCACCGGCTGGTGGAAAATGAGCCGCATCGCTGCGAACACGGCTGCGGCGCCCCCGAAGGCCTCGAGCGTCGCGATCACCAGCACCCGTGTACCCAGCCGTCTGATGTTATCAACTGTAAACTCGGACCCTATGCTGAACGCTATCAGCGCCAGTGCACCATGGCTGATCCATATGGACGCCCGAAGAAGGTCGTGCGTAAGCAGGTTCAATACCGGCGGGCCGACAACAATTCCGGCCACGAGATAACCTGTCACAGCGGGGAACCTCAGCAGGTTGGCCGCCTTTCCTGCGATAAGGCCGACCAGCAGCAGAAATCCTCCGCTTAGCACGATGTTCATGTCCGTCACGTCTGTCACGCCTCTCCTCTAGTACCACGCTCCCGGCGGTTCTTGCGCCGTCGGGACCGACCTACCCGCTGTTCCTTTGATCCTCGCCCGCCTGGACTTCAGTCGCGGGGAGCTCTGGGGCGAGGCCCACTACCGTCCCCACGGGCACCGTGAAAAGTATGCCTGTGCCGGGACGGGAGAGGTCTCCCAGGAGGCGGTTCAGCGCGTCGATCACCCGCGGCACCTTGTCGTCCTTCATAACAGCGAAAATAGTGTAGTTGTATGGACGATCTCCGTCGGTGAGATATCCGAGGCTTGCGAAGATCGGCACCTGTCGAGACAGCTGCCTTCCCATCCCTGTGCTGTTCATGATCGTTGCTCCACGGACCCCGCAATCGTAGAGGGTCTTGAGCACCTGGTTCAACTGCTCAGTCTTGTTGAGCACCAGAAAAAGCGCCTGCACGGAGTCGCCCCCCTTTTTGGGTCCCTTATGACTCACCGAGAGCCTCAAGGCGCTCCCGGATGACCTCCGCGTCGTCCTCGTCGGCGTGCTGAAGCGCGGCGTTGAAGATCTCCCGTGCCCTTGCCGCGTACTCGGGATGTCTCGCGGTCTTATCGACATAGGCGTCGCCCCAGTGTATGTAACCCCATGTCCAGTCAGGCCACTGCTGCACGATGGTCCTGAAGACCTCATCGCCCTCCTCGATGCGGCCGAGGGCGAACAGCGCCTCGGCTTCCGCCGACCGCATTAGCTGGATGAATTCCTCGTCGCTCTCGGGGAACAACTCGCAGAACTCCCTCGCAAAGCGCAGCCTTTCCCGGGCCAGGCTCGGGCTGGAGGCTGCTTCAAAGCCCAGATTGTCAGCGAGTGCCACGCACCATTCCCCGAGCGACGAGGCACCTGAGCAGATCTCCATAGCCTCCTCGATAGACGTTGCCTTGCCCGAGAAGAGGGCCTTTATATAGTCCCATGCCCGAAGCTGCATCCAGCACACGGAGAACCTCGCGGACGATCCGCGGAAATCGAAGTCATCGAACGGGCCCTCGCCCTGGTACTCTTCTTCAGCGTCCTCGTTGAAATCCTCCTCGTCTTCGAAGTCAAAAGCGTCGTAGTCGTCCTCGTCGAACTCAGCGGCGTCCGGGATGACACCCTCCTCATCCTCATCCTCATCCTCATCCTCGTCAATGTCGAAGATAAACTCTTCACCCATGAGCTCGGTGATGCTTTCGTAGGGAATGGTGTCACCGTCGAGCCGTTCCCACAGGACCCACGCTGCGTACCACGGGAAGTCCTCATCCCACCCGGTGGCTGTGACAGGGTGGGTCTCAAACCAATGGTCGCTCAGGTCTTCCGCCGAGCAAAACTCCTTAACCTGCTCGCGGAAGTCGTCCATGGAGATGGGAATACCAAGGCCGTGGAGAGTAGCGAGGATCTTGTCGGTAGGCATCTCGCGGACCTCTTCAACGGTCCAGGGGGTCCTTCTGGGTATCCTGCTGTTGTTACGGTGCTTCGTGGAAGTTTTCTTTTTCTTGTGTGTCATCACATCCCGCCGCTCCCCTATTCCTGCCGTCCGCGTGCGGGCGGTCCGCTTGCAGGCCGGGACAGGGAATGGTGCGGCCCCTCCTCCTTCCACCTTGTTTTCATCCGTCATTTCGCTGCGCGTTTCTTGAGCATGGGCGGGTCTTCAGTTCCCTCGGATTGGTCGGCCAGGCGAAGGCATCTGTCAATAGGGGCGGGGCATTCTGCCGGGAATCACCAGGTTATCGGCCCGCCCCGTCGAGACCGGCTACTCAGAGAACCGCTCGTAGCATACGATCTCATCCAGCGGTTTTCTCACCTTCGGGCGTGCGCTGTCGGCGGGGTATCCGAGGGGCATCAAGGCGACGATCTTGTATTGATCCGGCACCCCGAGGATCTCCCTTGCCCTCGGCTGTGAGAACGCTCCAATCCAGCACGTGCCAAGACCTTCTGAAGCGGCCGCGAGCGCGATGTGCTCCATGGCGATGGCGAGGTCCACCGCATAACTCGGGACCTCACAGCTCATGACGTGGCCCGTGCGCAGCGCAACTCCAGCTATCACCACCGGCGCCTGAGCCACGAAGGACTGGCCGTTCGCTGCCTCAGCCAGCCGTCGACGCCTCTCCGGATCGCGCACCACGATGAACTTCCACATCTGACGGTTGCTTGCAGACGGCGCGAGCCTCGCGGCCTCGAGCACCCTTTCGAGGCTATCGGAGGGCACCTCCCGGTCTTGGTATGCGCGTACGCTCCGTCGCTCTCTGATGGCTTCCATGAACTCCATGCTTGATCCCCCACGTTCAGTCAAGGTGCTCCGTGCCGGCTCCTTTGCATGGCCCTTTGCAGGTCCCTTTGCACGGTCCCTATGCACTGGTCCTTTGCACGCGGCATCCGGGCACCCGTGTCATCGCCTATTGTTTACTACATCGACGCGAGGATTCCTTGTTTCCATGGTGGCGGGTCTCGTTCTCGTGCGACGGGCTTCGTGCTGTCCCTTTGTGCTTGCGGCCGCCGTGGATCTCGCTGAGCGGAAGGATACGCCGGAGGCCTTGTCGAACTATGGCAACACAGGAGGCGGAGCCCATGCGCATTCTGATGCTCTCATACGAGTATCCGCCGGACGTGGTCGGGGGGCTGGGCGCGGCGGTCGCGGGGCTTGCGCGGTCCCTGGTTAAGCAGGGGGATAAGGTGCATGTCATCTGTGCAAGCTCAGGCGGCGACGCAGCATCTTCTGTGCAGGACGGCGTGAAGGTGTCCAGGGTTGCGCGGTCTGCCATCCAGGCGGGCGCGGACCCTTACGGCGGAGGTGGCGGAAGCTTCCTTCACACGGTCATGGAGGCCAACTTCGGCCTCACCAGCCGCACGGTGCTGGAAGTGCGAGGCCGGCGGAAATACGACATCCTGCATGCACACGACTGGCTGGTCGGCTTTGCCGCCAAATCCCTCAAACATGCCCTGCACATTCCACTCGTCGTCACGGTCCACTCCACCGAATACGGCAGAAACAGAGGCATCCACTCGGACCTTCAGAAATATATTCATGAAGTCGAGTGGATGATCACCTACGAGGCGTGGCGGGTCATATGCTGCAGCCATTACATGGCCGACGAGCTGAAGAGGATATTCTCGCTGCCCGCGGACAAGATCGACGTCATCCCGAACGGCGTGGATCCCAAAGCGGCAGCGCCGCCGGACGCGGAATTCGTTCGCGAGATGAGGCTTCGCTATGCCCGTCCTGAGGACCGGCTGGTCTTCTATGTGGGCAGGCTCGTGTACGAGAAAGGAGTTCACGTGCTGCTCGATGCGGTCCCGCAGGTGCTTGCGGAGATGCCGAACACGCGGTTCGTCATCGCGGGTGACGGGTACTACGCAAGCGTCCTGCGCGAGAAGGCGGCGAGCATGGGCCTCGGGCAGGCTGTGACCTTCGCGGGCCGCATCAGCGACCAGGAGCGCGATGCGCTCTACGCCGCTGCCGACCTGGCGGTGTTCCCCAGCCTGTATGAGCCATTCGGCATCGTGGCGCTGGAGGCGATGGCGAGGGGCACGCCTGTTGTGGCGTCGGACACCGGCGGGCTCGCCGAGGTTATCCGGCACGAGGAGACGGGTGTCAAGGTGTACTCTGGCAGCGCCGACTCGCTCGCCTGGGGAATCAAGCGGGTACTCTCCGACCCTGGCTTCCGCAGCTTTATCTCGCAGCGGGGCCGCGAGGAGGCGCTTTCCAGGTTCGCCTGGGACGCGGTTGCAGCCTCGACCCACTCCGTATACCAGCGCGTTCTAGACGAGGCGGCGCGCGTGTCCTGGTAGGCACGCGTGTGTGTCCTGGTCGGGAGAGCTGCAAGACGAAAAAGCGATGTCGAGGCGCCCGGTGGGCTAGGCCGCCAGCGGTGAGAGCCAGGGCATGCTCATAGCTTCTTGTAGAAGCTTGCCGGAGCGGTCCTGGGGCAGGGAAGGGAGAAGGCAGGACAGAGTGGACCTGAAGCGCCTCACCTGCGGTGCGGGACCCGGGGGAAGTATCCTTAGATACCCACACGGACATGCGTGACCAAACGTGCATGACCAAGCGTGCGTGACCATACGTAAGAAAGGGGGGAGCGGCTTCGCGTGCCATTTCCGCCGGCGCGGCCCGGCAGGGTGCGGTCTGCGGACGGACCGGACGGGCCAGACCGACCAACCGGACGGACCCGCCGTGGCGGGCCGGACTTGGCTGACCGGACGTGGCACGTGACGCTGCGCACGACAGATGTCCAGCGAGGTGCGTCGTGAAGAGCGTCTTGCCGCAGGCAACGTCGGGCCCAGGGGATCTCTCGTGTTCGTTTTCCACAGCCATATACCCTACTGCCGCAAGGCCGGGATGTGGCCTTTCGGAGAGGAATGGCTGTACGAGGCCATGCTGGAGTCATACATCCCGCTTCTAGAACTGCTCCGGACCATTCCCGACCAGGCCCCGGTGGCAGACGAGGCCGAACAGGGGCCGTCCGCGACGGGGAGGCCTCCCGTGAGCGTGACCGTCGGCATCACCCCAATCCTCCTCGATCAGCTTGACGACGACTACATGCGAGAAGGCTTCCTGAAGTGGGCAGAGGCGCGCCTTGCGCGGGCCGAAGACGACCGGGGCCGGTTCAAGCTTGCAGGCGATAGCACCCGCGAGCGCCAGGCGGCGGCCTACTGCGAGAGGTACGGCCGGGCGATACGCGCTTTCCGCACGGAGTACGCGCAGGACATCGCAGGGGCCTTCGGCGAGCTTCAAGCACGCGGGGTCGTTGAGATAATTACCTCTGCGGCGACCCACGCATACCTGCCGCTCTTGAAAGAGGACACATCCATCCGTGCTCAGCTTGCCGCCGGGTGCGAGAGCTACACGAGGCGATTCGGCCGGGCGCCCAGGGGGATATGGCTGCCGGAGTGCGCATACAGGCCGGGCCTGGAGGAGTACCTTCAGGCGCTGGGCCTTGAGTACTTCTTCGTTGACAGGCATGCCGTGGAGGGCGGCGAGCCCATAGGGATAGCGAGCGGGGGAGGCCGGGCGAGGGGCGAAGGCACGAGCGGCGACGTGGGCACCGCCAGGTCCGGGACCGGCAGCGACCTGACGAAGGCACAGAGCAGGGTGGCGAAGCGAACAACCTTCAAGCCCTACCTCGTCGGCAGGTCGAAAGTGGCCTGCTTCGGGCGGAATGAGCGCGTAACGACGCAGGTGTGGTCCTCGTGGCTCGGTTACCCGGGCGACGGGCTCTACCGCGAGTTCCACAAGAAGGACGAGGTTTCGGGCCTGCAGTACTGGCGGGTCACGTCCAGGGACACCGATCTCGGGGCGAAGGAGCTCTACGACGCGGATGCCGCATCGTCCAGGCTCAGGGAGCACGCCGCCCACTTTGTCGGGCTTGTACACGAGCTTGTTGCCGACTGGTGGGCGAGAACGGGCGAGCACGGTGTGGTCGTGGCGCCTTACGACACCGAGCTTTTCGGGCACTGGTGGTACGAAGGGGTAGAGTGGCTCGCCGAGGTCCTCAAGGGGATTTCAGGGAGCGCAGACGTGGCTGCGAGGTCGGCGGGGCAGGTCCTCGATGACCACCCGCCGAAGGAGGCCATGGACGTGCCCGAGTCATCCTGGGGACGGGGCGGCAAGCACGACGTCTGGCTCAACGACGGCACCAGCTGGATGTGGGAGATGATCCATGCCGCCGAGGCGCGGGTGAAGCGGCTTGCCGCGCTGTGCCAGCCGGACCAGAGGGGTGGCCGTGCAGAAGTGGCTGGTGAAGAGGTCGCGGGAGTCGAGCCCGGCGCGGGCACAGGTGCAGGTGCAGGCGCAGGCGCAGGCGCTGCGGCAGCCGCATGTGGTGAGGCGGGCCGGTCCTCCTGCGCGGGCCTTCTCGAGGGCATAAAGGCCCAGGCGCTCAGGGAGTTTTTCCTGCTCATGTCGAGCGACTGGCCGTTCCTCGTGACGGAGCGGCAGGCGACGGAGTATGGGGCGAAGCGCTTCAGAGAGCATGCCGAGAGGTTCGACAGGCTCATGGATTACGCCGAGCGGCTTCTGGAGGGGGCCGGGATGGACGAGAGGGCCTGCGATGAAGTCGGGCGCTATCTCGCCGCGGTGGGCGATCTCGACGACCCGTTCCCGTGGCTCGACTTCTCTGTCCTGTCTACAAAGTAAGAGAGTTGGTATCGCGAGCAGGAATTCCGCAAGGCATGAAACGTAACAGAGCGGTAAGGCAGCGGTGAGGCTGTAAGGGACGAATTGGAAGATGGGCTGGGATTTTCGAAAATGATGTCGTGACAATGTGCCAAGTCGGAGAAGAGTGACAAGGTATGATGTGGTATTGGTGGTGCAGTGCTGGAAGGGATCATTTGGTATCCTGACATATAAAAGAATCCCCGCGCTTCATGTCGAAGTTACTCGACAACAAAAACCAAAGAAAGCGCGGGGAAAGCATGAATAGGATAAGGCAGCTATGGAATTATGCGAGCAAAGTATATGGCCTTGACCGGTTCCTTCGTAGGTACCGGGATTCGAGAGTAAACCCCCGGATTCCTTCATCGGTTATTATATCACTTCTTCTGGCTGGGATCGCAGGTAGAGTGGGAAGTTTCTCGGCTTTCGATATAGGCTTCCAGGCGTCTACCAGTCATCGACCGGACCGAATCCCCTGGCGTTGCCGTCAGGATCTACCACGGAATATTGTTGTTAATTCCCAGCCATTCCCAGAGGTACTTTCGCTTCGATGTAGAATATCCCAGGGCAGAAGGCCCGGGGTATGTTCACCCCCATGGAAGATGTACCAGGATGAACGAAGCCCAAGCTAACTCCACAATAACCTTAAGACTTGCAACCCGCGATGACCGCCGGGTGGCTTGGGCCATCCATGAGCGCCAGGAGATCGATTCCCTCCACACCCTCGACTCGGCCGGCCTGCTCGATGGCCTTTTGGTCTTCATGAACGATATCGGGTTCATGGATGCCCTCAACAGGTTCAATATCATCGGCTATAAACGCATGATCCTACCCCTGGTGCACTTCATCCTGACATACATGACCAAGATCCTCTTGGACATCCCCTCCATGAACGCTCTGCCGGAAATCCTCTTTGCCAACTGCGCTGCCATGGAACTTCTCGGCTTCAATGCCCAGGTGCTCAAGGATGGCATCTGCAATAGGGGCCACCACAGCCGCAAGGCGGGCAAGAAGAAGCCGACTCCGTTCTCTCCACAGACAGTCGCAAATGTCCTGGCAAGGTTCTCTCTTGAGGAGGCCGAAGCGCTTCTTGATAACCTCATCTCCCTCATCGCAAGGAATGCGCTCCTCGACGAGGAACTTTCCGTGATAATCGACGCGACCGACCTCATAGTCCCGGATAGCTTCCCCGAAGATGCCTGCGGCGCCGCTACACGCAAACAGAAGGTCACGGATAAGCACGGGAGGACCCAGGAGGTTGAGGTTCTTGTCCGCGGCTTCAAGCTTATAACGGTGCTATGGCAAAAGGGCCGCATCCCGCTTGCAGCGAAGATCGTCAAGATAAACGAGCACGAGTCAAACTACACTCTCGATCTCATCCGTAAGGCCCAGGAGAACATAGGACCCCATGCAAGAATAGTTCGCCTCGTCTTCGACAAGGGCTTCCTGGACGGCCCCACGCTGTATGAGCTCGACAAGATGCACATCGGCTTCGTCGTCCCCGCCAAGGACAACATGCGCGTGACATCGGATGCAAGGTCCATCGCCGCATCCGGCGAAGGGCACATCGCAACCCGCACGACCGAGGTTTCCCATGGCTACGGGAGCGAGAAGACCACCGAGCGCCTCCTGACCGAGCTTGTGGGGATAGAAGGTCTTTGCACTTACGACCAATACTGCCCTGGCGAAGAGGTAAGCCATATCCTTCGCAAGGACTACGTCCCTCAGCCCATAAATGCCGTCGTTGTGAGAAAGTGGAACAATAGGGACTTCGGCCCTTCGGGTAAGACGGTCTTTCTCACCAATGAGCAGGTAACTGACCCGTTCGTACCCTTCGACGGCTACGACGAGAGGAGCACGATAGAGAATCTGCTCCATCGCGAAGGAAAGCAGGCCTTCGGCCTTGGCATCATCCCCAAGAAACACCCAAACGCCGTGTATGCTCATGTATACATGGTCCTTACAACATTTGCTCTCGTACAGGCGTATAGAGCGTATCAGGAGAGAGAACGCGACCAGGACGCCGAGCTTTGGCCTACCAATAAGACGCTGGACGAGGACTCACCTGAGCCTGCTCCTTCCACGAAACGACCCACAAGGAAGGCCGACCCCTTTCATGGAATAGGCATGGCCCGCTGGCGCCGCCAGCTTTCAAGGGACAATATGGACAAGGTTATCGTCTTTTATCAAGATTCATACGGCATCTTCAACCTCACCGAACTCGGCATTCTATCCGGGATGAGGCTTAAGGCATCCCGGGAAGACCGCGAGTCTACCGCACGCATCCTGGAGCGTTACGGAATCGACCCCTCTCCATAAACCTATAGCGCGCGGGACTGCTAAAGAGCCCCCGCGAAAGCGCCGCCACCCAAGCGGCGCTATGGGTGCGTACTGTCATTGCCCACAGACGGCTCATCCTTGTCATCCTTGAGCCATTGCAGGCATCTGCTCCAGCCCGAACAGCGCCAACACGCCTGCCAACCAAGAGCCAAAGAAGTAATTGTGCGACTTTTGCCCTGTCATCTGCTGCCAGCAGAAACGCCCAGTTAGCCCCCAATTCCCTTATGCTAGCAGGCTATATCAAAAACCCAGTGGTATTTTAGTGGGGATGTGTACGCCTCGTTTGCGTAAGTAATCACGCATGGTGTCGGCATCCTTCAGATATGTCTCGATGAGCTCCAGATACTCACGGATGAGGGACTCGCCTCGTCCGAGGACTGTTGCCATTAGGCCTGGGCTCATGCCGTAAAGATGCAGTATGAGTACGGAATCAAATGCCTTAAGGTAGGCGTCGACAGACCGGGGACTGTGATAGGTCTGCCGGGCGATCTCCAGGACAGAAAGACCCTGGAGGCATAGACGGATTACGAGGTCCTTATGGGTAAGCATGCGACCCATATCGAGCACGGTGCCCGGACAAGGCAGGATCACCTGGTGCTGCTTCTGATAATGATCGATAGCTCTTGATATGGTCGCGGTGGAAGCCAGAAATGCCCACTGTAGCTCCGAGAAAGAGAGTAGCCCGTCTTGGGTGTAAGCCTCGGTTAGGACCCGGGCGATGCGGCGTCCGTAGAATCCAAGGAATTCTTCGTAGGACACCGGCGGGCTGTAACGTAGAATACGTCCCTCGTCGTCGGCGAGGAGCGTTACGACCACCGGAGGCATGGGCTGGTAACGACTTGCCTGCCAAAGCTGGCGTCCAGACTTCACGTGCATGGCTACCAGGGGCATCTGACCGCTGGCCAGGGTAGTGAGCCTTGGGCAAAACCGGGCGCGGATGGCCATGAGATCCAGGATCATTGGTTCCTGGATTGCTGGCGGAATGCCGGCCTGGACGCTCAAATAGTGGGCAAGTTTCTGGTAGGTTTCAGGAAAGTGCCCGGGACGGGGCTCCCCGCGCTCCACCCATCGGCGACCCCGTTCGACGTCCAATTCCACCAGGGGATGGCCATCATAGGGAATAGCACCCCACGGCCGCTTTTTGCGCGGACCCCAAAGGGCGCTCGGGACCGCGCCGCGCGGGGCGTACCCAGGCCAGACGCAGCGAATGAAACGCTCCACTGCCTCTGGAGAGGCCTCGGGAAAGAGTTCGCGGTATTGTGCCTTGGCGCGCTCGATAATGTCGCGTCGCACCTTGTCCAGGCGCTCACCATTCACCACCCGGGCGATGTCTTCGGACGTGCGCACAGCAACCGTTAGATCAGCTATAAGGAGTCAAGGCCCAATCTTATGGTACAACCTGGGAAGGATGTGGCCGCAAAAAGGTACACAAACCTAGACTATCCCTAGGTTAGGAATAGGCGGACGATGACTGCGATCGTTACAGGTCAGGTTACGCAGCCTTGAACGCTTGGATATGCTGCTGGGGTGTTCGCAGCTTAAATGGCTCGCCATCCCGGAGTACGGCATACACATAATGCACGAGCTTGCGCATGACAGCACCCAGAGCAACCTTCTTTGCCTTGCCTGCGGCGACTTTGTCCTCATAGTATCTGCGGAGTACAGGGTTGACCGCGTCCTGGTTTCCCTTGGTCCGGATTGAGGCCAACGCAATCACATACAACACGCGTCTCAGGAGAGGGGAGCCTCGTTTGGACATTCGGCTGCGGCTGCCTTTGAATTGCCCTGACTGCCGTACTGTTGGGTCTACGCCGCAGAATGCCACCAACTGCCGGGCGCTCTTGAACCAGCAGACATCACCTATCTCGCCGAGAATGGTAGCTGCGCTGACTGGACCCATTCCCGGCATGGACATCAAATGGTGGTACCCCTCCAGGGGCTCGGCTACCTCGACGATGGCTTTCTCAATCTCAGCGAGCTGCTCTTGAATGGTCTCAATGATAGTCAGGTTGGACTGAAGGGCTATGAGCAGACCGTTGCGGCCGAACCGGATTCCCGGGGCCTCACGAGCCACTTCCCGAAGGCTGAGGACTTTCTGCCTGGCCCACTCAGCCGACCGCCGGGAAGTGGAGCATATGAGCTCAACCAGTTCCTCATCTGTAGCCTTGTCAAGGTGCTGAGTCGAGGGATAAGCCTTCAGGAGCGCTAGCGCCGTCGCGCTGAACTTGTCCGGAAACACCTGGTCAAACCGCGGGAACAACAGATCAATCGCGGCTCTCGCTCGGTTCTTATACTGCGCTAAGGTGTCGCTCATCGAGAAGTACTCCCGGGTCAGTGTGCGCAGCTCAAGCACTGCATCATCAGGCACTTTGCCAACTTTGGTGACGTTGAGCCGATGAAGTAGAGCGAGCCGATATGCATCGAGCCTGTCGGTCTTGGCGCCGCGGATGTTGATGTCCTGAAGCGACTTTGACTGCAGTGGGTTCACCACGGCCACCTCGTAGCCCTTTTCGGTCAGATACTCGAAGAGTCGCTTATGGTAGTGGCCGGTCGACTCCACGACGCAGACGGGCCTGACCCCAAAGGTTCGCTCGACCTTGGTGAGCAGATGTGAAAGCTTCTCAAAACCGTCATCTGTGTGCTTGATGTCCACGCCGTCCATGACCTTGTCATTGGCCGGCGAGAGGACACACAGTTTGCTGGAGTGCTTGGCAACGTCAAAAGCGGCGATTGGTGCGGTGATCAAGGGCTTCACCTCCAAAGCTTGGGGGATAGCAGGCCGACTCCATTCTCGACGAGTCCACATCCTTGCAGGTGATTCGAGGACCACAGGCCTCTACCAGCTTATCCATGGAGTCTCGTAGAGATGGCGCAACAGTCTAATCCACGGGTATGGGATCTGGATGATCCTCCCTGGGGGCCACGTGCGTTGACTATCCCTACGACAAGACTACCAAACCTTACTATGTGACTTCAACTTCAAGCCTGGAAGGCCTCGTCTCCACCAGTCAGCGGATGTTTCCTACAGCTTAATCATACAAGGGGGCCTCGGTGGGTTCTCAACAATAACTCCCCCGGGCGTACCCTCTTTGCCTGACGGCGCTTTTCCTCGGCATCCAGTACCTCGTTAACGTATTGAACAATGGCCTGGGCCAGACGGGAATCGCGCGCGAGATCACAGTGCTCAGCCAGATGCTGGATTTGGGCATTTTCCACCGTGCGGGCTAAAAGCGGCCCAAAGACCTCTTCCTGCCACCTCATCTTTCGGCACCCCCGATAAGGTAGGGCAAATGCCGCCCCTTTTTTTGGCCAAGGATCTCTCCCCGCGTAAACACGTTACGCAGTTGGGCCAAGCGGAAGTGATAATC
Organism: Bacillota bacterium; assembly: GCA_014360195.1. Taxonomy (GTDB): domain Bacteria; phylum Bacillota; class SHA-98; order UBA4971; family UBA4971; genus UBA6256. Next base: position 81,126 of record JACIXY010000007.1, read on the forward strand.
AGGCTGGTCGTAACGACGATAAAGCTCAAGGTATGCTTTAACCAGCGCCATGGATCGCCCCGTTACGGGGCGGATCATAACAGGGTTCATTCCCTGGTCGGCAAGGGTGACGACCCGTGCGAACTCTCGCAAGTACGCCTCCACGCTCTCATAGCTGTGGCCAGTGCGTTCCACAATTTCCGTCTCCGTGTGCATCTCCAAGTACATTTCCACGATCTCTGCCTTGTGGGTCACTCATCGACCGATGTCCTTCAGTCGCCCTCTGGTCGGCACCACCACTTCAGGGTGGGCGGCTAGCTGCCTCCGAACGGCATCCACGTGTATCCCCATAAGGACCGCCAGGTCCGGCAGCGTCAAGAGCGCTCCTTTTCCGTAAAGTACCGGAGCCGCACCTACAAGCCCCCCAACTGGTTTGGACAGGGAAGCCTTAGGGTGGTAGAGTAGGAGCGGGGGGTAGCGTAGAGGTGACGCGCAGGAGGTACACGGAGGAGCAGAAGCTTGCGGTAGTGCGGGAAGCGGTCGAGACGGGGAACTGCGCGGTGGTTGGGCGCAGGCACGGTATAGCAGAGAACCTGGTGAGCCGGTTAAGGCAGTTCCGGGCGCTTGGTGAAAGCCCGTTTACGGGCTCGACCAGTGGTGGTAGCGAGGACGTTTGAGCCTACAGGGCCCTGGCCTTCGAGAATGAACGCCTCAAGAGGCTGCTGGGCGAGAAGGGCCTCGAGATAGCGGTCTTGAAGGACCTTGTAAAAAAACGACCCGCAAGTAGCGGAAAGGTTTGCTGTTGCCCACAATTGGATAGAGCAAGGTCACAAGGCGCGAATTGTCTTACGTGCTGCGGGGCTTAGCCGGTCAACGTATTACTATGCCAGGTCTCATAGAGACAGGCCCAGGGGGAGGTCAGGCGGCGGCAGACCGATACCCGGGTACTCTCGGACCAAGGCGGGGCGGGTCGTAAGCGACGATGAGGTCAAGGAATGGATATGCGAGCTCATCGAGGGCGAGGGGTAGGCGTACGGGTATCTGAAGCTGACGATATGCCTGCGTAGAAGATACGGTCTGGTGATAAACAAGAAGAAAGTGTATCGCCTGTGTAAGGAGCTAGGTCTCCTGAGGCCCCAGAGGAAGGTAAGGCCAAAGCACCCGAAGAGGCTTGCGAGGAATAGAGTGGTCACAGGACCCAACCAGCTATGGGAGACGGACGTGAAATACGGGTATATCGAGGGAGAGAGGCGATTCTTCTTCATAATGTCGGTACTCGATGTCTATGACCGTTCAGTGGTTGCAAGCCACATAGGCCTTTCGGCAACAGGCAAGGATGCGGCCCTGACGCTCGGCAATGCCCTGTGGGAAAGGAAGCTATTACATAGCGACCACAGGCTTGTAATACGGACAGATAACGGGCCACAGTTCATAGCGGACGTATTTGAGGAGGCCTGCAGCCGTTACGGTGTGGAGCATGAGAGGATACCCGCAAGGACCCCTAACAAAAACGCCCACATAGAGGCGTTCCACAGGCTGCTGGAAGACGAATGCCTATCGCTGCATGAGTTTGAGACATATGGCGAGGGATACGAGCAGGTGGCGAAGTACATGGAGTTTTACAACGAACACGACCCGGATGCACTCGTCTCTTAAGTTCATGACACCGGAGGAGTGTTACCGAGCAACTCAATGCGGGAACATGAAACTACCATCTGTTAGAGCCTAATGTCCAAAACCAGGGGGCGGTCCGCCCTTAAGGCGGCGGGGGCGACTTGTTCGCTTTCCGCCATAGAGACCTCACCCCTTTCATGGAGGATTGGTTTGTGAGGTCTCTATTTCTTCATCCCCCTCCTAGACTCCTACTCCGCCTACTTCAACTTTACACTAACTGCGCACCTGGCCCTCCCACCATGGCGCTGCCACCAACAAGGCCGCGAACTGGGCAAACGCCACCGCCAACAGGCAAAGTGTCCAAGTTGAGTCTGTTGTGAGGCTAAACCTTGATGCCCGCTTTCTTCTGAATAAAGGCCTGAAACTTCTTGTAGAAGTCCGCCAGTTTCTGGGCGTTCTGCTTTGCTGCTTCCACGAATCGCTTTATGTCCTCTTGAGTCGGCGGAGTGCCTTGGCCCGCGCCACTTGCGCCATCTCCGGCCCGCGGACGCCCCCCGTCTGCCCGTGAAGTGAGGCCGTACTTCGCAGGATCGAAGTCAAAGTTGTCTACATACGCGATCTGCTTTGCCGAGAGGACATTCTCTATCTTCTCGATCGCCTGGCGGAGCGCCTCCTCCCGGGCCTCGCGTTGCTTGCGAAGCTCCCGTATCCTCGCGTCATCTCTCTGCACGGCGCCCTGACCCGCCTGGCCCTGGCCCTGACCCTGACCCTGCCCCTGCCAGCCGGGACGATTTCCAATCTCGAATTGGGCCGGATCGACCTCGAGCCGGATAAGACCCTTGTCAACCAGGGACTTGAATGTAGGCCATATGCTGGTCGCTTGATCCCGGGTGAGAGCAAGCTTCTTGTCGCGCTCCATGTCCATGATTCCCGCGAGAAGCCAGACGAGGTCTTGCTCAGCGGCCTGCCCTCCTACCCACTGGCCGCCCGCCGGCAGCTGGTTACCTGCAGCTCCAGCCTGCGCAATCAGGAAGCCGGCGTTGCTGTCACTGCTATTACCACCTCCGATCGCCGCGCCCGCCGCCGCACTCAACAGCACGCTCGCCGCTACCGCCACCAGGGCTGCCGCCCTGAGCGGTGTCAACAATCTACCGACCTGCCTGCCTGCCGGCCCGCCAACCAATCGTTTTTCCAGTCTCAGGCTCATGCGCAGACGGGTCATCTCACATTCCTCCCCCACTTACTTGAACGTTTGCACTGACTCACCCACTGCTCCGCGTCGCGGGTTCGTTTGGGCAATCTTCCCCGCGGTGCCTACGCTCGATCCTACTTCGCGATGCGTCACTCTTGTCGCTTCCTACCTTGCCGCTTGCCACCACACACGGTTTCATAAGGCGATCCATTGCGGGAGCGATTGCTTACTATTGCTCGCTCGTGCCGCAGGGTGCCGCAGGCCTGGATCGCCTTGTGCTCGGCGGACTCGAACGCCGTTGCTTACTTCTGCTCTTACTCTTACTCGTACCGCAGGGCCTCCACTGGGTTCAAGCGCGCTGCTCTGCTAGCTGGGTATATCCCAAAGAAGAGGCCGACAGCTAGCGAGAAGCAGAACGGAATTAGTACAGCGCCCACGGAGACCGCGGCAGGCCACCCTGCGACCCGGGCCGCAATCCTCGATCCGGCGATCCCGACGATGATTCCGATCACGCCGCCGACCAGGCTCAGCACAACCGACTCAATGAGGAATTGCATCAGGATGTCCACCGTTCTTGCGCCCAAAGCCTTTCGAAGCCCTATCTCTCTTGTCCGCTCGGTCACGGAAACCAGCATTATGTTCATGACCCCGATCCCGCCGACAAGAAGCGATACGCTGGCAATGCCCGCAAGAAGCAGGGTAAACACCCGGGTGACGTCCTGGGCGGCGCCGAGAACATCGGCCTGGTTTCTCACATAAAAGGCGTCGGTGCTACCCAGGCGGGCAGCGAGAACGGATACTATCTCGTCATTGGCGGCACCCATGGATTTCGCGTCGTTGGCCTGCGCGTAGATCGTCCGCACGTACTTCGTCCCCAGGATCCGCTTCTGTGCGGTTGTTATCGGAACATAAATGGCGTCGTCCACGTTGGTCATGCCGCTCTGACCCTTAGACCCCATGACACCGATGACCCGCAGGCGCACCTGACCGACCTTGAGCTCTTGCCCGATGGGATCCGCGCCCGAAAAAAGCTCATCGACGACGCCCTGGCCCACCACGGCAACCTTCGCGGCCAACTGCACATCCTGCTCGGTGAAGAAAGATCCAGAGGCGACGGTGAAGGCTCTAACCGACAGGTATTCAGGGGTTGTGGCTACGACCTGCGTTTGTATGCTGCTCGACCCGTATTTCACAACAGCACCTCTTGAGATCTCCGGGGCCACGGCGCGGACGGACGGGCACTCATCGCGTATCGCCTGGACCTCGTCCATTGTAAGGACATCCATACTTCCGAATGCACCCATGGTCCGCGCGCCCGGCTCCCGGGTCCGGCCGGGCATGACGATCAGAAGGTTAGAGCCGAGCCGCTCTATCTGGGACGATACCTGGAGATTCGCGCCCTCGCCGATCGCCACCATGATGACGACTGCGGCAACTCCTATGATCACGCCCAGCATCGTGAGGCCCGAACGCATCTTGTTGCTCGTGATGCTCAAGAGCGCCGTGCGAACGCCTTCTAGCAGGTTCACCCCGCCTTCACCTCCTCGGCGGCGCCCTCCGTGAGGCCGGCGATCAGGGCATCCAGTGATTCGTCTCGTTCCGCGATTGTCCTTGACGACACGGCTTCATCCGAAACTATGAGCCCGTCGCGGAAGCGGACGATTCTCTTGGCATACTGGGCAATATCCGCGTTATGGGTAACCAGGACTACGGTGATCCCGCTATCGTTTAGTGCCTGGAAGATCGCCATGATTTCCACACCCGACTTCGTATCCAGATTGCCTGTGGGCTCATCTGCGAGGACGATCTGCGGGTGCGTTACCAGGCTTCGTGCTATGGCGACCCGCTGCTGCTGGCCGCCTGAAAGCTCCGAAGGTTTATGATGAAGCCGATCCTTGAGCCCCACCGCCTCCAGTGCCCTAACCGCGAGAAGTCTTCGAGTACGCCTGGGCACGCCCCGATAGATCAACGGTAGCTCTACGTTGGCAACCGCGTTGAGCCTCGGCAGGAGGTTATACGTCTGAAAGACAAACCCTATGCGCCGATTTCTCACGCGGGCAAGCTCGGTGTCATCCATCTCGCTCACGAGCACCCCACCGAGAGAGTAGGACCCTTCTGTGGGTTGGTCCAGGCAACCGAGGATGTTCATGAACGTGGTCTTGCCCGAGCCCGAGGGACCCATGATGGCGACGAATTCTCCTTCGTCGATGCGAAGGGACACGCCTCGGAGTGCAGCAACTTCGATGCTGCCGACTCTGTACACTTTCTTCAATCCGTTAACTTCGATCACGCTCAACTCACCCCATACGCCCGCCGAGTTGGGGCCGGGACTGGCTCCCATGAACCCACTCTCCTAAGTGAGGGTGCATTAGTCCTCGCCCCTCTTCCAGTAGTTGCCGGGTTGCCGGTGTTGCACTCGGGGACGGCGCCCCAAGCGGGGCGCCTTGACAAAATCCGGCCCGTCGGGCAGGTGGCCGGATTTTGACACCCCTCGTGCAATCACCGGCAACCCCTCCGAAAAGTCGGGGGCATTTTTGCACCCCCACTTAGTGGACCCACTTCACTCGTCGACCCACTCCTGTGTAAGCCCCGTGAGAACTCGTCGCTAGAGCCCGGCACCCGCCTCGCTATCTTGCCGTCCATGTCACGGTCTGCCGCCGAAGAACGCGCCGCCTCCTGGCACAAGACGCATCATGGGGTTCGTGCTCTGGGCTCTGGTGCCTCCAGCGCCTGCAGACGCGCTACTGGACCTGCGGATCGCCACCATCTCGCCTGGCTCAAGCCCGGATACTACCTCGGTCGTGGTCCCGTCGGTGATGCCCAGCTCGACACGCTTGAAGAATGGTTCTCCGTTTTCGTCGAGGGTGCGGGCCATCAGACGCCCACGACGTTCCTCCAGCGCCGCATTGGGGATTGTGAGCACGTTAGCGCGCCGGTCCAGGACGATATCCACGTCAGCTGTCATGCCAGGCTTTAGGGTCCGCGTATCGTCGGTGACCTTGACCGTCACTTCGAAGTAAACCACGCTGCTGATGACCTTTCCCTGTGAGGCAACGCTTTCAACGACTCCGTTGAAAACTCTTCCGGGGAGCGACTCCACTTTGACATCGGCCTGCTGACCTACCCTGACACTGTGGACATCAGTTTCATCTACGTTCGCCACGACCTCGAGGTGCGTCAGATCCGCGACCACCGCAAGCACGCTGGATTGCCCTGCAAGTTGCCCCACCTGCGCCGCAACATCGGTAACCGTTCCGTCTATGGGCGACACGACCCGCGTGAGGCTCAAGTTGCGCTCCGCCGCACTGACGGCGTTTCTGGCCTGAGCCACCTGCGCTTGCGCAGTGAGAAGCTGTTGCTGGACACTCGTAGCTTCGGCGTTTGCTTGCGCCAGGCTCAGGTTTATCTTGGCTTGGGATACCGCCGCTTCGGCTGCCGCAAGCTCGTCAGGGTCGGGGCCAGCGAGCAGCGAGTCCAGCTTTTGTTGCGCAGACTTCAGTGATTCAACGGCGGTGAGATACTTGCTTTCGGCGCTTTCCAGTTGCTGACGTGTCACCGCGCCCTGCTCGAACAGGGTCTTGTTGCGCTCATACTCCTTCTTTGCGGTGTCGACCGCAAGCTGCGCCTGGGTGACCTGGGACCTGGCCTGCTCGATATCCTGGGGCGTTGCACCCTTTTTAAGCTGGGCCAGCTTTGCTTCGGCGTTAAGGAGGTTCACCCTGGCCTGCTCTACTTGAAGCTTGTTTTGGGCCGGAGCAAGCTTCGCCTGCGTTTGTGCCTCCGCGAGCTTCGCCTCCGCAACGGCCAGGTTGTCTCTGGCCTCCTGAAGGCGCTCCCGAGCGTCGGTGTCATCCAGCAGGACCAGGACCTGGCCTTTTTTCACAACGTCCCCTTGCTTGACGAGGACCTCCGTGACGGTGCCGCTGACCTTCGGCACAACCTGGTAGGTTGATCCCGGCCTCACAGTTCCGGAGGCTGTGACTTTGAGCGTGATCGAGCCGGTCTGTACCGGAACGAGCTGGTAAAGCTCCTCTGAGCTCGCAGCCCCCCGGTTATTTCGCAAAAATCCGTGGTAAAAGGCGTATCCAGCTATTCCAACGGCGCACACAGTGACGACCACGGCGGCCACGAGACGCCGTCTGCCCCTGCGCCGCCCGCTTGCACCCTTGCGCGCATTCGTCCCATTACTGTTAACCGTTCCGCTGCTGCCACTCATAGCTTCCACCTCTCGGTTCCCAGCAATCCGACCGCCTTGCCCAAGCGTGCCCTGGCCAGGTAGCAATCGAATAGGGCTTGGACTTCGCCGGCCCTTGCGCTGGCCAGAGACTGGGTAGCGTCGATGACCTCAGCCACCACCCCTGCGCCTGCCTCAAAGCGCGCCTTCGTCACGCGGAGCGCCTCTTCGGCCTCGTCCACCGCCTTCTTTGCAAGCTCCAGTTTTAGCAGGGCCTGTTTCAGTCCCACCGATGCCGCATATACGTCTTCGACCACCGCTTGTTTCTGACGTTCCAGCGCGGACTTCTGTATCTTCAGGTTCGTCTCCGCCTGCCCGAGCTTTTCTCGGGCCACTCCTCCGTCCCAGAGCGGCCAGGATACCTCAATGCCCACGCTTGACGTGGACGTGGACTTTGACCCGGTCGCAGCCCCAGGTGTCACCACTGTGGAGCGAGAATCCTCAGCCCCTTCATTCGCGAGCGTAAGTGTCCAACCTACCTGTCCGGATGTGAGGCTAAGTGAACCTGTGGCGGACACCAAAACGTCTCCCTGGTTCGAATACGCTGCGGAAAGGCCCACGGAAGGCCACAGGGACCTCCGCGCTGTCTCCACGGCGGCGCGGGCCTTTTGCACCGATAAGCTTGCTTGCTTCACTTCCGGCCGGTTTTCGAGGGCAAGCTTCACCAGTTCCTCAAGGTTCTGCTCCTCCTGCTCCACCTGGAAATCGTTCACGAGGTCGAAGCTCGTCTCCGCCGGTAGGCCCAATAGCAGCGCCAGGGAACGCATGGCCGCATCCAGGTCGTCCCCGGCCTTGAGCTGATTGAACCTGGCCTGGTCAAGCTGGCTCTCAGCCTTCATGAGGTCGAGCTTGGTTGCCACACCCAGGGACAGCTTACTGCGCACCTCGTCCAGGAAATTGCTCGCCCCTTCAAGGGCGCTGTCGTTCAAGGACTTGATCTGCTGTGCTTTGAGAACGTTGAGGTAAGCTGAGATTACGCTGAACACGACGTTCTGCCTGGCCTTGGCAAGATCGAGCTCTGCCCCGTCCAGATCGATGGCGGCAAGTTCGGTAGGTGAAAGCCCGACGCTAAACGGTGCCGGAAGGATGCCCGGCAGCGTCTGACTTACCGCCACACGCACGGAAGGACGTGCGGAAGAGCTGCTATCCGACGTCAAACCTCCTGCCACTGAATAGACCGAGGTGTCATAATACGAACCCTGGAGAACGACTTTCGGCTGCCGAGACCCGCTGCTTTCCCGAAGCCTGGAGCGGCTCAGCTCGAGCGCCTGCATGCTGCTGACAAGTTCAGGACTCTGCCTGGCGGCAAGGTCAATGGCCTCGGCCAGCGTCAGGCGAACGGGTAGCGATGCCGTGGCGTCCGCCGCTTCGATTCCCCGCGGCCATGTTATAGCTAGGACAGCCGCGCCTGTGAGGACCGCGAGCACCAGGAGCTTGATGCGGCCTGTCGTCATTCCTTTAATCATCACGACGCGGTACCTCCGTTTTCCACGCTTGTGTCGCCGATAGCCCGCTTGAACTGCGACCGTGCTACGTTGTAGTCATATATGGCCTGGAGCGCGTCGATTTGGCTTTGAGTATACTGGTTCTGCGCGGTGAGGACATCCAAGTTCGTGGCCATGTCCGCCTCAAAGAGAAGTTGGGTCACCCGCAGGTTCTCCTGTGCCTCACTGACCTTCTTGGCCGTAAGTTCCACCTTGGCCTCGGCCTGTTTGAGCGCTACATAGGCTTGGCGGACCGCCAGCGCTATCTTGTTCCGTTGCTCGGCGAGCTTTATCCTGGCATCGTCGGCTGCGAGCCTGGCGCGTTCGTACGTGAGCCTCGGCGTGAAGTCATTGTCAGCCAGGCTAACGTTCATGTCAGCAACCTCGACGGCCGATTGTGCCTGCGCGATTTCAACCCGGTTGGCGAGAGCGAACTCGATGCTGGCTTCAAGATTGAGGTCTCCTGTCTTCTCATAAGAAAACTCGTCACGCAGGCGAAGGATGGTCTCCGGGGCAAGCCCGATGGCCTGATTCAGCGCGACCATTGCAAGATCCCTGTTGAGGATGGCACTTGCGAGGTTATTGCGTGCGGAGGCAACCTGGTTCTCCGCCCTGATAAGGTCTAGCCTGGTGGCCATGCCCACCTTTTCCTTGGCCTTGGCTATTTCGAGCTGTCTTTCGGCGAGGGCGAGCGCCTGTTCGGAGATGGACACGAGGTGCTCGGCCTTGAGAAGCGAGTAATGCTGCTGGTCTGTGCTGAGGACCACGTCCTGTTTGGCTATCTCGAGGTTCTTCTCGGCGACCGTTAAGTTCATGCGAGCCTGGTAAACCGATGTTGGAGATGGTTTCGTGAGGTTGGTGGCCTCCGTTTGCGCCAGAGCGAGCTCGGCATCTTTCACCGCGTTGGCAGCCAGGAGCACGCTCGCGCTGTGCTTCAGCGCCAGCTCCCGGCACTCCTTGAGGCTCACCTCTCTCACCGCGGGTTCACCCGTGTTGTCACTCGCAAATGCGGCAGACGAAAACGCTGTTATAGCGGACAGCGCGACTATCGCCATCCAACGCAACCTCAACATATCTAGGCGATGTCTCGACAGCGACATCCTGAACCGTTCCTCCCTCCAGTACCCAAGACTTCCGACTATCTTCCCGCAAAATCCCTCCACCAGCTGCACTTAAGAGAGGCACTTAAAAGAGGGGGGTGCCCGGAGGCAGCCCCCGACAGATCTGGTGACCGACTACTGCAGTTCGATCCCGGGTCTGGCCGCGACTGTGTCTGGACCTAGCTGCGACCGTGACACGGCCTGTTGGATCTCGTGCCGCAGTCCCTGCTTGTGTTCCGCGTGCAGCCTTCTGGTGGATCGCACACCCGCTCGTGCTGAATGGTGCCGCTCTCGCTTTCCGCAGCCTGTGCCGCCTGTGCCGCCTGGGCCAGGCCGACATTGGCCATGGCTACTATGCGGATCATCGTTCCAGCTACGACGGACATAGAGGGCGCGGCAGCTGTCCAGACCAGCCCCTTGGCCTTGATGATCCCAACCTCCTCTCGCACCGAACCCGTTTGGTGGCTCAACCCTGGCCATGCAGGTGGGCCCGGTTCTGTGGAGGCCTGGACTGCTGCCCCGAAATCACCGGTGCCTCCTGTAATGGTGTGTCCTGCGAGCCACGGGTCGGGAAAACTGGGTTTTCTCCCTGAGTCTGGATTCTTTACTATGTATAACGCGCGGTATGTCAAGAAATTGTGACAGAGAAGGTAACATTTTGTGAACGCGGGCCCACCAGGGTTCGCGAACGGTCCGCACGACTCTAAGTGGGGGTCCGTCAGTTCCTTCCTGGTTGCCAACATCTGGTGGGCTGCCGGTGTTGCACTCGGGGACGGCGCCCCAAGCGGGGCGCGCTTCGCCAAAATCCGGCCCGTCGGGCGAGAGGCCGGATTTTGACACCCCTCGTGCAATCACCGGCAACCCCTCCCAAGAGTCGGGAGCATTCTGCGCTCTCACTTAGCAGCGACTTGCGTCGTATCCTTCGCCGGCCCCATCTGCTTCGTCTGGCGGCACTGCTGGCAGTGTGAAACTAAACGTCGAGCCCTTGCCCGGCTCACTCTCCACAGCAACACGTCCGCCGTGGGCCGTTACGATCTGCTTCACGATGGCGAGACCCAGACCGGTCCCGCCGAGGGCGCGCGCACGCGACTTCTCAACCCGATGAAAGCGTTCCCAGACGTAAGGAAGGTCTTCAGCAGGAATGCCCGGGCCGTGGTCCTGGACGCTAATGGTGACTTCGTTTCCAGAAGACCGCGCCCGGATCATGATCACACCGTCTGGCGGGGAGAACCGTACGGCGTTACTCAGGAGATTAATCAGGACCTGCTCCACACGATCCTCATTTGCGAGTATGAGCGGGAGATCTGCAGGGATGTCTCTCTCCACGTGAACCCGATGTTCCTGCAACTGCGGTGTAAGCTTGAATAAAACGCGAGCTACCAGTTGGGCTGCGTCAATGGGATTGAGGTCCCAGGTTACCTTGCCTGACTCCATCAGCGCGAGATCCAAGAGGTCATGAATGAGACGGTTCAAACGCAGGGTTTCTCTGTGCATTACCTGGAGATACTGCTTTTTGACAGATTCCTCCGAGATCACCCCATCCATCATGGCCTCCAGGAATCCCTGAATAGAGGTCAGGGGGGTGCGGAGCTCGTGCGAAACGTTTGCGACAAGATCACGGCGGAGCTGTTCCAGTTGCCGAAGCTCGGTAATGTCCTGCAAGACTCCGACCGCTCCATAGATCCTGCCTTCTGTTCCCTTGAGTGGGGCGACATGCACGAGGACAAACGTCCTGCTGTCAACAAGCCTGTATTCCGCCGACTGTTCTTGACCCGAGCCGAGGACGCTGCCGAAGAGTTCTGCGAGCCCAGGACATGCGGAGATGTCCGCAAGCGACAGGCCGACCAATTCCGTGCCCTCGCATTTCAACATGCGCGCGGCTGCAGGATTGACGAGGATCATCTTACCCTGCTCGTCCGTGGCGATAACACCTTCGGACATGTTTGACAGGATATTCTCGATTTTCAGTTTCTCCTGATGAAGAGTGCCGATAGTCTGTTGAAGGGCGGTGGATAGGTGATTGAAGTTTCGAGCAAGCTGTCCCAACTCGTCTCGAGATACCGCCGTGATCTTATGCCCGAAATTGCCCCTGGCCATTTCCAGGGTGACTCTGCTCATCTCCTTGAGGGGACGGGAAATCGAGCGGGAAAAGAAGTAACCCAGAACGGTGGCGACCAGTATCGCAATGCCCGCGGCATACACAATCAGCCGCTCGACCGCGCCAACCGTAGCTGCAATGTCGGCAACAGGCGTAAAGAGTAACAGGCTCCCGACGACCTGTCCCTTCATTTTTATGGGCACGGCCACCGAGAGCATGGTCTGATTGAAGCGAGGGCTGAAAGCGCGTTTGGAAACCACCTCCCCTTGCAGAATACGGCGGTTTTCGTCCCCCTCTAACTGCAAGTGCGGCGGGCCTGGCAAGCGCGTGCCGCCTGCCAGTATAAGACCATGCCGATCCACCACTGCCATGCGGGTGTTCTGCGCATAACCCAGGGTCCCGAGCACACGGTCAAGAGAAGCGAGGCTCTGCCCTTCTTCGAGGTATGATTCCATCAACTCACCGATGGCCTTGCCTCTTTGGATGAGGTGGCGTTCCCTGGTAGAGTAGTAGTAGTTGGCGAATAGCTGGGACATGACAACGCCCACAGCCAGCAAGGTCAACAGCGCTACGATCAGGTATGATACCAGGAGTTTTGCGAAAAGACTTCTCCACATCTACTCGCTCGCCTCGAATTTATAACCGCGCCCCCATACCGTTTTGATGTATGTAGTCTCACCATCTGCGTGGAGTTTCTCCCGCAACCGCTTGATATGCGTATCGACCGTGCGCCCGTCGCCCAGGTACTCGTACCCCCAAACTTCCTCGAGAAGCTGTTCGCGGCTGTATACGCGGCCCGGGTGACAAGCCAGAAACCACAACAGCTCGAATTCCCTGGGAGTCATTGCTACCTCTTTGTCCCTTATCACCACGCGGTTGGCATCACGATCTATGGTGAGATCCCGGTAGGTGATTACCCGTCCAGTGGCTTCGGGACTGGCGCTAGTTCTCCGCAAGACCGCCCTCACGCGGGCGACCATCTCACGGGGGCTGAACGGCTTGGGAATATAGTCGTCAGCGCCAAGCTCAAGGCCAAGCACCCGGTCGAACTCTTCCGTCCTCGCGCTGAGCATGATAATGGGTACGTTCGAGGTTTTCTTTACCTCCCTACAGACGGTCCAACCGTCGAACTTGGGCAACATGATATCCAGGATGATAAGGTCAGGGGTGTTGGCCTTGACTTTATTGAGCGCTTCCTCGCCGTCACTCGCGGTTTCCACGCGGAAGCCCTCATTCTCTAGGTACATGCGCACCAGTTCGCGGACCGATTCCTCGTCTTCTACTACCAGGATGGTACTCATGGTACTCAATGTTGCAAACGCCTCCCGGGAAGCGACTAATGATCTTGGTAAGCCTGCAGCGCCCGTAGCGGGGGTGTGACCCCCGCCCGGACGACTGCAGGCTGTGCTGTAGAGATGTACGCTCCCGCACGGCGCGTGCGGTGGCACTTTCTCTTTGAGTCACCGCCAACCGCTCCCAAAGGCCGGGAGCGCTTTCGCACTCTCATTTAGAACCATCTGCACGGGCCCATTCTGCCGGGCGCACCGTGCCTGCCGCGTCTACCACCACCCCAAGGGGTTGTCATCTTCGCCAGTTGTTCCTGCGTCAGGATGGACTTCATTTGCTCCTGGTTCTGTTGACCGATTTCATAAAGTTGCTTGCGCAGGTTGTTCACCTGCTCAAGCTTGGAGTTGATAGCAGACTGATCTGGGTTCCTCTGCAGCCTGAGCTGCCTTAGCTCAAACATGAGGTCCTGAAGCTGGATTCTCAGGTCCCTCGTCTTGGCGTACGTGGTTTCTTGAAGTTCCTGGAGCTTCGCTATCTGCTCGTCGGTGAGTTGAAGCGCCTCCACGGGGTTAAGCCAGTTACCGCGCGCAGATGGCATAGTAGCGCCAGCTCCCCAGAAACCCCAGCCACGCCCGCCGGCCGAAGCCGCATGCGCCAGTCCGAGCACCAGCAACAGGGTTAGAGCAGGTAGCAGGATTTTGCCTCTCATGTGTCCACCTCCTTTCGGGATCTCTTTCTCGAGGGTATCCGCGGAAGGTCCGCGATGCTACCCTCAAGAATGATTATATCCGCCTCTTTTCAGGATTCTATGAAGAAAGTGTGGCGAAAGATCGAACTATTGCACCATCGTTCCGTCAGAGGAGGTTGACCCGCCTTTACAGGAGAATACGGGCACTGCCGGACTCTTTCCTCTGCTACCAGCCAGCCAAATGTCGTGCACAAGTTAAGTGGAGCGTCAGAAATCGCTGCCACTTTTCCAGAGTCCGGGCTACTTCGCGGTTGCCGGTGCTCAGCTCCGGGGACGGCGCCCCGAGCGGGACGCCTTGGCGAGATTTCGCCCGCAGGCAAATGGCGGAATTTCAACACCCCGTCGCGCAAGCACCGGCAACCTGATCGGCGACTTCCCTGGACGTTTCGGGCCGGGCTCGCTCCTGCCGCTCCTGCGTCGTGTACGTTGTATGCTACCTGCGCCGTCTTACACACGGCATGCGCTGTCCTCCATAGAGCATGACGACCGCGCCCTCCTGGGCGGCGTTGGGGATGACCTGGTTGCTCTTCCAGATTTCTTCTTGGTGTGATATGCTAACGCTAGTGGTTCCCTCCCATGAATTCTTACAACTCAGTTTTACCACAACGTTTACCACAACGGCGCCGGGAGCCGGCACCTCAAATTGCACGGAAGGTTACACGAAGTTTAGGCCATCCGTCTGCTTGAGAGGAGGCCATGGCTGAAGTGGTTGGGTTAGGCTTCGACTGTAGATGACGAGGCTCAAAGTTACAAACTGTGTGTGCCGTGGTGATATCCGGGATATGGTGATGTGGTGAGCGGGCACGCGCACTGCAACACGCGCCACATGCGGCCGTCGCTGCAACTTCGGAGTTGGTTATGTATAGATTCGAGAGGGAGGCGATTGATATATGTCTTCCAAGGCAGGGTCACATTTGCGTGGTTCGGAACCTCTACGCAAAGCGGAGATGACCATAAGGTTGTCGGAATTCGAGATCCCACCCATGCAGGACGCCTTACTTGTAGGGAAAAAAGCTCCCATCGGGCCCGAAGCTGTGCGCAGGATGGTAGATGCCCTCTCCCCAGAACAGTATGAAATCATCAGGATCGAGCACCGGGTGTTTGAAGCTGCCGTATTGAAAAGATCTCTCTTGAAGTTGTTACCGGAGGACAAGCTCCTACCTATCCTCTTGGAGGAATGTGAACGCGTAGCCGATGAACAGGCGGTTGTAAAGGCTCAGGTGAATATCGTGATTCAAGTAAACCGGGCGGTGGACTTGTAATGCAGACCGTAGGGGAGATCATGACCAAAGAGCTTGTAACGGTTGAGCCTGAGGATTCGGTGGCTCGCGTAGCCGAGCTTATGGAGAGGACCAGGATCGGAGGGCTTCCCGTTGTAGAGGACGGGCGGCTCGTGGGGATTATAACCTCACGCGATATAAGACGTTGTCATCCGAACCGGCTTATAGCGGACGCGATGACTAAGGAAGTTGTGACTGTACCCCCCACGTGCTCACTTTGGGAGGCGAAGGACCTGCTTGAGCGACACGGCATCGAGCGGCTTGTGGCGGTGGTAGAAGAGCGTCCGGTCGGGGTGGTGACGAAATCAGCCCTTTACGCTGAGCTCGGAAAGCACACAGATGCCCTTACGGGACTGCAACAAGCAGAGGCTCTCCAACGGAAAGCCCTGGAACTTCTGCAGGATGGGAAGGAGATCGCGATTATATTCTTGGATCTGGACAACTTCGGGGCAGTTGACAAGGAACTCGGGCACGTGGAGGGCGATAAGATCCTCTGCAGGGTGGCAAAGGTCTTGAGCGGTGTGGTGGAAAAAGGCTCCGATCATCTGTTTCGGTACGCAGGTGATGAATTTGCAGTTGTAACCGTGAAGCCTCTAGAAGAAGCCAGGAAGCTTGCCTTGCGAATGATAAATGCGATCTCTGAGGAAGAGTGGCCACCGGGAATCAAAGTGGCAGCTTCCGCAGGCGTGGCCGGGGGCCGGCGGGCTTCTCCTCGGCATGGAGACTTTGAGTCGTGCACTGTCAATGACCTCATCAACATGGCAAGCCTCGCTTCAACCAGGGCAAAGAAGGAAGGGAGGCAAGTAGTGGTGGCAGGGGAAATAGAGTTGAGAGAGGCGGACTGCATACGGTAGTACCCTGAGACGGTAGTATGATATGCGCTGTTGCATATCTTGCATGGAAATTGACCAAGATTACGCGGCCGAAGGCGGCGGGACCCCGGTTGTTTTCGATTGTGTCTCCAGCGTGAAGCAAGGAGTTTGAGGGACCGGCGGCGAATAATCAACACGCGCGGGACGTCCGAGCGGCAGCGAGCGGCAGTCGTGAGGCAAGTCGCCGCGCGTCAGGTCGGGTTGGCAAGGTGCGAGAGGGAGGCGCAGGTTGAATGACCGGAGAGATGAGGGCCATCATCAAACCGACTACAGGGCCGGGGGCGGCGATGACCAGGGTGCCCATCCCGAGCGTGGGTCCAAGGGACGTGCTGGTCAAGGTCAAGGCCACCGCCATATGTGGGACAGACATCCACATCTATAACTGGGATCCCTGGTCGCAGTCGAGGATCCATCCCCCGAGGGTTTTCGGCCACGAGTTCTGCGGAGAGGTGGTCGAGGTTGGGCCGCAGGTAAGGTCCACCGCCCCGGGGGATTTTGTTTCCGCGGAGACCCACATCACGTGCGGGGTGTGCTTCCACTGCCGCACCGGCAAGGGCCACATCTGCCAGAACGTCGAGATCATCGGCGTCGACAGGGACGGTTGCTTTGCCGAGTACATCACCGTGCCCGAGGAGAACATCTGGAAGGTCGCGCCCGATGTGCCCGTGGAGATCGCAGCCATCCACGACCCGCTGGGCAACGCCGTCCACACCGTCTTCTCGGCGGACGTGGCCGCGAACACCGTTGCCATCATTGGTGTAGGCCCCATAGGCCTCTGCGCCGTTCCGATCTCGCGTATGGCCGGAGCGACGCGCGTGTTCGTCACGGATGTCAATGAATACCGCCTGGACCTGGCGAGGAAACTCGGCGCGGATATCGTCATCAACTCGCGGCGGGAGGACCCGGTGAAGGTTATGATGGACGCTACGGGCGGTATGGGCGTCGATGTGGTGCTCGAGATGTCAGGGCACCCTGACGGCATCCGCCAGGGCCTCGCCGCGCTGCGCAAGGGCGGCCAGATGAGCCTCCTCGGTCTGCCGTCGCGGCCGGTTGAGATCGACCTTGCGGATGGGGTAATATTCAAGGGGGCGATTCTCAAGGGCATCTCCGGACGAGAGATGTTCGCGACGTGGTACCGGGTGGCGGCTTTGCTTCGGGCGGGCCTCGATGTGTCGCCCGTAATCACTCACAGGTTCCCGCTTGACGATTTCGAGAAGGCCATGGAGCTTGCAAGATCGGGGAATTGCGGGAAGATCGTGCTCTACCCGTAGCCTGGAGATGCATATGTCGGCGCAGCTACGCAGGTAGGCGTGCCGCGGGCGGCTGTACGATGCAGTCTGTGGGCCGATGTACGGTGATGTGTGACCCAAATACAGTAATGGAGGGAGGGAACGCCGCAGACCCCGACGGCGGACCGTGGACTTGAGTTGCCACAAGGTGCGACGGCGGCTGGGCCGGCCACGGTGCGGAGGAGGCTGAGGGGGTCGTGCGGAGAGGAAGTTCCATGCAGGACGCATTGGCTTTCGTGCAGGAGGAAATCGACGAGCTTAAGAGGCAGGGGCTTTTCAGGCTTCCCAGGATGCTCGAGGGGGAGCAGAGGGCCAGGGCGGTGTTCGACGGGCGGGCCGTTGTGAACCTTTCGTCCAACAACTATCTCGGGCTCGCTACCCACCCGAAGCTGCGCGAGGCCGCGAAAAAAGCCATAGACGAACTGGGCGTCGGCTCGGGTGCGGTCCGCACCATCGCCGGCACGATGCAGCTTCATGTGGAGCTCGAGCGTAAGCTGGCGGAGTTCAAGAAGACCGAGGCGGCTCTCGTGTTTCAGTCAGGGTTTACGGCGAACGCCGGCACGGTCTCGTGCCTGCTCGGGCGCGGAGACGTCATCATCAGTGACCAGCTCAACCATGCGAGCATAATCGACGGTGCGCGCCTGAGCCGGGCGGAGATCAAGGTGTTCCCGCACCGTGACGTGGATGCCATGAGAAAGCTTCTCGAGGAGTCCAGGGGAGCAAGGCGTATCCTGGTCATCACGGACGGCGTGTTTAGCATGGATGGCGACATCGCGCCGCTGCCGGACATCGTGCGCGTGGCCAAGGAATACGGCGCCATCACCATGGTGGACGATGCGCACGCCAGTGGCGTGCTGGGCGCGAACGGGCGCGGCACCGTGGACCACTTCGGGCTCCACGGGCAGGTGGACATCCAGGTGGGGACGCTCTCGAAGGCCATCGGCTGCCTGGGCGGGTATGTGGCCGGGAGCCGGGCGCTCATCGAGTACCTGCTGCAGCGCGGGCGGCCCATCCTCTTCAGCACCTCGCACCCACCGGCGGTGACAGCGGTGGCCATCGCAGCCATCGACATACTGCTGAACGAGCCTGAACTCATCGAGCGGCTGTGGGACAACGCGAGGTTCTTCAAGAAGGGCCTGCAGGACCTTGGCTTCAACACCGGCATCAGCGAGACCCCGATAACCCCGGTCATCGTGGGGGACGGCCCGCTCGCGATGAAACTGTCCGACAGGCTCTTCGAGGAAGGGGTGTTTGCCCAGGGCATAGCGTATCCGACGGTGCCGGTGGGCGCGGCGCGTGTGAGGACGATCGTGACGGCGGAGCACACGAAGGACGATCTGACATTTGCATTGGATGTTTTCTCGAAAGTCGGGAAAGAACTCGGGATTATCTGAATGCCACCGTAGTGCCGCGAAGCGAGGCAGGCACACTGCGGAAGGCAGGAGCATATGCTGGTAGGGTGAAGCGGGGCAGGTCGTGACAACGCTAGAAGTTGCGGGCCGCTGCATTGCCCGGATGGTTTACCCACAGGCCTAGGGAGAACGCGGACACAAGTGACGGCGCGTCGCTGGCGGCCTATGGTGTGCTCAAGCGTGAGCCGCTCACGGCCTTGGTTGCTTGCGACTGCGTGGTTGATTGTGCGGCTGCGGGGCTATGCTCTGTGGCGGAGGCCGCATTTACCACTTGACGGAACAAGTTTATGTGCTATAATAACGGGTGTGACGGGGCGCGGCACGTGAGGCGCGGCGCCCGCAGCAAAGTTTACGTCGCGGGGTAGAGCAGTTGGTAGCTCGTCGGGCTCATAACCCGGAGGTCGCTGGTTCAAGTCCAGCCCCCGCCACCATTTTTGTTAGCGTGGGACGTACGGAGGCGAAAGCGTCCGACGCCCCACGCGCCTTGCATGCGTTAGGGCGGCGTAGCTCAGTTGGTCAGAGCACGCGGTTCATACCCGCGGTGTCACTGGTTCGAATCCAGTCGCCGCTACCATCTTGTTAATGTGGCGCGGCCGGCTGCTCCCGGCCGTGTGAAAGTGAATAACCCAAGTTTAGGTGCGCCACTAGCTCAGTTGGTAGAGCAGCTGACTCTTAATCAGCGGGTCGGGGGTTCGAGCCCCTCGTGGCGCACCAGCTATTTCGGGGGTTTCGCGGCGACGCGGACCCGTGCTTTTCGTCCCGCGGCGGTGTGGCTGCGATACGTGCGCAAAATCCCTGCCAGCTGGCCGCTCCTCGCCGCAGAAGTCTTCGGAGAAGTTCAAGGTTCCAGCCAGGGACTTTGCGCTCGATCCCGCTCATGACTGCCCAGTACGTGCCGCCTGCGGCGGATGACCCGCGTATGAGGCTCCATCCGATGAGGATGATGACGATCGGCCACAGTACTCTCCAGATGATTGAAAGGTCGACATGGTACAGGCCGAGGTTGCGACCGATTATGACGACCCCAAGAATGACCAGGACGAGGCCGAAAATGCCTGAGGCACTGAAGACTCCTTGCGACCGGCTTCCGCCGTTGGAATGGGGAGATACTGCGGAGAAGATGGCATCCAGCCCCCAGATAATGAGCAGGGCAGGCCAGTATGTTGCGATAAGCCCACCGATATCCGCCTCGACGACTCCGAGGTTCCGGAGAAGCCAAACGATGCCCAGAGTAAGTATGAGAAGGCCGAGGAGAATCGAGTGGATTCGAACTTGTCTCATGGTCATCACCTCCCCATTAGAGTCAGAAAGGCCACCAGCGAAGTGTCCATTGCCTTTCGTCAACCATCAACGATCCTATGATACCATCTCTTGTTGCTATCACGCATCGTGAATATATTCGCGAAACACCAATATCGTGTGGTATAACCTGGTTTCCAGCAACGAATAGTAAGGTGCCGCGCTCACGTATTGTGCCAGCATGTAACGCCCTTGCACGACAACGTGCAATTTTCCCATCAGATGTGCGCATCCGACACGCCTCCTGTGACGAACAGAGCCCCCGGGCTGCCCTCTCCCCGCGAGAGGGTAGCCCGGGGGCGCACCTCAGCCGGAAACCCCAGTTGTATCAGTGTCAGATTGCGCCCGCGCCCACGTATCGTCGCTGAGGATTGCGATGCCCCTCACTTCATTTCGATGCAACCGGCAGGGCAGGCGCCGACGCACAGTCCGCAGCCATAGCACTTGTCCCTATCCACGACAAGGCGCCCATCGGCCGCCCGTCGCGCCCCGAAATGGCAGCTCTCCACGCAGAGGAGGCAACCAGTGCAACTGCCGGCAAGCGTGGACTCGCACAGGCTCCCCTTGTCGCAGTGCTCCTCGGGGTGCCGGAAGTAATAGCAGCATTCCGGGCAGCAGAAGCAGATGCCGCCGTCCAGCTCGTCGGGGTGCTCGAGATTGCGAAATGGCCTTGATATCAAGCCTTTGGCATCGGCCTCGGCCACGGTCTCAAGAGCGTCATGTTTGCTTGCAGGTCTCCGCTCTGTTCCGGTGGAGAGCTCTGGGTTGAAGATGAGGCACACGTCCATCCGCGAACGGGAAGCACCCACCTTGCTGCTCGCGACACCCGCAGACGGCTATGTAGAACCGATCCCTCTCTTCGATGAGCGCCCTGGCTTGGGCGTGGGTACAAACGAAATGATGTGGAAGCGTTTGGACGTTTGCGTCGGGCGACACAGAGACACCTCCCACCATTGGACGTGAACCCACCCTCTGCTTTCAAAACTCAAGGCCGAAGGCAGGAACTACCGACCCGGGGTAGGTCTTGTTGATGAACGCAGCTACCTGCTGGGAAGTCAGCGCCCGAGCGAGCTCCTTGAGCGCCGGGTTATTCTTGTCGCCGGCCCTCACAGCGAGCACGTTTACGTACGGCGAGTGGCTATCCTCGATGAACAAAGCGTCTCTCGTTGGAACGAGCTTGGCCTCGAGGGCGAAGTTGGAATTGATGACGGCCAAGTCCAGATCATCGAGGGATCTCGGGAGCTGCGCAGCCTCAAGCTCGACTATCTGGAGGTTCTTCGGGTTTGAGGTGATATCGAACCTGGTCGCGGTGATGCCGGCATTCTTGTCCAGCGTTATCAGGCCGGCTCGCTGGAGGAGGAGCAACGCCCTTCCGCCATTCGTCGGGTCATTCGGGATACCCACTCTCGCTCTGTCCCTCAAGTCCTTTATATCCTTGACCTTCTTGGAGTACGCGCCCATGGGTTCTATGTGGACCTTTGCGATATATGTAATGTCGAGCCGCCTATCACACGCGAACTGCTCGAGATAAGGAATGTGCTGGAAGAAGTTGGCGTCAATGTCGCCGTCGCCAAGGGCCAGGTTCGGGGTGACATAATCGGTGAACTCGATTATCTCGAGGGATATGCCCTTCGCGGCAAGCATGGGTTTGACCTGCTCAAGGATCTCCGCATGCGGCACCGGCGTTGCCCCCACCTTGAGTTTGATGGTGCTCGTGCCCGCAGCGCCGGCCCCGAGCGCGCATGCACAAGCCAGCGCCAGCGCCAGCGCAAGTGCAAATGCAAGTGCAAGAACTCTAATGCCATATCTGCTCGCTCTGTTCGTGTGCAATCTTGTCATGTGCATCACTCGGCTTGCGATATAGGCTTCCAGTCGTCTACCAGTCATGGACCGGGCCGCATCCCGCTTGCAGCTCTTATCAAGGTTCATACGGCATCTGCGACGTCGCTGAGCTCGGTGTTCTATCCGGGATGAGGCTCAAGGTATCCCAGGAAGACCGCGAGTCTACCGCACGCGTCCTGGAGCGATACGGAATAGACCCTTCTCCATGAGCTTGTAGCGCGCAAAGTCAGCAAAGAGACCTCTCATGTAAGCGCCGTCACCTACGCGGCGCTGTGGGTGCGTACCGTCATTGCCTACAGACGGCTCATTCTTGTCACCCTCAACTATTCCAGGCATCCGCTCCAACCCGAACAGCGCCAACACGCCCACCAATCAAGAGCCAAAGAAGTAATTGTGAGACTTTTGCCCTGCCACCTGCTGCCAGCAGAAACTCCCACTTAGCCCCCAATTCCCTTATGCTAGCAGCCTATATCAAGAACCCAGACCAGTTTTCAGGAATTCCGCAAGGCATGAAACGTAACAGAGCGGTAAGGCAGCGGTGAGGCTGTAAGGGACGAATTGGAAGATGGGCTGGGATTTTCGAAAATGATGTCGTGACAATGTGCCAAGTCGGAGAA
>JACIXY010000070.1 GCA_014360195.1 Bacillota bacterium
TGGGGCCGCGCAGGATCATCTTCGGAAGCGATTCGAGCTGGTTCCCGAGGGGATTCGCCCAGCGTTACCTGCTGGATCAGATACGAGCATGCAGGGAATTGCGGATCCCGGAGGACGACATGGCCCTCATATTCGGGGGTAATGCAAAACGCCTTCTGAAGCTGGCCGATTGAGGAGCCGCAAGCAGGCGCGAGCGCGACGAGGAGTGAAGGGCCGTGAGGGGTGGAGCGGACGAGCGAGGTGGGGCCGATGAATACGCAGCGCAAGGATGACTCGACGCGGATAATGACCGTGCCCGACGAGATAAAAGATAGAGGTAAGGGGAAGCCGACCCATAAACCCTGGCGCGCCTCGCCCGTCGCCCGCAAACCAGGACGTCGGCGTGAAGGGTCCATTGCCGGCGCCTCCGCAGGCCACGCCACAGGCTGAAAGTCCGCGCCGCGACATAAGGAAAAATCCCGTTCCTCGCACCCGTGTTTGTATGGGACGGCGCGCCGGTGGACCTTGCCGGATCCACGCCGCCAGAGTTCGCGCTTGAGGGAGACCGGGTTCCCACGTTCTCCTGGACGGGCGGGCGGCCGCTGTCTACCGGGGCTTCAGGCGGGCAGGGGTGTGTCGGCATGGCGAGCGGTATGCCGGCCTGGGCGGACGTGGATGCCGGTGTCGAGCCCGTCGCCGCACCCGGTGAGACCGGGGGCGGGGGTGCCCGTGCCGAGACTGAGTCGCATGAGCGTTCACCCAGGCGGCCCTTGACTGATCTGAGTCATGAGGAATGGCTGATTATGTGCCGCTCTGTTGCTCCAGAGTCGAGAGGGTCCGGGCGGCCCTCAGGCGAAGGCAAGATGGCAGCGAACGAAGTGGCCCTGCGGCATTGTGCCTGCTTCTGTCCGTGTTTCCGCCTCTCGTGCAGTTCCTGCTCCAGTTCCCACTTCCGCCGCTGCTCTTGCTCCTGCCACCGCTATCCCTGACACCTGCCGGAATTCCGGAGCCTCTACTTCGCACCGGTCCGTGCGCCGGGGGCACCGCGGGTGGAACCGGCAACCCTGCGGTGGGTCGATGGGCGTCGGCACCGTCCCGTCCAGCATGATCCTCTGCCGCCGGCGGTGCCGCTCGATGCTGGGGATCGCCGACAGAAGCGCCTGCGTGTATGGATGGAGCGGGTTCTCGAACAACTCGTCCGTGGGAGCGACCTCGACCACCTGCCCCAGGTACATGACTGCAACCCTGTGGCTGATGTGGTACACGACCCGCAGGTCATGGGTGATGAAGAGATACGCGAGCCCGAGCTCCTCCTGAAGCCCCTGCAGCAGGTTGATGATCTGGGCCTGCACCGACACGTCCAGCGATGAAAGGGGTTCGTCGGCTACCACGAATCTCGGGTGCATAGCGAGCGCCCGCGCCACGCCGATGCGCTGGCGCTGGCCGCCGCTGAACTGATGCGGGTACCTGTCTATGTGGTCCGCGCTCAAGCCGACCCGGCGGAGCAGGGCTATGGTTTCCGCCTCGCGCTCGCGGGCGGGCACCCCGCGCGCGGCCAGGGCTACTCCCAGAATCTGGCGTACTGTGTGGCGCGGGTTGAGGGAGCTGTATGGATTCTGAAAGATGATCTGGGCCTGGCGCCTGAGGCTCGCCCGCGGCATGGCCTCAGGTCCCGAGATGGGCCTTCCGTCGAACATGACATGCCCCGAGGTGGGTTCGTACAGCCCTACGATCGTCCGCCCGAGCGTGCTCTTGCCGCAGCCCGACTCTCCTACCAGGCTGAGCGTCTCCCCCGGGTACACGTCGAGGCTGACGCCGTCCACTGCTTTAACCGTGCGGTCCTTCGCTCCCGCCAGGTAGCGGGCAAGGAGCGTCTCGTGAAGCATGAAGTACTTCG
The DNA here is from genome assembly GCA_014360195.1 of Bacillota bacterium. Lineage (GTDB taxonomy): Bacteria > Bacillota > SHA-98 > UBA4971 > UBA4971 > UBA6256. Next base: position 1,877 of record JACIXY010000070.1, read on the forward strand.
AGACGTCTCGCGCCGAGACTAGGGGAGTAGGAGCGGGCGCCCGCCCCAGTATGTTGTGTCTTTCCCTTGGCAGCATTGTTTATGTTTCCTCCCTGCTCGCACCGGTGTGGTGGTTCGGAACACCCCCGGGCGTCTTATGCGACAGGCTCATTCGCATGTAACAGGCTGATTCATTACCGCCCATGTCCTTCAGGCTCAGAAGGCCGCTCCGAAGTGCTCGCCTTGGGCAGGTGTCTACATCTGCAGCCCGGAAATCGCGAGCCTCGAGATGCAATAGCGGGCGCGTTTGCTTGGAAGAGGCAATCCTGGAACACCATTCTAGAAGAATGCTCCAAAACGCCCTTAAGACGACGGACAGCTCCTCGTCGTGCCTCGTAGACGCGATTTGAGGATGTACATCTTCGGCAAGAAGCCGGTTTTATGAGGTAGCTTCTAGGCCGCAACTCGCCCAAGTGCGGGTGCTCAGAGATCTCCGCTCCCTATTCCAGGGCCTCAGGCAATCCGGAATTCAGTGGGGAACTCGAGCCACCTTCCAAGCCCGCCCCTGGCGCTGAAAGCTCCCTGCAAGGCCACGGCTTCCCGCGACGGCGGTATCTGGCACACCAGCAAGTAAAGCGCAAGAGACTGCTGATGTTTCCCACATCATGTCAACGCAGCCCGGCTGAAGCGTGCAAGACCGTCGCCGTGCTCGGGTAGACCGGTCGTTGCTGGGGAGTTTCAACAGTCCCGTGTAGAAACTGTCTCGACTTTGGGAGGGGTGGCCGGTGACTCAAGAGAAAGGGGTGACACCGGCAACCTGACACCCGCTGGAACGCCGGGGGTTAATCAACTCCACTTAGGGGGGCGACCGCACCCCCTGTTGATAATTCTCGGTCGAGCCCAGCGATTCCTCCCGCCAGGCTCATGCTGGCATGCATGTAGCCCTGCCCTGTGTCGGTGAAGACAGGGAAAGAAAGGTGCGAACATGGTCGCTGGCTCTGGTCACCCCAAGAACATCGTTAGGGGCGGTCACGGTCTCTTCTTCCCTGACCGACGATACCGCCATTAGCGTCGTCTCGGTCCCTTCGTTCTGATCCCTCTAACCGCATGGCGCCCGAGCGGACCGCGTACAGCTCGCACACGCTCCAACTCTGAGCCTAGCCATGTACATGCTACATGTTCAGGTCCAGGACCCAGAACTGCCCGTTGGCTGATGACGCGGCAGCCCTTTCCTTCTGCGTTAAGCATGATCGACACGTGGCCGCGTGGCTGCGTTCGTCCCTGGGTGGTCCCTGGGATCCCAGGATCTCCTGCGCGGGTGGTCCCTGAGGGAGCAACCCCGTGCGAAATCTGGTTACCAGAGATCCACCCTCCTCGCGGTTCAGCCGGCAGAAGGCCGGAACTGGTCCCATGGGGACCAGGACTCACGCGGAGATGGTCCCCAGGGAGCCAAGTTCGAGCACCATCTGGTCCCCAGGTGACCACCTTCCCAGATGCCCATGGGCGGCTGGTCCTCAAAGGACCAGGATTTGCGGGCAGGTGGTCCCTGGGGGAACAACCCTGTTCGAAATCTGGTTACCAAAAACCCACCCTCCCGACGCTCAAGCCACCAGGATGCCGGAGCTGGT
>JACIXY010000071.1 GCA_014360195.1 Bacillota bacterium
GGTGACAACCACGCCCGCGACATCCTGGGGCGGGTCTACGAGTACTTCCTCGGCCAGTTCGCCAGCGCCGAAGGCAAGAAGGGCGGGGAGTTCTACACGCCCCGCTGCATCGTCAAGCTCCTCGTGGAGATGCTCGAGCCCTACCGCGGCCGCGTCTATGATCCCTGCTGCGGCTCGGCCGGAATGTTCGTGCAGTCCGAGGAGTTCATCGAGGCCCACGCGACGGGCAACGGCAACGGTGGCCGCGCTCGGAGCGACATCAGCATCTACGGCCAGGAGCTCAACTACACCACCTGGCGGCTCGCCAAGATGAACCTCGCCATCCGCGGGATCGACGGGAAGATCGAGCAGTACATTCTCCACATGCCCAGGGAGGTGACCGCAGCATGAGCCGCCCCACGCAGCTCTCCCGCGAGATCGACGCCAAAGGTCGTACGGTCCGGGAACTACTTGCTGGCCGCAAGTATTCGATCGACTACTACCAGCGCGAGTACAAGTGGCAGCGCAAGCAGGTCGCGCAGCTGATCGACGACCTCGCGGACAAGTTCCTGGAAAGCTACGAGGAGGGTCACGAACGGAGCAGCGTAGCCAACTATGGCCACTACTTCCTCGGCTCGATCATCATCAGCGAGAAGGACGGCCAGAAGTTTATCATCGATGGTCAGCAGCGGCTCACCACGCTGATGCTGCTCCTGATCTACCTCCACCACAAGCTCGAAGACGCCGAACAAAAGGGGCAGATCGCTGATCTCATCTTCTCGCTGAAGTACGGCAAGCGTTCGTTCAACCTCGACATCCCAGAGCGTGAAGCCTGCATGGAGGCGCTCTACAAGGGCGAGGAGTTCCAGGGAGCCGACGCGTCAGAATCCATCGCCAACATCCTGGCGCGCTTCTCGGACATCGAAGACCTTTTCCCCGAGCAACTCACCGGCCCTGCGCTGCCGTACTTTGTGGACTGGCTGGTGGAGAACGTGCATCTCGTCGAGATCACCGCCTACTCCGACAGGGATGCCTACACCATCTTCGAGACGATGAACGATCGCGGGCTGTCTCTCACGCCCGCGGACATGCTCAAGGGCTACCTGCTCGCCAACATCACGGATGCCGAGAAACGTGCGCGCGCGAGCCGCACTTGGAAGAAGCGCGTGCAGGCGCTCACCGAGCTCGGCAAGGACGAGGACGCCGACGCCATCAAATCGTGGCTCCGTAGTCAGTACGCCGAGAGCATCCGCGAGCGCAAGCGCGGCGCCCAGCCCAAAGACTTCGACCTGATTGGCACCGAGTTCCATCGCTGGGTGCGTGACAATAAAGACCGCCTCGGCCTCACCGGGAGCACTGAGTTTGCCCGCTTTATCGAGCGCGACTTCGCCTTTTACAGCCGCTGGTACGAACGTTTGCGCCGCGCGGGCGAGACGTTGACGCCCGGTCTCGAGCGCGTGCACTTCAACGCCCAGCACAACTTCACCCTCCAGTATCCGGTGCTGCTCGCACCGCTCAAGGCCGATGATGACGAAGCCGGTGCGCTGCGCAAGGTGCGCGTCGTGGCGGCCTATCTGGACATCCTGATCCACCGCCGCATTTGGAACTTCCGCGCCATCGACTACTCGACGATGCAGTACGCGATGTTCCTCGTGATGCGCGACATCCGCGGCATGAGCGCCCCGGAGCTCGCCGCGATGCTGAAGGACCGCTTCGACCCCGAGACCGCGCCCGACTTCGCGGCGAATAGCGCCTTCCGCCTGCATGGGATGAACGGCCGCCAGATCCACCGCCTGCTAGCGCGGATGACCGACTACGTCGAGACACGCTCCGGGCAACCCTCACGCTACGGCGAGTATGTCCAGGGCGGCAAGAAGGGTTATGAGATCGAGCACATCTGGGCCGACCATCCCGAGCGGCACACCGATGAGTTCTCGCACCCGAGCGAGTTCCAGGAGTACCGCAACCGCATCGGCGGCCTTCTTCTCCTGCCCAAGAGCTTCAACGCCAGCTACGGCGATATGCCGTATGCCGAGAAGCGCGAGCATTACCGTGGCCAGAATCTGCTCGCGCGGAGCCTCCACGAGGATGCTTACGAGCACAACCCCGGCTTCCAACGTTTCATCGAGGAGAGCGGTCTGCGGTTCGTCGCGCACACCGAGTTCAAGAAGGCAGACCTTGATGCCAGGCAGGCGCTTTACCAGAGGCTGGCCGAGCGCATCTGGGACCCCGCCGTGCTCGACGAGGAAGCTGCGTCATGAGCGCGACGAAAATGAACCTCGCCGTCCGCGGGATCGACGGGAAGATCGAACAGGGCGACTCGTTCACGAACGACCGCTTCCCCGACCTCAAGGCCGACTACATCCTGGCCAATCCGCCGTTCAACATGAAGCGCTGGGGCGGGGAGGGGCTGCGGGAGGACCGCCGCTGGAAGTTCGGCGTGCCGCCCGCCGGCAACGCCAACTTCGCCTGGGTCCAGCACATGATCCACCACCTGGCGCCCGCGGGGCTTGCCGGCTTCGTGCTCGCCAACGGGTCCATGTCCTCCAACCAGTCCGGCGAGGGCGAGATCCGCAAAAACATCATCGAGGCAGACCTCGTGGACTGCATGGTGGCGCTACCGGGGCAGCTCTTCTACTCGACCCAGATCCCCGCCTGCCTCTGGTTCCTCGCCCGGGACAAGAAGAACGGGCCTGCCTGGCGGGCAGACAGGCGCTTCCGTGACCGCCTGGGCGAGATCCTGTTCATCGACGCCCGCAAGATGGGGCAGATGGTGGACCGCACCCACCGCGAACTCAGCGACGAGGACATCCGCAAGATCGCCGACACCTACCACGCCTGGCGCCTGCCTGCCGGCAAGGCAGGCGGCGAGAAGAACGCCGGCGAGTACCGGGACGTCCCCGGCTTCTGCAAGAGCGCGACGCTCGAGGAGGTCCGCAAGCACGGCTACGTGCTCACACCCGGCCGCTACGTGGGCGCTCCACCGCAAGAAGAGGACGACGAGCCCTTCGAGGAGAAGATGAAACGCCTGGTAGCGCAGCTTCGCGAGCAGCAGGCCGAGGCCGCGAGGCTGGACACCGCCATCGCCAGGAACCTCAAGGAGCTGGGCTATGACCTTTGAGGAGCTGCTGAAGGAGAAACGGGAGGAGATCCTGCGGATCGCCGCCAAGCACGGCGCCCGCAACGTGCGCGTGTTCGGCTCCGTCGCCCGTGGCGAGGCGGACGAGGAGAGCGACATCGATTTTTTGGTCGAGA
>JACIXY010000072.1 GCA_014360195.1 Bacillota bacterium
GACCTTTGGGAGGGGTTGCCGGTGTTGCACTCGGGGACGGCGCCCCAAGCGGGGCGCGCTTCGCCAAAATCCGGCCCGTCGGGCCGGTGGCCGGATTTTGACACCCCTCGTGCAATCACCGGCAACCCCCAGATGTTGGCAAGGTCGGACCAACTAACGAACCCTCACTTAGCGCCGCGCTCCGCCCGAAGCATTTCTGAATCACGGCGAGAGAACAGCACGGCTTTCATCACCTTCGGTACGGGCCCCACGAAAAAGTGGGGCCTATTTTCCGTTTCCAGCAGGAGATTCCAGCAGCGCGTCGAATGAATCCCCCAGGTTCGTTCAGACATCGTAGAAAGATCGGGCGGATCGGATAACGCCGGCGGAGCGTCTGCCCCGCACGTTGCCCTGTGTACAGGGCGGCCCAGTCCGTCCAGACGGGCATCGCGCCGGTTGCCGGCGTGCGAGCGTGTGCGCGCCCGCGGCGAGCCCTGAGTGTACCCCTTTCCGCCTCTCTGGGCCTGCGGATATCCTGGATCCGCGGCTATGCGGAGATGCAGAGGGAGTTCTGCTGCCAGGTTCGTTCAGCCACACAAGAAAGTAAGCTGCAAGGTCATGTGTGAGTGGGCTGGCAGCACCCGGGCTCCTGGGCGTGTGGTCAAACAGTCAGGGCGTGCCGCGGGCGAGGCGCGGAGGGGGGCCGGGAAACAGGAGAGGGAGGTGAGCGGCTGCCGGAATGGCGCTCGGCAAGCGCACATCTGTCCTGGACCGAGTCGGTCACGAAAGCTACCGGGAAAGGTCCTGGAGAGCCTGACAACGGGTCATGGGGTATCGTTGGGAAAGTTCCAAGGTGGAAGTCTCCATACGAATTCAGAAGGAGGTTCTCAAGGTGCGAAAAGCTATCCTGATCGCGCTGTGCATGGTTGTGCTCGTCGCCGCCTGCAGCCTCGGGGTATCGGCAAAGGAGACGCTCAACGTCATCTACATGGCTCAGGCGGGGTACCAGCCTGATGACATCCGTGACATGGCCGACCTCTTCGAGTTCCTGACGGACACCAAGGTCAACATCACCTTCGTGAAGTACGACGAGCAGCACGAGAAGATCGTCGCCTCTGCCGTGGCACCCGTGGCCACATACGACGTGATACTCCTCGATCTCATCTGGACTGCGGAATTCGCTTCGAAGAAAATGGTTGTGCCCCTCGATGACAAGATCACACCCGAGATGCGGAAGGACATAGCCCCGGCCATTATGGACGCCTTCGTGTTCGACGGCAAGACGTGGGCCATGCCGTTCCTCGCCAACTTCCAGTTGTTCTTCTACAACGCCGACATGATCAAGAAGGCAGGCTTCGACGGCCCGCCGAAGACCCTTGAAGAAATGGTCGAGCAGATGAGGGTCATGAAGGCCAAGAACATCGTCAAGTACCCCTGGACCGACTCATGGAACCAGAAAGAGGGCCTCGTCTGCGAATACGTGTGGCTCACCGGGGCGTTTGGCGGCGACACGTTCGATGCCAGCGGTAAGCCCATCTTCAACGAGGGTCCCGGCGTCAAGGCACTCGAGTTCATGGTGAGCCTTCTCAAGGAGGGTCTCGCCAACCCGAAGTGCCTCACCAACGACGAGACGGCGGCGAAGGACGACTTCATCTCGGGCAACGCTGCCTTTACTACGAACTGGACGTTCCAGTATGCTCTCATGAACGACCCGGCGGTGTCGAAGGTCGTCGGCGCAGGCGAGATGGGGCTCATCCCGGTATCCAGGATCGTGGCCGACAAGAAGAAGACGGCGTCCGTCAGTGGTTTCCAGGGCGCTGCGATCATGGCGAACTCCCGTAAGAAGGATCTGGCCTGGAAGTACGTGAAGTTCATAACGAGCCCGCTGGTGCAGAGGTCCTATCTGCAGGAGATGCCCGTGTGGACATCGGTCCAGAAGAGCGCGTACGCCAACATGATGGACAAGACGATGGCGGTTAAGAGCGAGCAAATCGCCGCCGTGCACCACAGGCCGAAGGTGCCGCCGTATCCCGAGGTGTCGTCCATCCTGCAGAGGTACATCCACCTGGCGCTCCAGATGAAGATGGAGCCAAAGGCAGCGCTGGACAAGGCGGCCGAGGAGATCAAGGCTGTGCTGGCGAAGAAATAGGGCGCTTTCAGCGGCCGTGCGCGAGGGCCGCGGCAGCAGGTGGCGCGGCCCTCGCGTGGGTTCGGAAGGAGTTCTACGGGGGTTACGCGACATGTCTTTGCGAAGTCGTGATTCCAGCGGACGAAGGCTGGCATGGTGGCTCCTCGCGCCCAGCATCGTCCTGATAGTTGCCGTGGTCATCGGCCCCCTCCTCTTCGCGCTCTACCTCAGCTTTCAGGAGGCAGAGCCGACGGTGGGCGGGATAAACATGAGGTTCGTCGGGCTTGCCAATTACGTGCACTACTTCGTCCGATCGGACCTCTTCTGGCCGGCGGTGCGCGTGACGATCTACTTTACCGTCGTCTCTCTCGTCATCGAGCTTGTGCTTGGGATCGCCATGGCGCTGGTCCTGAACGAGAAGTTCGCAGGCAGGTCGTTTGTGCGCGCGATCATTTTGCTTCCATGGGCCGTCCCCACCGTGGTGAACGCCCGAATGTGGGAGTGGATATTCGCGGGCTCCAAGTTCGGTGCGCTGAACGGGCTCATGAAGGTGCTTCATGTGTTCCCGCCGACCTATGACCAGGTGTGGCTGGGGTTTGACGTGCCGTTTGAAGGCGTTCCGCTACTGGGGCCGTTCCTGAAGTGGATGGGCGTTACGCGGGCGCTCAATATGATCATTCTCGCCGATACGTGGAAGGTGACGCCGCTCGTGGTCCTTCTCGTGCTGGCAGGCCTGCAAACGATTCCCGACAGTCTGTACGAAGCGGCCACGGTGGACGGCGCGGGCTTCTGGCGGAAGCTGACTCACATAACGCTGCCGCTGCTCAAGCCGGTGCTCCTCGTTGTCCTGGTGCTGCGCACCATGGAGCTTTTCCGTGTGTTTGACATCATTTACATCATAATGCAGTATTCCATCAGGGTACTGGGAGTGCTTACCTATGAAGTAGGTATGAAGTTCTTGCATTTCGGCAGCGGTGCGGCGCTGTCGTTCCTGGTGGCCCTGTTCATACTCGGGCTCGCTCTCATATACATTCGCCTCTTTTACACGGAGGAAGGTTACTAAGTATGAGGTCATTAGTTTTCTCTCGTTTTCCAAGGTCTTGGGTTGCCGGTGAT
>JACIXY010000073.1 GCA_014360195.1 Bacillota bacterium
CGTACGGCCGATCAGAAACCGCGCGCCTTGCGGCGCATGGGGCAAATTCCGGCGGTCCTGTACGGCCCTCGCTTCTCACCACTGCCTCTGCGCTGCAGTGCTTTTGACCTTCAGCGCGTCCTGCAGGCGGTAGGCACGACGCATCTTTTCACCCTGGAGATTGACGGCACGCGAGAGACTGCCCTCATCCGCGAGGTTCAGCGGCACCCGGTTACGGGTGCCTTGCTGCATGTGGATTTCTTCCGCGTCTTGCAAGATCGGCCGCTGACCAGTGCTGTGCCAATCGTTCTCACGGGGCACGCGCCGGCTACAGAAAAGGGCGGCATCCTGAGCCATCTCCTCACCGAAGTGGAAGTCGAGTGCCTGCCGAAGGACCTTCCGGATGAGATCGCGGTGGATATCTCTTCCCTGCGGGATTATGGCGATTTCCTCACCGTAGGAGATGTGCCTTTCCCACCGGGCGTTACGGTGCTCACGCCGCTCGAAGCGGAGATCGTACGCGTCTTGGCACCACGTATCCATGAGGAAGTAACCGAAGAGGAAGCAAAACCTTCTGCCGAGGAAGCCCCAGCCCGCAAAGAGCCTGCCCATCCTTCTGGAGAGCCTTCATAACCTAGAAACACACACGGCCCAGAGGCCGGCAGGGGCAGTCCTCTGGGCTGTGTTTTTACCGCGAGGTGCTTTTACCGGTTTCCCCTTCCCTCACGCGGACCGCGCGAAGGCCGAGGGTTCGCTTCGGACACGCGCAGGGTTCGGCCCCCAACTTGTGCGCCGTTGAGTTGCTGGACGGCGGCATCGGCTGTGGCATCGTCGGACATTTCGACAAAGCCAAATCCCCGCGAGCGCCCCGTCTCGCGATCGATCACGACGGTAGCATCTACCACGGTGCCCACCCGTGCAAAGACTTCCTGCAACTCGGCATCCGTCATGCTGTATGGCAGGTTGCCGACATAGAGCCTCTTTGCCATTCTCCCCTCCGGACTCGTCAAATCGAAGCGAATGCGTGAATCTGGACGTGCTCCGCGCCACATCGAGATTGAGCCTTGGAGGGTCGGCACCCCGCCACCCTTCCACACCCCGAACTGCTCACAACGAGAAGCGGGCAAGGACACAGCCGATCTGCTCAGAGCGCCAGACTCGCGGGGCCACCACAAGCGCCCTGCTCGCCTGTGAAGCCTCAATGCGGGCGAGAGTATAGCATGCCCCATACGGCATGTCAACGTCAAGGGCACGTAAACGTTGTAATGGCCCAACAGATCATTACCAGCGTCCGGATCGCACGCCATGAGCAAGTCGGTGCTGATAGGGTCGAGGAGGATGGGCATCATGGCGGCGAGGGAGTCTGGCCCCTGGTAACCGAGATGGCGCAGGACGGTCAAGGGGGGCTGGCCCCCCATACCCCGCCCATAATGGGGGCGTAGGACATGGTAAAGGTAGACCCAACGATGGGCAAGGGATAAGAACTCCTCCAAGGAGTGGACGGTGAGGAGGAGGGGGCGATAGAACTCCTCGTCATCGGTGCGGTGGCTGCGCTCCACCCGGCCGTTGTACCCCTTGCGGCCCAAGGGATACCGCTTCAGGTCGCCTTGGAGAGGGCGCAGGAAGCGTTCCGTCAGTTGGGCGATGCGGGCGGGGTTAGTGCCCCCGAACTCCTGTCCCCAGTCGGTCTGAAAGACGACGGGGGTTTCGACGCCGTGGGCGCGCAGCCACAGGAGGACGAGGAGGAGGAAGGCAATCCCGTTGGTGCGGTGGAGGCGATGGCTGTAGGCCAGGAAACGGAGGCGGGTGCGCCCCTCGCAGGCCGTCCATTGGTAACGGGGGAGGTGGTAGCGGCTCAGATGGGTGGTGTGGGCCGTGCCCAGGGCCTCCTGGTCGCGGATATCCTTGACGTCGACCTGGATAAGGGTGAAGGGGGTTTCGCGCTCCCAGGCCCAGGGGGTGGCGTAGAGGATACGGCGCTTGCGGCGGCGGGAGGTGAGGGAATGGCGGGTGAGGATGTGGCGGATGGTGTGCGGGGAGATGTCCAGGCCCCGTTGGTGGAGGAGGGCCGCCAGGCGTTGGCGCCCGTAGTGGGTCTCCTGGCGGGCCTGGAGGACCTGGGCCTCGAGGTCCGCCGGGACCTGGCGTGGGCTGTGGTGGGGGCGGTGGGAGCGGTCGCGCAATCCCTCCTCCCCCTCGGCCGCATAGCGCCGCACCCAGAGGCGCACCACCTGGCGCGAGGTGTGCCAACGCTGGGCCGTGGCCCGCACGCTGCCCGTCTCCTGATAGGTCTTCACCAACAGTCTCCTTGCCGCTACCGGATCGATCTGGTATAGTTCGTGGTAGGCCAAGTCTGCCATAGGTGCGTTCCCTCCTGGCAAAGTTTGTGCCACCATCCTTTTACCAGAAGAACGCCAGACTTGGCCAATTCCTTCACGAGCACCTGGTAACGATCTCTTGGCGCAAGAACAAAAAACCCTTGACACCACGCATTTTTTCGGCTATAATAGTTATGTAATCAAAAGATTTCGCAGATGATTTTGAAGGAGGTGATGAGGGAAAGACCCTTCTAAGGTGAATCTTGCCATTGTGTTCGCATTAGGCGTGGTTTCGCTTGTACGTCAAACATTTCAAGGAGGTCGAGATGTCCAAGTTTACGCGCCGAGATTTCTTACTTTCCACTGGATTATTGGGCATTGGGGCATTGTTAGCCGCTTGTGCCCCTAAGGCAACGCCAACGCCGGAAGCCCCCAAGGCCCCCACACAACCCCCCGCTGCTGCGCAACCGACTGCCGTGCCCGCGACACCTCCACCCGCTGCTGCGCAACCGACTGCCGTGCCTGCGACACCTCCCCCCAAGCCCGCAGCAGAAAAGATCAAAGTAGAATGGATGAACTGGTGGGGTGGAGCGCGCGAACAACTTATGCTTGAGGTCATTCGGCGCTTTGAGGCCGAGTTCCCCAACATTCATGTGGAGAACCAGCTGCAACCATGGGATGCCCGTGAGCAGCGCGCGGCCACAGCCATCGCGAGTGGTACACCGCCAGGGCTGATTATGGTTACGCGGGCCGAGGCGCAAAAGTTCGCGTATGAAAAATTGATCATCCCC
>JACIXY010000074.1 GCA_014360195.1 Bacillota bacterium
CAGGCTTTCCAGCCTGTCCGCGCCACCTGCCGTCCGAGGCGGCGGGTAGGGCTCTCTGCCTCCCGCAACCAGCACCGCCTGTTACACGGCGGTGCGTCCTCAGCCGAGCCCAACCCGCCCTACGGGGATGCGACCACCCTTCGATTCCACTCAAGACGCAGCGGCGGTCGGCCGCTACGAGACAAACCTGCCTCCAAACTGAAGCACATCCACCACACCCATCATCGTGAGCGTATCGTGTTGGGGACATACAGGCAGGTGAAAAAGGGAGAAAGCTCCGTAAAGGGGCCGGAAAAGAGGCTAGGGCTTGCCCATAATGAATTTGAGCCAACCCGCGATATAGGGTACAATATGTACCCTCCCCGTTATCATCTCTTACGCGAGGTTGGCTCTCATGCAGTGTATCACAAAAGTCTCGATTGGGCAAGTGTTCTCAGTTCGTCTGCATGTCTTGGTAGTGCTCAGCGTGCTGGTCTTGACACTGGCCGGGCGGATGCCGGGCAGTCAGGCGGGCTGGATTGTCTGTCCGCCCCAGGTGATGGCGGTCGCCCCGGCAGGGCGAGGGGCTGACCACGGGGAGCGTTCTGGTCTGGGTGCTACCTATGGGCCGTTTCTGCGCGCCACCTGGTACATTCCTGTGCTGCGCAGTTGGTTGTTGTGGGTCTTGTGGCACCTCAGTGGGCGACAAGGGTCGGTCTGGGTGGGGCTGGTTCCCTGGGGTTGGTGGTTGTGGCAGAGTGCGGGGGTACTCTGGCCCTGGCTGCGGCGTCAGCCGGAATGGCAAGGGGTGCATTGGCTGCTGCGGGAAGGGCAGCGTTGGTTGATGGTGGGCTATCTGAGTCTGTTCCTCGGCGCGCTGCTGCGGGGTGAACTGCGGCTCACCTTTCCATGTTCCTTGGCGGGGGGCGAGGGGCAGGGGTACTGGGCGCTGAGTCTGGGTTGTGTCTGCTGGGATGGTGAGGAGTCGCGGGTCGAAGTGGTGCAAGAGGAGGGGGGCTATCGGGCCACCATCTGCGGTCACTTCACCGTCCGCGTGGCCGCGGACCATCCCTTCCGCGTGCGGCTGTTGCTGCTTTTCTTGCGCTTGCTGGAAGTGGAAGGTTCCCGGCGCGGGGGACGCCGTACTCGGGACGGGCGCACGCCCTTCGTCGCGCAGCAGCAGTTAGCGACCTGGCTGGGGATGCCCCAGCCGGACATCAGCCGTATCGAGGGCTACTGGCTGGCGGGGGACTGGGCCAATTTGCTGAGTTTGAAGACCGTCGAGGTCTTGACGGGGGAGTTGATGGCCCGCATCGTGGCGGTGTTTGCCAGCTTTCCCTGGTGGGGGGTGCAGCAAGTACATCGGCATCTGCGGGAGCAGGGGGTAGCGGTCAGTGAGCGGCAGGTACGGCAGGCGGCGGAGCAGAGCGGCTGGAGCCAATTGCGGCAGGAGTTGGTGCAGCGTTATCACCTGACGGCGGAGAGTATCCGTCCGCGGGACCAGTGGTTGGTGGGGCAGTTGCTGGCGCAGATTGAGGCTTTGCTGAGCAAGTTGGAGGCGGGGGAGGGGCTGACGCCGGAGGAGCGGGTCGCCGTGGCGGATGTGCAGGTGCTGGCGGCGGAGGCGGGGATGGTTGTCCGGCCTGCCCTGCAGGCCCTGCCCTGGCTGATGCGCGTGGAGCGGGTGGTGTTCGGCCACTGGGAGGAGGTGAGGGACGAGGCGGTGCGCTGCATCTACTGCGGCTCGACCCGCGTAGTGCGCAAGAGCAGGAAGCCCCGTTGGAAGAAGTACTATGACGCTGAGGGGAAATTGCAGACGGTGGCGGTGTACCGCTATTACTGTCGCAATCCGCAGTGCGACAAGAAGAGCTTCACCAACCTGCCGCCGGGACTGGTGCCCTATTCCCGTTATCGGGTGGAGACTCACCTGTTGGCGGTTCAGATGTATGCCTGGGGCTACAGCACCTATCGGCGCGCGGGGATGGCCTTGGGGGTGAGCAGCATGACGGTTTACCGCTGGGTGAGTGCCTGGGGATATGAGTTATTGTCGGTGGCGGCCCTGTTCGGGGTGGTGAAGTGCAGCGGGGTGGTGGGGATTGATGAGAAGTACGTGCTAGTGCCCAAGTCAGACAAGCCGGCAGGGGAGATGCGGCGCTGGATGTACGTCTACTTTGCCGTGGACGTGTACACCTACGACCTGTTACATATCGCCATCTATCCCTACAATAACAAGGATAGCGCACACGCCTTTCTCCTGGCCTTACGGGCCAAAGGCTATCACCCGCGGGTCGTAGTTACCGACTTGCGCCAGGACTACGGGGCGCTCATCGCTCAGGTTTTCCCTCAGGCAGTACATCACGAGTGCATCTTCCATGCCTTGCAGAACGTGCAAGGGTATATCAAAGAAGCCTACGGGCCGCACTATGCTGAAACACATCCTGAGGCGGAGGTGCTCAAGCAGCAGATTTACCACATCTTCAAGGCCAGAAGCAAACGCACGGCGCAGAAGCGCTACGCGGAGGTGATGGCTCTGCGGGAGCAATACGTGCACAAGACACCCGCCTCTGCTACCGTCTTTGACTTTCTGGAGCGCCACTGGCCCACCCTGCTCAACGGCATCGAGAGTGACTTGATTCCCAGGACCAACAACACGGTGGAACTGGTCATCCGGCGCTTTGATCAGCACTATCAGAACTTCTGTGGCTTCGATTCTATTGAAACGGCCCGGCTCTTCCTGGGTGTCTTTGAGAAAGTGTATCGCTTTACCCCCTTCTCGCAGGATGCCCAGCCCAGGATTCGGGGCCAGTGTCCCCTGGAATTGGCTGGCTATGACGTCAGCCAGGTGCCTATGGCTTCTCTTTGCACCGGACTCAGCCTTGCCTGGCCCCTGGAGACGCCTCAGGGCCTTGTCCCAAACTCGTGACGGTCCCCATCTACTGAATTTGGCCTGAGCTACGAGGCGTGGTATAATAGTCCTATAGTTGGTGATTCGGTGCAAGCCTGGCGCGGCGACAATCTTGTCGGTGAACTAAAGGT
>JACIXY010000075.1 GCA_014360195.1 Bacillota bacterium
CGATATGGCGTGCGTCCCCCCCCCCTTGCCTGATCCGTCCGATGCCCCGCCCCCCGCCCCTCACCCTATTTCCGACCCCGTTCCTTGCGCCGTCTCTCCCCCGTCCCGCCGCGGTAGAACCTAACCTGGACGCTCTCCGTCGTAGCCAGCCCCTCCCGTATCGCGCCGTCGATGACAGGCAGGAACGCCTCGAGCCGCTCGCGCGCGTCAACGATCTCGACAATCACGGGCAGGTCCTCGGAAAGCCGCAGGATCTTGGTGGAGTGGATCCGGCTGTGGCCGCCGTAACCCATGATGCCCCTCAGGACCGTCGCGCCAGCCAGCCCATGCTCGCGAGCTTTACGCACGATCCACTCGTATAGCGGAACGCCACCGTGCTTGTCGCTCTCGCCGATGAAGACCCGGAGAAGCAGTCCGTCTTCCGGAAGTACCATCGTAATCGCCTCACATCCATCGGGATAGTGCATCGCCGGCCCATACGGCAGCGAGGCCCAGCAGGACATGCAATGTGACGTTGACAACAGCAGCCAAAGCCTGCCCGTCGCGCAGGAAGCTCATCGTCTCGTAGCTGAAAGTCGAAAACGTGGTGAAGGCCCCGATTATGCCTATAAAGACGAACACGCGCGACTCGGGCGTAAACGCCCCGCGCGCGTCAGCCATGCCAGCCAGAAACCCTATGGCGAGGCAACCTAAAAGGTTCACCGTGAGGGTGCCGTACGGAAACCGCGCTGCGTCGAGATACCTGTGCACGAGCCCCCAAGGACATACCGCAACACACCCCCCACGAAACCGCCGAGCCCGACCAGCAACGCCCTCTCCATACTCATTATGCTGATGCCCCTCCCTCTGATTTACTCATGGCAGGAGTCATCAGCCCTGTCGGGCGGTTACGGCGGACTCCATCACCCGCTTGCGCGGTCCTCAGAACTGCCCGATTGCGCAGTGCTCAGATGAGTTCGACGAGGTAACGCAGCGCCCAGCATATGTTTTATTCGCCATGACGGGACGAGAATCCTGCAACCAGGCTAACTTCGTCGTCGCAGTCCTATCCGGCGCGGGCGAATAGCATGGGAGCCCTTCCCAGGCAGTGTCCCGCGAGACCACAGGCGTTGCCTCTATCTGCGCCTCGTCAGTTGTTGCATTCCTCGTCCTTTGCCGAGGAAGAATCCGCTCTTGTCTTGGTACACGGATTCAGGCACGCCCGTGGACGACTCACGCATACCCGTCTTCCCGCGTCGCCCTAATCATCTCGGCGTCGTGCTGGTCATCAACTGCTTCAACAGGTTGACGAGCACATGCCCCGCTCCGAAATGGTCACAGGTTCGCCTCTTCGTGCTGAGTCGTAAGCTGCATCAACGACGCGCAGAGCAGCCAGCCCGTCCTCCCCGCTCACCGGCACCGGATTGCCGCTACGAACCGATTCTGCAAACGCCAGCAGCATCGCCCGGTCTGCATTCGACCCCCAAACTTTCCAGACAGGCAGCCTCTGCTGGTTCCTGTAAACTGAGATAGTCTGGGCAAATGCATCCACGTCTATCACACCCTTGGTGCCAATGACACGGAAGCGTAGCCCGCCCCACGTGGGGTACGCATCAGGCCGCGACCAGCTGGAATCTATGCTCCCGACCGCACCGTTGGGGAAGCGTAGCAGGACCGTTACTACATCCTCCACCTCTATTCCAACGTGCAGCAGAGTCTCCATCTCTGCATACACCTCGTTGGGAGCTGATCCTATAAACCAGCGCATCAGGTCAGCGAGATGAACTATATGGTCCATGGCAGCTCCCCCTCCTGCGAGATCGGGCGAGCTGAACCACCCAGCTGGCATCTGCCCATTGTTGAGGCCTGTGATAGCAGCTATATCACCGATCTCTCCATTACGCACGGCACAGAGCGCTGCAAGCACCGGCGCGCTGAACCTCATGGGCCTCGACGCTCGGGGTCATGCCGTAGCGAGATCGCTGATACTCGGCGGACTTCACCGAATAGCCAGCGCAAGTAGTCGAAGTCATGAACCAGCATGTCAAGGATGACGCCGCCGCTTTGCATCCTGTCACCAAGCCACGGACTCCATGCTGGCTTGGCGCCGCCGCGGAAAGCTCTAGCATACCGAGGGGTGCCAATCTCGCCGCTTAGCGCTGTCTCTCTTGCTGTCACATACTCTGGGAAAAACCGAACAACGTGCGCTGTCATGAACGGAACGCCATACCTGGCCACGCACTCAGCTATCTGCTGCGCCTCCCGCACCGAAGCAGCAAGGGGTTTTTCACAGAGAACAGCCTTTCCTCCCGATGCGGCGGTTTCGACGACTTCCCTATGAGCCGGCGTGGGTACGCACACGTCGACGTTTCAGTCCGCGCCCTAGGGCGAGGGGCGACCTAAGAGGCTGCCAGCGACTCTTATCGGCGTTTTCGTTTCAATCCACGCCCCCGCGCGAGGGGCGACGAGGCCTTGAACCGGATGCCGATCGAAGCCACCCGGGTTTCAATCCACGCCTCCGCGCGAGGGGCGACGTCATAGGAGCGGTCGCCCGAAACGGCGTCGAAGGTTTCAATCCACGCCCCCGCGCGAGGGGCGACTGATGCACATCACGACACAGCACACAGTGATTAGTTTCAATCCACGCCCCCGCGCGAGGGGCGACTGTGATGATGCCGCGCTCCTCGTACACGGACGGCTGTTTCAATCCACGCCCCCGCGCGAGGGGCGACTGCAATTACGTTTCCGAAGTGGCCTTCAAAGAACAGTTTCAATCCACGCCCCCGCGCGAGGGGCGACGCAGTAAAGCCGCGCAAGGTGGGGGTGGATCAGGGTTTCAATCCACGCCCCCGCGCGAGGGGCGACCAGGCCATCTTGAGGCAGCTTACTTCGCGCCTTTTGTTTCAATCCACGCCCCCGCGCGAGGGGCGACCACATCCTCGACGTTACCGAGCGTGATCTGGG
>JACIXY010000076.1 GCA_014360195.1 Bacillota bacterium
GGGGCGCGTTTGCTCTACTTTTATCCTCCTGCCCACCGCGGGACACGGCGGGGGGGGCGTGGGTGGGGGCGCCGGGGGTCGGGGGCGCGCGGGGATGGTCCCGATTCAGCGTACCGCCCCCTCCCCCCTCGATCAAGCCGCGGACTCGGCGCGGACTCGGGGTTAGGTCCTGCAGTCACCCTTTAGCGGCAGCGGCCGGGAGAGGAAAGAACGGTCTGGCCTGGGGCAGCTTCCCACCGTGAGAGGCGACGCCAGGGAGGCCACGCCTCCCATGTCTCCGCTCGCCCGAGCCCCGGGAACACCGCGGCCTCGTGTTGTGGTGCAACACCTGCCTCCCTTCTGCACGCCAGCTCCAGCATTGCCGTTGGGTTCAACCCCGCCATTCTCGTCCGGGATGCCGAGTCGCAAGACCCGACCCAGGCCGGAACAAGACCCGGCCCCGGTCGGGACTCATACCTCACCTGCGCTGGTCACCACAGCGTAGTCCACCCCGAGAGCATCGCGGAAGTGACGCTCGCCGCAGCGAATCTTGTCCGCCTCATCAGGCCGTAGACGGCTGACGTCGGTGGTGTCCTTGGTCTCTCTCACCAGATAGAGCCGTCCCTCACCGGTTGGCTGCCCGTGTTCGTCCCGTGGTTCAATGACAATGGCCCAGTCGGGATTGTAGTCTCCGATAGGTGTGGCGACCGTGAACCAGGCTGGTAGCTTGACGTAGAGCTTCACATCCTCCCGGCTTTCCAGCCCCTCAACGAAGCGTCGCTCTACCTCGCTGGGGTCAATCACTACGTGATCGTAGAGGCACCTCTTCGCCGGTATGAGGTACTCTTCCCACCCCTCGATCTCGCCCTCGAACTGTGTCATCTCGTACCATTCGCCGATCTTCTCGTACCGGATGCCATCGACCAGTTGTCTTCTGAGCTTAGCTTTGATGATCTGTGCGGCGACACGAGCAAACTCGTGGGGGTTGTCTACCGCCGCCTGCTTGCGATTTGTGCGGCGGCATATCTCCAAAATTGTGCGCCGCGAGATGCGCACGGGCGGCGTCGTGCGTTCTAAAAGCTCCTCGATAAGCCACACAAGATTGGGTAGGGGATGCCTGCCCGTGATCTCCAGCAGCGTCTTGGCCCCGCTGACCTGCATGGCGGCCAAGGCGTCGTCTTCACTCACCTGCACCTGCGCCTTAGTGACGGTAATACGTGGTGGCTGAATAGTAGCCCGGTCAAGTTCGTCTACCGCTTCCCCAATGAGGCGCCCGCTGTCAATCTTGACTGCATAGCGCGTCTTGTGCTTGATGCGTTCCCACAGGCCCTTGAACTCTTCGCTCAGGAGATAGCACTTGCGCAGTCGCGCCGTGCGTCGCTTCCGGGCGTTCGGTGGTTGCGGCGGTCTCTCCTGCTCCGCATACTCCTCGGCGTACTCGGTCTGTAGTCGGGCTACGTAGTCCTGATAGCTTTCGTTTGCCACTACGGTCAGAAGATTGACCTGCTCACTATGAATGCGCTCCCCGACTTGGTTGACGGCCAACCGCACGCCGCGCCCGATCTCCTGCCGCTTCTTCATCTCGGAGGCCGTTTGGTTGAGCGTGCATATCTGGAACACGTTGGGGTTGTCCCAACCTTCGCGAAGGGCCGAGTGCGAGAAAATGAAGGCCACAG
This sequence comes from Bacillota bacterium, assembly GCA_014360195.1. Lineage (GTDB taxonomy): Bacteria > Bacillota > SHA-98 > UBA4971 > UBA4971 > UBA6256. The sequence continues at coordinate 1,656 of JACIXY010000076.1, forward strand.
GTTCTCCGAGAGAAAGCAGGCGTTCCTTGTCGCGCATGATAAGGTCATAGACCTCACGGTCCTTCTCGGCCTCTCCGGTGCTGCTATCCTCGTAGATCACTTCTCCAGCACGTGTGCGGCGGCTGGCAAAGTACGCCGCCCGGACAGTCTCCGGTTCTATCTTCCTCTCGCCCCACACCGCTTCGCACACGTCGGGGTAGGCAGCGGCGACTTCTCGGAAACACTCGTCGAACAGACATCGGATGGGCGCGTCGTCTCGCGTGTAGTTGTCCACGCGGTCAATGAAAAACAGCGACAATACCTTAATCCCCTGGGACAAAAGCCGCCTCTGCTTGATGAAGTGCTCCTCAATGGCGTAGCGGATCTGCCCCTCCCACAGGGATCGGTAGTCCATACCTGTCGCTTCGCCGACAGTAAGCTCGGTTCCGTTGGAGAAGCGAATGAAGCCCCCACCGGGGTTGATCTCGTCCACGACATAGGCGGCGTACTCCGGGCGGTTGGTCTTCGCCTCCAGGTTCTCACCCGGTCCGACGGTGACTTGGCTTTCGCGCACATCGCCGCCTTTGAAAAGGCGGTGCACCGTCAGCCGCGCCCTCACGGTGTTCTTCTCGGTGCGGATGCCGTCGAGTCGAATGAACGGTACGTTGGCGCTATCTACCTCCTCTACGCCGGCCACCTCAATCCGCTTCACCAGACCCTGCCGGTAGGCCTCGAAGGGCGTGAGACGATAGACCAGGTTGTACAGGTAGCGATGGGTGGCACTGTAGCGCAACGCAAGTAGAGGATTAAGCGAGGCGAGGGCGTCCTTGCTCAGCTCGCTCTCCATATTCTGCGGCTCGTCGAGGATCAGGACCGGTCTGGTGGCTTGCACCAGGTGCAGCGGCGTCTCGCCCTGCAAGCGGTCAGTGCTCTGGCGGATGACATTGGCGGCCCGGTTGAACGAGGCCAGGGTCATCACCATGATCTCCAGGCCGTCCGATAGGGCGAACTGCCGCACCTGTGCCAGGCTGGCTGAATCATACACATAGTAGCGGTAAGTCGGGTTCTGGTAGACCTGCCGGAAGTGCTCCTCCGTGATCCGCAGGTTCTTGAGCACGCCCTCACGGATGGCCACCGACGGCACCACGATGATGAACTTGCGCAGGCCGTAGCGCTG
>JACIXY010000077.1 GCA_014360195.1 Bacillota bacterium
AGATGGGGTTAAAAGGCCTTACGGCCCGCTCTTTGGCGTACTTTAGCATCGTCTCGTCGGGTACGAAAATCCCGGCCTTCGCCCCGCCCTCCACGGCCATGTTGGAGATAGTAAAGCGATCGTCCATGGTCAAGGCCTTTACGGCGGTGCCGTGGAACTCGAACGCCTGGTATCGGGCTCCCTGAGTGCCTATGATCCCTAAGAGGGCGAGTATCAAGTCTTTGCCGACGATCCACGGCGGAGGCGTTCCTTCGAAGTTCACCTTTATCGTCGGAGGCACCCTCAGCCATGTCTCACCGAGTGCCCACGCAGCGGCTAAGTCCGTAGAGCCCATGCCCGTGGCGAAGGCCCCCAAGGCGCCGCCGGTGCAGGTGTGGCTGTCGGCCCCCAAGACGATTTCCCCCGGCAGGATTTGCCCTTGTTCCGGGAGGAAGGCGTGTTCCACGCCTACGCGCCCCACCTCCCAGTAGAGCATCCCCTGCTCTTTGGCGAAGATGCGCGAGACCTTGACCTGCTGAGCAGAGGCTATGTCTTTGTTGGGCGTGAAATGGTCGGGCAGGACGGCGCACCTCTTGGGGTCGAATACGCGATCAGCTCCCATCTCCTTGAAGGCCTTTATGGCCGGAGGGGCGGTGATGTCGTTGGCAAAGGCGAAATCGACCTTGACGTTGCAGATATCCCCTTCTTTGGCCGATTCGCTGCTGTGTGAAGCTATGATGGCACTCGCAAGCGTGCGTTTCATCTTACGACGACCTCCTTTTGGGCTGCTCTGTGGCGCAGGCGGTTCAGCGCATTCACGTATGCCTTTATGCTCGCTTCTATGACGTCGGTGCTGGCCCCTCGTCCCTGGGCGGTGGACTCTCCGTCTTTTAGGACGACCACGGCCTCCCCTAACGCATCGGAGTGCTCGCTGACGGCCTGTAGGCGGAAGCTCACCAGCTCCGGTGAAAGGCCCGTGATGCGGCGGATGGCGCTATAGGCGGCGTTTATGGGGCCGTTGCCCGTGGCCGCGTCGTATCTCTCTTGCTCGCCATCCCATAGGGTGACGGTGGCCGTAGCTCCGCGACTTCCCACGTGCACCTCGAAGTGGCGCAGCTCGTAATCGTGGTTCGCGGTTTTGCCCAAGATCTCGTCGACCACGAGCGCCTCCAGATCGCCGTCGGTCACCACTTCCTTGCGGTCGCACAGCTCTTTGAAGACCGCGAAGGCCTTGCGAAGTTCCTCTTCGGAGAGGGAATAACCCAGCTCTTCCAGGCGCTGGCGGAAAGCGTGGTGCCCCGAATGCTTGCCCAAGACCAAGCGCGTCCCTGGGGCGCCTACGTCCTCAGGCTTCATTATTTCGTAAGTGGCGCGGTTGCACAGGATGCCGTGCTGGTGGATCCCGGCCTCGTGAGAAAAGGCGTTGTCCCCCACGACGGCCTTGTTCGGCGGCACTGCCACCCCGGTCAGGCGCGAAACCAACCTGCTCACGCCGTAGAGCTTCGTCGTGTCGATGTTAGTAGATAGGCCGAAGCGATCCCTCCTGGTCTTCAGGGCCATGATCACCTCTTCGAGCGAGGCGTTGCCGGCCCGCTCGCCCAAGCCGTTTATCGTGCCTTCTACCTGGCGCACACCGCTTTGAACCGCAGCTAACGAGTTGGCCACCGCCAATCCCAAGTCGTTGTGGCAATGGACGGACCAGATTACGCCGGGAGGCGTTCCGACTCCATCGATGATCTCCTTGACAAAGGCAGCGAACTCCTGCGGTATAGCGTAACCCACCGTGTCGGGGATGTTTAACGTGGTGGCACCGCATTCTGCGGCGACCTTGAAAACCTGTATCAGAAAGGCCGGGTCGGAACGGCTTGCGTCCTCGGCAGAGAATTCCACATCGTCGGTAAAGCTCTTCGCATATGCGACGGCATTTCTCACTTCGTCTAAAACCTGCTGACGGCTCATCTTGAGCTTATGCTCCATATGGATGTCGCTCGTGGCTATGAACACGTGGATCCTGGGATGCTCGGCCGGCCTCACCGCCTCCCACGCCGCTTCGATATCGCCTTTGCGCGTCCGAGCCAGTCCCGCGACAACCGACCCTTCAACCTCGGAGGCTATGGCTTTCACCGCCTCCAGGTCTCCTGGGGATGCGGCTGGGAACCCCGCCTCGATGACGTCGACTTTGAGCTGCGCGAGCTGGCGGGCGATCTGGAGCTTTTCAGCTGTGTTCAGGTTGATGCCAGGTGCCTGCTCTCCATCTCTCAATGTGGTGTCGAATATCCTCACTACACCGTCAATACCGTCGTTCATCTTCACTCATCTCCTCCTGTTTTTAAGCGAGGGGAGTTCCCCCTCGCTCGGTTTAGAGACATGATCAGTACTCTGGGGCTTCCTTTGCCTCCATCCAGGTCATCATGCTGCGCAAGCTTCTCCCCACCTGCTCTATTTGGTGCTCACGCTCGCTCTTTACCCACTTCTTCATCCTCGGCCGGCCGCTCAAGTTTTCCAATATCCAATCCTTGGCGAATGTGCCGTCTTGGACGGATGCGAGCAGCTCTTTCATCGTGGAGCGCACGTGCTCGTCTATCACTCTCGGGCCCGCAGTCAAGTCTCCATATTTTGCGGTGTCGCTGACTGAATAGCGCATCCACGTGAGACCCCCCTCGGCCATCATGTCGACGATGAGCTTCAGCTCGTTTAGGCACTCAAAATATGCCAGCTCCGGTTGATAACCTGCCTCTACCAGCGTCTCAAAGCCGGCTTTCACCAACTCCGTAACGCCGCCGCACAGCACGGCCTGTTCTCCGAAGAGGAG
>JACIXY010000078.1 GCA_014360195.1 Bacillota bacterium
CGGATCAGCAGGTAAGCCTGGGCAAGAGGAGGGGACTTCGGCCGCCCAGCCATGCCGCCGAATCCGATGATCTCATCCCCACCGTCCCATTTCTGGTTCGTGGGGCGGATATCCTCAAACGCTCCGTGCGCGACGAAGAGCTCGCGCACGTCAGGCACTCCATCCCAATCCGTGTCTGTGGTTCCGTAGGGCGGGATGGCCATGAGCGCGTCGTGGAAGGCCTTCAGCGTCGTGGGTTTGCTGTCAACGAAGATCCCGAAGATCTCGACGTCGCTCAGGCTGACATGATCCCCGGTTGCGATCACAGTGGAGACGGTCCCAAGAGGTTTGGGTTCGAGGCCGTCGCCGTCGTGGAGATCCCACAGCAATCCGGCCACGGCGAACTCCTCCGCCAGTGGATTCAAGAACCGGTGCTCGGGGTCGGTCGGTCTGCGATGTGTGTAGAACCCGAACGGCCCCCACAACTGGGTATCCGCTTCAAGATCCTCGTTGTGCCCTCCCCACCTGTACATCTGTGGACTCGGGTCCCCATAGTGCTCGGCGGTGAGCATGGACGTGAACTCGGCAAACCCCTCCTGCAACGAATCGGTAGTGGAACCGTTCCAGTAGCCTCTGTGGTTCTCGTCCGGAGGCGGCGCGCCAGGAAGATAGCGTCCATAGATCTGGAGCCACCAGTAGTGCCCTAGTTCGTGCCAGATCGAGTTGTCTGGCTTGTTTCCTCCCCACGTGGGCTCCGTGCTATCGGGAGCACTGATGAACACCCGCGCGTCGGCCATTACCTGAGGTCCCCCTGCTAAACGCCCAAGGGGAACATCTTCCGAACTACAGGATGTGCCCGGATCGCCACGGCCGTCTGCAGCGAACATGCTGACGGCCACAGGCTTGAGCCCCACGCCGAGCTGCCGGGCGAGGTGCTCGACGTATTGCATCGCCTTGTAGGTGTAGAAGTAGAAGTGGGCGCAGTTGCGCACGAAGACGTCGGGATCCACGCCCTTCCGATCCCATTCCTCTGACATCCCCCTTCCCGCCACGCCGATCACCCGCGCCGAGTCTCCGGCCAACGGATCACGCCCGTAGGAGAAGTCCACGGTGGCCGTGTACTCGTTGGGCCCTGTCTTCTGCCAGGCTTCGCCGGCGGTCCCATAGTGAGGTAGATACGGGTCTCCGGACGCGGTGATCACCTTCGCGAGGTAGACGGGAACAAGCCTCCCGCCGATCAGGTTCTCCGAGCTCACCGCCGTGAGGTCCTGCTCGTCGTACCAGAGGAGGGACACGACCACGATCCGAGGCGGACAGGGCTTGGTCCACTGAAGCCGGAACTCGTACCTCGCCTCCTCAACCCTTCGGAACTCGGTCCCGTCGAAGGAGTGCTCGTCCGTGTGGTTCGTGCTCGTCTCCGCGGTCGGCCGCCGTGCAAGGTCGCTCAACGGAGCAAGCGGGAGGTGGTCCCCTTCTTCTAGGACGAACAGCCATACCTTGCTCTTGGAAACCGGATATGCCGGGGCGCCGTGCGGCCCTCCGTCGTCCACCCTGCCTTGAATGACCAGTGTGCATGGCGGAACAAGACACACGTCGCCCAGGATGTAGCTCGTCCACCCCAACAGGGAGAACGTGGAGAACTGGGTCAGCGTGGTCTCGGCGTAGCCGGGAACGGAGAACGTGAACCCGGCGATATCCTCCGGGGAGGCGATCACCTCGCCTTTGGGCGCCGGGGTCAACGTGAACGCCTGGTTGGGGAGCGGTTTCACCGTGCACTCCGTGAGCCGGCCGGTCACCGTGACACCCGGAGCTAGCGTTCCGGTGAACCTGCCCTCGCCATCGGTCGTCCCGGTGATTGGCCCGTACGCAGGCGGAGGAGGCGTCACCGGCCCCGTGGGCCGCAAGCACACCGTGCCCACATCCACTGTGGTAGAGGTGCGGCCGAACATGTCCATTGACGAGGCGAGCTGGAGCCGGCTGATCTCAACCTCGCCGTACCCGGGGGAGGAGACCCGCACTGCGTCGATCTGGTCTACACGGGAGATGGTGGTCACCCCCAGCTTGGGGACGAGGGTCACCGACACCTGGGCCCGGGGCAGGGGCCGCACCGTGCACTCGGTGAGTGTCCCGGTCACGCTCGTGTTGGGAAGGCTTGGGATCGGGACCTCAAATCGCCCCGAGGCATCCGTGGTCCCGGTGAACGGGCCGTGGCTTGAGGGAACCGTCGGTTCGCTCGGAGGGGCCGCCGCCCGCGTGACCTCGAGGACCACCCGGAGCTCGAGCTCGCCCACGACCCCGGCCGTCCAGGCCTTGAACCGCAGGGTGAACTGGCGGCCGGCGCTCCCCGCGGGCACGGGGAACCGGTACTGGGCAGTCACCGTTCCCCACGCGGAAGCCACCGAGTTCCGGGAGTCCACCCACTGGCCCAGTTGCTGAATCCACAGGGAGCCCGGCCACCCGGCCGGCACCGCCTCGATCCGGACGTTCACCGCTCCAGCCGGGGTCCTCGTAGCCGTGAGCTCAAGTGTTCCTGAGCTCCCCTCCGCCACCTGGCAGCGGACCTCGGTGATCCCTGGGCCCGGCTGGGTCGGCTGGGCGCAGGTCCCCGCGGTGACGAGCCGCCCTGAGAACTGGAGCCGAATCCCGCCGTAGTAGATCTCCCCTGGCCCGTAGGTCTGGCCCCAGCCTAGCGCCGCCCCCAAGACGATAAGCCCGAGAACCTGAACTGAT
>JACIXY010000079.1 GCA_014360195.1 Bacillota bacterium
CCCCTCTTCCAGTAGTTGCCGGGTTGCCGGTGTTGCACTCGGGGACGGCGCCCCAAGCGGGGCGCGCTTCGCCAAAATCCGGCCCGTCTGGCTAGGCAGCTGGATTTTGACACCCCTCGTGCAACCACCGGCAACCCCTCGCAAAAGTCGGGAGCATTTCTGCACCCTCACTTAGTAGACAGCCGACGCGCTGGCGAATCCAATTGTGGACAGGGTTGGGGAGGGACTAAAGCCAAGGTGGCGACGCTCCGATAGAATGGTTGCGAGAATGGTCGTGGGTTGCCGCAGGTCGGTCCCCGCGGGAGAGGTGTGAGAGATGGTGCCGTTTGTAAGTGTAATCGTGCCTACCTACAACCGCAAATGGGTCCTGGAGAAGTGTCTCCGCTCGTTGCTGGCCCAGACCTGCTCCGCCGGGCGATACGAGATCATCGTGATTGACGACGGCTCTACCGACGGCACCGGCGAGATGGTAGCGCGGCTGATCAGAGAGTGGGGTGGCGCGCTCGTGGCGGCCGCGGGGCCCGAGGCAGGGTCGGAGGCCGAGCCAGGTGCAGGTGCAGGTGCAGGTGCAGGTGCAGGTGCAGGCGCAGGGGCTGGGGCCGGCGGGATCGGTGCCAGAGCGGAGGCAGAGGCGTGCACGCAGGCGGATGCAGGAGGCGAAGAAGGCTGGGCAAAGGCCGATGCGGAAGCCGAGGTAAGGGCTAAAACCGGGGCAGATGCCCGCGACCACACGGAAGCTTGCCCGCTGGTATACCGCTACCAGGGGCACGCCTGTGCGGCTGCCGCCCGGAACGCAGGTATCAGGCTTGCAAGAGGCGCCCTTGTCATCTTTCTGGACAGCGACATCGTGACGAAACCTGACTTTATCGAGGCCCATATAAGAGAACACTTGAAGGCGCCGTGTGGGGTGGGGGCGAGGAAAGGACAGCATGACCCGAACGGCGTTCCTGATACCTCTGGCAGTGGCGACGTAGCCGGCGCTGACCTCGCCAGCGCTGACGTGGCAGGCGTGCTTCGTGATAGCCGCGTCATCGTGCATGGACGGGTCATCTACACCACGAACCTCGATAACCCCACTAGCGAGCCCAGGAAGCTCTCCGACATATCGATGGCGTTCTTTGCCAGCACCAACGTCTCCATCGCACGCCGGTGGCTTATCGAGGCTGGCCTCTTCGACGAGGACTTCACGGAATACGGCTGGGAAGACCTGGAGCTTGGTAAGAGGCTGAAAAGGCTAGGTCTCCGGGTCGTGCGGTCTGAAGCGCCCACCGGCTATCACCTCAAACACGAGTTCCGCGTCGCGAACCTCCCGGCCATCAGGCGTCGGGAGATCGAGCGCGGCCACATGGCCGTTCTCTACCTCAAGAAGCATCCTACCTTTAGCGTCCGCATGACCACCATGATTGTGCCGCCATTCTTCTGGCTTGTGGCGCTTCTTGCGGCCGGAGGCTGGCCCGACCGCCCTGGCACTGCCCGCCTCCTGGACCGACTCCAGCGCCGCGGCCATCGCACGCTGCTGGGCGTGCTGCTGCAGATCATGGTCTACCACTGGTACGTCCAGGGGATCAAGGAAGGGCTGGCGCAGGCGAGGCGGTGAGCCGATAGCTTCTGATGCGTGGAACCTGTCGCCGACGTACAGGATCCTGGACCCGAGCGGGATTTCGTCCCCAGCCAGCCCGGCCGGATATCCGCGGCCGTCCAGCCGCTCGTGGTGGTGGAGCACGATTTGTGCGATGTGGGTGAGGCTCGGTACCTCCGACACGATTTCGTAGCTGAGGCGCGGATGCTTGCGGATCTCAGCCATCTCTGCATCAGTGAGCTTGCCTGCTTTCTGGAGGTATGCCTTCGGCACACCTATCTTCCCGATATCGTGGACCAGCCCGGCAAGGCGGATGGCGCTCTGGATATCAGGGATCAGCCCTAACTCGCGGGCGATGATGGCGCTGAGGTTGCCTACTCTCGCGGAGTGCCCCGCCGTGATCGGGTCACGCATCTCGACCAGGGCGGCTGCCGCGAGCAGGAGCGCTTTTTGGCGGGATGCGTCGAGTGGTTTGTGCGAAGATAGTTCAGCGATGAGTCGATCCAGCATCCGGCTCGTCCTCCAGGTGCGTGTGTGGTGACCGTCGAAGCTGCAACGAAAGCATGGGGCCCCGCGACTGCTTCTACAGTACGCCGGCAATGGCGGTTGGGGCGACAGAGCATCGGCAGTTGGGCCAGCGAAGCGTGGAACCCGTTCAGGCGACTATGGCATGGGGCCCCAAGGCTTGCAGGAGGCCTAAACCTTAAGAAAAACGCTGGGGCCTCAGACACTGCGCGCACCTTTGAGAGTTGTCGGACACATGGTTGGGTAAGGTGGCGGTGTGCACGGCGCTGTCTTACAGCGGTAGCGTTTGTGGTTTCCACATCAGGGCGGCGAAGGATCTGTGCCCGTAGGCACCCCGGCAGGTAGGTAGGTGCTGATGCACAGCGCGACATGAGTAGGCAATAGCCAATGGAAGCATAAGGCAGCTCAACGGGGGGGGGGGGGGGGGGGGTAAA
>JACIXY010000008.1 GCA_014360195.1 Bacillota bacterium
GCTGCCTAGCCAGACGGGCCGGATTTTGGCGAAGCGCGCCCCGCTTGGGGCGCCGTCCCCGAGTGCAACACCGGCAACCCGGCAACTACTGGAAGAGGGGCGAGAACTAACGCACCCTCACTTAGTCTTTCCCAGGTTACGGTGCGACCCTCGCGTTTCGCGGGACGCGGTCCCTCCCCTGCGCTCGCTCTGCTATCCACGCGAGGACCCCGTAGGAAACGAAGAAAAGCGGCAACATGTCTATGGAGTAGATGCTGAGGTCAAACTGCAGGTGCACAACAAGAGCGACGAAGACTGCCAGAGCAGATGGGGCGATACCCTGCAGGATTCCGAGGCTGCAGGCGCGGAGGCCGCTTGCGACCCCAACCGCGATCACCCACCCAACCAGGACGAGCCCAGGAATCCCGGTGGCTGCGCCGAACTCAAGGAATACGTTGTGGGCAAACGGCTGCTCCTGGATGGGATTGCGGGCATGGGGATAAGCCATATAAGCCTCGCGGAAATTGTTGACGCCGACCCCCACCACCGGGTGATCATTCATGATCGCGAGAGCAGTGCGCCAGATGTCCAGGCGGTCCTGGTTGGCTGCGGGGTTCAGGATCGTTGCATACCGAGCCCGGATCGGCGGATACGCAAGACTGAACGCGACAAGGAGCACCGTGAGTACCGTCAGGACGAGGATGGCGCGGGCAACGCGCCTCCCTCGCGAGTAGAGCAGTGCCACGACCAGCACCGCGAGCCCCACCACGAATCCGACCAGCGCGCCCCGGGACTGGGTTGCCATGAGGGCAGCGAACGTCAGTGCAGCACATGCCCCCGATGCCAGCTTTTGCGGAGTGCGGGCCGCCCGTGCCAGGCATCCGATGGCAATGATGGTCGCTATGGCCATGATGGTTCCGGCGGTATTGCATCCCACAAAGGGGAGCTGTGCCCGGGGCACGCCGCCGCGCTTGAGCACAAACATGCCGAACCCCACAAGCGCGTATACTGCTCCGGCGGATGCCGCCGCGAGGAACACGGTCGTAAGCCGCGCTCCTGCGCCGCTACTCGCCGCCTTCCTTGTGGCACCGAGGATGAGCCACCCCGTGAGCATCGCCCCAAGGGTGCTGCCGAAAGCGTTGGCAGGTTTCCATGCGAACGGCGCCGTGCCGAGCATCCACGCCGCGAGGACGAGCAGCGCGGCGGTTGACGGTGTAAGGCTGACCCGGCGCGACCCGGGGTCGGTTAGAAGCCGGTAAACAGCGCAGCCCAGGAGAACAAGCTGGGCGACGAGCGTGTGGCCGAGTGCGAGGCCGGCTGCGCCGACATACCAGCCAACAACCTCCGCCCGGTATGGGCGGGTCGCCGCTGGTGCGAAACGAGGGCCTGGCAGCTCAGGCATTGTGCAATCCCTCCTCCACGGCTACCCAGAGTGTATTCTCGTCCGCGCAGGCAAACTCCTCTTCGCGGCCCGGTGGAGGCAAGAATTCCCGGTCGCAGGAGCAGAAGGAATACTGGTAGAATAGCACGAAGGAAGTATGTTGCCCGGAGGACCGTATCGGGCATAGCATGCACTATGGCGGGCACCGGGCAGAAACGCAGTGGGAGTTGGCAGAGACACAATGGAAGCCAGCAAGGACGCAGTGGGAGCGGACGGCCTCGCGTTTGTCATCGTCACGTACAACACCCGTGAGCTTTTGCGCAAATGCCTCGCGAGCATAATGGGAGAGGCACCATCAGAGTCTTGTGCCGACCATTTCAGGGTGATCGTAGTCGACAACGCATCGTCCGACGGGACGCAAGACATGTTGCGGGACGAATTCCCGTCCGTGCACCTTATCGCTAGCCCCGAGAACCTGGGCCCGGCGAAAGGTTTCAACCTGGGGCTCGCGGAAGCCCTGAAGGATGCGGAGTTCGTGGTCGTCATGAACAGTGACGTCGTCATCCTCCCCGGCACGGTGCGAGAGATGATAACGTTCCTGAAAGCCAAACCCCACGTTGATGGTGTCTCGGTGCCCCTCTTCTACCCGGATATGTCGGCACAGAAGACGAGGACCCATATAACGCGCCTGATGCCCATCGACAAGAGGAGGCCGTTTCGCGCGGACTTCCCTGGCACTACCTTCGCCATGATTCGCGCGCGGGCGTTCCGTCAAGTGGGGGGATACGACGAAAACTACTACTTCTATAACGAGGACCTGGACTGGGCCAGGAGGGCCAAGGCCGCGGGTTGCGTGTTTTACCATCTCCCGAAGGCCAGCGCCATCCATGCCCTCGGACAGGGGCGTAAGCAGAACGTGTCGCGGATCGTGGCCGAGCTTTACAAGAGCAATATCTATTACTATAAGCGGTACTACCCTCGTTTCGCGTGGCTTGCGCTTATAATCCTGCGCCTCGAGATCGGCTGGCGGATCCGCAGTCTGCGCCGCGAGCTTGAGCGCACCACAGACCCGGCGGCGCGGAGCAATATCGGTGAATCCATAGGCGTCTATATCGAGGCCAGAAGACGGATGGAGGAAGAATACAGGCGGCGGAATGTGCCGCAAATCCCCATGTTCGCATAACGCATATCGGCCCGTTAGCTGTGCCAAAGCCCCACCGGCGTTCGTTATCTCACGCTGAGATCACTCAGACCGTGCTGGCCCTTTGCGTCGTCCTGACTTGCCCCTGACGGGTTTGCATGGCTCTCATTCGCTGGTAGACACCGGTTTTCCCCGCGCAGTGTCAAAGCATAGGCTCGGCCACCGGGCTGTGCTGAAGCGGATAGGCTTCATACTGGAGGTCCTGGGCCTCTGTGCCACGCCGGATCTAGCGACTGGACAGCAGATCTCTCCCGGGTCTGGCCCCTGTTGAACCCACAAGGCCCACGGCGCGGCGTGTGCTCATCCGGGTTGAAGGTCATTATGAATGTCCCCGTCGCCGAACTGGAAACCTGGAAGGGGTCGTGATGAGTGGGAGGAGACCTTCGGCGCGTCTCGGTGGCCGCCAGTAAACAGATCGGAGTTACCAGTTGACCTCGAAGAGGCGGCTGCGCGCGAGGACCTGGTTTGCGGACCAGACGCCGACGGCGGCACCGACCAGGGTGTCGCTAGGCCAGTGGGCGCGCTCGTACACGCGGGAGACAGCAACGAGGGTGGCACCGGCGTAGAAAAACACGCGATACCTTGGGTATTGCCTTGCCAGGACCGTGGCAAGGGCGAATGCGGCGGCGCTGTGGCCGGACGGCAACGAATTATACCCTTCACGGATGCACGGACCGCTGAACGCATATGGCCCCTCGCCCAGCCCGGGGCGGGCACGCCCGAAGGCCGCCTTCAGGATGGCACAGCTCAGGCCGGAGTAGATGACGGCGTTCGCGGCAAGGTAACCGGTCTCTGGGTCACGCAGCGCCACGAGACCCGATATCCCGAGGGTCGCGACGCCGCTCCCGAGGTCCGTAATGACATCTCCCCAGCGGTCCATCCCGGGGTCCCTGGGACCAGAGTTGATCTGATCATATACGTCTCGGTCCACGAGCATGACGGCGCCGCCCGCCAGTGCTAGCAACGATGCCTTACCGGGATCGATCTCGATGCGACCCGCGTAAATCCTGTACAGATCCTCGCGGAGTGCGTTTATGGGGCCAGCGGCACCGAACGCGTCTACCAGGTTCGCGCCGCTCCCGACAGGAGTTCTGCTTGGGCCGTTGTCTGTAGCCACAAGATAAAGCTCGACCGGGGCAGGGGCCGGGCAGGCCAGGGCCGCCGGGGTACCCAGCGCCAATGTCGCCGCCACGGTCGCCACGGCCACGGCCACGGCGATCATCATCACGACCCATGCGCCTCCAAGGATGCGGCAAGGCCTGTAGTGAACCTGCATGGCGCCACCTCCAGAGCCTCCAGAGCTTCGCTGCCTGATGTCGCCTCAGAGAATGCACTTCTTAAGCTCAGTATCCGATGCTGATAGATCCGATGATGATGGCGCGGGCTGCTGGCCACTGCTTGCTGGCACGGCCGATCATCCAGAAAACGAATGCCTCGTCCCATCATTCGCCAATCCCGGACGCTAGCCGGCCCGGTATGACCAACGGAGGGGAATGGCCGCCCACCGCGCCCCTCACCCTCGACCTTCGGGGGCCGCTTCGCCGACCCCCTGCGCCGCGGCGGGCGCCGCCTCGCCAGCATAGCCCCGCGGGTGACGGCGGTGCCACTCCCAGGCGGTGGCGATGATGGTCTCGAGGTCGGCGTAGCGCGGCTTCCAGCCGAGCTCGCGCATTATCCGGTCAGAGCTTGCCACGAGCACCGCCGGGTCCCCAGGGCGGCGCGGCGCGTCCACAACCGGGATGTCCCGCCCTGTCACGCGGCGCGCTGTCTCGATCACCTGCCGCACCGTGTAGCCTTTGCCACAACCCAGGTTGTAAGCCTTCGAGCCACACCCGTCCGCGAGCGCCTCGGCAGCCAGCACGTGCGCGGACGCGAGGTCGCACACGTGGATGTAATCGCGCACGCACGTCCCGTCGGGGGTGTCATAGTCGGTGCCAAACACCTGCAGGCGCGGGCGCAGGCCCAGCGCCGTCATGAGTACAAGCGGGATAAGCTGCGTCTCTGGGTCGTGGTCCTCGCCGATGTCCCCGGCCGGATCGGCCCCGGCGGCGTTAAAGTAACGAAGCGCAACATATCGCATGCCGTAGGCGCGGTCGTATGCGGCGAGCACGCGTTCGAACATGAGCTTGGTTTCGCCGTACACGTTCGTCGGGCGGCAGTCGGCGTCTTCCTCGATGGGCACTCGCTCCGGATCGCCGTACACGGCTGCCGAGGATGAAAACACGATCCGCCCCACGCCCGCCTTTCGCATGGCGTCGAGCAGCACGAGGCCTTTGGCCACGTTGTTGTGGTAGTATTTCGCCGGGTCCTCCATGGACTCCGCAACCGAGGTGTAAGCCGCGAAATGCATCACCACGTCGAACTTGCGCGACGCGAACGCAGCGCCCAAGGCGGCGCGGTCGCCCGTATCGCCGACGATGAGCGGGCACCCTGCCACGGCCTCGCGGTGGCCTTTTTCCAGACTATCGTATACGACCACCTCGTGGCCCGCCCGCAGAAGCTCGCGCACCACGTGGCTCCCGATGTATCCGGCGCCTCCCACTACCAGTACGTTCACCCGCAAGAACTCCTTCCCCGCCTACCTTGTAAACCGCACCTCAAGCCCGAACTCCTGCCGCTTCTCGCGCCACGTGGCCGTAATGTCGTAACAATGATGGTGGTTCGTGACGAAGAAGTCGAGGTCCTTTACGGCGTCACCACCGATGTCATACATTGCGCCGACTCTGGCGGTCCACGACTGGTTCAACCGCACGGTCATGTCCGCCGCCACCTGGTTGAGCGGGGAGATCGCGTCGAAGGCGAACGGGCTTGCGCCAGAGACGGTCCGGCGCGTGTAGTCAAGCCCCGCGACAACGCGCGGCGCGTCGCGCCCGAACGCGTCGAGGCTGCCGAACCGGCCGTCGAGGCTGACCGTGGCTGCGCGCGACTCCAGGACGTCGCCGGTCCCATACCAGGCACGCCTGGCGGATACGTTCAGTCCTATGGTAACGTCGAGGCCGCCGATGTTGCCTGATCCCGCCTGCCCGGCGCCGCTCGCCGCCCCGCCGCCGCCAAAGTTGAGCTTCAGCGGTTTTGAAGCCACGGAAATCGCCGCGCATGAACGCGTGGACTCGACGCCGCGCCCCGGCTCCTCGAACCGCCCTACGCCGCCGCTGAGTGTGACACGCGCGCCCAGGATCGCAATGGGATCTAGCGTGGCGTCCACTGCTGGAAGCGAGTAAGTGGTCCCCGTGCTGAGGAGGTCCTTGCGGGCAGCGGCCTGGAGAGCCAACGGCCCCAGCTTGGCAACGCCCGTGACGCCGCCTTCGAGCCCCGCACCGGACGCGGTGCCGGAGCGGTAACGCGCGTCAGCCACCACAGAAAACGCTGCGGGACCCCGGTGGGCGAACATTTCAGTTATGTCAAGCCTGCATAGAGCGGATGCGTACGGCCCCTCCCACGAGCGCAAGCCCCCGATGAGCGTTGCGCTCACGCCCGGCCCGGAGCGGGCATCGGCGCGCGCCTCGACATGCACGCCCCTGCGCCGCGTGAGGTAAGCGCCGTCGTACCGGATGGTGAGATCCTCGCGTGAGCGGTCCAGGTAGGAGAGACCGGCTACAAAGCCGTTCTTGGGGTCGTACGCCAGCCTGGGGACAGGATAGCCCTCGCCCTCAACCCATCCTACCCTCTCCCCACGCAACGGGATGGTGAGCCTTGGCACAACCAGCACCGGCAGATGCTCCAGCCACAAAACCGGCCACTCGGCCACGACTCGCCTCTCGGGGTATATCACGAGCTTCCTCGTGGTTACCCGGTAACACGGGTCCTCGAGGTCGCACCCGGTTGCGTGCGCGTCGGCTAGCGTAAGCTTGTCAGGAGCCACGTCCATCTCTTTCCCGCGCACGTAGACCCCCGGGACTGATCCCTTCGGGTCGAGGACTCGTCCGGTAGCGGCCTTGAGGTCATATGCGAATAGGGTACAACTTGTGACAGAAGAGCCTCGGCGGACGAGGACGTTCCCGCGCGCCAAGAGTTCCCCGGCGTCCACGTTGACCCGAAGATAGTCGGCGGACACAAAAAGGTCGCGGTGGGTTGCCCGCACATTGCCGCGCGCCTCCACAATCGTTCCATCGCTACCGTAGTGGTACTGCGTGGTATCCGCCTCTATCACGACCGGCTCATCGCCGGCGCCGGCATCCACCATACTTGCCCCAGAGCCGCTCGCGGTGTCTGTGATGACTCCCTGATCCGCTGCGCTTGACCGAACGGCCCCTGCGGCAAGAATGATAAGGATCACCGCTGCGAAGACGCCCACGAGCCGCGCGATCCGCGCGACTGCCTCGACCCTCTCCCCGCCCCGCAGGGTGGCATGCTCTTGGATTCGCAAGCCCAGGAGCCACGAGCCGCCAAAGCGCCGCGCACCTCGCCACAGCAGCCGCGCCCATCGGAGAGATGCCAGGAGGGATGCCAGCTTACTGACGCCCCACAGCGCATTCACCTGTAGTCTGCTAGTGGACCGGATGGAAATCCCATATCACTCCCGAAAAAAGCCCCTCGAACAACCTCGGGGGGCCTCACTTCCGGACGCGGGTCTTCACTCAAGCAAACCGCGGGCAGCCGCTCGTCCGCTCCCTCCTACTTACCCGGCTTTATCTGAACGGTCGGCGCTTCCTTCGTGAGCTCCACGGCCGTGTCCACGGGGAGCGTCATGCCCAGGACTTTCGTATCAGCGCCAACAGCCACGTAAAACTCGGTGCCATCAGGAATGTTGACGTCCTTGCCCTGGACGAAGAACGCGCCGAGCGCCCCGACAGGCCCGAACACTATGAACCCGGCCAGGCCTGCGCCGATGGCCAGCTGCATCGACTCATTCAGCTTCTGCGTGCTCTCGTCAAAGGCAAGCGGGACCGCCACGCCGTCGAGCGTCCGCACATCCTTTAGCTCTAGCGTGATCTTGCCGTCGCGGCCCAGCCGCCCAGCCGGGGACACCTCCGTCACGATGCCATGGCCGCGCGTTCCCTTCGGGATGACCAGCTCGTTCCCGACGACCACGTCACGCGCCACCTCTATATCGACCTTCTGACCTTTCTGGGTGACACTGGAGTCGAGCCTCCCGAGGAGCTTGATCCTGACGGGCTGCCCCTTCGGAAGCATCGTGTCCTTCGTCTTCAGCGTCCCATCAGGCAGGCACAGCGCCGCGAGGTGATCGGCCCGGGTGACAATGGAGCCCTGACCGGGCGCACCGAGGATCATGGTCTCCAGCCGCTCCAGCTTGGTGACGGCCGGCTCCGACGTCACGCGCCTCTGTACGAACCACTCAACCGCGCCAAGCTTGTACCCCACAGACGGCCCCACACCAGGACCGCCGCCTGCAAGCACCCGGAGCCTGGCGATCCGATCTATCACCGACCCCTCCTGGGGTTTGCCAAAAAGCTCACTCTCCAGCCGTGCGACGCGGTCCACGATGGCTCCGCTGAGCTCTTTCCCGTACAGCGTTACCTCGATCCCTGCAAGGCTCTTCAAGAGCGTCGGCTGCTCCTGGGCAAGGGCCGGGACGAGTGATGTCGCGACGATGATAGCTGAAATAGTTATAGCTACGCCTGCCTTCGTGATGCTTCTCATGCTGCGTGCGTACACGCGCACTGACCCCCTTTCCTCTTTACCACAGCCGAGCTTCGCCCCACCCAACCCGTTTCCGACTCTAGAACCTGATTGTCAGCTCCGCCGTGGCGACGTTTGTGCGATGCGACCCCGGCGACATGGTCTCGGGATCTAGATCCTGGAAGTCTATGAGCCTGTAGCCGAGCACGATGGAGGTCGTCCCGCCGAACGTGTAGCCCAGGCCGAAGCTGGCGGTGGTCTTGCGGGCATCCAGCGAGAGGCCCGGCAGCGTGTAGTCGCCGAACACCCCCGCCGCCTTCGAGCCAGAGTCACCGGCCTTCTCCTGCGAGGTAGACCCGCTCCATTCGATCCCCTTCGGCACCAGATCCGTGATCCGCGAGTACGTGTACCCTGCCTTGATGAAGGCAGAATCCGACAGGGCGAACTTGTAGTCAATCCCGAGGAGCGTCGTCGCCCTGGCCTTGCTCTCGCTTTCATCAGCCGCCTCTTCATTGCCCTTCACCAGCTCGTAGCTGGCCCGAAACATGGCAAGCTGGCTTAGGGCGTACTTCAGGTCGAGGCGGGCGATAACATCGTCCCCCTCGCCGGGGGCAATACCGCCAGGAGCGGGCGGCCCGCCGAGTGATAGCTCCGCTTTTGCCCCGTCGTCCAGGGGAATGGTGAGGGCCCTCTTCTGGCTCGTACCCTCGCCAGCATTGGCCGCTGGGGCCGCCGGAGACATGGGCCCGACGACAGCAGGCACACTGGCTTCGCTGTTCCCGAGGAGCTCAGATAGCCTTTTACCGCCGGAAAAGGCCTGACGCCCTGCGTCCCCCGGAATCGCTGACAGTGCCGCTATGATCCCCGGGTCTGGACGCAGCCGCAGCGAGGACCATGCCTGGAAGGACTCAGGCAGCCGGGGTGTCCCCGGAATTACGCCGACAAGCGTCTGTGACGGGGAACCTGTCGCAGATGCTCCGCCCGGCATGACGGTTGTGCCAGTGGCCTCATTTCCCGCTCCGACAGGGGCGCTCGAGGCGGTGCCGGGAGACGCACCCATCCCGCTCATGGCCGGAGCCCCGCCTGCACCGTCTTTACCATCTCCGATCCCCGAAAGAACATGCCGGCTCGTTCCAGCCACCAAGGCAAGCTCGCTAGCGAACTCCTCTTGGAGCCGCGCCAGCATTTCACGCTGCTGCGGCGTCAGCATCGCTCCGGCCTTCAGCCGGTCGCCGAGGCGCGCGATCGCCCACGCCATTTCGTACCGGGTGATAACCCGGTCCCCACCGAACGCGTCGGCCGAGTAGCCCTCCACAAGCCCGAGGCGGGCAAACTCGGCGAGCGCGGCATAGGACCAGTGCCCTTTTGGGACATCGCCGAAGGGGTTTGTGGCCGCGCGCGCTCCAGAAGCTGCGAATGCCACGAGAAGCACAAGCATCGGGGCAGCAAACATCTTTGCGAGACGCGCGCCCTGGCCTCTCCAATGGACACCCACACGCCTCCTGGACTTTTTCGTCATCTCTCGATATCTGCTAGTTCCGTACACCGCGCGCCACCACACCTCAGCAGCGCCATCCCGCCGGGCCCCTGCCTGCTCCGAACAAGTGCTGCCGGAGAATAGCCAACAGGGTCCTCGTTTGCCCCAGCCTGCCTTATTAGATATTCTATGACCCCACGAGAAATCCCTCCCCGGGGTCCTACTTTTCGACTGAATGGAAAAATCTTTCGGCAAGGATAACAGCGACATAGTCGTCGAACGGCTCACCAGGCGTCCGCAGGGACAGGGGAACAAGCTTCCCCAGGCCGCGCAGGGGATGGTCCTTAAGGTATCGTCTCCGCCCCTCCATGCTGCTCTCGTGCTCGTCGACAAAGACCACGCGACGGGGACCCGCTCCGGCCCGGTCCAGCGCCGCCCGGATTTCCTGCGCCAGCGCTCTCGACCCCGTCCGGTCGCCGAGCACGACGGTGTCCACTCCGTGTACGCGGGCAAGCTCCCTGACCCGCTCCCCTATTTCCGCCCTCGCGACTATCCCCTTTGCCAGGACGGCGCCGTCGGCCTTCACCACGGCTATGCCGCACTTTTCCCGCCCGGGATCTACGGCTATGACCGCTTCCGGCCTGCCCCGGTCATCCTTCCGGCCATGACAGCGCGGCTCACCCATACCCGCACCCCACATGCCCGCATCCCACCTGCACCTCAGATTCTACCAGGTTTGGTCGCGGACGGGAATAGCCTTCCTAGAAAACCGTCCAAACGGGTGATGAGGCTTCCGGCCTCCGTCTCGTAGCGAGCCCCCCGCTACCCTGAAAACGGACACTCCGTTTTCATGATTCAATGGTGCCAGGGAGCGCCTGGCATGGACGACCACTGCGCAGGTTGGCGATCGCCCCGCCGCAGCCGGACTTGCTACAGATAGCCAACGTCGAAGTTGAGACGACACCCAAGGACACCATAGGCAGGTTTCGTCCGCGTCACGCTCTCCGCACCCAACGCAACCGCTAAGTTCCGAGGTTGCCTACCAATAAGACGCCCGCCGGAAGACTATCCCAAGATAAAGGCTACCCCTCAGCTGACGCAAAACCCCGGGGGAGGCGACTCCCCCGGGGATTTCGCTTCGCACCGCGTCGCACCGGGTCAGACTAGAAGGTGACCTTGAGCGAGCCGGTGATGATGCGCGCCGTGTAATCTGCGTCAGTGACCTCGCCCTTGGCGTCGGACTTGACCACCTTGTAGCCCAGCTTCAGGGTAGTATTGGCCGCGATGTTGTAGGTGTAGTTGAGCTCAGCGATGAGGTTGTTGAGCGGCGCATACTCGTACGGAGTCGTCGGGTCATCCCACTTGTCGAGCTTGTAGAACTCGGCCTTCGCGTCGACGCTCGCCTTGGGCGTGAGCTGCGAGGTGACGCCGGTCTTCAGGATGCTCTTCGTGTACGGCTTGTAGTCGTTCAGAAGGTCGGACTTCACCTCGTAGTTGTAGCTGCCCTTCACCTTGGTGGCCTCGGTCACCGGGAACTCAGCCGACACGCCGGCCTTGAAGACGCTGGCGTTGGAATTCTTGATGTAATACGGAGAACCATCGTCTGTGGCCATGTCTTTCTTGTCATCCAACTTGCTCCAGTTATACCCGCCAGTCAGCTTCAGGTTCGGCGTCAGGGCATAGTCGAGAGCAAGGTCGAACACGCTCTTCGTGTAGTAGGGCTCAGCGGCACCGCCGCCCAACTTCACGGTTGCGCCCGTGACCTTGTACTCGGCCCTCACCGGAGCGAGCTCGGCCTTCACGCCGCCGGTGAGCTTGAACACGTTGCCGTTGTCGCCATATACGGTGTCACCAAGCACGTAGAGGTTGTTCTCCAGGTCCACGCTGGGCGTTACCGTCATGGCGCCCCAGGCCATCTTGTATTCAGCGCCCGCGGTGGCCGTGTTGGTCTTCCTCTCGTCCCAGTCCTTCGTCGCGTCGGCATCACCGCTGACCTTGTAGCCGCCCTTGAGCGTCAGGTTGCCCACTGGCAGCTTGCCGCTGATGCTGACGGTCTTGAAGTCATTGCCTATTCCGTCGCTGCTTGTGTCGACAAACGCGGGGTCAAAGGATTTCTCGATCCTGGTCACGTTGCCGGACAGCTCGAGCGCACCGACCTTGCCGGTGACATTGATCTTCGCCGCCGTGCCGGAGTCGGTTTGCGTAGCATCATCGTACTTGGTATCCTTCGCGAACTCGCCCGAAACGCTCCAGCCCGGAGCAACGGTGAAGCTACCAGCGACTCCGATGACCGTATCCTTCTTCGGCACAGGTGCCGTGAACGGGTCACTGTTGTCGATGTAGACAGACTGCGGGTCCTCGTACTGCGACACATATGCCGCGCTGAGCTTCAGGTTGTCCGTAAGGGCGACCTTGCCTTCGCCAGCACACACGTACCGCGCGTACGGAGAAAGGACTGTCTCATCGGCCGCCGTGTCCGGGTTATCAGGCGTAATCACCCGGACCGGGAGCTTCAGGAACAGCGTCGTCCCGGAGAACTTCCCGAACGCGCCCTGAGCGATGACGCCCTCATACAGCGGGTTGCCGTAGGAATCCGTGAGTTCGCTCGCCATCATCGTGTATGGCGTGAACGCTCCCTCGGGAAGGGTGACTCCACCAGCATAGAGCCGCCCAAGGACGCCGGCTGTCTTCACCTCAAGCGATAGGCTGCTGAGCTTGAACTCGTTCGAGGGGTCGGTACCACCGTACAGGTTCTTCAGCGTGCCGAGGCCGATGCCTACTACTACGCCATCCGCCGGCCGAGCCGTGAGCTTTAGACTCAGCTTGTGCTCGAAAGTCGACGTAGGCATGTACGTTCCGTCCGAATGGGGATCATCGTAGATATCGTTCGGGTCCACCCATGCGCGGTTATTGTCCAGACCGAACTTGGCGTAGATATCCGTATCGTTCAGCACGACCTCGCTCGACCCGGAGATCGTGACCTTCTCGTGGCCGGCGATGTGCTGGTCGAGCTTGGCGCCGATAGCGGTGGCCTTCTCGTCGACAGCTCCGAGCTTCTCCTCAAGGTCAACGATCTTGGCGTTGGCGAGCGCGAGATCGTTCTCGAGCGCCGTCACGCGGATGCCGAGAGCGGTGAGTTCGAGACTGAACTCCTCCTTCAGGGCATCGATCAGGGCGACGAGCTCCTTCGCCTTAGCCTCGATCTTCGCGCTGAGCTCGTTGTCGCCAGCAGCGATCTTCTGCTCGAGCTCGGCCTTGATGGCGGCGAGCTTCTCGGCGAGGTCCGCATCGCCAGCGGCGGCCTTGGTCTCAAGTTCGAGAGCCTTCACGCTGAGCTCGCCCTCGAGAAGGGCCAGAGCGCCATCGAGCTCGACGACCTTGGCGTTGATCTCGTCGGCCTTCCTGTCGACCTCGTCGACCTTGCCGGAGACCGCGTCAACAGCGCCCTCGACGCTCGCGACCTTGCCCTCCACACCCGCAATCCTCGCGGCGAGCGCGTCGAGCTCTTCGGTCTTCAGCTTTTCGACTATGGTCTTCTCGATGACCTTCTCGATGATCGGCTTCTCGACGGTCACGGTCTCCTTCTCAATGACCTTCTCGGTCGGCGCAGGAGCCGGAGCGGACGACGGCGGAGGGGTAAGCCCTGCCTTAGCGGCCTCTATCTCGGCCTTTATCTGCGCGTCGAGGGAGACCAGGAGCCTTGCGATGACCATGGCCATCTGGTACCTGGTCATCGGCTCCGCGCCCCTGAAGGTGCCATCGGGGAAGCCCTCGACAAGCCCATAGGCGGCGAGCTGCTTCACGGCCTCGTATGCCCAGTGGTTCTCAGGCACGTCGGCAAACGGACCGGCTGCCGTAGGAACTGCCAGCGCCAGCACGAGTACCGCTGCCAGCGCAATGGGCATATACCTCTTCATCATGATATACCCCCTTGGTTTTAGTCATCTTCAGGGCCATGCGCCTCGCCCCACAGGCTCGGCGGTGAGTAGCCTCGTTCCCTCATCCCCCGCAGCCTGCAGCGCCCGGCCCATGCCCCCTTGCTTTATCCCTCACCGGCCTTCGTGGCAAACCTCAGGTTTTCACCTCCTTTCGCCCACTGCCGTATGGGATAAACATGCCTCACGAGCCAATATTGACCTCGTCTTGGTGTATTCTCCATTATGACAAGAATTCCTTCAATTGGACGGAACTTTTTTGGCCGTCTCGCAGGCGTTTTGAGGTATTATTCGTCAGGCCATCCTCATTTTCCTTCCACAAGGCAAACCTGTCTTAGTTGCCATGCTGCCACCCAGACGGCCCAGCGACCGCGTGTCTTTCCGACTCCGCCATAGACACCTGCACGTTAGAGCATATGAAAAGCCCCGGGTTAATCTCCCCAGGGGCCCGCCTGGTAACTATCTCTTCTAACATGCGGCCCGTGACGCGGCTCGCCGCGCGGGCACGGCGCGCATTGCCGCGGGGCTTGCGGCGCGACTTGCAACGCGGTTCGGAGCACAGCCCACGATGCGCTGGCTCACTGAATGCCCGCGCCGCCCGCCGGTCGCGGCGCGGTTCGGCACGCCACCCTAACACACGCCGAACCGCAGGCCGGGAGGTTACCCCAGCCTGCGGTTCCTTAGAACGCGAGCGTTTGGTTAGAGCTCAGATCTTTCGGACCTAGAACTTCACGACCAGCGACGCCGTGGCGACGTTGGACCTGTAGTCCTTGTCCGGATCGTCCTTGGCGCTGTAAGACATCGTCTTGTAGCCGACCTCGAGATCGGTGTTCTCGGCGATGTGGTGCGCAAGCCCGATCTCGCCGGTCAGCATGCGTCCATCAACGCCAGGATCGTTCACCGCGCCAGAGGTGATCCCGACCTGGCCGGTGAGTTTCGTGTTGGGCGTTATCTGGCTCTCGATTCCGGCCTTCGCCGTGGTCTTTACGCCCTCGATCTCCGCGCTGTCCTTGGTCCACGGGGTCGCGTCACTGTAGTCCACGCGTCTGTACTCCCAGGAGCCAGTGAGCTTCGTCACAGTGGTGAGGTTGAAGCCGAGGTCCACACCGGCCGTCTTGACGGTGTATTCCTCGTCAACCGCTGTGCTCCTGGAATCTTCGACGTCCATCTTGTAGGACTTGTACCCGCCGCGGAGCGCTATCTCCGGCGTCAGGTTGTGCGCGAAACCGAGGTCCAGGACTCTCTCCTTGGACACAAGCGTCTTCGCATCAGCGTCGCGCACATCGGTGACCGCGTACTCAACCGAGAGCGGAGCGTACTTCGCGGAGATGGACCGACCTATCTCGAGCGAGTTGACTATCGGGTTCCCCTTCACGCTGTCTCGGTGGGCAAGCGCGAGGTTGACGTCGGCGACCACGTCGGCGCCCAGGAGGTTCCTGGCGAACCTGGCTCCGACCGACTTCGTGGCAACGACGTCCTTGCCGTCCTCGCCAGCTTCAGGCACCCAGTTCGCGTTGCCGGTCTTCTCGTACCCGCCGGTTAGCGTAAGCTCGCCGCCAACCATCGCAAGCGGCAGGCTTGCCTCGAGGGACACGGTCTTCACGTTGTTGTCGAGTCCACGCTTCTCCGTGGAGTCGTACGGGACCTCGACGAACTCAGGGTGGTATCCAGCCTCGATTCTCGTGTACGCCGCGCCCACCTGTACCGGGCCGATGCAGCCGTCGAGGCTCATCTCTGTCGCGGTGTGCTGCACCCCGGTCTCGTCGGTGTGCCGCGCGAACTCGGCAGACGCGCCCCATTCAGGCGCGAAAGTCGCCTTCGCGTTGACGCCGGCCACGCTGTCTTTGTCCACTGTCGCAGGCCCGTTCGCGAGCGACTTCTCATCATCGAACGCGGCTACGTAGGTGGCACCGACGATGAGGTTGTCCGTGAGCGACAGCTTCGTGTCGATGGCCGCCGCATACCTAGCGTATGCCTCGTTACCTTCAGTCGTGACTGGAGCCTTCAACCTCCACACAAGCCCCGTGGCGTTCAGGCGGCCGTAAGCCATCTCAGCCAGCGTGCCCTCGTACAGCGGGACCCCATCGTCATTGCGGAGCATGTGGCCCTGGAGGGTCAGGTTCGTGAACGTCCCGGCGGGCTCCGCCACGTTGCCGATGCGCACGTGGCGCAGGATGCCGGGGGTTACGATGTCCAGGTAAAGACCGTTGTCTTTAAGCTGGAACGTGTTGTTATCCCAACCGCCGCCGAGAATGTTCGTCATGGTGGCGAGGCCGGCCTCCGCCACAACGCCCTCGGCCACGTTCGCCGTGAGCTTCAAGTTCAGTTCGTGGTTGAACTTGCTCGTCGGGACGAACACGTAGTCAGTGCTGGACGCGTTCTCAGGCGTGTCGTTGTTCTTCGGGTTGAACGGGTCGAGCCACGGGATGCCGCCGCCATAGATGTCGACATCCTTGAAGCTGACTTTGCTGTCACCCGAGATGCGGACCCTCTCGTGCCCGGCGATATGCCCCTCCAGCTTGGAAGCCGTCTGGGCGAGCTTCGAGCCGAGTTCCGTCGTAGCCTGGTTGACGTTCTCGATCTTGGAGTTCGCAAGCGCGAGCTGCTCCTCGAGAGCCGTCACGCGCACGCCGAGCACGCTCAACTCCTGCGCGAACTCGGTCTTGAGCGCCTCGATGATGGCAATGGCCTCAGCCACCCGCGCGTCGAGGGTCGCCTTGTCGATGGAACCTTCCTTCTCGACTATGTGCTTTTCGATGATCTTCTCGATGATGGGCTTCTCCACTACCACCCGCTCGATGATCTTCTCGGGCGGCGCGGCGGGAGCCTGCTCCGTCTGAGCCTGCTCCGCGGGTGCTTGTGCCTGGGCATGGGCCTGGGCTTCAGCCTGAGCTTTGGCCTCGGCCTTCGCCTGGACCTCAGCGGCCTCGTGGGCCTTTATGGCCTCCTCGGCAGCCTTCCGGGCCTGTTCGGCCGCGCCCTGTGCCGCCTGCTCTGCCGCAGCCTTCGCGGCCTGCTCAGCGGCTTGTTTCGCCGCCTCGGTGGCGGCCGCCTTCGCTATCTCTTCAGCCGCAGCTTTGGACATGTCCACGGCCTGCATCTTGGCCTCATCGATAGCCTTCTTGAGTTCCTCTCGCTGCTGCGCATCCTGAATGGTCGCCTCGTCCTTCGCCCGCTGGATGGCGTCCCTGATCTGCGCGTCCAGGTCGGACAGCATGCGAGCGACCACCATGGCCATCTGGTATCTGGTCATTCCCTCAGCGCCTTTGAACGTCCCGTCGGGGAACCCCTCCACAAGGCCGGAGGCTGCAAGCTGCTTGACAGCCTCATACGCCCAGTGGTTCTCGGGGACGTCGGCGAAGGGATTGGCCATGACGGGCAGCGCGAGAGCAAATGCCATGACAACTGCGATGATCGCTGCCAGGTGTCTCTTCATCATCGTCCAATACCCCCTTGAGTTTGCGTGAAGAAGGCCCTTCCCGTAACACAAGGTGGCTTTCGCGGTGAGAGTCTCCTTGTTTCCTCTCATCCCTCACGCTCCGTGTGGTTCGGGTCATGGGCCCTTTTGCCGCTGCCTGAAGCTGGGCACCGCTGGGGGCACCTCCTTCCCGCCCAGATTGCCGGCAGGGCAAAAGACTGCAATCGTTGCTGCGAATGTTGATGCGATATTACCGTTACGCCGCTCGTGTCGAGCCGCCGCACCGAGCCGCCGCGCGCTGCGCTTACCTCGAGTCGCCCCGGGTGCTGTTCCGCACCTGCTCCGCGCCTGCGGTGCTGCTCAGCCTGCTTGGTGCGCTGCTCGGCTCACCTCGTGTTCCTCGACTCGCCTGTAGCGCTGCTCGACTCGAGCTATCGCAGTTGAATTTCTCCGCAGGTTTACATAATCCTGCCCGCGCGGGCTATGGCTGGGCATGTGGGTTGATGGGACCAGAGGCAGGTTTGGGGGCAGAAGGCACGTAATGGACACACTGGAACTGGCGGGCCAGGCAAGCGACTGGACCCGGCTACCTTGCCTGCGCGAGCCCGCCCGCTACGGGAGCAGGTCGCGCAGGCTGTCTCGCAGGAACGGCTTGAGATCGAAGTAGCTGGCCCACGTGCGCTCCTGAAAGTCGAAGTTCGCCTCGGCATCGCGAGCGAAGAGGAGCAAGCCCCGGGTCACGTGGTACCGGAACTCCACAGGGGCCAGGTTCAGCGAATGAACATCCACGGGCATGCCCGCCACACGTCCCAGGCGGGCACCAAGGTCGAGCGATGCGTCGAGCTGGTCGCGAGGTGATAGACCATCGCGGTAGTACACAGCGATGTCCAGGTCCCGGCATGGACGGTCCTCCAGAAACGACCCGTGGGCGTACGCGAAAATCACATCAGGATGGGATTCCAGCACCGCCCGCACCTGGTCAAGTATCCGCCGCCTCTCGCTCGGCGGAACGGCATGCCTCCTCTCATCGAGGTCAGGGACTGCCGCGTCATCTCCCGCCGCGTTATCCCGTTCATCCGCGAACCCGTCTTGGCACGACGCGCTCACGTGCCTGGCCCCCTTTTGCTTATCACGTCCCTGATGGCACGCAGGTACTCGTTGACATCACCGAGATCATTGCGCATTATCTCCAGCATTTGCTCGTCCTTCACGTCACCGTATCGGTGCACCAGGAGGTTCCTGAAGCCGGCCATCTTCGCAAGGCGCCCTGCAAGGCCGACATCTATGATGCCGTTGTCTCCAAGCGTGAGGAAGGAATCGGAGTAGCTCACTGGGGCCTTTCCCAGAAGGCGAGCGCACAAGTGGTTTGCTATGTTCGAGGCAGCTTCAACAAGAACGATAAAGGCGTAGCGGGCGGATCTAATGGCCTCCGCATCCTGAAGGAAGGCCTGATCCTCCAGCCCCGCGTAGGCGCGCAGCACTGACAGCGCCTCCTGAATGTCAGCCACCTTCTGCCTGATACGAGCTATGTTTATCTCGGCTCCCGGCACCATGTCCACCCACCATAGCCTTTCGTTGGGCCTTCGCAGGGTTCTCGGGACACGCTCGCCGCGCGCACCAACCAACGCTTGCCCCTGGCTCTAGCCCCGGTCGCGCGCGGTAACCGTGGCCGCGCCATCGCGCCCTGGGTCGTCCTTCGCAGGCATGTCTCATCCCACCGCCCCATCCCACACCTTTGCATCCCGGGACCGCGCCCCCGTTCGAGGGCACCCCCACTCCTCACCGAACCACCTGGAACGCCACCTTGAGCGGCGGCTTCGTGTTCCACGTGTCCTGCGCTGCCACCGCAAGCACGCGCACCTTCCGGCCGAGCTCCAGGATCTCGGCCTTGGCGGCATTGAACTCCGATAGCGGCGCCTGGCCGACGCGCCCCTCGATGTCGGTCACCATGCCCCGGCGTGTGGCCTCGTCGTTCGCGGCCATCAGGAGGTTCATGAGCTCGTCCTGGACCCTGTCCGGCCCGAGTGACCCATCTATCTCGCGTTCTGCCACCACCTGGCCCTGCTTGAAGATGAGCTTGTTCTCGAAAAACTGCAGGTAGGCGTAGACAGGCTGACCGACGAACGCGTTGGTAGCTGACACCAACCGCACCACCACCGGCCCTTTGGCCCTCGCAATCCTCTCCGCCGTGTTCTCGAGGTTATCCGTGAAGAAGATGATGGCCTCGTTCTCGCTGCCCTCGATCTTCGCCCGCCTCGCGAGCGCCAGCGTGTCGGCCTTCTGCAGGAAAGCGGCCACGTCGCGACGTATCTCGTCGATCGGCCTTGAGCCCTCTATCACAGTTGCAAGGATGATCTCGTCCGCTCTGTAGGTTATGTCTGAAAGCTGCAGCCCTTCAAGGTACTGAGACATGCCCTGCAGATACGAGTAGAGGACGTTCGCGCCCTGCGTGAGGTCGCGGATACGCGTCTCCAGCGCGCGGCTCTCGTCTTCGAGCTTCTGCTTTTCCGCGTCGAGCCGTGAGATGGTTTGCTTCAGGTCTTTCTCGGTGTTCTGAAGCGCAACGATCCGCTTGTTGGCCTCTTCGAGCTTCTCCTGGGCCTCCGCGTAGCTTGCTTTCGTGTCGTCGAGCTGGGTTTTCATCTCCTGGTATTGCTTTTGCATCTTCTCGAGCTCGCTCTGAACCTCGGCAAGCTCGCTCTCGGCCTTGACGCGCTCCTTCTTCACTTGCTCAAGCTCGGCGGCCAGCGTCTCGTTCCTCGCGGTGAGCATCTCGTATTCCTTCGCCTTGATCTTCGCCGCCGCCGAAAGCTTGTCGATCTCTCCGGTGAGGGCTTCTATCTGCGCTTGAAGCTCGCCCACCCTCTGTTCCTTCGCCGCAAGCTCCTGCTGCTGCGTGGAAAGCCGCGCCACCGCCGACGCAAGCTCCTGCCTGGTCGTGGCGAGCGCGGCCTGGATCTCGTGCATGTTGAAAAGGGCCGTCCGCACGTCCTTGGAGACGATGCTCATGACCACAAGGGACGTGGTGGATACGACTATCCCGGTTATCACGGTGATGATCATCGAGGTATGCCTTGGCCGCAGGCCGAAGATGCTGAGCCTTCTGCGGCCCACCTTCATGCCGATGCGATCGCCCACGAAGGCGATGACCCCGCCCACCACGATTAGCATGAGCACGAGCGTAAGACCGTACACGTTGTACCTCCTAAGCAGCCCCGATAGCAGGCCCCCGGCGCGGCCCCGGCCCTGCTAGGTGAGGGTGCCTTAGTTCTTATCCCTTTTCCAGTAGTTGCTGGATTGCCGGTATTACACTCTCTCTACATCACCGGCAACCCCTCCCAAAAGTCGGGAGCATTTCTGCACCCTCACTTAGCAGGCCCTATCAAGCCCGAGACAGAGCCCGGCTCTTTCACGACTTGCGCGCGATCATCAGGGCGCCGCAGGCTCCGAAAAGGATGTTCGAGAACCACGCCCCAAGCACTGGCGGCACGCTGCCGCGCTCCGCCACTGCACAACTCAAACTCATTATAACATAGTAGACAAAGATGATGAGTATGCTCATCCCGAAGCCCAGCGACGTGGACGCCCTGTGCGCCCTGATGCCGAGCGGCGCCCCGACAAGCCCGAACACCAGGCTCGCGAAGGGAATGGCAAGCTTCAGGTACAGCTCCACCAGGAGGCGCGTGACTTTCACACCCTGCCCTGCCAGGTCGCGGATGTAATCGGCAAGCTCCCTGGCGGACATCTCCTTCGGCGTGAGCGCCCCCCTCGCGACCTGTGACGGCCTGTGTGCGATCCGCGCTTCCTGCCTTGAGAACCTCACCGACGCCACTCTGTCGCCGTCGAGGACCGTGTATACCACGCCGTCCTCGAACCACCACCTGGTCTCCTCCCACCTTGCGCGCGCCGCCTCGGTGATGCGGGCGAGCCTGCCCCTCTCGAACTCCTGGACAGTGACTTCCCTGAACGATTTCTCGCGGGCGTCGTACGAATCCGCATAGATGAGCCTCGCGAGAGCCCCGCCCTCAAACTCTTTTATAACCGTGTTCCTCTGGACGAACGGGCTTGCGCGACGTCCGATCTCCCACATGATCTGCTCGGACCTGCGGTTGGCCACCGGGACCACCGTCTCGTTCAGCGCCACCGTGACCACGCTCACCATAATGGCCAGCACCACCGCCGGCGCCATCACCCGCTGCAGGCTCATGCCCGCGGCGCGCATGGCCACGACCTCGCTCCCCGCGGACAAGCGGCTGTAACACAGCAGCGTCCCGAGGAGGGTGGACATGGGCAGCACCAGAACCATGACGCGGGGCAGACCCAGCACGAACACGGCCAGGGCTGTCCCCACGCTCACCTCGCCGTCCACGAGCATGCGCGCGAGCTGGAACAAGAGATCTCCGGCCACCATTATGAGCGTGAAGGCGGCCACGGAGAATAGAAGCGGCCCCATAAGCTCTTTATAGATGTATCGCTCGAGCAGCCCGGGCCCAGGCCGCAGCCGCAGTCGCAGCCCCAGGCCCGACCGCAGCAGCGGCCTGTGCCCAAGCGCGGGTCCCGGTTTCGATGTCGACCTCGAATTCAAAGCGTAAACCGCTCCCCGAGATAGAACTTGCGCGCCACGGGATCGTCTGCGATGGACGCAGCATCGCCCGACGCCAGGATCTTCCCCTGATGCATGATGTAAGCGCGGTCCACGATGGACAGGGTGTCGCGGACGTTGTGGTCGGTGATGAGCACGCCGAGCCCTTGCCGCCGGAACCTCGCGATGATCTCCTGGATGTCGGCGACGGCTATGGGATCGACCCCGGTAAAGGGCTCATCGAGCAGGATGAACTTCGGCGATGTGGCGAGAGCCCTTGCGATCTCGACACGCCTGCGCTCCCCGCCGGACAGGGTGTACCCCATTTGCCTGCGGATGTGCCCGATGGCCAGCTCGTCGAGGAGTTCTTCGAGACGGGCGCGACGCGCCGCCAGAGGGAGCCCCATAAGCTCCAGCACCGCGAGGATGTTCTCCTCGACCGTGAGCTTCCTGAAGATGGACGGCTCTTGCGCCAGGTAACCGAGGCCGAGCCTTGCGCGGCGGTGCATGGGAAGCCTCGTTATGTCGCGGCCGGCGAGGGTAATGGTTCCCTCGTGGGCGGCCTCGAGCCCCACTATCATGTAGAACGTGGTGGTCTTGCCCGCGCCGTTCGGCCCGAGCAGCCCCACCACTTCGCCCTGTTTGACCTCGAGGCTTACGCCCTGCACGACCTTGCGCCGGCCGTAAGACTTTACAAGATCCTGGCAAACAATGGACACGAAATACCCTCCGCACTCTCTCTTTGAGTCACCGGCAACCCCTCCCAAAAGTCGGGAGCATTTCCTACGCTCTCATATAGCCAGATAGGCTATTGCTCCTTGCCGGAGCCCGACGCGCCAGGGGTCTTTATCTCCTCGCCCGGGATTACCGTGCGGGTGCCGCCCGTGGCAATGACGGTTTCCTCGGCGAAGAGCACCGTTATGTAGCCTGCCGCGAACACCTTGCGGCCCATCTCCACCCGCGCATTCCCCGTCACGATGCCCTTCTTCTCCTTGCCGAGGTAGGTGATGCGGTCGCCCGAGGCCAGCACGCGGCCGTCCTGGTAGTTCACGGTCACGCCGCCCGAGGCATCCACTTTCTCCTCATTCAGGTAGAAGACTATCTCGCCCGCGCTGAGCACGGTCTTCTCCTTGGTGTCCTCGAACCTGGCCTTGTCCTTCCCCTGCACCCGCACGCAGGGCACCCGGTCGTCATACTCCGCGTGGTCCCCGGTTATCCTGAAGGACTTATACAGGATGAGGACCTTCCCGTCAGCGATGGTCACCTGGTCCTTGCCCCGGTATCTGACTTCGTCCGCGGTCATTTCGAAGGACTCGCTGCCGGCCGCGGCCGCGCCGCCCTTCGACGGCGCCTGCGCCCCCGCCCGTCCCGCAAAGGGGACGAAACCTGCGGCCAGCAGCGCCACGCACAGCGCAAGGCACACCGCCGCCCCGGCGGCACCCGCAAACCGTCGTCCCGGGCCTCCCAGGCCCGCGCCAGCGCCAGCATTAGCTCCTCTCAAGGCCACAGCCCTCCCAGCGTCCCGTATCCAGGTAATTCACGATTATCTTCGCCGTTCGTGTGGCAGCCCCCTGCTCGCCCATCCTCTCGTGGCCGGCCCGGCGCATCTTCGCGATGCGCGCGGAATCCCCCAGTATGGACAACACCTCGCGTGCCACGGCCTCCGCCCCGCCCTCCTCCACGAGAGCCAGCGCGTCGCCGAGCAGCCGCTTCTGCGCTCTGGCAAATCTCTCGTTGAACTGCGGCCCACCTGTGGGAAACGCCACAACCGGCCGGCCCAGCCCCGCAGCCTGCTCGTTCCCGGTGCCCGAGAGCCCGATGATGATATTGCTTACGTTGAGGACGTCGCCGAACTTGCCCTGGGTCAGGATGACACACGGCTCATCACGCCCCTCAGGGTAGAGCCGCCCCACGACCCCCGACCCGAAGTCGCCGGCGCCGCCGGGAGCATACCGCCATCCAGCCCTCTCCGCCGCCTGGGCCAGGAGCCTTCCGTTGAGGCTGGGTGCGAGGCCGGCTACGAAGTCAAGCCCGTTCCCGGTCGCATCGGCAAGGCGCCGGACAATTTCCAGCACCGCGACCATATTCCGGTACGCCTCCTGGCGCGACCCCGGCAATATCCCGACGACCTTTTTCTCCAACGTGAGGCCGAAGTTCTCGCCGGTGATAGAGAAGCCGTCCATCATGACGTTCCCCGCGAACCCCGCCCTGACCCCCACAGCCGCGAGCGCTGACGCGGTCTTCTGGTCCCGCGCCAGGACAAGGCCGGCCAGCTTGCGCATGAGCCACGTCTCGATGCCGTAGTGGCCGTGGATGTACTGGGACTTGGCGGTGGAAAGGCAGAGTATGGGCCGCCTCACGAAGAGGCCGGCCAAAAGCAGAGGGTATGCGTCCCCGACGCACACGGCAAGGCTCACTTGGGGCGCGCAAGCCCGCAGGTGCCGGATCTGCCCCACCGTCAGGCCGATGAGCCCCGCCCTTATGTCTCGAAGGAGGAGGCGCGCCCCGTGCTTGGCGAAGCCGCCGCTCGGCATGGACTTCTGGGGCCCAACTATCCTGATGCGCGCGTCGCGGTATGGCTTCCCGAGACCCACGAGGGGAAAGCCCACCACATCCAGGGATGGGCGGAGCGCCCGCACCTCCTGGGCGATCATGGCCCCTATGACGTCCTCGCCGTGCCCGTTGCTCAACACAAGAACCGTCGTCATCCGCCCCTCACCACGGTACTGAACCTGACCCTGCCCTTCATGATGGCCTCCTCCAGCCCGGCGTCCACCTGGATGGTGTCACCGGTGATGGTGGACCGGCCGTCCGAGTACCTGACGTCGCCGGACGCTGTGAACCTAGACGCCCCCGGGTCCCAGGTCGCCTGCCGGGCCGAGAACTCTGCCCCGCCCTCGCCCGCGACCTCGATGCCCCCCTCGAACTCGAGTCGCCCCGACTTAAGGTCGGCGGTGAGGACTTGCGCCCGCACATGCGCCTGCGTGACCCCATTTACGTATCTTGCGCCCTCGACGCCGGTCAACCTTGCGACCTGGCGCTCTTTCGCTATCTCAATCTTCCCGGCCGAAAACTCCCACTCAGGCTCCCCCGATGGGCCCGGGACCACTATCTTCGTCCCTTCCAAGATCATGCTGGCGCCGGGGAGGACGTCCCCATCCTGCCCGTGCTCCTGCGCCTGCTCGGACTGCCCGGGCACGACTCCGGGAGCGGTCTCCTGGCCGGGCGCAACAGGCGGCAATCCCCCCAGCGCGGCATGTCTGGCACGCAGGTAAACTCCGGCCGCGCCCCATGCGGCGACAGCCACCGCCACGAGCACCGCCACGACGGGAAGAAACGCGCGCCGGCGGGACATGCTGCGGCCGTGGCCGGCCTTGCCACCGGCCGCACCGGTCGCACCGGTCGCACCGGTCGCACCGGTCGAGCGTTCTCCCTGCCGGGGGCGCGGCGGCCGCCTCACCCTCACCACACGGCCACCCTCTTCTTTACCGTCTTCCGCGGCCAGATCTTCACGTTCTTCTTGACAACGCCACCCTCCTCCACCACGCACTCGTCGCTCAGCACGACGCCCTCGCCCAGGGACGCGCCGGGTTTCAGGTAGCACTCGCTCCCCACGACGCAGGCCTCCAGCCTCGCGCCCCTGCCCACATGGGTGTTGTTCCAGATGACGCTCTGAAAGACGCTGGCCCCCTCATCTATGACGCAGTTATCGCCGATGACGCTGTAAGGGCCAACGCTCACGCCCCGGCCCACCCTGGCGCCCCGCCCGATAAGCACCGGCGCCCACAGCGTTGCGGCCGGGTGTATCTCGGCACCCTCGCCCACCCACACGCCGGGCGAGACCTCCCGGCCCGGGATGTCGATGCCCACGGCGCCCGAGAGGACGTCCCTGTGGGCGAGGCGATACTGGCTGAGCGTCCCGATATCGCACCAGTACTCGTCAAGGGCAAGCCCGTAGAAAGGAAGGCCCTCCCGCACGAGGCGCGGGAATATGTCCTTGCCGAAATCGGGCGCGCCCTCCGCCGGGATGTAGTCGAAGATCTCCGGCTCCAACACGTAGATCATGGTGTTGGCGAGGTTGCTCCGGGCCTCGCCTGGCCTCGGCTTCTCCTGGAACGCGACTATCCTTCCGTCATCGTCGCATGCCACAACTCCGAACTTCGACGGGTCGGCCACCGGCTTGAGGCCTATCGTCACAAGGGCCTTCTTCTCGCGGTGGAACTCGACGAGCCGCGTCAGGTCGGCGCAGGTAAGCGCGTCGCCAGCGATAAGGAGGAAGGTGCCGTCGTCCTCGTCGTGGCAGCTGTTTCCGTCATCGCCCGCATCGCTCGCAGAGGGCAGGAGCAACCTCCTTGCGGCAAGTACGCCGCCGGCCGTTCCTCGGAGTTCCTCCTCGCGCGAGTAGTGGAGCGAGACCCCGAACGCAGCCCCATCACCGAAGTAGGCCTCGATAGACTCCGGAAGGTACCAGAGGTTCGCAACGACCTCCGTCACGCCGTGGCGCCGCAGGAGCGCGAGGATGTGCTCCATCGCCGGCCGCGTCACCACGGGCACCATGGGCTTCGGGACGTTCACCGTCAGAGGCTCCAGGCGGGACCCCACCCCTGCAGCCATCACCATGGCCTTCATCGCGCTGCGCCACCTCCCGGCAAATCCCTGCGATCTGTGGTCTAGATCACCTGGTCCTCGCCGAACTTCGCCGAAGCGAGCCTCGCGTAAAGCCCGTTCCGGGCCATGAGTTCGTCGTGGGTGCCCGACTCGACGATCCTTCCCCCGTCGAGCACCAGAATCCTGTCGGCCATCCGCACCGTTGACAGCCGGTGGGCTATTATGAACGTCGTCCTGTTTCGGAGGAGACGGGCGAGCGCCTCCTGCACCTGCACCTCTGACTCGGGATCCAGGGACGACGTGGCCTCGTCCAGAATGAGGATCTTCGGGTCACGCAGAAGCGCCCTTGCGATGGCGATCCTCTGGCGCTGCCCGCCGGACAGCATCACGCCACGCTCCCCTATGAGGGTGTCATACCCATCAGGGAGGCGCATCACGAACTCGTGCGCGTTGGCGAGCTTCGCAGCCTCCACGATCTCCTTCTCGGTCGCTCCCGGCTTTCCGTAGGCGATGTTCTCCGCCACGCTCACGCTGA
Source organism: Bacillota bacterium (assembly GCA_014360195.1). Classification (GTDB taxonomy): domain Bacteria; phylum Bacillota; class SHA-98; order UBA4971; family UBA4971; genus UBA6256. Next base: position 26,697 of record JACIXY010000008.1, read on the forward strand.
ACAGAACGGTCTCCTGCGGGACAAGGCCGATGGCGCGCCGGAGCGACGACAGCTTCACCCGCCGCAGGTCGTAGCCGTCGATGCGTACGGTCCCGGACAACGGGTCGTAAAACCTCGGGATGAGGTTGATGAGCGTGGTCTTCCCCGCGCCGCTCGGCCCCACCAGCGCCACCACCTCGCCCGGCATGACGGTGAGGTTGATGCCGTTCAGGACAGGCTCATCAGGACGATAGGCGAAGTAAACGTCCTCGAAGTCCACCCGGCCGGAGATGGTGGGCGGCAGCCCCACAGCGCCGGGGGCGTCCTCCACCTCGGGTTCCTCGTCGAGCAGGCCGAAGATGCGGTCGGCAGCACCGAGGGCCTGCTGGAACGCGCCGTAGGTGGCCGAGAGGCGCCCCATCGGAGTCGGGGCCGTCCCGACCGCGCCGAGAAACGCCATGAACTCGCCCAGGGTCAGGCGCCCGTATATGACCTGTCGTCCACCGTACCACAGGACGGCGGCAAGCCCTATCACCGCGAGGAACTCCACCACGGGCCCAATGGCCGCGTTCACCCGCGCGCCCTTCAGCGAGGCGGCGAAATTGCCCTCGTTCTCGCGGCGAAACCGCTCCATCTCGTGGGCTTCCATGGTAAAGGCCTTGACTATCCTGATCCCGGCCAGCGTCTCCTGGAGCACCGACGTGACGTCCGCGATGGTGCTCTGGATGAGCCCGGTTATCCGGCGGAGCCTCTTGCCGGCCTTCCCCACCACCGCCGCAACGAGCGGCATGATGGCGCTTGTCACGAGGGAAAGCCTCCAGTCCAGGTAGAACATGAAACCTGCGATGCCCGCAAGCATGACGACCTGGGACAGAAGCTCGGCTATGCCCGTGGACACGCTCGCCTGGACGATGGCCACGTCGTTCGTGACGCGGGATATCATCTCGCCCCGACGCCTGCTCTCGTGAAAGCCCAGCGACATGCGCTGGAGGTGGCCGTATATCTTCTCCCGCAGGTCGGCGACGACCCTGTGGCCCACAAATGCCATGAGGTAAACCTGGCCGTACGATACGATCCCCCTGACAAGGAACAGCACCAGTATGCCGACGACGATGAGGTTGAGCATGGCAGCGCGTCCGGCCGCGTCGGGCCCCGAGAGGACCCTGTCTATGAGTTCCTTGACCACCCAGTATATGACAAGGTTCGAAAGGCCTGCAAGGACCGTACAGACGAGGCCGCCCGCGAAGATATGGGCGTAAGGCAGCATCACCCTGATGAGCCTTTTGAGGGGACCCTTGCCCCCCTTGCCGCCCTGCTTCAACGGCGCCTACCCCCAGTCGAAATCAACGTCTCAAGGATTACAGCAGCCACCCGGTCGGACGCCCCAGGCTGGCCCATGGCCTGCCGCAACTCCAGAGCAATTCTACCGCGCGCCTTTACGTCCTGCAATAGTTCCAGAACCTTGATGGCCACGTCCTGGGCGCCGATGATCCCCCGTACCTCAGGGGTGATCATTCGTCTCTGGCGCTTGTTGGGAATTGCAGTAAACTCGATACGCTCGAGGGCCCTCTGAACGCCGATACGCTTCAGATGGCGGCCTATGACGGGAATGCTCCCGACAAGCCCCGGAAGGCCGGGAAGCGGGACCTCTTCCGGGATGTTCATCGGGACGGCCACCACCGTGGGCACCCCCAGAAACGCAAGCTCTGCCGTGACGGTGCCCGGCATGGCCACGGCGACGTCGGACGCCGCCATGGCGTCGTAGCGGCCCCGGTCCACCAGCCTCACGGCTACTCCCTCGTCTGTCTCGATTACGTACGCAGGTTCCGGCCCATTTCCAGGGCGCGACGCAAATGACCCTGCAACCTGGACCAGCCTGCCGCCAGCGCCCTCCAGCCTCCGGGCCGTGTGCAGGCCCTGCCGGGCACTTCGCCGCTGCCGCGCCTGGCTCGCCTGCCTCGCGCCCGCTTGCCCCGCCGCCGCGGCATCCGCCGCGCTTACGGCGCCCGCGGTGTCGGTCGGGGGACTCGCCGCGGCGGCCGAAAGCGCCGCGCCGACCATGCTGGGGCTGACGTAGGGCGAGAGCACGGCAAGGAACGCGGCGTCGTCCCTGAACTTCTTCACGATCTCCGCGACCCTCAGGAAAAACGGCATGGCGTAAGATATCTGCTGCCTGCGGCTCCCCGGCATCAGGCACACAAGCGGAGCATTGGCCCCAACTCCCAACGCCGCCCTTACCGCATCCTTGTCGAGGTCGGCCTTTACCCCATCTATCATGAGGTTTCCCACGATGGTGACCTTCTCAGCGGGCACGCCCTTTTTCCGGAGCTTGGCCTCGACACGCGCGTCTTCAACCATGAAGCGGGCGAAGCTTCCGATGAATCCCGCCGTGCGATCGCTGTAGAGGACCGCGGGGTAACCCAGCCTCCTCGCAAGGAGTGCGGAGTGCATGGGGTCGCCGCCCAGGTGCGCCACGATGCCAGGGCCGCCCGCAAGCGGCCGGAGCCCTTTCGGAACCACACCGAAAAGCGCGTACCTCACGTACTCGGACGGCGCGACCACCGCGTCCACGCCTGGGATGGCCGCGGCCACCTCGGCCTCGCGCCCGCTCGCGAAGGGACACGGGGGCACGACCACCACCACAGCAAGCCCGTCGAACGCAGGGGCAACCCTGGCCTCCAGGGCGCGCACCCTTCCCACAACCGGCCTTGCCCAGCCCGAGATTTCCCCGGGGCTGTTGGCCACGACGACTACCGCTGCGCGCCGCCCTGCCGTGTGCCCGGATGCACCCGTGCCGCCGCCGCTCACGCTCATGCGTCCGCCACTCATGCGTCCGCCACCTCGATCGCCAGCCTGGCGGCCCGCTCCAGCGCCCCGGGGGACCCCAGGCCCGTGCGAGCCCTCGCGAGCTCCTCGATCATCGTGCCGGCACAAGCCGGGTCATCGAGGAGCCTCAGCGTCTCGCGGGCGATGGCCTCGCCGCTCGCCTCGTCCTGGAGAAGCTCCGGAACGATGCGCTTTCCCGCGAGGATATTCGGCCACGAGATGTAAGGTATCTTCACGAGAAGCTTCCCGAGCGCCCATGTGGACCTCGAGACCCTGTACACCACGACCATGGGCGTCCCGACTATGGTCGCCTCCAGCGTGGCCGTGCCCGATGCCACCACGAGCGCGTCCGCCGCCGCCATGCACCGGTGCGCCTGCCCCCGCACGACACGGATGGGCAGCCCCGACGCCGCGACAGCCTCGCGAACCGCGTCCTCCGGCACAGTCTCGGCAAGCGGCAGCACGAAGCCCACCGCGGGCCTGGCCTTAGCGATCCTCGCCGCGCCGTCGAGCATGGGCGGGAGGAGAAGCCTTATCTCCTGGGCACGGCTTCCGGGCAGGAGGCCCACAACGGTCGCGGCCGTCTCGAGGCCGGGTCCGAGTCCCAGCTCAGCCCTGGCGGCCAGCCGGTCCGCGGCGGCAGCCGGGCTCACGAGGTCCAGCAGCGGGTGGCCGATGAACTCCACATCCGCCCCCGCCTCGCGGTACACCTTAGCCTCCAGCGGAAACACCGACGCAACCTTCGTGACGGTCCTGGCAACACGCCTTGCGCGGCCCCGCCGCCACGCCCATGCCGTGGGAGCGAAAAGGTACACCGACTTTATGCCCAGCCTCGCAGCCGCTCCGGCAAGCCTCATGTTGAACTCCGGAAAGTCGATGAGGACAAGGCACGACGGCCTCTCCGAGCTGAGCGCGCGCCTCGCCTCTGCAAGCACCCCTCGCAGGGCGGCCGCGCTTCGCACCGCCTCGGCGAGACCCACGGCCGAAAGGCCGGTGGGGTTGAAAAGCAGGCGCACACCGGCAGCCTGCATCAACGTCCCACCCAGCCCGACGAGGTCAACGTCAGGACGTAAGACTTTCAGCTTTTCGGCCAGGCGGGCGCCGTACACGTCCCCCGACGCCTCCCCGGCCACCACCATCACTTTCAAGCGTCCCCGCCTCTTGTCCGCGACACCCCGACCACGGCGATCCCCGCCTCATCCGCCAGGGCGATGGTGTCGCGCTTCCTTACTATTATGGTCCTGCCCGCCTCACACGCGAGCACCCTTGCCTTTGCCTTCCGCATGGCCTCGATCGTGCCGGGCCCCACCGCCGGCACATCGAACCTTTCGTCCTGGTCGGGCCAGGACATCTTCACCACGACGCACCCGGGAGCAAGCTGCCCGGCGCGCCGTATCATAGCGTCCGTACCTTCGGCAGCCTCCACCGCGACCACGGCGCGGTCCCTCACCGCGACGGCCTGTCCGATCCCGGCCTTGGTCACACGCTTTGCGATCTCCATCCCGAACCCGATATCTTCCCACTCCGATAGGGACGGGGCGCGGCACCCGAGGACCCCCTCTTGCGGGAGGGCATCGCCCAGGTAGCGCAGCTGGCTCACAAGGGTGATCCCCGCCTCCTCGAGCTTCTCCGCAAAACCCAGGAGGACCTGGACGTCGGTGCGGTCGCGCCTGCCGCGGGCGACCCTCTCAACTGTCCCGGCCACGCGGCGGCGTCGGAACCCGTCCGCCCGCCAGACCTTGCCGATCATGACGGCCTCGGTCACACCTTCTTTCGTGAGAATAGGCATGATGGAAAGCGCGTCCGCGAGGTCGACGCGGTAGACCCTGGCAGCGATGGCTTTCACCGCCGGGTCGAGCCTGTCGGTGAGGGATATCACGATGACTTCCATGCCGAGGGCGGAAGCGTTCTCGGCGACGCAGGACGCAAGCTCCCCCTCGCCTGCGATGAGCCCAAGCCTGGACGACGCCGCGGCGGTCATCGGTCCTGCCAGCCTCTCAGCCCTGCGGTGCGCGGGGCTCGCGGGGGTGGCCTGCGATGATGCCCCTCGCCGAAGTCTTCAGGAACTGCACAAGGTGGTCGATCTCCTCGCTCCCGGAAAGTTCCTGCTCGATCCTGCCGATCGCTTGCGACAGGTTGAGGCCGGACTCATAGAGGATCTTATACGCGCGCCTCACCGCATCGCGCACTTCGGGGAGCGTGCCGTTCCTTCGCATGCCGACGATGTTCACGCCGATCACGCGGGCGGGGTTTCCGTCCACCAGCATATATGGAGGCACGTCTTTCGTTACCTTCGCCATGCCGCCGATCATGGCCATCTTGCCGATCTTCACGAACTGGTGCACCCCGGCCATGCCCCCGACGATGGCGTAATCCTCCAGCGTGCAGTGGCCCGCGAGCGCGGCGCCCCCTGTGATGATGGTGTGGCTTCCCACGCGGCAATCGTGGGCGATATGGCCGTACGACATCACCATGTTGTTGTCGCCGATTCGCGTCTCCCCGTGGCCTGCGACCGTGCCGCGGCTTACGGTGACGAACTCGCGGAAGACGTTGTTGTCGCCGATGACGAGCGTCGTCCTCTCGCCGTTATGCTTGAAGTCCTGCGGCTCTACCCCGATCCTGGCCCCTGACGAGAAAGTGCAGTTCCTGCCGATGGTCGTCGGACCCTCTATCACCACGTGGCTTGCGAGCTTGCATCCGTCGCCTATCGTCACGTCCTCTCCGATCACGCAGTACGGCCCTATCACCACGTCCTGCCCGATCCTCGCCGTCGGGTGGATGATGGCGGTCTCATGGATCTTCCTGATACGAAAACCCGGTGTCTGGGCGGTTTTCATGAGGATGCCCCCTCGAACTCGAAGCCTTGTTTCTGGCCGGCTGCGACTTCCTTTTACGGAAGCGCTGCATCGCCTCACTCGCCTGTCTTGCCAGCCTCGCCTGTCTTGCCAGCCTCGCTTGCCGGTGAGCCGTTGCCGTTCTCCTTTCCGCCCCGGGCGGCGTCCACCAGAGCAAAGGTCATCTCCGCGTCTGCCACGAGCTTGCCGTCCACAAAGGCCGAGCAGGCAGCCCTGCCGAAATCGCCCCTCACCCTGACAAGCTCGGTCTCCAGCCGCAGCTGGTCTCCAGGCACGACGGGCCGCCGGAACCTGGCCCTGTCCACCCCCACAAGATAGGGAACCTTGTCCGGGGCGCTTCCAAGGCCGACCGCTGCGAACGCCGCCACCTGCGCCATGGCCTCCAAGATGAGCACCCCCGGCATCACAGGGTTCCCGGGAAAGTGGCCCTGGAAGAACGGCTCGTTAATGGTGACGTTCTTGATGCCCACCGCGCGCTTGCCGTGCTCGAGATCGATGATGCGGTCGACCAATAGAAACGGGTATCTGTGCCGCAAAACCTCCTGAATTCCGGTTGAGTCGATCATGATCGGCTATACGCCCCTCCTGTCCCTTGCGTCCCGCGCCGCATCCCGCGCCGGGCCGTCCGGGCGATGGCCCTGGCAAGCTCATGGTTCAGCGCGTGCCCCGAGCCGATCCCGATGAAATGGCCCGAGACCCTGCCGAGAAGCGCGATGTCGCCCAAAAAGTCGAGGGCCTTGTGCCGCGCGGCCTCGTCCGTAAACCTCGCGGGGCCCACGTACCCGTTCTCGCCAACTATGACGGCCTCATCCGGGGTGGCACCAAGCGCAAGGCCCTTTTCGCGCAGTGTCGCAAGCTCCCACTCGAACCCAACGGTGCGGGCGGGCGCGATGTCCCGCTTGAACACCTCGGGAGTGACCTCGAAGTCCACGTGCTCCGACCGCATCCCGGGCTTTGCGGCTACGAATGTGAAGCTCACTCGAAGCCCCTCCCCCTCGCTCGGAAGGGCGATGGCGCACGCCTTATCCCGGGTCACCCATGCCGGAGTCTGGACCCGCAGCACCCTGCGCTCGCGGTCAAGTTCGGCGATGCCCGCCTCTTCGACAAGGTCCACGAAGACGCGCGAGCTTCCGTCACCGAGCGGGATCTCCTCCCCGTCCACTTCTATGAGAGCGTTATCGACTCCTCCCCAGAGGACGGCGGCAAGAAGGTGCTCGACCGTGAGCACAGCGACGCCGCCTCGCACAAGCCCGGTTGCGCGATGCGACATCCCGGCGAACTCCACGCTTGCTGGGATGGTTACAGGTCGCGGGAGGTCGCACCGAAGGAACACGATGCCAGTCCCGCTCGGCGCAGGACGGATGGTAACCCGCGACGGCCTGCCCGTATGAAGGCCCCGCCCATCGTACGAGACGGGCCTCGCCACCGTGGTCTCGCGCTCAAGCGGCCGCGCCGCCAAACCCCGCCACCTCTTCCGCCACCTCTTCTCGGCAGTTAACACGATAGTTCTACATCGGCGCCGGATTCCCTGCCTGCCGCGCGGCGCACCGTGACCGCCTCCCGAAGACCGGTGCCTGCTCGCGGCCTTCGGAGGACTGTCGCCTGCCCGCCTCCCTCCTCCGGAGCACGCTCGCAGCCTTTCACAGCTGAAGTAGCCTGCGGTATTTTCTGCCAATCTCCGACCTCGGGTTCGCGAAAACTTCTTCGGGGCGACCCTCTTCGGCGACCGCTCCGCGTTCCAGCAGCACCAAGCGGTCCGCCGCGCGAAGGGCGAACCTCATCTCGTGGGTGACGATGACCATGGCGGTATCCCTGGCCGTTGCCAGGTCCTCCATGACGTCCAGAACCTCTCCGACAAGGATCGGGTCAAGGGATGCGGTAGGCTCGTCCCACAGCATGAGGACGGGCTCAGGCGCAAGGGCCCTCGCGATGCCGACGCGCTGGGCTTCGCCGCCCGATAGCTCTCCCGGCCTCCGGCAAGCGACGGCGCCGGAAAGCCCGACGCGCTCGAGCGCCCGACGCGCTCGCTCGCGAGCCTCCCCCGGCGCCATGCCCGCTGCGACCAGCGGGAGGGCGACGTTGTCGAGGGCGGAGAGCCTGGCGATGAGGTTGAAGCGCTGAAACACGAAGCCGATCTTCCTCCGGACTCCGAGAAGCTCGCAGTATGGTAGGGTGACGATGTCGCGCGACTCGAAGGTGATGCGCCCCGCGTCAGGCTCGGCAAGCCGCACGATGCACCGGAGAAGGGTGGACTTGCCGCAGCCGCTTGGGCCTGTAACGACGACCGTCTCGCCCGGCGCGACGTGGAGATCGACCCCGGCGAGGGCGCACGTCTTCCCGTACCTCTTGAGGAGGCCTTCAACGGTGAGGATGGGCGCGGTCGCCGGCGCGGCCGCCGTGGCCGCCGCATCGATCGTCACTGTCCCGGGAGCCCTCATCTCGCCATCCCCTTCAGCATGATTTTCCTGCGGTTCAGGAGAGCAAGTATCCCCGGCCTCGAGGACGGCACGACGATCTCCCGCATGACGTCGGTGTAGGTCAGCCCCATGGCGATTCCAGCAGTGATCTCATCGCTGGAAGCAGGGCTTATCTTCTCGCTCTCGACCGATACGAGGTAGCCCAGGACCGCCCCAATGGCTGCCATGTGCCAGACCCCAAGGTGCGGCACCTCCGCGCCCGAGACCACAAAAACCGGCACCAGGATGGCGGCGCCCATCGCCATGGCATAGGCAGAGCCTGCGTCGAACAGGCTGGCGAAGATGCGGCGAGCGCGGCCGCCACTTGGCCCCTGCGCCGCTCTCTCGCGCCGCAACTCCCTGATGGCGCTCACAATGGCCGCGTGGTCCAGCACGAGCACGAGAAGGGTGAATATCACCGACACGAGGGCTGCCACGGTGGACCTGGCCTCGCGGAGAACCCTGTAGACCTCGCTCCTCACCCCCGGCTCAACGATGCCGACAGGGCTCACGTATACGCGGACGCCCGCGCCGAACCTCCTGGCCGCCGCTTTCCGGGCTGCTTCCCGGTCCACGCTGCGGTCAACCAGAATCTGGAGGCTGTAGCCCGGTATTACCTCGCCGCCGATGTAGCGGTCAATGAGGCGGATGGACCGCCCAACCTCGTCGTCCTTTAGATTTGGCAGCGATGCCTTGATGTATTCGAGTTCCCGGATTATGGCACCCGTGTCGATTGAGCGGATGGCGCCCAGGTCCTTCGAGACCTCGCGAACCTGTGCCTGCATTCCGGTTACGTCCATGTCCTGAAGCTGCGCGAGGACCGTGTTTGTGGCCTCAAGCATGTCCGACACGACGGCCCCGGCGCGACCACTCGCGAGGAGCGCCCTTATGCCCGACACGCGCCCGGCGAGGCCCGAAAGCGTGGACTTCCACTTCGCAAGCTCTCTCGCGGCGGGACTTGCCCGGCGCACGAACTCGTCGATGGCCCTGGCCCTCTCGACGGCCTTCACGCCTGCAAGGTCGAGCGCGGCCCGCAGGGCAGCAACCCTGTCGCGGACGGCAGGGGGTAGCTCGCCGTCGCCGGTCGCTGTATCCTCCGCAAGAAGGTCGCCTGTGGACGAAAGCATGGACAACACATCCTTCGCCCGGGACTCGAAGGAACCTATCTCGCCGAGAGCTGACTCCAGGGAGTCCACGGCGCCGATGGCATCGCGAAGAGCCTTCTCCACGGCCGCCGCCTCCCGCCAGCCCAGCGTGCTGTCCTGGGATGCGCCCAGGGCATCGGATGCTTTCTCGAGCGCCCTCTGGACGTCAACGAGCCGCCCGACGGTCGTGTCGTACATGCCCAGTATGTCCAGGGCCGAAACCGAAGCCTGGTATGCATCCTCCCGGAACGTCTCGAGCTCGCGGAGCAGGCGGACGCTCTCGTCCACCATGTATGCCAGCCTCTTGCTTTCGCTTGTGACATAAGCGGTGCCGATGCGTCTCTGCGGACGCCCGTTGGAATCGGCAAGGTGCGCGGCGACCGGCGGGGTGCGATAAGCGCCTACGTCGTCGGCGATGGTGACAGGCCCACCCTTCGCCCGCGCGCGCGCCGGGGACGCCCCTCGTCCGGGTCCAGGTTCAGGTTCAGGTCCAGGTCCAAGCCCCGCCGCCCGCCCCGGCCCCGGCTGGGCCAGCTTGAAGCCGAGGGCCTCGGTGTCCCCCTCTATGACGATCCCTGTGGCCTTGCTGCCGGAGATCTCCTCCACCTGAACAAGGACGCCGCCCCCTGCCCCGGAGTCTTTTCGCGACGCGCCCCGCGAAGCGGCTTCAACTGACGCGTCTCTCTCGAGCCTTTTCCCCTCCGCTGCCGCCGGTGCGGCCGCTCGCGCCGACGCCGACGCCAATGCCGAGCCCGAAGCGGAAGCGGAAGCCGACGACGGTGACGCAGGCGCCGGCGCCTCGAGAAACACAAGGTCTCCCGGGTGAAGCGGAGCTTCGGAGTCGAGGGATATGGTAACCCGGGCGGCATAGTGCTCGAGGAACCGCTTCATCTCGGTGAGGGTGGCAGTGAGGTCGGCAAGGTCGGAGCCTGCGCCGTGGCGCGTGATGTCGCGAGCAAGCCCCGCTCCCCCTCCAGCCAAGGATGCGAGGTCGTCCGCGAAGGCCTGGCCCGCGGCCACAGAGTCCTCAAGCTCCTGGCCAATGGGGAACCTGACCTCGACGACGCGGTAGCGATCGAGTAGGTCCCGAAGGGCATCCGAGGTCCGCTTGATGTCGGCGACGGAGTGGAGCACCACGGCTATGCTGCTGCCGTCCCGAAAGCAAAACCTCACGCCGGGAAGCTTCTCCACCTGGCCCATGAGGAAGTAGAACGCCCCCGGCTCGATACCAGACACGCTGAGGCGCGGTTCGATTATGAACGTCACGCCGCTCGCCCCCGGCACATCGCTGAGCGCGCGGGCGAGGCCCTCGAGTCCAGCGCGGGTGCGCAGCCTGTCCGGAAGAGATATGAAGAAGTTGGCCCGTCCGACCACGGTGGGGCCTTCCCTGAAATGCGCGCCCTTGTACGATGAGGAGAGCACCTTGGCGATCTCTGAGCGCGCGGCCTCGCTGGCGTCCTGTCTGACGTGCAGGATAAGATCGTACTCGCCGAGGTCGCCGAGCACACCGGTGACCTGGTTGCTGAGGTATGTATCGACCGCGCGGGCGACGCCGCCGGATATGGCGGCACCGAGAAGCACGGTCACGACGAGGGCGACGAGGATGTCCCTTCCAAAGCCCTCCCTCACCACCGCAAGCATGGGCCCGCCTCCCACGTCCGCCTCCCACGTTTCGCCGCCGGGCAAAGCCCGGCCGACCTTACCCGATTATAACACAGCAGCCACAGGGCAGGTGGGCCGAAGTACTGCCTTCTATGGGAAAGGCTGCCAGGAACAACGTAGAGTGAGGGTGGCGCGTGTAGCGATTGTGGCGCCTAAAGGGGTACTTCACACGAGGGCCGAATGGTCGGGAACCTGCCAGCTTGACCCTCGAGTTCATCTCGTTGCCTCATCGCCTCGTCGCGAGCCTGGCTGCCTAGCGGTTTTCCTCCTCTTCCACCTCAAACTCCAGGGTGACCTTGTCAAGGGCCTCTATGTGGTCGCGGTCGGTGCGGAAGAGCAGCTTTCCGCATTTCACCGTCTCTTCGTTCTTGCCCTTCGCGAAGACGTTGCCCTCCAGTATTGCGAGCCTGTCCTTCTCGGTATAGGTGGCGCGCTCGGCACGGGCGAAGGTGTTCCCACGCCTCATCTCCACGTTGCCGGAGGCCACAAAACCGCGCGTGCTCGTCTTGAGCTCCATCCGGTCGCACGTGACGACGACCCGCTCCTTTCCGGCCGAACCGCCTGCACCCCCCGCGCCGCCCGCGCCTCCGGAGACGGCCCCAGCGCCGGCTCCGCCTGCGCCCCCGGATTTCTCCTCGTCCTTGGTGAGGGTGACGGCGCCCTCGACGACCACCCGCTTCTCGCTGATGTACGCGGTGAGCACCTCGCCTGTGAGAGTGATGTCCGGCTGCACGAGCTTCACGTTCCCGGTGATGGTGGCGACTTTCCTTCCCTTGACCTCGGCCCGGTCCGCCGTGATGACCACGTCAGAGTACGCAATCCTGACGTTCCCCTCGAAGACCGTTACGTCGGCGTCGAAGTCAATGGTGACCCTCTTGTCGGCGGTCACCACCACCTTCTCCTTCGCGGCCCAGGCCCCGGGCGCTAGCAGCGCTATAGCGGTAAGCGTGATCGCAAGAGCGATCTTCATCCTGCCAGCCCCGACCATCGCTTCGCGTGTGTATCCACTCACAGCAACCGTCCCTCCCATCAAGTGGGTCGTCGCACATTCGCGCCGCTTCTTGAATGCGGACTTGTGAGTCTGCGCCTAGTCCTCGGGAACCTCTATCTCCACGCAAGTCCTGCCGATGGCCTCCAGGACGTTGTCCCCGGGGTGATACTCCGCCCTCTCGCACACCAGCACCGAGCCTTTGTCCCGCTCGACGCGGACGTTCCCTTCGATTATCACCTTCTGGTCCTTCTCGGACCAGGTGAGCGTGCGAGCGGTAAGCACGTCACCCTCCCGGGATGAGAACCGCACGTCCTCCAGCGTGAGGTTGTTTGTTGCGGTGTCCGCCTCCCCACGCGCCGCGGAGAACCGGAGCCACGGCTTGCCGCCATCATAGAGGGTGCCGTCGCGGATGCCCTCCAGCACCACGCGGCTCTCCCCCTCCCTTACCCGCACTTCGTCGGCGTCGAACTCCCAGCGCCGCTCGCCGCCGGACCTCCCCACGAAGCGGCCCTGCTCCACAGCAATGCCGGGGCCGCCCAAAAGGCCCGGACCTGAACCAGTGCCCCCACCACTGACCGAACCGAGGGTGGAGCTGGAGCCAGAGCCGGGGCCAGGGCCGGAGCTAGGGCCGGGACCAGGGGTGCCGGTTCCTGCGCCAGTGCCTGCTGTACTGGACCTCTGCCCCGCGCCGGGCGCGGCAGGTGGCACGGGGGGCGCAGGCCTCAGAATCATAGCCCCCAGCGCCAACAGGCACACAGCGCCGGTGCAGACGATGGTCACTTTAACAGCCTTCGGCACCTGCCTCACCCCCGGGTTGTAACATCAGGATGGTCATTTGTCGCCATGCCGACCAGGCGCACCGGTCTAAAACAGCACCCCCTGGTCCCCGAGGCCGAATCGGATGCCTTCGTACGGGAACGCCTTGATCCTGTACTCCAGCCACACCTGGTTGTCAGTGTAGCTGTAAGACAGCTTGAGCTCACGGCAGTGCAGGTCGCGCGTCACGCCCACATCGCCCCGGAGCACGCTCCTGGACGGCCCATCGTACACCACCGTCCACTGAAGCTTCCACGCATCCCCGATGCCCAGCTCAACGTCGCTCTCGACCCTGTCCAGCGCCTGTTTGGGGAAGCTATACCTCGCACCCAGCTTAACAGTGCAACGCTCCGAGGGTGAGAGCTCGACCTTCCCCACGGCCTCCTTCATGGCCCCCTCGTTCGGGTCGTACCTGGCCCGTGCCTCGACAGCCCACGCGCTGCCCGGCGACACGCGCACCCGCCCCGCGAGGTCCTTGTAGACCTGCGTGTAAAGGTCGTATCCTCCCTCGACGGAGACTGTCACAGGGCTGCGCGAAAAGGTAAGGCTCCCGGTGAGAAGCCCCTTACGAACCTTTTCATCGAAGGCGAAAGGGGTCTCGCCGAACACACCGCAGTACTCATAGCCACCTTTGAGCCGCAGAGCGTCCCCGAAGGCTCCCGTCTCCAGCCCCAGGCTGGCGGTGGCTACGTAGCGCCTGTCGCCCGTGGTGTAGCTGTCGAATGTGATCCCGCCGGACACCGTCGCTCGCGCGCCCTTCCACAGCGCATAAGACTGCGATGGTGCAAGGAGCCCCAGCTCCGTCCTCGCCGCCCTCACCATGCCGGGGCGGGTCCATCCCGACGGCCTCTCCGCGTATTTGCCGTAACCCGCCGCCACCTGCAGCTTGAGGGGGAAGGTCCCGAGCTCGAACGGCCTGCTCTCAAAGGTGATCTCGGGGGCGCGGCCTATGGCCTCATACGGCAACGGCTCGACCTCGCCCTCCTGTTCCTTCTCCTCGCGCTCGCGAGGCTTTACATACTGCTCCCAGACGGCCCGCAGCGAGCCTGCGAGAGTGTCCTTCGAGACATCGAGCTTGTAGTTGAGAAACCTCTCGCCAGACCCCTCGTCGCCCCCGGGCACGCTGCGGTCAAGGTAAGTCGCGTTCCCGGCAACGGATAGCCCCGCAGCGAACCTCCGGCTTACGCTCGCGGACACCCTCGTCTCGTCGCTCGGCGCCTGGCCCCGCTTTGCGGTCTTCTCAACAGCGAAGCTTATTGAGCCTCGCTCGTCTCGATGGTCCAACTTCACACTCCCGCCTAGCTCCCTCGTGGGGATGCCTGTCGATGACGCCGCATCGCTATATCGAAAGCCAAGATTCGCCTCAGCCTTCTCACCAAGCGGGATGTCGTGGGAGATCTCGAGCTTTGAGTCAGTGCGCCCGGCAAGCCGGTTGGCAAGGCCGTAGACGTAGACGAACCCGCTGCCGAGGGCACCGATCTTGTACAGGTGCTTTACACCTGCCCCCGCGCCCAGCCTGCTGAAATAGTCGAGGTAGAGCGAGCCCCGGGAAGACGGGCTGCGGTAATAGTTGTAGGTCGTCTTTATGAACCATCCTTCGGTTTGCCCGTAACCTATCTTCGGAAGCTCGAACCTGTTCTCGTCCCGGATGGGCAGCACCAGGTACGGCCAGTAGAAGAGGCGGATCTTGCCCTCCCAGTAGGACACGTTCCTGAGGACCATCCTGTCATCTACGTATACCTCTATCTCCCCGGCCTCCACGTGGTAGTGAGGCTCGTCCAGGTCGCACGTGGTCAAGGTGCCGCTTGTGACGGTGATCTTGCCCGGCTCGGCGGCAAACTCCTGCCCGGATACGTACATCTTCCCGTCCATGCGCTCTCCGGTCACGGCGGCCCGGCCATGCGTGATGCTCCCGCGCCTCGCTCTAAGGTTGTATCGAAGGACGTCCCCGGTGACCACATCGTCACCGTCGTGGAACTCCACGTTCCCGGTGGCAACAAGCTCCCCGGACGAGGTGTCCACCTCCAGCACGTCACAGATGATCCGAAGGTCCTTGTATGTGAGCACCACGTTGCCCTCAGCCCGGGCACGTCTTGCTTCGAGGTCTACCGTCACCCTGTCGCCGGAAAGACGGGCAGGCTCCGGGGAGGCTGCGGCGGACCCGGGGACCAGCGCCACAAGGGCAGGAAGAGCAAGAAAACAGGCAAGCACGAGGATCGCTGTCATGCGAGCAACGAACGCGCAGCTGCAGCCGGCCTGGCACGCCATCCGTGGCCTGCGCGGGAACTCCCGGCAATTGGTCCAATCCTCCACCGGGTCGGCGTCGCCGTGCCCCGGGGAAGCCACCCGCTGCGGTCGCCCTATAGGTATTCCTCCCGCCATTTCCGTTCGGGGTTTCGACCTCGTCGTCACAAGCCTACCGCACCTTCTCGCTTCGTATCATGAGAAGCACGCCCGCCGCCGCGAATAGGATGTTAGGCGTCCACGCCGCCACGAGCGGCGGGAGGATCTCGTTGCACCCCAGCGAGCGGAGGACCGACGAGAAGACATAGTACGAAAACGCTATGGACCCGCTCACCGCGGCGCCGAAAAGCCTGCCCGACCTCGGGCCGGCGATGCCGAGGGGCGCGCCCGTGAGGACGAAGACGAGCGCGGCGAGCGGCAACGCGAGCTTGAGGTCGTAGTCCACCACAAGGGCGTTCACCTTGATGCCGCTCCGGCGGAAAAGGGCGATGTGCTCTCCTAGCTCCTTGCGGCTCATCTCGGCGGGGGTCTTCTGCTCACCGAAGAAAGCCTCGAGGCCCTGGTCCATCTCGAGGGTCATGGACCTGAACTTCGCTTCGTAGGCAACGTACCCGTCCCTGTCGAGGTCGTGGACCACCCCGTCCTCAAGGGTCCAGAGGGCGCCCCTTGCGGTGCCCCGCCGCGCCGTGATGATCCTCGGGAGCCTGTCGCTCCTCACCTCGTATATCATAACGTCATGGAGAAGGCGTGCGTTCGGGTCAACCTCCCGCACATAGAAGAACCTGTCTTGGGTCCCCCGGAAAAACACGTTCTCCTCCACCGACGGGAGGGCTTCCTGAAGGACGAGCTTCCTCACCATGTTCTCGTACTGGTGGTTGGTCCAGGGAACGACCCGCTCGTTCAGCCAGAACGTGAGGACGCTCACGAACAGGGCGAGGACGAGGAGGGGTAGGATGAGCCTGGGAACGCGGGCGCCGCTTGCTCGCAGCGCCGAAAGCTCGCTGTCCCTGGAAAGGCGCGCGATGGCGAGAAGCGCTCCGAAGAGCGTGGCCACGGGAAGCGACTGCACCACTGCGTCGGGAAGCTTGTACAGGAGCATCCTTGCCACCGCCGAAGCGGCGATTTTCTTGACGATAATGAGTTCAGCGAGCCAGAAAAGCTGGCCCGCCAGCACGATGAGGACGAACCCGCCGACACACCCGATAAACGGGCCGGTAAACTCCCTCGCCACGTAACGGTCCACGATCCTCAGAACTTGAACGTCACCCCTATCTGGTGCGTCCCGCCAAGCCCCGGGTGTCCCGGGGTTGTCCCGGCGCCCAGGTACGCGTAATCCACCTGCCACGCATTCTCCCGCCACCCCGCTCCGCACGTGATAGCGCCGACCCCGGGGCCGATCCCGTAATAACCGAGCCGCGCCGCGAGGCGGCCGGACACCCGGCGCTCCACCCCAGCGCGGACCGCAAAGGTGCCGCTCGCTTCCTCCGGAGGCCCGGATGCGAGCGCCCCCAGGTCGTAGAGATCAACGGCGATTATGGTGGTAGGGTCGGGCCGGTACGCAATCCCCGGACGAACGTTCACCCGCACGGTCTCCTCCCGGCCGTCCCCCCACCTGATGGGCGAAAGGCCTGAGTCCTGCAGGAGCAGGCCCAGCGAGAGCTCCGGGCTCGCCCGATAGAGGAGCGCGAGGTCCATGCCCCACCGCGACCCGAGCACGAGGCCGGAGCCGGGTAGGCGGCGGGCGTGCGTCTCATAGCGCAGGTTCGCGCCAAGCGCGAGGTCCCGGGAAACCGAGCAGGCCACCGAGTACACCAGCCATCTCGACGCGCGGTACGCTTCGCTTCCCTCAAGAGAACCAACATGCTCCACCACGAAGCCGAGGCCCGTTCCGCATCCGGCGGCCGGGCCGGGGCCCGCGTAGGCCAGGAACTCGTCGTAGTTGAAGGCATCCCTGTTGTTCAGGGTAGACGTCAGGCCAAGCTGCCGCTGGGCAAGCCCGGCCAGGCCCGCAGGGTTCCAGTACACCGCGGACGAGTCGTCGGCCACGGCGATGAAGGCCCCGCCCATGGCAAGCGGCCGCGCGCCGACACAGGCGCCGGCACCCTCACAGGCAAAGACGAAAGGCGCCGACGTGGCGACCATGAGAGCCACGGCGACCGCCGCAACGCGCGACACGGTGAAGCTGCACATGCGTGTGCCAGGTCCCGCCATGAGCTGCGCCCCCCTCTGCTATTTTCTCTTTATTTGCCCAAATCCCTCCTGCACGGAAATTGGAACCTCCCTCCCTGGGTTGCCAGATGCTGCACAAGTACGAAACAGGCCGCAACCGCCCTCTCGCGATGGCAGTTGCGGCCGCACTTTCGCCGGCGCGGCGTCTGTCAGAACCTCATCTTGAACGACACGCCCGCCGAAAGCGTGTCCAGGTCGAGGAGCCCGAGGTTCACCTCAAGACCCCTCGCTATGTCGAACCTGGCGCCCATGTTGAAGTCGCCGCCGACATACTCGCCTATGAGCGTGGTCACCGGGAACCCCGACGCGCCCCCGCCCGATATGGCCACCGGATTCAGCACGAGGTCAACTCCGGCGAATAGCCCGTCGAACCTTCCCGAGCCGAACCCCACGTGGGCGCGGGCACCCCGCGCAGAAAGCCGCTTGCTCGCAGCCACATACAGAGCCTTGTCCTCAATGCCCACGGCGACCGCAGGCATGTCGCGGGATTCCCCCATGAGCCTCAGCTTCAAAAGGGGATACGCAGAAGCCCCGTCGCCGAACCCAGCGGATCCGACGCCGATCTCAAGATTCGGCGTAAGCCCGACCCCGATGGACACGATGTTCACCAGGTCCAGGTGGCCGTACGTGATAGCAAGGGTGTTTGCGCCAAGGGTGTCTGCGGAAGGCGCCAGCAGGAGCCCGGTCTCACCGGTGTACGTGGTGGAAGCGTAGCTTCGTGGCCCTGCGGCGGCCGCCGCAACGAGCAGCACTGCGACTGTGATAGCAATCCTGGTCTTTCTCACGTTCGAATAACCCTCCTTCCTGCATGGTCTGGAGGATTATTCTCCTCGTGGACCGTGGTTTCCTACTTTAGAAGCACCGTCTGAGCGTGCCAAATTCACCCATACAGCGGATGGAGCAGACACTCCTGATCACGTATGATCCAAAGGTGTGGGGACACAAAGGCGCGGTGCGCGTTGACAAGGCGAGAGGCCGGGTGTACCGTGGAGGCGGATACGTAGCGTGAGGATAACCAGGTTCGAGTGGGACACGGCCAACGTGCATCATGTAGAGAGGCGCGGCGTCAGCCCTCTCGAGGCCGAAGAGGTTTTCCAGAATGCGAAGATGTCACCGATCGCGTTTGATCTCCTCGATCTCCGCTTCCAGCGAGCGCACGCGCTCCAGGAGTTCGGGGAGCTTACGCATGGCCGCCTCGATGGCAAGTTGCTCCCGGTGCGGGCGAGCAGGGCTGCCGGAGACGAAGGCTCCCGGAGGCAGGTTGGTGCATACCAGGGCGCGAGCCGCGACGACGCTGCCCGGCCCGATCCTGACGTGGTCCTTCACCCCCCCCCCCCCCGCAAGGGTTGACGAGGTGCCTATCTCGCTTGACCCGCCCACGCCGGTCAGCCCGACGATGATGCAGTTCTCACCAACTTTCACGTTGTGGCCGATCTGGACCAGGTTGTCCACCTTCGTGCCCCTGCCGATCACAGTGGCGCCCATGGTGGCCCTGTCCACGCATGCGTTGGCGCCGATCTCCACGTCGTCCTCGATGATAACAGTGCCTATCTGCGGGATCTTGTGATGCGCCCCGCCGGACTCCACATACCCGAAGCCGTCGGCGCCTATGACCGCTCCGGGATGGATGATGACGTTCCTGCCAATGACCACCCGCTCCCTCACCACCACATTGGGGTGGATGACCGTGCCCGCCCCGACCTTCGCCTCGCGGCCGATGTACACGCCTGGGTAAAGCACGGCGTTCTCGCCGATGGTAGCGCCGGCCTCGACGGTCACGTTCGGCCCGATCCGTGCTCCGCCGAGGATGGTCGCAGATGGATGAACGGCGCTGCGCGGGTCAATGCCCTCCGCCGGAACACCGTGCTCCGGCTCGAAAGCCGCGAGGATCCTGGCGAACGCAAGCCTCGGGTTATCCACGATGATGCAGGGCTTCCCCGCGAGGCCCACCCCCCGGGGCACCACTACCGCTCCGGCCGTGCCGCTTGCCGCAGCGGAGGCCTTTTTCGCATCCTCGGCGAACGTTATGTCACCGGGACCCGCTCCTTCGATCGGCGAGACCCCCGTTATGCAAAGCAGGGGGTCGCCCTCAAGCTTCCCCCCAACCATCCTGGCAAGCTCTGCAAGGGTCCACTTCTTACGCATCTCCATCGGCGTCAACTCTCCCGCCCGAAAACCTTGAAACGCCCGCGTCGCCTCCGCCACGGGGCTGCGGCTCGCACCAAAGTCAGCGGTTACGGATTATCTCCAGCACCTTCTCGGTGACGTCCTCGGCCTGGCCTGCGCCCGCAGGCGTTGGCGCGCCGTGCTCCAGCACGGTCACCTTCATGCCCGCGCCCGCCTCGAGCTCGCGGGCCGCCGCCCGGATGTCGTCACAGATGGCCCTGTACAGCGCGTCGCGCCGCGCCTGGAGTTTCCCGTACCTTTCGGTGAAGGCGGCTTCTTTCGCTGCAAACTCCCTGGCGATCTGGTCCCGCCTGGCTGCAAGCTCGATTCTGGCGCGCCTGACAGCCTCCTCGCGCCACTTCTCGGTCTCTTCACGCAGCGATGAATCCGTCCCCCTCAGAAGGTCGGCGAGGCTCTTCTCCAGCTTTGCCCGCTCGCCTGCAAGCTTCTCGGAGAGGCTCCGCTCCTCCTTGCTCCGGAACTCCGCGATCTCTGCCTCGGCCTCGGCGCGTCTCTTCTCCGCATAAGCCGCGAAAGCGGCGTCGTGCTCTCTGGCCTTCGCGTCGATCTTCATCTCCATCTCCACAGTGAGCTTCGCGAGCTTCTCCTGGAGAGCTTTGCGCTCATCCTCGGGCAGCTTGAGGAGCTTTAACCTCAACTGCGTGTTGAAGAGCGAGAGGTAATACTCTTTCAGAGTCTTGTCTTTGAACTCGTCGAATTCCTGGTTGAGCCTGGCCCTCTCGGCGTAAAGGTCGTCGTCGAGCTTCGCCCTGACCTCGGCGGCGTGCGCCTCGACTCTCCGCCTGGCCTCGTCCCAGAGCCGCGCCTCCATTTCCTTGAGCCTGTTCACAAGCGTTCCAGCGTACGCCGCACCACCGCCGTCGGCCATGTCGTCGTCTCCACGGGCCGCCGATGCCGAAAGCAGCCTCTCAGCAGCCGCGTAGCACCTGTCGATGTCCTCTTCCGCAAGACCGGATGTGTCCACCTCCCGTTGCCACTCCGCCTTGCAGGCGTCCATCTCCTGCTCGACGGCGGCAAGCTCCGCCCACAGCGGGTGTCTTCTTGCCACCTCCTCCAGCACGACGAAACCCCGGCGTGTCTCGCCGCCGCCTGTCGCGCCGCCGGAGGCGGCCGGAACCTGGGGCGGCGCCCCTGCGACTGGAGCAAACGAGCCGCGGTCAGAGGCATCAACTCCTCCGACGGGCTCAGCGGGCGTGGCGTCATGTCCCGTCTTCGAGCTACCGCCTGGCTCGCCTCCCGGCCGCAGGCCCGGTGAAAGCCCCGGGTCTCTTTCCGGCACCAGCAGGTCCGAGACCGAGACGGGCGGGGTCACCCGCCCGGGCCTGTGCATCCACAGGCCCATCTGCGCGTCGGGGCTCAGGGCCGCTCGGCCCAAGCCCGCTCCTCGATCGAGCGCGCCTTCTTCAGCGCGAAGACGACCTGGCACCTCGACTGCCGTGCCTTGCTCAGCGGCCTCGCCGAGGCTGACGCCCGGTTGTTCCTTCGCCGCCCAGGCGTTTTGAGGCTCGCCGTGTTCCGTCGCCAGGCCGGAGAGAGACAGGGAGGCAAGAGCAGGAAGAGAGGGGTTTTCCCTCTTTATAACCAGGGGCGAGACGTCTTTGAGGCCGTCTTTGAGGCTCTGAAAAGAAACAAGCGAATCCCCCTTAGCCACCGCGCCGTCGCGGCCCTCTATCCCCGTCCCCGCCGGGCCGAGGAGCACCGAGGGCAGCTTGACGGTCACCACGGCAAGCGCCCCAAGCAGCGCAATTGTGCCAAGGGTTATCCGCTTCATGAAACCACCGCCACCGGCGGGCGGCCATCAGCGTGGCCTGCCCGCCGGGCTGTAGTGCCAGGTGAAAAACATGTGGGGTATCGCGGCGCCCGGACGCCTACTTCACGCCGAGCTTCTTTATGACGAGGTCGGTAAGGTCTTTGCCGCCGGTCACGACGATCGGCAGGGACACAGGAGCAGGCTGGGAGCCGACTATCTTTTCGTCCTTGCCGCGCACCGGCACGAACGCCTCAAACTCCACCCGCTGGCTGAGGACGACCGACACGCCCTCGCTCTTCGCAACTTCCTCTATGGCCTTCTGGATCTTGTCCTGGAAGGGCTTGTTGAGTTCCACCTGCTTTGCGGCAAGCTTCTGTTCAAGCTCGGCAAGCTTGGCCTTCTTGGTCTGGTCGTCCATCCCTTCAGCTTGAGAGTCGTACTCTTTTTGCAGCTTCTGGGCAAAGTCCTCGTAGGTCTTCCTTGCCTTGGCATATTCCGGCGAGCCTTCAACGGCAGCAATTATCTTGGGGGAGTACACGAACCCTACAACAGACGAATCGCCGGCGGCGCGCGAAACCGAGGGCCCGTTGAGGCTCACAATGACGGCGATTGCGGCCACCGCAATCACCAGTAGACCCAGTACCTTCGTTGAGCTCTTGAGCATCTCCATCCATCCTTTCAGCGGCGGTGGCATCCTGCCCCGAGAGCCTTAAAGGAAGGCCGCCCGCTCGGGACATGCCCATTATAGCAATGCCACTCTCTCACCGCAAGGACCTCCCCCGGCGATCTCGCCGCGTCCCACTGGCAAATGCATGTCCTTTTGCCAGCAGGCTGGCGTGATCAAAGAAAATCTGGAGAGGTCCCGTGGCATCCGGGGATTCCTGGGTGAAGCGTCACAAATCGCTGCCACTTTCCCGGAGCCTGGACTATTTGCGATTGCCAGTGCCTGGCTCCGAAGACGGCGTCCCACACACTTAGAACATCTGCCCGAAGCTGAAGTACGCCTGGCCCCCCTCCTTGCCCACGCCGTAGTCTATCCGCAGCATCCCTATGGGCGTGTCGATGCGCACGCCCACCCCGGCGCCGGTCGAAAAATCGGCGAGGTTCACAGGGTCGTCCTTGAGCCACGCCGCGCCAGTGTCCGCGAAGATCACGCCCTGCAGGCCCTTGATGATCTGGAACCTGTACTCCGCGTTCGCGAGGATCATCTTGTCCCCGTAGAACTCGCCGTAATCGTAGCCGCGAAGCGACTCTGCGCCGCCGATGCGGTACTGCTCGTGCGGAGGCAACGTGCCTGTGGACAGCCCCGCAGCAAGGTGCAGCGCGAGTACCTGGTTCCGGAACACCTCCCGGTACACGCTGCCCTCAGCCTGGTACTTCCCGAACGTGTAGTCGCCGCCGAGTATTCCCCCGGCCATCTCGGCGGACACCCGCTTGAGGCTGCCGCTCTTCGGGTTCATGTAGTAGTCGCGGGTGTCGTTGACGAGCGATAGGGTCACGCTCCTCGTCTCGCCGCTCGGGTCCTTGCCTTCGAGCCACGTCCACCCGGCCTCACTCTGTCCCTCCTCCGCAATCGGCGTCAGCTTCGTGGCGTCGATCCTGAGCGAGAGCGACACCCGGGTGTCCAGGTTCAGCGGGCGCCCCACTGACACACTGCCGCCCCTGCGCTGCTCGCTGTACTTCACCTTCTCCGGGTGGTCCCCCATTCCTATCCAGTCATACCGCTCTTCGTCCCAGTTCCTCTCCACTCGCGACGTCCGGTTGTAGAGGTTGAGGCCGAAGGACGTGCGTCGGCTGTCTAGCCACGGGTCGTAGAACCCGAGCTCATAAGAGTTTCTGCCGCCGCCGAACTGCCAGTTTATGTTCACCCGCTGCTGCCTCCCGAGGAAATTGTCCTCGGCAAGCTCGATGTACCCGATGAACCCCTCGGCCGAGCTCCAGCCCGCGCCAAGAGCGGCGCTGCCGGTCTTGGCCTCCTTGACGACGTAGGTGACTATGTAGCCTTTCTTCGCCTCGTCGAGGTCCAGCTTCACGTCAACGCTCTCGAAGATGCCGAGGTTCCCGAGTCTGCGCTGGTCCTCACGCAGCTTGTTCACGTTGAGGAGCTCGCCGGGCTTCACCGTGATCTGCCTGCGGATCACGTACTCTCTGGTTTTCTTGTTCCCCTCGACCCTGATGTCGCTTACCCGCAGCTCCTCCAGGATTATCGTGACATCGCCCTGCTCGGAGATGTTCACATCCTTGATCCTGGCGGAGTATCCCTCGTTGTAGTAGTACTTGAGGATGCGCTCAAGGTCGCCGTTCAGCTTCTTCACGTTCAAGATCTCCCCGGGCTTTATGCTCACGAGAAGCTCGAGCTTGTCCGTGCTGACAGCCTCGTTGCCCTGGAAGGCGATGCTCTTCACCCTGGGGTTTTCGACGACCTCATATACCAGCCTTATCCCACCGAGGTGGGGGTGGAACCTCGCCGACACGTTGAAGAAAAGGCCGAGGTCGTTGATGGCCTGCATATCGGCCCTGACCGCCTCCTCCGTCAGCGTGTCGCCTACCTTCACCTTCACGACTTCCATCACGGTCTCCTTCGGAACGCTCTTCAGGCCGTCGATCTCCACCGCGACGACCTTCTCGCCCGACGGAACCTGCGCGAACGCACCGGCGGACACAAAGCTTACGCCGAGCGCAACCACCAGCGCGGCGAGTACCACGGGAACCATGCTAGGTCTTTTGGCCTGGAGCCCGGAAAACTGGTTCACGTTTGTCCCTCCTCTTCGTTGCCGCACGCGAAAACGTTGTGTATTTCGACCCGTTCAACGTAAATCCTTCCCATTCGGCCATGCAATTATTGTCCGGCCCAGCAGAGTGTTCCAGCGACGGCGCATCGACCTAAAACCGCAGCCGGGCCTCGATGCCGAAGGTGTATATGCCTCGCTCGTCGAACTTCCCGGTCAGCACAACGCCGGGGCCGTACATGTAGTCGAACCTCAGCACCCCCGAGGACTGCGGCCCGAAACCTTTCTCGTAGCTCAGGTAAAGGTCATCGACCAGGTACTTGCCGACCCTGAGTGTAAGCTCGTTGGACGTGCCCCGCTGGAGCCGGAACTCATCCAGGGAGAGCGCATCCTCGAATGCCCTCTCTATGCCGCTCACCAGTTGCAGCCGCAGTTCCTGATCGAATATGCGCGCGATCTCCTCTTTCATGGCGCTCTCCACATCACCCTCAAGGATCTTAGCAAGAGCCCCCGGGTAATTCAGAAGCGCCAGGATATCGTCACGGCTCTTCGGCGGGCTCGAGGTGAGGTCCATTTCGAGACCATCCGGCGGTGTCCCTCTCAGCGTGAGGTATATGGCTGTGGTTCCTGCGTGGGTCTCAGCCTGGACCTCAAGATACGGCATGACCCCGCCATCCTCACGAAACTCCGCCACCGCCTCCCGCACCGTGAACTCGTTCCCGAAGTAGGCGAACCACCCGCGATGCGCCTCCATCCTCCCCGCCAGGGTCGGCTGCTTGAGGGTCCCACCCACCTTGAGCCTGCCCGACGCAGGAACGTCCATGATCTTCGTTCGGACCCTGAGGTCCCCCTCAGTGGACACGGTAAGCGCCAGGTCAGCATCGAACGGCACGGATGCGCTCCCGAAGCCAGATGGTGCTACCTCCGCCTTCGTCAGCTTGATGTCGCCGCTTACGAGTGGCCGCCTGGCAGAACCATACACGGCAAGATGCGCGTCCACAAGAGCACGGATTAGCCCAGTGTTCACCCTTGCGCGTTTGCTCGAGACCCTGACGTCCAGCTTCGGACCCTCGCTGGAAACAAGACCCACCGTCCCCGACGCACTTATACTGCCGTCGCCGAGCCGGCACGAGAACTCCTCGATGGACGCCTCGGTGCCGTTGAAGACGACCCTGGCCGTCATGTCTTTCAGCGCATCCCCGAGAGGCGCCAGCTTCACTGTGCCGTCGCTCACCCTGACATGACCGTGAAGCTGCGGGTCATTGAGGCTTCCCGTCACGCGAAGGTCCACGTTCGTCGTGCCCTCGGACCACTCGATCTGGTCGGACACCATCATGAGCAGGACGAGACTGGCGTCCTTCATCCTGATGGCAAGGTCCAGGTTCTCCTGGCGCTTGGGCGGCGTGATCCCGAAGGCTGCCAGTTGCTTGCCGGCAAGAGGCACTCTGCCTGTCACGCTCGCGCTGTGACGGCCCTGGACGATCTCGCCCTCCTCGATCGTTATGACGCCGCCCCTGAAGAGCATCCTCGCGGTGATCGCATCGAACCTGACCCGCTCCACAGCCCCATCGGTGAGCTGCATGGCAACGGTGGCCGACGGGTCCGAGGATGTGCCCTCGATCTTCGCCGCAAGATCGAGCACACCGCTCACGGCATACCCGACGCCGAGGAGGTTTGACAGCACGCTCGCGTTGAACCCGCGTGCGGACGCCATAAACGAGATCACGCCGCCGCGCTTCGACGTTCCACTCGCTTCGAGGTAGCCGCCGCCCTCCTGGCGAAGCCGCAGGACCCGCAGTTCGATGTCGCCGGCCGTCGCCCTCGCATCTATGACGGCGCTTGCGAAGGTCACGCCCGCAACGTCGAGGTCCGATGCCTGAAGCGCGACCTCCACATCAGGGCTTGCCACGCTGCCCTGCAGCGCCACCCTGCCGGTGACCTTCCCCGTGACATCCGCGCTATAGCCCGGGTGCACAAGGTCCAGGACGGTCTTGAGACCAAGCCCCTTTGCTTCCAGCTCAAGGTTGAGGGTCGTGAGAGTCGCGTCGCCAGGTGCACTCTTCGCAGGTGTAATGGTCCCGGTGACACTTGCGTCGCCGCTCCCATCGTGAATGGCAAGCGGCACAAGCTCGATCTTCTTCCCGTCCCACCTGACAGTGCCCGCAACGCCTAGAAGGAGGACGTCCCTGAAAACCACATTGGTCGCAGATACCCGCCCCTCGACACGCGGGGCCTTCATGTCACCCGCGACCTTTCCCTCAAAAGTGGCGACCCCCGCGCTCACGACGTTTCCCGGGATGGTGACAGGCAGTTTCGCGAGGTCCACATCGTTCGCGTCAACCGAGAGATCCAGGACCCCGTCCTTGCCTATCGTGCCGCTTGCGGCGACGCCAGCAGGCCCCACCTTCGCCTCAAGCCTCTCAACGTGAAGCGTGCCGCCGGTGAAGGCGAAGTCCATATCGGCCCTGTCCAGCTTCACCCCGGATAGCTCCGCGCCAGAAAGCTTCACAGAACCCCGGGCCTCCGGGCTTGCAGATGTACCCTTCACGACCACCTCGCCCGAAAGCAGGCCCTTCAGCGGAAACCCGCCCGCGGCTCCCACGAAGGACAGGACGTCCTGGCATGGCACCCCGGCGAGTTGAACCACCAGATCGACCGCGTGCCCGGTCGCAGCATCGAGGCCCGCCTTCCCCGATATGAGGTAGGACGCCTTTCCACTACGGACGCTCACGCCGTCGAGGTAAACGTCGCTGCGAGAGAGCCTGACCCGCCCCGTGAGCGCGTCGAACTTCATACCGGCAAAAGCGCCCTTTTCCACGTCGGCGAGCCCGTCTATGACGACGTCCCTGCCCCGGCCCGACACGGTGCCGGCGAACCCGGCGATGCCGCTCGCGCCGTCATACCCGGCGAGCCTCGCCAGCTTCGCCAGGCTGGCCCCTTTGATCATCGCCCGAAGGTTCACTTCTCCGGCGCGCGATACCGTCCCTCTGGCGTCGATGTCGCCGTCGGCACCCCGGGCCACCAGTCGGTCGAAAGCGATCTTGCCGTCGGCCGCCCGAAAGCTCGCCTCGAGACTGGTGAAGGCGAAGGTTGCCTTTTCGCTCGCGACGCCCCCCGCAGTCATCCGGCACGACCCCGCCACGCTGTACTTCGCCCCATCCGGGCCGCCTCCAGTGACCACCAAATTGCCATCAAGTGTTC
This sequence comes from Bacillota bacterium, assembly GCA_014360195.1. Classification (GTDB taxonomy): domain Bacteria; phylum Bacillota; class SHA-98; order UBA4971; family UBA4971; genus UBA6256. The sequence goes on from JACIXY010000008.1 coordinate 53,767, forward strand.
CCGATAGAGTGATATCCGGCGGAACGAAAAGGGGCGCGATCTCCCCGGCGGAAACTCCCTTGAGCTCCGCCGTTATCCGAACCGCCGGGAGGTTCTCGGCCACCTCGCGGCCGGGGCCGGGGCCGGCGGGGCCGGGGCCAGCGCCCGGCAAGCCCTCTCCCGGTATTATCGCTCCATCAAGGGCGATATTTCCGCCCGCGACTTGCGCGACCACCTGTCTCAACGTGAGGGCGCCTTCACCGTACCGAAAACGCCCTTTCACGCCTGATGCAGCAATGGCCCTTCCTTCCACGGGAACGGTGAGGGCCGCAAGATCCACAGCGCCCTCAATGAAGAACTCCTTTGCCGTCCCGGTAAGCCTCGCAGCGATCGAGCCTTTGCCACCGATGCCCCTCGCCATGTCGCTCGCGGCGTTCGTGCTCTCCTTGCCCCTCGCAGCGTTCCGGTTGCCGCCATCGCTGCCGCCCGGTGCGAAGAACGCCACCAGCCGGTGGATGTCGGCATCGGCAACAGACACGGTAACGTCGAACCGGGGGTCCAGGGGGTCGGTGATCTCACCGCGCACTTTCACCGGAAGGCCGGCGACCGTCATATTCAGGGACTCCGTCGTCATTTTCTTGCCGGAGAGGGCTATGAGGCCGGAGATGTCGCGGACCGGCGCGCCAAGCGCAGGATGCTTTACCGTCACACCCTTGAGCGCTATCTGCCCGGCGTATTGAAGATTCGGATAGTATCCTCTTAGCTTAAGGTCCACTCCTGCGCTTCCCGATAGAACGGCGGGCTTCCCCGCAAACCCTGCAAACGCGGCCTTGCCGAGATCGGCCAGGACGAGGTCCCTGCTCTTGAGCGCCAGGTCTATCTCCACCCGCTTCCCAGGACGGAACCACCCCGAGGCCTCTATCCTCGATGCCCCGAGGCGACCGGTCATGCCCTTGATCTCAACGAGGTTCTCACCCACGCTGATCTGGGCGGCGATATCCTCGACCCGCGACCCGATGGCGTCGTGGGCCAGCACGCCCCTGGCCACGATGATCTCGGCCGTGCCCTTTATGCCGGAGCCTCCGGTGTTGGAAAACGTAAGATGAGCTCTGCCGTTCCCACCAAGCTCCTTGATACCCGGGTAAACGGCCCCTGCAGCGAAAGACGCATGATCAAGGTCAGCGCTGCCCTCATAAGAAACCGATCCATCAGGCCGGCCGGTAAACGAGACGTCGCCGGACATCTTCCCAGTGACGCTCTTCATGCCCGGGACTATCTCCGCCGCACGAAAAGACGCGTCGCGCACGGAAACCGTGCCGCTGTACAGGGCTCCGGTCCCGACTCCGCCGGAGAACGCCACATCGAGGCTGGCAGGTCCCTCTATCCGCTCGATCCCTTTCGCCACCTCGCCGGCCCTGAGCGTCCCACCGGAGATCCGGGCCTTGCCGCTGTAGGTGCCCGCTTTTCCACCGACGCCCTGGAAGTCCAGGGACACCACGATGTCCCCATCCATCCGTTCCAGCCCGGGGACCGCCTCACCTCCGAGGACCGCCCGCCCGGGCGCGACCTTCGCGGAACCCCTGTATTTCACCCCTTCAGGTGTGCTTTCGAAGTCAAATGAGCTATCAACCTTGCCCGCAATGTCTACAAGACCCGGAAAGAGCCTCCCAGCGCGCAGATCGGCACCGGTGATGGTGGCCTTGCCCTTGTAAGCAAGAGGCCCGCCGCGTGTCGAGGAGAATTCCATATCGAGCCTCACCGGGCCCCTCGCGATGGTCACACCGGGGTAGACGCCGTCGGACACGAACGTCGCCGGCCCCACCGCGGCCTTGCCCGAATACTCCTCGATGCTACCTTCCCTCGCTCGAAAGCTTATCTCCCCCGTCACCCGGCCGGAAAGCGACCTTACAACGCCCGGAATCTCACCGACCACAAGATCGGCGTCCCTGACAGAGACACTGCCCTCGAACTCCGGGACCCCGGGATACACCCCTGCGAAGCGGAGGCTGCCTTGCGCCGACCCCTTCAGGCTCTGGACGCCGCCCGGCATGTTCACGGCGGCCACCTGGCCCGCGAGAAGCTCAGCAGTTCCCGAGTACCTGAGGCCGCCTGCGGAGGACCCGGCGAAATCGGCCGTAACCTTCGCCGTGCCCGACAGGGACTTTATCCCGCCCGGGGCGTCCACCAGGCGGACAGACGCGTCCGCAAGAACAATATGCCCGCCGTACTTCACGTCCCCCGGCAGGCTCCCGCTTGCGTTTACCTGGCCGGAGGCTCGCCCCGACGCAGACGCGATGCCTCCGGGACCGTTGGCGATCTCCACTTCCGCATCGGGAAACGAGCACGAGGCCTGAAACCATGTCTTTCCAGGGTACTCGCCCTCGAAATCGACATGGGCTTCAGCCCCTGTCTCCCAGCGGGCCAGGCCGCCGGGTCCTTCGCGCACAGCCACGCGGCCGCGCGAGGCGTCCATCGTGCCACGGTATTCGATCCGCCCGGGGTACTCCCCCGCAAAGAGCACCTTGCCCCTGGTGCGCGCCTCACCCGAAGCGGACTTCACGCCCGCTCCCGAAACCTCCGCCGCCACGCAGCCGTCCTCCAGCGCCACGCTGCCCTGGAACTTCGCCTTGCCCGGGTACTCACCCTCGAACTCCACAGTGCCGCTGGCACCCGTCTCGAAGGACTTGAGGCCAGCTTGGGGCCGCGCCATGGCGATACTCGCCTCGGAGATGCGTAGCGTCCCGGAGTATTTCGCGGGCCCGGCGCCCACGCCGCTTATGCTGACTCGCCCCGTGACCGCACCCTTCGCCGATGTAAGCCCAAGCGTCGGGCGACTTGCGCGGGCGGTGCCGGAGAGAATCTCTACCTCGCCGCTGTACGCGGGGACCATCGCCACTGCGACCTCGTCTGGCCTTCCTGCCTCGCCGTCCGGCGTGGTCGCGCCGGTCGCCGCCGAGAACGTGAAGACCGCGCTCACGTCTCCTGCGAAATCGCCTGCCCCCGCGGTGAGACCGGCCCTCACCGAGGATTTTGCCGTCCGGACCTTTCCGGTGCAGGCAAGCGCGCCCTTCGCGTCACGAGAGAACTCGAGCTCCCAGCCGATGTCCCCAGCCACACTCGGAATCCCGGGCACGATATTCTCAGCGAGCACCCGTCCGCCGGCCATGGCGATCTTGCCCCATACGTCCACACCTTTCGACGCCCGCCCCGCGAAGGCCAGCGACACCTCGAGCGGGCCGTCCACCTCAAGGGCGCCGTCGGGCGTGCCCCCCTCAGCCTCCGCTGCCTCAGCTGCGCGGGGAACCGTCGCAGCCAGGGCTTTCCACACGGCATCACCCATGGAGAGGTGAGGGATATCGAGATCAGCACGGCCCTCGAAGCAGAGGTCCTCGCCTGCTTTCTGCCAGAAATCCACCACCGCCTGCGCGCCAGCCTCGAATTCCCCAAGGCCGGCTGCGCTCCCGTCGCACCCCGCCCGCTCAACCGACACCGAGGCCTTGCCCTGGCATGAAAACCCCGCGGAGTCCGCCTGAAACTCCGAAGCGAGGTTGATGGTGCCCTGAACGGTACGCACCCAAGGGGCCAGGTCCCTCGCGATGACCCGGGCCTCCGCCAGGCTCACCTCTCCGCGCGCGAGGCGCCCGCCGTTCCGGCCCGGCCGTATGTACACATCGACCTGCACGTTTCCGCCGGTAAAGTTCACCTTGCCAGCGGCATCAAGACGGGCTAGAACCTCCGGCCCGAGCCTCACGCCGGCCCGCGCAAGAAGATCGGGTCTTTCTTTCAAGACACGGCGCACGATTTCAACGAGTTCAGCCGGCATCGCGCCCGATACCGTGGCGTCGCATGCGAGGGCCTTCTGCGCTGCGTCGAACGTGCCTGTCGCAGCGAGGTGAAGCTCGCCCTTGGGGCCCGCCCGCGCGCTCGCCCGCCAGGCAAGCCCGGTCCCGGCGAACGAGAGCGTGCCCTCGATGCCTTCCACTGCGACGGTATCCGTGAGCCCCGGGACCCCCGAGAACTCCAGCCGCCCGCCCCGGACGGATACAGACCCGGAAAAGCCCTGCGCCCCGCCGGCGGATAGGGACAGCATCGAGGGATCGAGGAGGCCATATGGCCAGATGCGCCCGTCAGGCGCGCGTCCTGCCCTCGCCACGGGCTTCACCAGTGCCACGGAGGTGATGGTCTCGGCCACGGGTTTGCGCCGGAAGATGATGTCCAGCAGCGAGTAGTTGACAACGACCTGACTCACTTCAAGCACAGGGGCGCCGGCGCCCTCGCCTGGCCCCGCCGGCACGACCACGTCGGCAAGGATGATGGAGTCGAGGCCTGCGCTGGTGATGGCACCCACAGTCACCTTCCGCCCGAGGCCCTCCTCGAGCGCCGACTGGATCAGGTCATGCGCCTTCGCAAGCGCCGCGACCTGGATCGCATGAAGGTGGGTGTAGATGAAGAAGGACAGGGCCACAACGAGCACGAGCGCGCTCGCGGCAATCATGACCCTGGGGTTTCTCGGGGACAGATACATGGCTTGCCCTCCCAGCCAGGAGATAGTTCGACACAAAACCACCTATTCCTTTATAACGTAAGTCCCCGCGCATCGCGCGGGGACCGCCAAATCATGGTTCGTCTGGCACTTCCCTGGCTCCCGGCACAGCCCTGGGGTCTCCGTGACGCCCGCTCGCCAGGTGCAACGATCAGGTCACCCCTCGGGCGGCGCGTCGTCGCCCTCGTCTGCCTCGTCCGTGGTGCCGGACTGTACATCCTCCACCTCCACCTCAACCGTGGTCTCGCCCTCGATCACGTAGCCGGTGGTGAGCGTCGCCTTGACCAGCCCGGCATCCCCCGCGCCGGCCGCAGCGGCCGGCGCCCTCTCGGGCTTTTCCTCGCCGCGCGGAAGGTCCTCGTCTAGCTCCCGTCTGAGGCCCCGGCCTCCGACGGGCTCTCCAGGGGCAGCCTGGCTGTTCACGGGAATCGCATCCCCACCGGAAGACGCCTCACCTGGATAGAACTCGACCACGATGTCACAGTTCCGCTCTCGTGACATGAACTCCTGGACGAGGTTTTCAAGGCTCTCCGCGACGGTGGGCTGGGACGGCTTCGTCGCCCCCGTGTCCTTTTCCTCGTCAGCCGGCAGGACCCCTCCGCCTCGCACCGTGAGGTACAGAGTGCCGGGGGGCGTGCCCTCAGGTATCTTGACCTCGACCACCTTGGTCTCGGCAATGCCCCTGAAGGGCAGGAGTCGCACCTTCACCTCGATGGTGTCCCCGGGCTTTGCTACCTTCGTCGTCGCCTCGGCGTGGTGGATCCTGGCGGTGCGCCTCGCCTCCTCCACATCGAAGTTCGCCTTCACGCCTGTGACCTCCACCTCGGCGAACTCGTTGTCGATGACGGTCGCAATGGCGTCGATGAGTTCCCCAATGGAGTCGGCGGAGATGTCCGACGGGCTATAGAACATGTTGTCCCTCACTATGGGCCTGGGCAGGCCCTTCCCGTCGACCTGGAAGCTCACGCGGCTCGTGCCCCGCCCGATCCTGTCCACCGTCGCGTCCAGGCACGACAGGGTGAAAGCCCCCGCGAGGTCTGTGGAAAGCATCTCGTCGCGCACGATGTCCGCCCGGAGCATCCGGGTCACCCCGGTATCGCGGTCGCGCACGGTGATAGTCACCGGGATGCTCGGCGGCTTCCTACCCACGTCCACAAGGACCCCATGGGTCCTGTCCTGGACGATCGTGCCGGCCAGGCCGAGCGGGCTTGCGACCTTGAACGGCATGATGTCTCCGGCCACGACAAGGTGAACTTCGGCCCCGGTGGCGAAGTAGTTCGCGTTCCCCCTGCCGAGGAGCGCGTGGCCGAAAGCGAGCACCTCGTTACCCTGCCTGTATGTAACAGTGCCTATGGCGGTTACCGACACGTCGCCCCTCACGAGCTGGACGCCGATGCAGCTCCCGGGCTCGAGATCCGCCGTGCTTGGGGCACCCCGGGACCCACCTCCGCCTCCGCCGCCCTGGACGGGCATGAGGCCGAAGGTTTTGAGCCTCCGCGACAGCCGGTCAAACGCCCGCTTGCTCGCACCGCTCACCATCACAGGCGTTGCAACGGGGACCATCACGAGCGTGCCGTCGGACGCCTCTTGCGCGAGGCGCGCCGCATCACCCTCGGACCTCGCGAATACAACCCGCTTCGCGAGGCGGTCGCCGACCCTCACCGGACTCGAAAGATACGCCACCTTCGGGACGGGCCTCTTTGCCGCCGCGAATACCCTGAGCATCTCCTCAATGGGGGTCACGAGCCCGACGAAGTGGTCGGCGCTCTCGAAGCCGAAGGCGATGGCCCCCACGAGGCGACCGTTCACGTACACGGGGCTTCCGCTCATGCCTGCGGCTATGCCGCCCGCCGCCTCGACAGGCTTGCCGCTCACGCGGACCAGCACGAGGTCGCCGGTGGCGGTCTCCCCTTTGAGGACCCCGAGGATCTCCACGTTGAACGTGTCTATCCGGGTGCCCTCCACCACCGTCTTTCCGATGCCCTTCATGCCCGGCTGGAGTTCCGCGAGGGGCATGAATGCCTGATTTTGCGACGCGCCGGCGGGAACATGGGCTACCATGCCCGCAAGCACCATGATGACGGAGAGAACGACCGCAAACGCGAGCGCCCTCGCCGCCCGACGCAGGTCCCGAGAGGTTGAAGTCTGGACCATCAACACGCTCTCCCTTCACGGTCCGGCCTTACGCGCCGGCCTCGCCTGTATCTATCACCCCGCCAGCGCTTTCAGCGGGTCTCCCGGCGGCACGAATTCAGAAACCTCTCCCGCTCACGGCAGGCCGCCGCCTTCCGCGCTCGATCCCGACCCCGGTGCTAAGTCCGAGTTCGATGGCACGGGCCCCACCGGAGTGGGCTGCGGAAGGCTCGAGAAGATCAGGATGGCGTCGGCGACTCTCCTCTCGCGCCCGTCCGACGGAGTGTTCATCACGTAGTCGCGGACCACCATCGTGGACGAGCCACCGCCGTCGAGGTTCATGGCGTCCTTCGCCCCAAGCTCGATCATGAGGTTCGCAAGTTCCTCCAGGGTGACTCCGATGCTGTGGTAGGCCTGTCGGCCCGTCACAGCCACGAGCAGCAGCTTCCCGTCGAAGGTGACCCCTGCGGAGGTGCGCGGCGCGCGCCCGACGGCGACATCGGCCTTGAACCTCTCCTCACCCGATGTGATGTGCACCTTTCCGTCCTCTACGAGCCTCGGGCCGCCTCCGATGGCGTGGACCACTCCGAGGGCCCTCCAGTCGGGGACGAGATTGCCCCCCTCGTCCATGGAAACGCTATCTATCAGGACCGTGCCGTCAGAGGTGATCCCAAGGGCTGTGCGGTTCAGAACAGGCGGCGCTTTCATCTGGCCGTCGATGACCACAAGCCCAAGGGGTGTCCCGTCAGCCGCATAGAACACCCCGTTTACCCCTGCAATCGCGCCTTCCCTCGCCACAAGTTCACTGACCCTGGCAAGGCCGGGCGCCCCGTCCTTCCCGGCAAGCACGGGTCGCACCGAGATGGCCGGGTCCTTCAGGTCGACCTCGAGGACATCCACGGTGAGCGGTCCTGCCGGGGTGCCCTTGTTGACGACGATGTAGCGCACGCCCCGGGTGACGGTGAGCGCCGCCCTGGTGTCGTATAACTTGGGCACGTCCACGACGAACCTGGCGGGGTCTTTGAGCCAGAAGGTCTTCACGTCGGGCAGGGCGTAGTTGAAGTCCAGGACAGCCCTTGCCCTGCCGCCCTCCGGCGGGGCGACTCTCACCTGGTTCACCGCAACATCGCCGATGACACGGTCTATCGTGCCCCACACGTATGTGCTCTCGAAGCTCACCACGACCCTGGCCGGGTTCTTCATCTGGGTGACCTGGCATTCGGTCTCGCCTGTGAAGTCGAACACCACACGAACCTTGTCAGGATAGGTGTTGAACCTGACGCCCGTCATGACCGTCTTCGGGTCGCCCGGGCCGCGCAGGTACACCAGCTTCGACTGGGGATCCCAGCTCACCTCGTATTCGCCCGTTATCTCGAGAAGGTCCGCAGGCACAAATGGTATGCCCGCGGCCATGGTCGGTGCCTCGGCGAACTCTCGCACCTCGCCGGAAGACAACCGCCATTTCCGCTGGTGCATGAGGATCTCAAGAGCCCCGGTTGGTATCCCGGTAGGTATGCTGTATGTAAGGCGCTGCGAGGCAGGATCATACCTCATAGGGATCTTGAGCGTCTCGGACACGAATGTCGCAGGCAGCAACACGCACTGCCCTTTGAACACGGCGGGAATCGGAAGCGGCGGCTCCATGCCTCCCACGAGAAGCCCCGCCTGGCCCAGAATACCTTCGCCCGTTGCCGGCAACGGGCCGCCGCCGGCCGGCGCCGCCTGCGACAGCGCACCGCCGCATGCAAAAGCAACAGTGGCCGCGACAGATGCGACCACAACCGCCCCGGCGGTGATACGCCGGAGCAGGAGCACGCTTCTCGCGGCGCCTCCCCTGGAGCTCTTTCCGGCGATTATCGCAAAACGGAAACGTGCCATGATCATTTCGCCTCCTCTCCCTCTTTCCTGCTTCAGGCTTCATTTAGTCTTCGATACGGGACGGCCCTATCCTCTTCTGCCACCAATAAACGTGCGTGCCAAATTGTGGGCGCGGCGCCGCCGCTCGCGTTTCATGCGCGGTATCCAGCCATCTAGCCGGCCGGGTGCGTGTAACACTTGTGGTGCACAGGGGCTGAGACCGAGGGGTGAGACCGTGGGGTGAGTGTGAGGGCGCCCGCCAGCTTCAGCGCCTCATACGGGCCCTTGCGTGTGGACCGGGAGGATCGGGGCCTCGTTCACGATGAGGAGACGGACGGCTAGACGAGGCGACGAGGCAAAATGGTGTATTTCCGACCACTTGGCCCTCGAGTGAGGTGGCGCGCCGCGCACACGGTTTACCACACGGCTTACACCGATCTCGTCGCCACGACCACGCTCTCCCGGAACCGGTCCAGGGCATCAAGGATCTTGCCCGTGCCCAGGACGACGCAGCTCATGGGGTCCTCGGCGACCTGCACGGGAATGCCTGTCTCATCGGCGAGGAGGTTCGTAAGACCTGAGAGCAGTGACCCGCCACCTGTGCACACGATGCCTTTGTCGACTATGTCAGCGGCAAGCTCCGGAGGCGTGCGCTCGAGCACCCCCCTGACGCCGTCGATTATCTCTGAGATTGGCTCCGCAAGCGCCTGGAAAGTCTCAGCGGACGTGAACTTGATAGTCCTCGGGAGGCCGGTGACGAGGTCGCGCCCCCGGATCTCGGCGGAGAGCCCCTCGCCCTGGGGATACGCAGACCCGATCTGGATTTTGATGTCTTCGGCGGTCCTCTCCCCGATCATGAGGTTGTACACCTTCTTGATATACCTGATGATGGCCTCGTCGAATTTGTCCCCACCCACGCGGCGCGATTCCGTCACGACGATGCCAGAGAGGGAGATCACTGCGATATCGGTGGTGCCACCGCCGATGTCCACCACCATGTTTCCTGAAGGCTCGGAGATATCGATGCCTGCACCGAGGGCCGCAGCCATCGGCTCCTCGATGAGGTATGTCTGGCGGGCGCCGGCCTGCGTTGCGGCCTCCAGCACCGCGCGCCGCTCAACTCCTGTCACGCCCGACGGGACACATATGACCACGCGCGGGCGTATGAAAGTGTGCCTGCCGCACGCCTTTGCGAGGAAATGACGCAACATCGTCTCGGTAATGTCGTAGTCGGCGATCACCCCATCTTTCAAGGGGCGCACGGCTGTGATGTTCCCGGGTGTCCTGCCGATCATCCGGCGAGCGTCCTCCCCCACGGCGAGCACCTTGCGGGTCTCGCTATCCAGGGCCACCACGGACGGCTCGCGGATGACCACGCCCTTGCCCTTGACGTAGACCTTTGTGTTGGCAGTGCCGAGATCTATCCCGACGTCCACTGAAAGCCCGAACATGGCTCAATTCCTCCCGAGCCCGCGCCGTGCAGGACGAACTCGCCCCCGGCGACACCAGGGGGCTTATCCACCGCTTCTACACGAAAAAACCCCTTGAAGGGACATTCTACAGACCGAAAGGATCTCCTCCCCAGACTTGGAACCTAGCTCTTCTTTTCACGGTACTTCTTCCGGGTGGCCTCTCCACCGCGAATGTGCCGCTCGGCCTTGTTCTGCTCGAGAATGCGTTTGACCTTTCGCGAGAGCTGCTTGCTGATGAGCGGCAGCCTTTCCGTGACGTCCTTGTGGACCGTGCTCTTGCTCACGTTGTATAGCTTGGCTGCCTGTCTGACCGTGGACTTGGTCTCGATGATGTGACCAGCCACGTCCAGCACCCGACGCCGGATGTACTCTCTCATCTCGACTGCCCCCCTGCCCCCGGTTTAATACAATGTATATTCGGGGAGCAGCGAGATATGTCAGGCCCTGCCGGGGCAGGGCCTTAAGCCTCACCTTGAGCCTTACTTCAAAGCCTTACAGGAAGTCCCTGGGCTCCTGGGCCTTGCCCTCGTGGATCACCTCGAAGTGCAGGTAGCATCCTGATGTGACACCGGACGACCCAGTCCTCCCGATGGACTGGCCCTGGATGACCTGGTCGCCGGGAGATACGGAGCTTGATTCAAGGTGACCGTACTTCGTCCGAAGCCCGTCATCGTGCTCCAGGACCACATACAGCCCGAGCTGCCGGTCGCTCTTCACCTCGACGACCTTGCCCGACAGCGCGGCTCTCACCGGGATGCCCTCCGCGGCAGCGATATCGATTCCCGTATGATAGCGCCAGTCAGCGAAAACAGGGTGCCTCCTCCACCCGAACTCCGAGATTATCCGCCCCTGGACCGGCATGAGCATCTTCTCATGCGTGGGCGCCGGCGCCGTTGCCTTCCTCGGAACCTGAGGAGAAGAAGCAGCGGGTCTTGGTGCAGAGGCCGCGGCCGACGGCCCGGACGCACCAGGCGTGGTAGGCGCACCGCCAGGCGCAGCTGCCTTCGTCGAGGGAGTGGTCGCCTTCGCTACCTCAGCGCCCGCCTTTGGCGGCTCAGAGGCCGCGCCGGCCCCCGCCCCCGCAGTGGGACGCGAACCTTCCGGCGAAAGCGACGGGGTTACCGTCGGCGACGGTGATAGCAAGGCCGACGCCCCACCTGACGTCGGCACCGGCCCGACCACACCTGCCTCTTCATCCTCGTCCGCGGACTGCGCCTCGCTCTTTGCTGATTCCGGCCAATCCGTGGCCTGCTGCTCACCTGGGGCGGCTCCGCCGCCTGCAGGCAAGCCACCGCCAGTGGGCGCAGTAGCAGGCGGCGCCCCAGGCCGGGTTGCCGCAAGCCGTGCGTCCCCGCCGCCAGTGGGAGCACCGGTTTCAGCTTCATGCGAATTTACCCGTTCGATGGTGACATAGTCCTGGCCGAGCGGTGCCGCCGGCGGCATGGTGAGCCGGCCCAGAGCTACCCCAAGCCCGAAGGCAAGACCCCCGGCTACCACCACGATGACGGCGTCACGTGGCGGCATCGCCCTCAGGATGCCACGCCACGCGGTCATCACCCCCCGCCCCACCCCCTGAAACGCCCGCCGAGGAAGAGCGGCAAGGCGCGCCCGGACCCCTCCCACGGACAGTTGCTTCTTCCTTCTCTTCATCCTTCCCTCCATGCCATCACCCCGGCATATATTCTCCCCACTTGTTTCCTGCCTATGCAGGCCTATGCAGACCCTGAAGGGAGCGACAAGAGCCTCACGCGTGATGTGCATCATCCTTGCCTTTGGGGGTGCTGCAGAGGGAATCGATAAGGCATGCACCAAAGCGCGCACCAGTGATGTGCGTCACCGGTTAGCCTTCAATGATGATGTGCGGAGCTGAGCAGGTTCGTGGTTACTGCCTGGGCGCGAGTCCCGCAAATGACGTAACCTCGGTGCCCTTGTAGTAATGCTTGAGGATGTCCACGTAGGTCTTCCCTGCCTGGGCCATGGCCTGCGCCCCGTACTGGGACATGCCGACGCCATGGCCGTAGCCAGTGGTTATGAAGTACACCTTGTCTCCCACGACCTGGTAGGTTAGCTTGGTAGAGCGTAGTCCGAGGATCTCACGGAGAGAGTAGCCGGAGAAGATCTTGTCGCCGATGCGGATGTCCTTGACCCTCCCGGCCCGCGAAGCGCTCAGCACCTCAATTGGCCGGTCCATCCTCTCCTCGGCGACCACTTGCACGTCTTTTCCGGCAACCTTGTATGTTCTCACCTTCCTCTGTCTCAGCTTTACGCCGAGCTTCTTTTCAAGCTCGTCGATGGTGAACTCCACGCGCTGCTGGAAGCTGGGCTCCCTTGCCTCGAACTCCGTGGACACGGCCCGCAGGTAAGGGACGGCCTCTCGCCACACGTCCTCTGAGTTATCGGTTGACCCGCCCGAGGCTGCGTGGTAGTATGCCTCGATGGGTTTGCCCTGATATGTGACGATCTTCCCCGAAGTTGACTCTACCGCGCTTGCTATCTTGCGGGCATACGCGTAGTATTCAAGGTAGCTGAGCCTCTTTCGCAACTCGTCATCGGATATCCACGCCTGGCAGTGCAGGTGATCTGTGCACACGTCGGCGCCTGGATGGGCTGCGCATCCGGGACCGCCGAACTGCCTCATCCTCTTGACCGCGAACGTGCGCGCTGCGACCGCCTGGGCCTTCAGCGCTTCCGTGCCGAACGACGCAGGCATCTCCGCAGCCACCACGCCCCTGACATACTCGTCCAGCGGCATCTCCACCATTTTCCCGGTGGCGACGACGAACACCTTGATGCCCGGCCCTGCGGCCTGCTCCCGTGGCTCGATTTTGAAGTCGCAGCCGCGCACAAGCACAGACGGCACCACAAGGACCACCAGAATGCAAAACCCGACGGAGAAGATCACCGCCCTATCCATCCAGCCTGCCCCCTGATGAAAGACAACCGCTTGTCTCGCGCTGGCTCCAGGCTATCCTTACGCGGTTCGGGAGCAGAATAGAACATGTGGCAGAATAGAACACCCGGCCGCCTTCCCGTCGCGGCCGGGTGCACGTCTCCATGCCCTGCAGTTCCATGCCCTGCAGTGCCCTGTAGTTACTCTTTTGCCCGCTGCCGCTGGCGCCTGCGCGCTTACGATGCGCCGGCGCCAGCGGCCAGGGATTCGCGGGCGTCGGTGCGTCTCTCGATGACAGCCCCTAGCGCGCCCAGCTTGCGCTCGATGGCCTCGTACCCACGGTCGATGTGCCCCACGCCGAAGATCTCCGTCTCGCCCCGCGACGCAAGCGCCGCCACAACGAGCGCCGCCCCAGCCCGCAGGTCGGTAGCCCTTACCGGAGCACCGGAGAGGGCCTCCACACCCTCCACCACGGCGGACCGGCCGTCTATCTTGATCTTAGCGCCCATCCGGGTAAGCTCATCCACGTGCATGAACCTGTTCTCGAACACCGTCTCCGTGATGATGCTCGTGCCGCGCGCTATGGACAGGAGCGCCATGAATTGCGCCTGGAGGTCCGTGGGGAACCCCGGGTACGGCATGGTCTTGATGTCGAGGGGTTGGAGGTCCCCGGATGCGCTCACGCGAAGGCTGGACCCTTGCGTTTCGATGACAGCACCCGCCTCGCGTAATTTGGACATGGTCGCCGCAAGATGCTCGGGGACCACGTTGTCGATGATCACGTCTCCGCCGGTGATCGCCGCCGCCGCCATGTAGGTGCCGGCTTCGATGCGGTCGGGGATGATGGTGTGGGCCGCCCCGTGAAGCTCATCCACACCCTCGATCTTGATCACTGCGGTGCCCGCGCCCCTGACCTTCGCCCCCATGGCCGCGAGCAGGTTTGCCAGATCAACCACCTCAGGCTCCTGCGCGGCGTTCTCGATGATGGTGATCCCGTCGGCCAGGACCGCCGCCATCATAGCGTTCTCGGTCGCCCCCACGCTGGGATAGTCCAGGTACACGCGGGCGCCTCGCAGCCCCGCGGCCGGCGCCACAGCTTCGATGTAACCGTTCCCAGTCGCAAGGTCAGCGCCCATAGCGGCAAATGCTTTGAGGTGAAGGTTGATCGGCCTGGAGCCGATGGCGCAGCCGCCCGGCATGGGCATGCGCGCCGCGCCGAACCGCGCCAGAAGCGGGCCTGCAACGAGAAACGAGGCCCTCATCCTCCTGACGAGGTCGTAGGGGGCTTGCTTCGCCGCCGCGCGGGGGGCGCGAAGCCTCACCCGCCCCGGGGTGATGCTTACAGACACACCGAGGCTGTCAAGCAGCTCACACATTGTATCCACGTCATCCAGGGCCGGCACCCCGGAGATCGTAACCTCGTCGCCAGTGAGAAGCGCCGCAGCTATAGCGGGCAGGGCCGCGTTCTTTGCGCCGCTTACAACGACCCGCCCTGAGAGCCTCACCCCTCCCCGGATGAGGATGCTGTCCAAGCGGTTTCCTCCTCTCCCAACGGCCCGGTGGTGGCCCGGGCACCCGGCCTCTCGCGTGGCCGCAAGAGCCGGCAATCCGGCCTCTAAGTGAGAGTGCAGAAATGCTCCCGACTCTTGGGAGGGGTTGCCGGTGACTCAAAGGAAGAGTGCAACACCGGCAACCCACCAGATGCTGGGAGGAACTAACGAACCCCCACTTAGCAGCCACGTAGAGAGTGTATCATCGGCAGCTCAGGGCTTCAACTGGAAACTCGACCCCGGCCACCCAGTTCATGGTATGATATTATGCCGCGGTTCACCCTCGAAAATCCTCCGGGCGTTCGGGGGAAATGCCGAACCTCCACAAGATGGCTGCAAGGATGCGTTCTGAGGCACGGCCGTCGCCGTACGGGTTGCGGGCATTTGCCATCCTCGCGTAGGCCTCGGGGTCCTCCAGAAGCTCCCGCGCCCGGTCGACGATGCGCCTGCGGTCCGTCCCCGCGAGAACGAGCGTGCCTGCCTCGAGCCCCTCGGGCCGCTCGGTCACATCGCGCAGGACCACGACGGGCTTGTCCAGGGACGGCGCCTCCTCCTGCAGGCCGCCGGAGTCCGTCAGGACCATGTAGCACCGTTTCATCAGTGCAACCATGGCCTGGTAGTCCACGGGGTCCATGAGGTGAACGCGGGGGACGCCCTGAAGGATGCCCATGACGTCTGCTCTTACAAGCGGGTTCATGTGGACCGGAAAGACGATCTCGACGTCGGGGTGGGCGTCCACGATATCCTTGAGGGCATGGCAGATCTCGCGCATGGGCTCGCCCAGGTTCTCGCGGCGGTGCGCTGTGACAAGAAGCACCTTCCTGCGGCCGAAGTCGATGGAGGCGAGGACCGGGTCCCGAAACTCGTAGGGTCGCCCCGCCACATCGACGAGGGCGTCGATCACGGTGTTGCCCGTCACGTGGATGGCCTCGGCCCTCACCCCTTCAGCGAGCAGGTTCCTCTTGTGGTTCTCCACCGGCGCGAAGTGGATGTCAGCGAGGCACCCAGCAAGCCGCCTGTTCATCTCCTCCGGGAACGGGAAGTACTTGTCGTGGGTCCGAAGCCCCGCCTCGACGTGGCCCACCTGCACGTGATGGTAGAAAGCGACGAGGCTCGCCACGAACGTGGTGGACGTGTCCCCGTGGACCAGCACCAGATCAGGCCTCTCTTTCACTACGGGCGCCTCAAGCCCGGCGAGCGCCCGCACCGCGATATCCGTGAGGGACTGCCCCTCGCGCATGATGTCGAGGTCGTAGTCAGGCACGATATTGAACAGGTCCAGGACCTGGTCGAGCATCTCCCGGTGCTGGGCCGTCACCACCACGACGCACTCGATCTCGTCGCACTCCCGCACGGCGCGCACCACGGGTGCCATCTTTATGGCCTCCGGGCGCGTCCCGAAAACCGCCATGACCTTCTTTCGTGGCACAGGGAACCCCCCCTACACTCACGTGCGGACGCGTGGATGCGCCCGCGGGCGTATGGACGTGCCAACGGGCGGGCGGCTCACGCCTGCCTATGGGGAACCTGCGTGCGCGTTCCGGCCGTAGTGCGCGGATGAACCCTGCCGGACCGGCTCACACCGGCTACGAGGGTGCCGAAGGCTATCACGACAGCCAAATACAGGGTGGCCGTAACATGAACGCGCGCCATTAGAACGGCGGATGAAGCCAGCAGGCCGCTGACGAGGTAAATCAATACCACCGCGCCGCGGTGGGAAAACCCCCTGGCAAGCAGGCGGTGGTGGATATGATCTTTATCAGCCCGGTAAAACGGCGTTCCATTGTGGACCCTGCGTGCGATGGCGAAAGCGGTATCGATGATCGGCACCCCGAGGGCGAACATGGGGATGGCAAGGGCGATGGTAGCCGCGCCTTTCAGGGCACCCTCCACCGAGATCACTGCGATGGCGAACCCCAGGAACATGGCGCCCGCGTCTCCCATGAATATCTTCGCAGGGTTGAAGTTGAACGGAAGGAATCCGACCGCGCCACCGGCAAGGGCGATGGCAAGGGTCGCCGCAAACGCCTGGCCGCGCGCCGCCGCAACGGAGAACAACGCGAACGCAGCTATCGACGATACGCCTGCAGCGAGGCCGTCGAGACCGTCGAGGAAGTTCACGACATTCGTGAGAGCCAGGATCCAGAAAAGCGTCACAGGAATGCCCCACCAGCCCAGGTATATCATGCCGGGGCCGAAAGGGTTCGTCACGAACTCGATGCGCACACCCAACCACACTGCGACCAGCGCCGCAACGATCTGACCTGCGAATTTCGGGAGGGGCCCAAGTTCGCGTATGTCGTCGCGCACCCCGACGGCGAACACCACGGCCGCCCCGGCCAGGAGACCGAGGACGTCACGCCCCAGGCCGACCCGATGAAGGACCACCGTCATGAACCCAACGAAGATCGCGACCCCGCCCAGCACCGGCATGGGCCGCCTGTGAACCGTCCGCGAGTTCGGCATGTAAACCAGGCCGGCGCGCAGAGCGCCGGCGCGTACGATCGGCGTGAGAATGAGGGTAACCACGAAGGCTTCTATGAAGGCGAGGGCATAAGAAGACATACCGGCTTCGCACTTCCTCTCCGACTGGAGCCGGGAGCGTAGTTCATGCGATGGGCGTGCTCCCGACGCTCGGCCAGGGCCCGCCGATGGGACGCCCGCGTGCGGACGCCCAGCTTATGACCCAATCAACCCCATTCTAACCTTGCGGGGAAACACGCGTCAAGGTGGCCCGACGCGAAATCAAAGGAAACGCCTTACGTTGATCCCGGCCTCTGTCAGAATGCTCGACGCAAGCTCATCAGGGTAATCCCCGGCATACACGATCTCAACGACGCCCGCATTCACCAGCATCTTCGCGCACAGGACACACGGCTGGTTTGTACAGTATATGGTCGCTCCTCTGATGCTTATGCCGTGCAGGGCCGCCTGGACAATGACATTCTGCTCGGCGTGCAGGCCCCTGCAAAGCTCGTGTCTCTCGCCCGAGGGCACATCCCGCTGCGCGCGAAGGCACCCCACCTCGCCGCAGTGGGCAAGCCCCGTGGGCGCGCCGTTGTAGCCGGTTGCGAGGATGCGCCTGTCCCTCACAGCGATGGCGCCGACCTGCCGGCGCAGGCACGTGGAGCGGCTCGCCACGATCTTCGCGATTTCCATGAAGTATTCGTCCCACGAAGGCCGCCCAGACGTCTCAACCCCAGGCCCGCCGCCCTCGGACCTGCCGGCTTCAGCTCCCTCGGCTCCAGGTCTCTCGCCCTTGGGTCCATCGCCTTTAGGCCTCTCGGCTTTGCGTTTCAAACTCCCTCGCCTCGCCCTCTCTCGCGCTCCCGTCGCTCTTCCGCGCCATCCGCAGGCCCCGCCGCCGGGCCCTCCGTCATTTCGTCCCGAACAGCCTGTCCCCGGCGTCGCCCAGGCCGGGCACTATGTACCCATGGGAGTTCAGGCACTCGTCTATGGCCGCAGTGAAGATGTCCACGTCGGGGTGGTGCTCCTGCACCATCTTGATGCCCTCGGGCGCGGCAATGAGCACCATCAGTTTGATGTTGACGGCGCCCCGCTCCTTGAGAAACCTCATCGCCGCAGTGGCGGACCCGCCCGTCGCGAGCATCGGGTCAACGACTATGAGGTCGCGCTCGGATACATCCGGTGGAAGCTTGCAGTAGTAATCGATGGGTTTCAGGGTCTCCGGGTCACGGTAGATGCCGATGTGCCCGACCTTCGCAGCGGGTATCAGTCTCAGCATACCGTCGACCATGCCAAGGCCAGCCCTGAGGATCGCGATGATGCCGACCTTCTTCCCGGCGATCACCTTGGTCTTGGCCCGGCCTATTGGCGTTTCGACCTCGGCGTCCTCGAGCGGAAAGTCGCGTGTAACCTCGTAGGCCATGAGGGTTGCAACCTCGCTCACGAGGTCCCGGAAGTCTTTGGAGCCGGTGTTCTTGTCCCTGATGAACGTGAGTTTGTGCTGAATGAGAGGATGGTCGATGAGGTGGACCCTGGACATTCTCACTTCCCCTTTCCCGCTTCTCCCAGCGCGATCTTCTCCACGCGTCGGGCATGGCGCCCGCCCGCAAAGCCTGTTTCCAGGAATATTCTGACGATTTCGCGTGCGAGCTCAAGCCGGATGAGCCTTGCCCCAAGGGTGAGCACGTTTGCGTCGTTGTGCTCGCGTGCAAGCCTCGCGCTCTCGACGTCTCCCGCAAGCGCCGCGCGCACGCCTGGCACCTTGTTAGCCACGATGGACATGCCTATGCCTGTCCCACATATGAGGACGCCTCTCTCGAACTGCCCGGACGCGACGTCCTTCGCCACGCGGTAACCTATGTCAGGGTAGTCCACGGGGTCGGAAGACGGCGCTCCGAAGTCCTCTACCTCGTGCCCGAGGGATTTCACGTACTCCTTGAGGCTCTCTTTCATCTCGAAGCCGGCATGGTCGCTGCCGATGGCAACTCTCACTGGCGCAGCACCTCCTTATCGTCTCTGTGTCGCATATTCTTCCTGATTTCTTGCTCCATTCTTGAGGAGACAGGCACCCAGGCGCGTCTTCGCCCCCGCATGGCGCCGCCGGGGCTGGTCCGCTACACAGTGGTTCTACTCTACACAGTGGTTCTACTCTGTCGTGGGAGGTTCCTCCGACCTTGTGCGATTTTCTGTGGACATCTCCCTGATTCGCCTTATCGCACCATCGATAGCCCTTTTGATGTTGTCGGCGGTGGCGCGGTACACCTCGATGGACCCTCCAAACGGGTCGTGTGTGTCGGGGCCGAGCTCGGCCGCAAGGCCCGCAAACTCGTTGAGCGTGAAGACCTTACCCTCCAGCGACGGGTACCGGCTGAGCACAACCCGCTTGTGAGCAGACGTCATCACGAGGACGAGGTCGGCGCCCTCGACCACATCCTCCCTCAGGAGGCGCGCGCGGTGGGACGAGATGTCGATGCCACGCTCCATCATGACGGCTCGGGCGTTCTCGGAGGCCAGGTCGCCCTCACGCGCGAAAAGCCCGGCGGACTCAACGACCACACCGTCGGCTCGCCCACCGAACTCTTCAGCAAGGGCCTTACGCAGCATCGCCTCGGCCATGGCGCTCCTGCATGTATTCCCGCTGCACACCACCACAATTCGCCTCGGCACCGCCACCACCTGCCACCTCCAGGAATATATCGTTACCGTCTCACGCCATTCCCCAATGCGGATATAACACGCGCGCTATATCACGTCAACGTCTGATTCCACGTGAGCATGGATGATGCGACCGCCTGAGGCGCGGCGCAGCCGGTTCATGATGGCGAAGCCCAGGCCCGCCTGGTCGAACCCCTCCGCGAACACCACGTCTACCCCGTCTGTGTCGAACAGGCGCAGCGTGGCGAAGAGAGCGGCCGCCACGGTCGATAGATCCTGCCGCGATCCCGCAACGCGCACCACATCGGCATGGCCTGCGTAAAGTGCCTCCGTCTCACGCGAGCACATTACCCCGGCTCTCTCGCCCGCGGCATGACGGGCCTGCACCTCGCGGAGTATACGGTTGGCAACCGCACCCATCTCGCCCTCCACGAGGACGACGGGCGTCTTCGGAGCATAATGGGTGTATTTCATCCCCGGCGACGGGACCGGGCCGACAGGCCCCATGGCGACAAAATCCGCGGAAGCCACCGCAACATCGCCCAGCACCTGCTCGAGTTCCTCGACGGTGACGCCGCCGGGCCGCAGGACCTTCGGGGGGCTTGAGGTCATGTCGAGCACAGTGGACTCCACGCCCACGGTCGTTGGCCCTCCGTCGAGGACCATCTCGATTTTGCCAGCCAGGTCCGCGATGACGTGATCCGCCGATGTGGGGCTTGGCCGCCCTGACACGTTCGCGCTGGGAGCGGCGACCGGGACGCCAGACTCAGCTATGAGTGTGAGGGCGATGGTGTTGTCTGGCATCCGGACGCCAACGGTGGCAAGGCCGGCCGAGACCTCGTCCGGCACCTCGGGCCTTTTCGGGAGCACCAGTGTGAGGGGCCCGGGCCAGAACCTCTCCATGAGCGCTTGCGCAAGCGGCGGGACGCCCAGCACAACGCGGTGAGCGTCTTCGGGCGTGGCGACGTGGAGTATGAGAGGATTATCCTGCGGCCGCCCCTTGGCGGCAAATATCCTCCCGACGGCAGAGGCCGAAAGCCCGTCTGCGCCGAGGCCGTACACCGTTTCCGTGGGAAACGCGACGAGGCCGCCGGCTCGAATCACCTCGGCAGCCCGCCGGATCTCAGCGACATCCGGGCGCCCCGGGTCCAGGCGTATCACTTCCGTCCTTTTTACCATCCGGGAGCCACACCCTTCCACCTCACCCGGCAGCCGTGTAAATGCGTTGGCCGACTGCCTCGCCCTCCTTTCCGCAACTCGTCTTACAGATGAGCCGTGCGCGCTATGACCACACGTTCGACTCCGGCGTAGTCCCGAATGACATCGACGCCCCCATATCCGAACTCGTCTACCGCAAGCCGCCTCACGGTTTCAGCCTGGTCGTGGCCCACTTCGAGCGCCACGAACCCGTCCGCCGCAAGATAGGCCCGCGCACCATCGAGGATTGCCTGCGCGAAGTCGAGCCCAGCATCCCCGCCCGCGAGGGCCGCGCGCGGCTCTTTCGCCACCTCCGGCGGGAGGCTTGCCATCATTCTGCGGGAGAGGTAGGGCGGGTTGCTCACCACCGCGTGTATCCCGCCCTCGAGGCCCCGTCCCGCGAGCGGCGACAGGAGATCCCCCTCCAGGAATTCGATCCTGTCTTCGACCCCGTGACGCCTTGCGTTTTCGCGCGCCACGCGAAGCGCCCCGGGAGAGATGTCCACGGCGATGAGCGACGCATGCCGCACAAACCAGGCAACGCTCACCGCGATCGCGCCGCTACCCGTACCGATGTCCGCAACGATAACAGGCGCCCTCCCGCCCCCGCCGTCCCGCGCCTCGGCCTCGTGCCCACGAAGCCGCTCTATCACCGCCTCGACCAGCGTCTCCGTCTCAGGCCTCGGGATGAGCACGTTCTCGTCCACCAGGAATTCGAGGGACATGAACTCTTTCCTGCCCGTTATGTACGCGACAGGCAGCCTCGTGAGCCGCCGCTCCAGGGCTGCCTGGTATGCCGCATACTCGCCCGCGTCGAGCCGCCGCTCCGGATGGGCGTAAAGGTGCTCGCGCCGCGCCCCCAGCACGTGCGCCAGCAGCACCTCGGCGTCCAGGCGCGGCGTCGGGATCCCGGCCTCGACGAGGCGCTCCGTGGCCACGCGAAGCGCGTCGCGCACCGTGACGATCCCCACAGGCCTAGCCAATTTTCTTCAACCTCTCGCTTTGATCAACCGTGATGAGCCCCGTGATAATCTCGTCGAGGTCTCCCTCGAGGACCTGGCCCAGCTTGTAGAGGGTGAGGTTAATCCTGTGGTCCGTCACGCGGTTCTGCGGAAAATTGTACGTGCGAATCCGCTCGCTCCGCTCGCCGGTGCCCACCTGCATGCGCCGGGCCTCGTCCACCTCGGCCTTCTGCTCCTGCTGGAGCTTGTCGAGAAGCCGGGCGCGCAGCACCCGCAGGGCCTTCTCCTTGTTCTTGAGCTGCGACTTCTCGTCCTGGCACGTGACGACCATCCCGGTGGGGAGATGGGTTATCCTCACGGCGGAGTCAGTAGTGTTGACGCTCTGCCCGCCGTGCCCTGTGGACCGGTACACGTCGATGCGAAGGTCCTCGGGCCGTATCTCCACCTCGACCTCCTCGGCCTCCGGCAGGACGGCCACGGTCGCGGTGGACGTGTGGATACGCCCGCCCGCCTCGGTGGTGGGCACGCGCTGGACCCTGTGGACGCCGCTTTCGTACTTGAGCTTGCTGTACGCACCGCGCCCCTGGACCGCGAATATCACTTCTTTGAATCCGCCGAGGTCGGTCGGGTTCGAACTCATGATCTCGATCTGCCACCCCTGCTGCTCGGCATATCGCGCGTACATCCTGAAAAGGTCGGCGGCGAAAAGCGCGGCCTCCTCACCGCCTGTGCCGGCCCTGATCTCCATGATGACGTCCTTTTCATCGTTGGGGTCTTTGGGAAGCAGCAGGATCTTGAGCTCCCTCTCGAGTCGGGCCTCCTCACCCTTGAGCCTGTCAAGCTCGGACTGGAGGAAGTCTTCAAGTTCCGGCTCCACGCCGGATTTCAGCATCTCCCTGGCCTCGCTGATCTCAGCGCGAGTCTTCTTATACTGCCTGTATTTTGTGACGATTTCCTCGAGGCTTGCGTGAGCCTTCGCCGACCTCTGGAACCTCTCCTGGTCGGCCACGACCTGAGGGTCGGCAAGCATGGTCTCGAGGTCCTCGTATCTCTGTTCGAGCGCGTCAAGCCTGTCCAGCATCTATCTCACCCCCCCTACCGGCGACAGAACGCGGTTTTGTTCCAGTAGTTGCCGGGTTGCCGGTGTTGCACTCTTTCTTGTCACCGGCGCCTCCTCCCAAAAGTCGGGAGCATTTCCGCACCATCACTTAGACGCCGTCTACCTCGAGCACGTCCTTGAGCGCAGCGATGGCCACCTCGAGCTGGGCATCGTCAGGCTCGCGGGTTGTGAGCCTCTGAAGCCAGAGCCCAGGCGCGATGGCAAGCTCGACGATCTTCGGCGGATTGCGCCTGCCCGCAAGCCTCACCACCTCATAGGATACCCCGGTGACCAGCGGCAAGAGTGCGAGCCGCGTGGCTATCCGCAACACCAGGGACGTCCTCCCGAGCAAAGAGAACATGAGCACCATGATGATCATCACGATGAGCAGAAAGGCCGTGCCGCACCTCGGATGAAGCGTGCTGTGGCGCCTGGCGTTTTCGACCACAAGGTCCTCGCCCGCCTCGAAGCTGTGGATAACCTTGTGCTCGGCGCCGTGGTACTGGAACACCCGCTGAATGTCTCGCAGTCGCGACACGACGATGATGTAGCCGAGGAATACAAGGAGGCGAAACACCCCCTCGGCAAGGTTGACAGCAACGGGAGACGCAAGCCACCTCTGCAGGATGACGGCCACGAGGTTCGGCAGCACTATGAACAGCGCCACAAACACGGCAAGCGACAGAAGGAGAGTGAGAGTAAGCTCCCATGGCTTCAACTTCTCGTCCTCGCCCTCGCCCGCCGCCTGGTCCGCCGAGAACATGAGGGCGCGAACGCCTACGACTAGCGTCTCGAAGAACGCCACCACCCCGCGCACGAAAGCAAGGCGCAGCGCAGGATACTTCGCTGTGAGCGTTCCGATTGGCTGCCTGTTTACGACCACGGTCCGGTCCGGCCTCCTCACGGCTATGGCGATGCTCCGCCTACCCCTCATCATGACGCCCTCGATGACCGCCTGACCGCCGTAAAAGAACTCCTCGCTCAAACCGAAAGCGCCTCCTTGCCGGGCACCACATGGCATCTGCGGCACCTGGCCTGATAAGACTCCTTCGCCCCAACAAGCACGATGGGGTCGTCGAAGTTCGCGGGCACCCCGTTGATGATTCTCTGGCTCCGCGTGGCAGGCGCTCCGCACACCTCGCACACAGCGTCGAGCTTGGTAACGTGGTCGGCAATGGCCATGACTTTCGCCACCTGGATAAAGGGCTCTCCTCGAAAATCTGTGTCAAGCCCGGCCACGATCACGCGCACGCCGTTCCCTGCAAGGGTGTCGCACACCCTGACTATGGCCTCGTCAAAGAACTGGGCCTCATCTATGGCGACCACATCCGCGGCTCCGGCGCTCGTCCGCAGCACCTCCACCGCCCTCGTGACGACGATTGCGTCAATCCTGCCCCCCGCATGGGAGCTGACCTGCCGCACGCTGTACCTGTCATCAATGGCCGGCTTGAAAACCTGCACTTCCAGCCCGGCGATCCTCGCGCGCCTGACCCTGCGGATAAGCTCCTCGGTCTTACCGCTATACATGGGGCCCACTATCGCCTCGATTCGCCCGGGCGCCTCTGGCTTTGCCAACGCGTTTCCCCTCTTCATAAAAACAGAGCCGCCTGGGGCTCTGCTTGCGCCTCAAATAGATTCGGCCCGCTACTATAGACCGTGCCTCTTCTTGAACCTTTCCACCCGACCGCCGGTGTCAACTATCCTCTGCTTGCCGGTAAACATCGGGTGGCACTTGGAGCATATCTCGACCCTGAGGTCCTTGCGGGTCGAGCCGACCTCGAACTTCTCGCCACACGCGCAAGTTACGGTGGTCATGAAGTACTCCGGATGTATTCCCTTCTTCAACTGGCTCACCTCCTGGACACGCTGGCTCTGCGTCAACGGTCAACGCCGTCATTATAGCACAAAGGACCTGCCTCATCAATGGGAAAGCGGCCTACCGGCGGCTTACATGGGAGAGCGGCTGAGCTCCGTCGGCCCAGCCGCTCCAACTGCATCCCTCGCCGTCCTGCTCCGGATCACCGCGATCACCTCAGCCCGGTGAACATCGCGTTCCTTATGGCCGTGGTGCGAACCTGGTCGAAGTGCTTCTGCGTCAGCATGTCGCGGTAAACCCGCTCGGCACGGGCCTCGCGCGAGTAGCCCTGGTTCTTCTCCACCTCGACGGCGATCCTGATGTTACCAACCACGAACATCATTGCTATAACCCCCCTGAATGGTTATGTATCCTGTTCGGGCGCCTGGCCCCGTGGTTTCCCCACCATCCCGGGCTACGGGCTACCTCCGCCCCATGAACATGGCGTCCCTTATCGCCTTGGAGCGCACCTGGTCGAAATGCCTTTCTGTCAGCATATCCTGATACATGCGCTCCCTCCGGGACCTCTCGATCTTGTCCTTGTTGCTCTCTATCTCGATGGAGACCCTGATGTTACCAACCATGAATACCATCTCTGGACCCTCCCTGGTTCAGCGTTGCGAGCGGAGGCTTCGACCACCCCTGCTTCCCTCGACCCGATTTCGTCGCGCACCCTTCCCACCGGTTCCTCCAAGGAAACGGCATACAACTTCTTCGTCCCCTGCATCAGGAGGCCGAATAGCCGCTGGTCTACCATGTCGATCTACCTCCTCTCGCGAGCCTCCGGTTTGAGTATAGCCGTCGCGATTGAACCGTTTCTGAACGCCGTCTCGACGTTTTGCTTCGTCGCATCGTCCGGCCTGAACAACCTCTGAACGGCCCCAGCTGCACTCGAGCCGCCCCTCAGCAGCCCCTCAGCCGAGCTCCTCAGCCGCTCCTCTTGAGTTTCCCTGTGCGCATCGCGTGAAGCTCACCCCAGTTGAACACCTTTAGCCCCAGGGGAATCAGCACAACCCCGATGGCAAGCAGCAGCGCAAGGTCGCTCCCGATGTCGCGGACGGAGGCATTCCGAAGCAGCGCTGCGCGTGCCGCTCTAAGGGTATAGGTGGCCGGCGACAGCCGCGAAAGCGGCTGAAGCCATGCCGGCAACACGTCCACCTCGTAGTAGACGCCTGAGACGAGCAGAATCGCTGCCTCCAGGATGTGCGCCGCCTGCGAGCCCTTCTCCGGAGCCAATAGCGGCAGCACCGCAGCCATCAGCCCGACCCCGATGAAGGACAGGCTCGATAGCAGGAGCACCACGAACGCTGCCCCGAGGTTGGCGCTGCCGAGGTCCAGCTTGAACAGGGACACAACCGCAAGCATGACCACGACGGTCCTCACGGCCCCGTAGGTCGCAGCGTAGAGGCACACCCCGCCGAGGTACGACAGCCGCTTCATGGGTGCCATGAACGAGTACTCGATGGTTCCCTCCCAGCGCTCCCACTGCACCGACTCAGCCACTTCATGGAAGAGCACCGACAGGAATCCCCAGAGCAGCGCTCCAACGACAAGGTAGAGCACCCTGTCGCCGCCCCCGCCCCCGCCCCCGGCGGGGTTCACGCCGATGAACGCTATCGTGAGCGTGTTCACCACCGTGTACACGAGAAACACGATCTCCCAGCCAATGTATCTCTTGATGAGGTTGAAGTTCCGCTCGACGAGAGCGTAGCTTCTGCGCACCTCTCTCACAAGCTCAATCACTGTAATCCCCCTCATCTAGACGAGACTCCTCGAGCGCCTTCCCGGTGAGCGTGAAGAACACGTCCTCCAGGGTCACTGTCTCGCCGTTCTTCGCAAGGCCTGCTTTGAGGCGGGCCGGCGTGTCGAGCGCCACGAATCTGCCCTGGTCGATGATGGCCACCCTGTCGCACAGCCGGTCGGCCTCCTGCATGTCGTGGGTGGTCAGGATCACCGTCGTGTCATGTGAGCCCCTTACCTCGAGGACAAAGTCCTGAACCTCACGCTTTGACACCGGGTCCAGGCCCGTGGTCGGCTCGTCCAGGAGGAGCAGCACCGGGGACGTAAGGAGCGCCCTCGCGACCGCGACCTTCTGCTGCATCCCTCGGGACAGGTCCTCGAGCGGCTCGTACGCCTTGCTTTCGCTGAAGCCCAGACGCTTCAGGATGTCGATGGCTCTCTCGCGCGCCCAGCGGATGTCCACGTCGTAAAGCCGCGCGGCGTAGCTCAGGTTCTCCATTGCCGACAGCTTCTTGAAGAAGGCCGCCTCCACGGAGACGCGGTTTATCAGGCGTCGTACCGCAAACCTCTCTCGCACCACGTCATGGCCGAACACCCTGATCTCGCCCTCGTCGGGCAAGAGCAGCGTGGATATCAGCCTGATGAGCGTGGACTTCCCTGAGCCGTTGGGCCCCAGGATGCCGAATATCTCGCCGCGCTTCACGCTGAACGTCACGCCCGACACGGCCTCCACCTTCACGCTCTTCGGGAACAGCGTGGCGACGACCCGCGAGACGGCAAGCCGCCCCCGGTGCCTGCCGTTCGTGCCGGTGCCGCGGGAAGCATGGCTGTCCGGCCCGCCATTGCAGGCACTGTGGATGTCCAGGCCGCCGTTGCCATCGCAGCGCACGCCCGCACACCCATTCCCCACGCCGGTACCGGGCTCGCGCTCGCCCTCGCCGGCGCCGGCATGCGCGTCAGGCTCGACCGTCCCAGCACCCGGTTGTGCGATGTCCTGCCCGCCGGTACCACCCTCGCCTGGCGACGTGTACCATTCGCTAGAGGGCTTTACCTTCGGCCTCGTTTCCTTCCTTATGTAGAACACTTTCCGCGCACCGATGCACTCGAGTGCTATCTCTTGCATTTCATCCAGACCTCGCCTTCAGGCCCCGGCGCCGCAAAGCCGGGGCATGAAATCAATAGGAAATCAAAAGGAGAGCCGGGTCTTGCCCACGACTCTCCTGAAGATGGCGTGACAGGATCTTCAGCGCCAAACAGAAAGGGTCGTGGGCTTTCGTGCGGCCCACGACCCTACCAGGATCTACCAGCTAGAGGGCAGGGTCAGGCCGCGCATGGACGGAAACACCCTCCGAGCGCCCGCGAACGAGCGCGCAAGACGCAGCGGCGCCAGCAAGCCGAACCTTGACGACGAGCATTGTCCTGATCACTTGCGCGACCTCCCTTCTCCTCTCACAAGATTCTCCCCCGAATTGCATGGGGGCTTCCGCTGTTGCCAGGTTCAAGTATAACCTATGCACGCTCCGGCGTCAAGCATAACCTGGCAAGATTCCCGCGGGAATTCTGAACGCCGTCGCGAAGCTGCCACCCTCGTGCATTGAGTGCGTTGTGGGAACCTGTTACCGCCTCCCAAGGCGACTCAGAATCTCCCTCGCGGCTACGACGCCCGAGGCGGAAGCTTGCATGAGGCCTCTTGTGATCCCCGCGCCGTCGCCGATGGCGAAGAGGTTCTTAACCTGCGTTTCAAGGGAACTCGTCACGGCAAGTCTCGACGAGTAGAACTTCACCTCGACACCGTACAGCAGGGTGTTACGCCCGTATACCCCGGGTGCGACGGCGTCCAGCGCTTTCAGCATCTCTATGATGCTCACCAGATGCCTGTAAGGGAACACCAGGCTGAGGTCGCCGGGGGTGGCGTCTTCGAGCGTGGGCACGACGGTGCCCTTGGCCAGTCTTTCCCTCGTGGACCGGCGCCCCGTGACGAGGTCACCCAGCCTCTGGACGATGACGCCGCCGCCGAGGAGGTTCGCCAGGCCTGCCACGTACTTGCCGTAAGCTATCGGGTCCTTGAACGGCTCGGTAAATGTCTTGCTGACGAGAAGCGCGAAGTTGGTGTTTTCGGTCTTCCTCTCGAAGTGTGTGTGCCCGTTCACGGTGATGAGTCCGTCGGAGCTCTCGGTAACCACCTCTCCGTAAGGGCACATACAGAAAGTGCGTACCTTGTCGTCGAAGGAGCGCGAGTGGTAGATGAGCTTGGACTCGTACGCCACATCCGTGAGAGGCTCCGCCACCACCGCCGGCAGCTCCACGCGCACACCGATGTCCACCGGGTTGATGGCCATGGAGAGCCCTAGCCTGCGCGCCTCTTGCGCGAGCCACTCAGCCCCCTCCCTGCCTGGAGCCACGATGACGTAGTCGCCCAGGATCGTGCGGCCTTTCGACGTCTCGATCCCGGCGACCCTGCCGTCTTCCACCAGGATCCTCGTGGCGCTCTCGCGCAGAGCGATCTCGGCGTTCCGGGCGAGGTGGTTTTTCATGCCCTCCAGGACGTCCTTGGTCTTGCCGGTGCCGAGGTGCCTGATCTTCGCGGGAATGAACTTGAGCTCCGCAATTAGGGCTTTGCGCTCAAGCTCATGCAGGGCTTCCTCGTCCCCGCCATACACCTTTGTGGGCGCGCCGAACCCGAGATAGATGCCGTCCACATAGTCGATTAGCGCCTTAAGCTTTTGATCGCTTATGTATACATCAAGCATACCGCCGACCTGCGTCGATAAGGTGAGCTTCCCATCGCTGAACGCGCCGGCCCCACCCCAGCCCGACACGATGCTGCACGGCTGGCCCCTGCGGCACGCGCTCTTGCCCTCGTTCGAGGGACAAACCCTGGCGTCCAGGTCGGATCCCTTCTCGACGATGATCATCTTGATCCGGCCGCCGGTGGCTTGGACAAGCTCGAGCGCAGAGAAAATGCCAGCGGGGCCTGCGCCCACGATTATCACGTCGTAGCGACCCTGTTTTGTTCCGCCTATCACGCCATGAACCTCTCCTTCTAAGTTCCTCGCGGTTTACCAGTATCTAAGTGAGGGTACGTTAATTCCTGTCCGTTTTCCAGTAGTTGCTGGGTTGCCGGTGACTCAAAGAGAGGGTGCAACACCGGCAACCCCTCCCGAAAGTCGGGAACATCTCTGCCCCTCATTCAGTCATGGCTTGCCGCCTTCGTGGTAAACTCCAGCACCCGGGAAGCTGCGACGTTGCCCGCCTCATCCTGAGAGAACACCTTGAACCTGTACGTCGTCGACGGTTTTAGGTCTTTCAACCTGATATGGTGAAGCATGGTCATGTCCTTATCCCGGACTATCATCGATTTCCCGTCTGTGTCCCTCTTCGCCACGTACTCGACGGCCGAGTCGGAGTCCTCATCGGTCGCCCACACGATGTCAGCGGTCGTTGCGTCCAGCCTGGCCACATCAACCCAGAGCAGGTCCGGAGGAACCGTGTCCAGCATGATCCGGGCCGAAACGGGCGTCGATACGTTCCCCGCCCTGTCCTGGAACCGCACGTACACCTTCTTCATGCCGTCACCGGATGGGATCTCCCAGTCCTTCGTGAACTGGTACATGGTCCACTTGCTCCAGGTGATGCCATCGTTGCTCATCGATACGTTGAGTATGCCGCTCGTGCGGTCGTTCGCCCGCAGGTTCAGAGTGACGCGCGTGTGGTTCGTGAAGCGCGCACCGTCGTTTATCTCGACTGAGCCCCACGGCGGTTCACGGTCGAGCACGATGGACGCTTCCGCGGAATAGACACATCGCATGCCTCTCCCCGCCTGCCCGTCCTGAGTGCCCGGCCCAGGCGCGACCGCCACATAATACACCACCTTAACGGGCTTCTTCCCGTCCCCCTCGCCACGCAGGCTCCACTCTATCACTGGAGACCGCCAGTCGTGCCACCTGAAGGCTTCGTCACCCGCCGCGAGGAAGAACCCCTTCACCGGGACGGGCTGGTCCACGCCCAGGGTCAGCATCACCTGAGGCGTCGTGACGTAGGTGGCCCCGCTGTTGACGAAGATCACCCCGTGTATCGGCAGGAGGCCGTCGCTCGCACCGGCACCTGCGCGAGATGCCCCCGCAGCGCCAGCTGCCCCTCCACCCCCTGCAAGCGCCTCCCTGACGCTGGCGAGGTGTATGGGCATGCCGAACGACAGTTTCTGGAGATAAGCAGCGGCAACCAGGTTCTCGGGGAAGGCATCGAGCGCCCGCGAGAACATTTCCGCCGCCCCCGTGGAGTCCTTCGCCTCGAACTTCGCTATGCCGAGCAGCGTGTAAACGATGTCGAGGTCTTCCGGTCCCGCGACCTTAAGAGCCTCTTCAAGCTCGCGGCAAGCCTCGTCCGACCTCCCCGCGTCGAGCAGCACCTGCCCCACCGCGACCCTGGCGCGGAGCCGTCCCCCAGCGTCGCCGGCGCGTTGTAGACTCTCGCGGAACGCTTTCAGGGCCTCCTCTCGCCAATTCCTGCACCAGTACAGGTAGCCGAGAAGGTCGAAGGCCTTCGCGGCCTCCGGTCCATTCGGGTCCGCAGCGACCACACGCGAAAGCGCCGCCACGGCCTCCTCGAACATCCCCCTCTCCATGTATGCGACGCCCGCAGCCATGCCGCCACCGGCCTTCGTATAAGCGGGCATCTCCGCCCCACCCACCGCCAGAACGGGCGCGGCCGACCATCCGCTCGCCAGGAAGGCAAGCACAGCGAAGGCGCCCGCCGCCGCCAGTATCCGGATACAGCGGACGCTCCTTGCGGCAATCATGCTCTTCACCTCACGGGTAGATCCTGTTAAGCAGCCTCGGGAAGGGTATCGTTTCCCGCACATGCTCGAGGCCGCATATCCAGGCCACCGTCCGTTCGATCCCGAGTCCAAACCCAGAGTGCGGCACGGAGCCATACCGGCGGAGGTCCATGTACCATCTGTATGCTTCGGCCGGAAGTCTATGCTCCCCTATGCGCCGCGCGAGAAGGTCCAGATCGTCTATCCTCTGCCCCCCGCCGATGATCTCGCCGTACCCCTCGGGCGCGAGGAGGTCCGCCGACAGGCACACCTCGGGCCGGTCTGGGTCGGGCTTCATGTAAAAAGCCTTGCAAGCCGTGGGATACCTGTGGACAAATACGGGCCGGTCGAACTCCTCGGCAAGGATGGTTTCATCTCCCCCACCGAAGTCGTTGCCCCATTCGAAGTCCACACCATGCCGGCGCAGGATCTCGCAAGCCTCGTCGTAGGTGATGCGCGGGAAAGGCGGCTCCACCTTCTCCAGTTTCGAGGTGTCCCGCCCGAGTGTCGCAAGGTCCTTCGCCCTCCTCTCGAGCACGCGCCGCACCACGTAGCTCACCAAATCCTCCTGAAGCCTCATGTCGCCGTCCAGGTCAACCCAGGCCATCTCCGGCTCCACCATCCAGAACTCCGTAAGGTGTCTACGAGTCTTGGATTTCTCGGCCCGGAAGGTCGGCCCGAAACAGTATACCTTGCCCAGGGCCATCGCTGCGGCCTCCATGTAAAGCTGGCCACTCTGCGTGAGATAGGCCTTCGTATCGAAGTAGTCCGTCTCGAAGAGCGTGGTCGTGCCCTCGCATGCCGATGGCGTGAGGATTGGCGCGTCCACCAGAACGAACTCGCGCTCGTCGAGGAAGTCTCGGATGGCCTTCACAACTTCGTTCCTCACCCGCATGATGGCGACCTGCCTCGGGGTGCGCAGCCACAGGTGCCTGTGGTCCATCAGGAAATCGACGCCATGCTCCTTGAGCGATATGGGGTATTCCTCGGCGATGCACACGGGCTCCAAGCCCGAAACCGAGATCTCGTATCCGCCCGGCGCCCTCCGGTCGGCCCTCACAACGCCCCGCACCACCAGGGATGACTCCTGCGTGAGCCGGTCGGCGGCGGCGAAGTCTCCGTCGGGTACCTGACCCCTCACCACGACCGCCTGGATGAAGCCTGTCCCATCCCGGATGATCAGAAAAAGCACGGACCCGCTGGATCTTTTGTTATAAAGCCAACCGCGGATCTCCACCTCCTTCCCTTCATGCTCACCGATGTGCGCTATGTGCACGCTTTCCACTTGACTTGACCCACCTCCGGATCGCCTTCCGTCACGGCACCGCTCATATTATACCACCCCTGGAAGGCCACTGCCACAGATTAAGAGCCCGGGCGGCCAGGACCGCCCGGGCTTTCCAGCAGGGCGCTCCACTGGACTGGCGAGGCCCGCCACGCCGGCGCGCTCCCGGCGCGGCGGGCGGGCTATCATCCCGACTCAGGGGATCCGCTGCAAGGACGTGCTGACGTAGTAGGTGTGCGCGTAGTTCAGCTCGAACCTCCGGGTGAACGTGTAGTACCCCGGAAGGACGAGGGTGACCTCGTGGCTTCCGAAAGGCACGCTCTGCAGGAGCATGGGAGTCCTTCCCCTCTCCACGCCATCGAGGAACACTGTGGCGCCTGAGGGGTAGCTCGACACGTTCACCACGCCGTACTGCGGGATGGGCTGCGGCTGCGGAACCGGAGGCTGGGGCACCGGCGCGGGTGGCTGCGGCACTGGCGGGAAGCCTCCGCCCACATAGAAGTATGTATACGCGCTCACCCACGACTGTTGCGGCACGATCTTGATCTTCGCCTGAATCTTGCCAAGGACGATGTCCGCCTCGCCCTGGATGTATACGCGCCCCGACCGGGCCGATTCCTCCAGGTAAGGCAGAGGCAGCTTCTGGGTGGAAGCGAATATGACCAGGTACTCGACTCCCGAAGGCGGCTCGACAGGGCCCGACAGGGTATAAGCCCTGTTGGCCCGGACCCACGTGTCGCGCACGAGCCAGCTGAGCTGCCCCGAAGGAAGGATATCGAGGATGTACACATAGCTATCCCGGTTGACTCGATAGTACACGTCGATGGGGTCCCCAGGGTAGTAGGTTGACCCCTGGCCTCTGTCAACCCAGATCTCCGCCCTGAACTCGGGATTCGGATGCGGGTTGATGAAGAGCCTCACCGGCGGCTCGTCCGCAGCCGCGGCGCCCACCTGCGGCAGCACCGTAACCGCCAGCAACACCAAGCCGAGAACGACCCACTTCAATCGGCTCACTTGCATTGGCTACACTCCTTTCCTTTTTCGCCGGTTATTTCGCCAGTTACTCTTCCTCCACGTCGGTATCGGTCAGGCTGTAGTTGGGGGCTTCCCGCGTTATCACGATGTCGTGCGGGTGGCTTTCGCGCAGGCCGGCGCCGGTGATCCTTATGAACCTCGTGTTCTCCTGGAGCTCGGCGATGTTGCGAGCACCGCAGTAACCCATCCCTGCGCGGAGTCCACCTACGAGTTGGTATATCGTGTCAGCAAGCGCCCCCTTATACGGGACCCGACCCTCGATGCCCTCCGGGACCAGCTTGTGCGACGGGTCCTGAAAGTACCTGTCGCTGGACCCTTCCCTCATCGCCTCGAGAGAACCCATCCCGCGATAAACCTTGAAGCTGCGCCCCTTGTAGATGATGCGCTCCCCCGGGCTCTCCTCGGTCCCCGCAAACAGCCGCCCGATCATGACCGCGTCGGCCCCGGCGGCGATGGCTTTCGTGATGTCCCCCGAGTACTTGACTCCGCCATCGGCGATGACCGGGACACCGTGCTCTCTTGCTACCCTCGCGCACTCGAAGATCGCCGTGACCTGCGGCACCCCGATCCCTGCTACCACCCTGGTGGTGCAGATGGACCCCGGGCCGATGCCGACCTTGATCGCGTCTGCCCCGGCCTCGATGAGCGCCCTGGCGCCCTCAGCCGTCCCGACGTTACCTGCGGCAACGTCAACGTTCTTGAAGTTCGCCTTGAGGGCCCTCACCGTCTCCAGCACGGAGCGCGAGTGCCCGTGTGCGGTGTCGACCACGAGGATGTCCACGCCCGCATCCACGAGAGCCCCGGCCCGGGCGACCGCGCCCGCCGGCCCAACGGCAGCCCCCACGCG
Source organism: Bacillota bacterium (assembly GCA_014360195.1). Taxonomy (GTDB): domain Bacteria; phylum Bacillota; class SHA-98; order UBA4971; family UBA4971; genus UBA6256. The sequence continues at coordinate 88,148 of JACIXY010000008.1, forward strand.
AAGCCTCCCCCTCTCGTCCTTGGCTGCGTTCGGGAACTGCTTGGCTTTGAGGATGTCCTTTATTGTGATGAGCCCCTTGAGCATGAAGTTCTCGTCGACTATAGGGAGCTTCTCTATCTTGTGGCGCTGCAGGATGGCCTTGGCTTCCTCGAGCGTGGTGCCAACCGGGGCGGTCACCAGGTTCTCCTTCGTCATGACGTTCTCGATGGGCTGGTCGTAGTTGGTCTCGAACCGGAGGTCCCTGTTGGTGAGTATCCCCACGAGCTTACCGCCCTTTGTGATAGGCACCCCGGAGATGTGGTAGCGCTCCATTATCGCCAGGGCATCCCGTATGAGATTGTGGGGCTCGAGGAATATCGGGTCCACGATTATTCCGTGTTCCGACCGCTTTACCTTATCCACCTCGCCCGCCTGGCGCTCCACCGACATGTTCTTGTGGATGATGCCGATACCGCCCTCGCGCGCCATAGCTATGGCGAGCCTCGCCTCGGTCACGGTGTCCATGGCCGCGCTGACGAGCGGGATGTTCAGGCGGATCCTCGCGGTCAGCTTCGTCGATACGTCCACCTCCCCCGGCATCACCTCAGAGTAGGCTGGCTCGAGAAGCACATCGTCGAAGGTTAGAGCAACATGCCCGAACTTGTCATCGAAGTCCATGGTGAGATTCCCCCCGGGCTTATATGTTGCTCCAATTGTAGCAAATCCTTCTCCCCGACTCAAGGACGGTTCGCCTTGGGTGGCTCACCTTATCCTGGCCAGCCTGCACTACTATTCATAACGATGTCAATGTTCTCTGGTTCCAGGATGCCCAGAAACCTCCCCAGAATCCACGGACCGCCGGCCTTGAGGCCGAAGGTCCTGGCTGCGGACGGGCATGCGCCGTTCAGTACTTGATTGTGACTTTATCGCCGATTTGTATCCTCGCGCCCGCTCCTGGAGTATCCACGGTCCCGATGGAGAGAAGTTGCTCGACGCTGGTCACCGTGATAGTGGTTATCTCGGTTTTCTCGGCGGAGAGCACCTGCCCTGTGAAGGGGTCGGTTATGACCTCGCCCAGCCGGTACACCAGCAGTTTCTGCCCGACCTTCACCCCTTTAGCCCGTCCCAGGTTCGTGTATACCTTGTCGCCTACGACCTTCACCACGTAGCCCTCCACCGGGAAAAGCTGCATTATCTTCCCGATGAGCTGGTCCACGGCCTTGGACGTGGCCTTGCCCAGGATCGTGCTGTGGAAGTTGGCGCTACCGAAGGCCATTGGCGGCATTCCCTCGAGTCTGAGAGAGATATTCGCCTGACTTTCCTTGCCCTCGGCCATCTCGGCCAGCTTGATGGAGCCGGTGTTGGTATCCACCACCCGCACGTGGATCTCCACGACCGCCTCGCTCGAAGCAACGGACCCGAGGATCGGCACGGAGATCTTGTTCGTCTGGATGTCGAATTTGGTCACGCTTCCCATTATCATTGCCTGGACGCCCAGGAGCTTGCCTATCTGGGCGGCGCTGGACGGGTCGACAAGACCTGTGGCCCCAAAACCCTGCTCCTGCATGATCTGTTCGAGGCGCTCGCGCTCGATGACCTCAAACTGCCCGGTCTGGACGAGCCTGGTCTCGAACTCGACCCTCATGCCTCTTCCGACGTGCCACTGCGGGTAGTTCGTCTGGTCGAGGAAGTCCATGACCGCAATGCGGATCTTGCCCTGCTGGGGTGGCGCCTGCGCCGCGGCGGGCGTCATCTGCATCTCTCCCGCAAGAAGTAAGAGAGCCGCGGCAAGCATGAGAACGGCCACCCCGCGCCTCCCGTTCAAAACGCTCTTTCGTCCACCCATCTTATCATCCCCCAGTCTACCAAGGAGTCTTCAGCCGCCCTACCTCATCACGCCCTATCTTATCACGCCCTATCTCATCACCCTGACCTCTATCTTGTCCCTCGTCACCATCACCACTTCGACCCTGGGGCTTGCCAGGGAGTCGAGCCTTGCCGCGAGGTCGTCCACGTTGCCTGTGGTCTGGACGTCTATTACGGCAATGTTGTTCTCGAAGGTTCTGCGGTACACCGCTGTGACACCCCGCATGTCTTTGAGGGCCTGCATGATCTGGTTCATCTGGGTGTAAGAGCACCCGTTGACGATAAGCTGAATCGTGCGTGTGCCACCCGAGGCTCCGCCTCCGGCGCGCTTGGGAAGCTCCCATATGAGACGCGAGGCCACATCGTCAGCCACCGCCTTTATGGCCTCGAGGCCCGCAACGTCCGCCGAGAGCTGCGCCTTGGTGGCCTGTGGCGTCTCGGCCCAGATGATCTGCCCCGTCTGAGTGAGCACGGCCCTGAGCGTCCCGAAGGCCATGCACGACTGGAAGGTGAAATTGCCGGACCTCGTCGAGGTGAGGAACTTGCTGTTCACATCGCCCACGATGACTATGTCCGCGGCGAACCTCTCGCCCAGGGTGATGGCGGCGCTGATGTCGCCCTGCATGGCGCGCTTCGCCGTGTCGCTCGCCTTGATAGCCTCTATCTGCCGCTGGTCCACAAGGTGGTAGCGGACGGCCGAGAGCTTTTCAACTATCTTGGTCTCAGCGATCGATGTAGCAAGAGGGCTGCTGAGGTTCTTCTCGTCTACGAGGACCATTATCGTTGGGTTCCCCATCATGTCAATGAGTATGGCCAGAGCCTGTAGGTCCGACCTTATGTCTCCCCTCGCAACCCTTGCCCGAATCTTCACATGCACGAGACCGTCGGGCGTCTGCCAGTAATCACCCAGGATCTGGTAAGACTGGACGTACCCTCCGGCCTGGCTGACAACCCTGTCGTAAAACACCCTGAAATCGGACATGTCGGTGCGACTTGCTATCGACACGCCTGCGCCCTGCTCAATGGCGACCCTGTACGCATCGCGCAGGGCCTCATCGCGCGCCCGCGCCACATCGCCCCCGACCACGGCACCGACCCCCTCCGCCACCACCTCAACGGTCTGGGCAGCGACCGGGGCCGGGTGAGTGCCTGCGGCAAGGCCGAGAAGCAGAAAGGCAACCACAGCCGCCCAGAAATGCCCTCTCTTCACCAGCGATCCCTCCTTCGTTCCTTCTTCCTTCATTCCTCTTTTCGCGCGCAAGACCGGTCACGCTGCACCGAAGCCCTACGTGCCGGTCTCTGCCTGGGCACGGCGAGCCCGACCGGAGCTGGCCAGGCGCCTGTCCGAAGGCGGGCCCGCCGCCGGCCGGGTGCCTGGTTCCCGGATACATGAGCCATCAGGTGCCCGGGGAC
>JACIXY010000080.1 GCA_014360195.1 Bacillota bacterium
GGTCAGCAAATGATGTGGCCACATGAGCGCTCGGAAAGGAGGGTGTCGCGTGAAAGGCTGGACGGCATCTCTGAGAATTCTGCTCCTTGCGATACCCTTCGCGGTAGCAGCAATTTGACAATAGCGGAAGCCATGCGTGGGTTGTGTCCCGTGACGTGGTGTAAAAGCCAGGATGTTCTCGTAGGTCTTCACAGCTTAGCTTTTAGTGTATGGGAATGGCAACCGGGTGAGTGAGGTCTCCTTCGATCTCGGGTGTGGCCTGCTGGTAGATGCGAGCCAGGGAATGTCGGCTCATGTACCTGCGGGCCACCATCCACTCGTCACTCTGCTCGCAAAGAAGAGCACCGACGAGACGGAGGAGACTCTTCTCATCAGGGAAGATGCCGACTACCCGAGTTCGGCGGTTGATCTCCTTATTCAGACGCTCAAGAGGATTGGTGGAGGAGATCTGGCGCCAGTGCTCGCGGGGAAAGTCCATATGGGCTAGGATTTCCTCTTCAGCTTCAACTAGGAAAGCAGCTACTTTGGGCAGGCGTTCCTCGAGGCGATCGGCCAAAGTCCGTAGCTCCTCTCCGGCTCTTTCTTTGTCGGGCTGCTGGAAGATAAGTCTCGTCGCAGCCAGCACCATGCCCTGAGCCTCCTTGGGTACGAGCGCAAGCAGATTCCTTAGGAAATGCACCCGGCATCTCTGCCAGCTTGCTCCCAGGAAGACCTCCTCTATGGCCCGCTTAAGTCCCTTATGGGCATCGGAGATAACCAGCATCACCCCGGAAAGGCCCCGACTGACAAGAGCGGAAAGGAATCCCCGCCAGAAGGGGTAGTCCTCGCTGCGGCAGATGTCTAGGCCAAGCACTTCCCGCTCCCCCGTCTCCGCTACCCCATAGGCGACAACGAGAGCCATAGAGACTACCCGGCCGCTCTCCTCTCGTACTCGCTCATAGGTGGCATCGAGCCATAGATAGGGATAGCGGCCCATAAGCGGACGGCTGCGGAAAGCTTCTACTTGCTCATCTAGCCTTGCGCAGATGCGCGAGACCTCGCTCCTAGAGATGCTCTCGATGCCTAGAGCCTGGGCAAGATCCTCTACCTTGCGGGTGGAGACTCCCTTCACATAGGCCTCGGCGATGACCGAGAAAAGAGCCTCCTCGCTTCGGCGGCGGGGTTCGAGGAAGCTGGGAAAGTAGCTGCCTTGCCGGAGCTTAGGGATAGGTAGATCAAGAGTACCCACCCGGGTGTCCAGCCGCCGGTTTCGGTAACCGTTGCGCATGCACAGACGTTCAGGGCTACGCTCCCTAAGCCCAGCGCCGGTCTTGCTCCTTACCTCGATCTCCATGATCTCCCGAAGCAGGCTAAGAGCCGCTTCCCGCAAGAGGTCTACCTCCTTGCCCTCAAGCAGCTTGCTAAGTAGCTCCTCTGGGGTGACAATGGAATCGGCCATCTGAGTGTCCTCCTTTCTGGGTACGGTTTTGTCACCATTACCTACGAGAACACTCGATGGCTTTCCTGTTAGAAGAACCGCCGTCATCAGCCGCCTTCCCAGCGGTCCTCTATTACACCACGTGCTGGGACACTACCCGTCTCTAGTTTGGGTTGCCTGTAGTCAGTGGTTCGGCCCTGTTGTTAGAGATTCTGGCCTGTAGTCAGAGTGATGCGGACAATCTGCGGCCGCGCCCCCAGGCGGATGGGTGGGAAGATGGTCCCGATTCCGTTTGAGATGACGACTGTGGCAGCTTCCGTGGAGACCATACCGCTGCGGAACTTCTGTCCGTACTTTGAAGGGACAAACGGCGCCCAAAGCCCGAATAAGGTCACCTGGCCCCCATGGGTGTGCCCGGACAGCATCAGGTCCACTGCGCCTGGTGAAAGCTCTCCAGCGAAATCCGGATTGTGCGACACCAGCAAGACAAAGTCACTCGTATTGGCATCCCCCAACGCAGGCGTAAGCTGTGGGCTTCCCAACTGGTAGTCCTCTACTCCGCAAAGTCTCAGCCGCGCTCCTTGTGACTCCAGCCACACGCCTGCGTTGCGCAGCAAAGTAATCCCGGCCTTTCGGGCTGCGGCAGCCGCGGCTGCACCGGAATCATCGTCATAGTCATGATTGCCTAGCACCGCGTAGGAGCCCAAGGGGGCGCGCAGGTTGGCCAGCGCTGCAAAGCAGGACTGTTCGTATTTGGAACCGCCGTAGACGTAGTCGCCGGCAAGTATGACCAGATCCGGGGATAGGGCGTTTACTCTTTCCACGAGTTGTCGCACGCGCTTCTCTGACAGAAAAGGTCCGCGGTGGATGTCAGTGAGAAGAACAATTGTTTTTCCGGCAAATTGCGGGGGCAGATCGGCGGAGGCAAAGGTATAGTCTTTGACCTCCACCCATAGCGGCTCAATAAG
>JACIXY010000081.1 GCA_014360195.1 Bacillota bacterium
GAACATGGTTCTCACATGTTTCTCGCTACTCATGCCAGCATTCTCACTCCTGACCGCTCCACACGCCCTCGCCAGACGTGCTTCCCCGCTGTCAGAACGCTCCCCTACCACGACACACTCCCGTGCGCCGTCCCAAGCTTCGGTAGCAGGCTTGAGCCCCGTTACATTATCCGCGCAGGAGCGTTTGACCAGTGAGCTATTACGCACTCTTTAAAGGATGGCTGCTTCTAAGCCAACCTCCTGGCTGTCTCGACACTCCCACCTCGTTTGCCACTGAGCCTGCACTTCAGGACCTTAGCTGTGGGTCTGGGCTCTTTCCCTCTCGACTACGAAACTCATCTCCCGTAGTCCGACTGCCGCGCTCCCCAGTATGGGCATTCAGAGTTTGGTTGGGTTTGGTAACCGTGAGGCCCCTAGCCCATCCAGTGCTTTACCTCCCATACTCACCACGCGACGCTAGCCCTAAAGCTATTTCGGGGAGAACAAGCTATCTCCAGGTTCGTTTGGCATTTCACCCCTACCCACAGCTCATCCCTCAACTTTGCAACGTTGACAGGTTCGGCCCTCCACAACGGTTTAGCGTCGCTTCAGCCTGGCCATGGGTAGCTCACCTGGTTTCGTGTCTAATCCCTGCGACTTCCCGCCCTCTTCAGACTCGCTTTCGCTACGGCTCCGGGTGTCCCTCCCTTAACCTCGCCACAGACATTAACTCGCTGGCTCATTCTCCAAAAGGCACGCCATCAGATTCCTCTCGAAACCCTCTGACTGCTTGTAAGCACACGGTTTCAGATTCTCTTTCACTCCCCTCACCGGGGTTCTTTTCACCTTTCCCTCACGGTACTTGTCCGCTATCGGTCGCCAAACGTATTTAGCCTTGGAGCGTGGCCGCCCCAGCTTCCCACAGGATTAGCGTGCCCCGTGGTACTCAGGGTCAAGTCCAGAACCTCCGCTTGCGTCTACCGGGCTCTCACCGTCTCTGGCCGGCCTTCCCAGAACCGTTCGACTTCGCTTCCGTCCCTCTCGTCTTGCCCTCCAACCCCGACTGGCTCGCCAGCCGGTTTGGGCTCCTTCCCTTTCGCTCGCCACTACTCGGGAAATCCTCTCTTCTCCTCCGGGTACTCAGATGTTTCACTTCCCCGGGTTCCCCTCGCCTGACTATCTTTTCATCCGGCGATGCGTGGGCATGCCCCCACGCGGGTTTCCCCATTCGGATACCTCCGGCTCTCCGGGTGCACACCCCTCACCAGAGCTTTTCGCAGTGTACCGCGTCCTTCATCGGCGTTTGGCGCCAAGGCATCCCCCGTGTGCTCTTAGTAGCTTATCCACACTGTGATGCGGAGAAATTGATGTTCTCGCGTTACGTCACGTATGCACTTGTTAAGTTGCCCCAGACTGTCGCCCGGCCACTGCCCGCAAGCTCCCTTGCGACCACTCGCCGACCAACACCCCATGGAGACGAGGGGACTCGAACCCCTGACCTCTGCCTTGCAAAGGCACCGCTCTCCCGGCTGAGCTACGTCCCCCGCCTGTGGGTCTGACCCGACTCGAACAGGTGACCTCTCGCTTATCAGGCGAGTGCTCTAACCAGCTGAGCTACAGACCCCTCTCCCTTAACCCCAGCTCAGTGACAGAAAACACCGCAAGTAGCCTCATCCTTCTCTCGGCGCTCACAGCGCTCGCGCGCCCTCGCACCCTTCACTCTTAGAAAGGAGGTGATCCAGCCGCACCTTCCGGTACAGCTACCTTGTTACGACTTCGTCCCAGTCACCAGCCCTGCCCTAGGCGGCTGCCCCCTCGCGGTTAGCCCACCGACTTCAGGCATGACCAGCTCCCATGACGTGACGGGCGGTGTGTACAAGGCCCGGGAACGTATTCAACGCGCCATGGCTGATGCGCGTTTACTAGCAACTCCGACTTCATGCAGGCGGGTTGCAGCCTGCAATCCGAACTACGACCGGCTTTGGTGGATTGGCTCCCCTTCGCAGGTTGGCTACCCTCTGGACCGGCCATTGTAGCGTGTGTGTAGCCCTGGACATCAAGGCCATGCTGACTTGACGTCATCCCCACCTTCCTCCCGCTTTCTACGGGCAGTCCCGTTAGATACCTGTAACTAACGGCAGGGGTTGCGCTCGTTACCGGACTTAACCGAACATCTCACGACACGAGCTGACGACAGCCATGCAGCACCTGTGCTGGCTCCCGAAGGTCGGTCCGCTTTCGCTTCCCTACCACCAGCATGTCAAGCCCAGGTAAGGTTCTTCGTGTAGCCTCGAATTAAACCACACGCTCCGCTGCTTGTGCGGGCCCCCGTCAATTCCTTTGAGTTTTAACCTTGCGGCCGTAGTCCCCAGGCGGGATACTTAACGCG
>JACIXY010000082.1 GCA_014360195.1 Bacillota bacterium
CCGAGAAGGTGCCGCTCCAAGCGGTGGAGTCTATGTCGCGGTCGGAAGAGACCGAGACAAGGTTGAACTCGCCGCTCGAGCGCATCAGTTCCTGGAGGATGACGCCTTGGGCGTCACCGGGGCCGAGGTTATCCACGATGATCGTGTAGGTCAGCGGATCGCCCGCCCACACGTCGCCTTCGGGCTTGCCGAACTTGAGCACCTTGAGATCGGCCTTGCCCTGGACCTCGACCTGCGCCGTCGCGATGTTATTCTCCTCATTCAGATCGAGAGATTCACCTTGCGGCGCCACCTCTACCACGTTGGTGTAAATACCGGGTTCAGCATCCGGATCCACCTTCGCGTAGATGATGAAGGTCAGGCTCTGGCCAACGGCCACGTTCCCAAGGCTGCACATGAACGGCGTGCCACCGGGCGTCGGAGGCAGGAGCGTGCCATCGGGCGTCGGAGGCAGGAGCGTCCCGCCCGCGGTCAAGTCGCACAGGCCGCTCGCCACGATGAAGGACATACCGTTGGGCAGCGTATCCGTCACAACCACATCGTAGGCGGTGCCGGGGCCCATGTTCGTCACCGTGATCTCGTAGGCGACGCCTTCACCCGTATACGCCACCGGAGCGGGGCTTACGGTCTTGGTAACCGCGAGATCGGCGACGTTCATGATCTCGGTCTCTTCCTCGAGATCGGATTCCTCGTAGATCTCAAAGGGCGAGTCCGCCGCGAACTCTACCTCATCATAGACCACGGTGCCGTTCGGCGCATCGGGGCTGACCTCGAACGTGAGGTAAATCTCACGCCAATCGCCCGCCGCGACATCGCCGAGGTAGCAATCCACGGTTGCCCACGTCTGGTTGGAGAGGCAGTACCCGCTGCCGTTGCCGATCTTGTACTCTTTCAGCGTGAGCCACTCGGCGCCCGAAATCCAGTCAAAGATCTTGAGGTTCCGAACCGCCGAAGGCCCTACATTCTGGACGCCGATAAAGTACTCAACCGTCGTACCTGCCATCACGGGATCTGGCGTATCCCACTTGAGGACGTACAGTTCCGACATCTCCTCCACCATAAAGACGGCAGAGGCGCGGTTGTTGCCGTTCTCCGGGTCAAAGATGTCGCTCGAAATCTCGACATCGTTCACCAAGAGGTTCGGCCCGTACGCCTGATCAATCGCCAATTCGAGCGTGATGGTGTACCGTTCGCCCGGAGCGAGCGTGCCCAGGTTCAAGATCGCCGGATCCGTCGGGTCGCCGGGGGTGCCCAGCGTGTATTGCGCGCCCATCGGCAAGCCTTGAGGCTCACCCATCGGCACGGTACCGCCAGGCAGCCAATCCTTCACCACGACGTTCTCGGCGGTAGACGGCCCATCGTTCCAGACCACGATCTCGTAGATCACGTTCGTGCCAGCGATCAAGTCGCCGCCCACGATCTCTTTTGTGATCCCGAGGTCGGAGACGTCCGTGATGGCCGTCATCACGATGGCCTGGTTGTTCGAGTAGTCAGGATCGGGCGTCGTCGCGTAGACGCTGACGATGTTGTTCACATCCTGCGTCTCATCGGCCGTCACGATCATGGTCATCGTGGCGCGCGCACCGGCGGGCAAGATGCCCAACTCAAAGTACAACACGCCATCTTCCGTGCGCGTGATGCCTTGCGACGTCGTGATATCGCTGACTCGGAACTCCAGGTTGGAGAGGATGTTATCCGTAACGACCACATCCCGCGCGTCGGACGGGCCAAGGTTATCCACATAGATGGTATAGTACAGCGGTTCGCCCGCACGCACTTCGCCATCCGGCTTGCCCACTTTGGTGATGCGCAGGTCGGCGAGGTCGTTGACGAACGTCTCTTCGACGTACGTGTTGTTCGCCTCATCCGGGTCGCTCTCGTCACCCATCACCACCACGGTATTGGCCAAAGGCCCTTCCATGACGATGCGGGCATCCGTATTGACCTGGACGTGTACCTCGACGGTCTTGCTGGTGCCCACGGGCATATCGCCCAGGTACCAGGTTACCGTATGGGTATCGGCGTCATACACGCCGCCTTCCGTCGCATCCACAAAGGTGACTTCAGCGGGCAGGGTATCCGTCACC
>JACIXY010000083.1 GCA_014360195.1 Bacillota bacterium
ACTACCTGCCGGCGGGCGTGGTGCTGCTCAGCATCACCGCGACGGGTGGCACGCCCTTCTCTTACACGGGCGGTACCCCGGGTGACCCGACGGATCCGCTTGTGATCAACCTCGGCACAGTGCCTGCGGGGTGGTCGGATATCCTCGAGATCGAGTTGCTGGTTGACCCGAGCGTGCGCGGCCGCATCAGCGGTATGGCTCAGTATGGGTTCATGCGCAATGATGCGACGATCGAGAGCGACACGTTCGACGATGACTGGTCGGATAACTTGGCCTCGTGGCTGGATGAAGACGTCCTGAACCTCTCGTACATCTTTGTCGAGAAGGATGGCCCCACGACGGCTGTAGCGGGCACGGAGATCGAGTACGAAATCTTTGTGGAGAACCGAGGGCCTTCGACGGCCTTTAACCTCCGCGTCAAAGATTGGCTCGGCCCCGAATCCCAGCAGTACCTGACCTTCCTCGGCTACTATGTCGAGAACGCCAGTGGGGTTAGTTGCACCTACAGCGAGCACTGGGGTGGCGTCTTTTGCAACCGCGGGGATATGGTGCCGCACAATGGGTTCGGAACGCCGGAAGGCTTTTCGATCTATCTGCGGTTCTTGGTAGATCCTTCCACACCCGTCGGGACGGTGCTGACCGATACGGTCGAGATCCTGACCGATAACTGGGAGTGGGAGTATATCACCCAGATCCCCGATCCACTCGACCCGACCAAGTTCATCGTGGTGGATAGCGTCCTCAACTGGGAGACCGAGATCACAGCGGAGGCCAACCTGGTCGCTACGAAGGCCAGCGTGCCGCAAAAGGTCGTGGCGGGCGAACAGGTGAAATATGTCCTCACGGTGACGAACCCCGGCCCCTCGGATGCCGAGAACGTGTTCGTGGTGGATCATTTTGGCGAGTGGCTTGACGAACTCGAGTTCGAGATCTCGTCCGACCCGAATTGCCAACTGGATATCAACAACCACGTCAATTGCTGGGTTGGCACGTTGCCGGCCGGCGCGACGTGGACGGCGGATATCTGGGGCCGCGTGAAGCCCTCGGTGTTCCCCGGCACGGTGATCACCAACCGCGTGGCCGTGCGCAGCGATACGCCGCCCTATACGGCGGATCCCGATAATGCCCTGTGGACGGCGACCGAGACCTATGTTCTCAATGCGGCTGACCTGAAGGTGCAAAAGTTCGGCAAGCCGGATGGCGAAGTGCGCGCGGGAGATCTCCTCACGTACACGATCATCGTGGATAACCTCGGCCCAAGCGACGCCTGGGGGCCTGTTGTACAGGATATGCTCCGCTCCGATGGGGACTTTACGCTGGTGAGCATCTCCTCCAGCCGGCCGAACGACACGGTGTGCAGCGTAACGCCGCCGATCGGTTCCACAGACGGGGCGCTCGACTTTACGTGCACCCTGGTCGAGAACAGTGACCCCGCACCTTTGGTGGTCTCCGATCGTTGGGTGCTGACCGTGGTCGTCACGGCGAACGAGACCCAGGATATCAACAACACGGTGCGCGTGTGGAGCGAGTACGGCCTCGACCCCGACACGTCCAACAACTATGCCCTGGTGGAGCATGACATCACGGACGTTTCCGACCTAGTGGTGGCCAAGGCTGCCATGGGCTTGGTTGCGCCGGGCGAGTGGGAAGAGAACGCGGTGACGGCGGGCCTGAGCATGGTTTACACCGTGACGGTGGCCAACCTTGGGCCTTCGACGGCCGAGAACGTGGTGCTTAAGGATCGGCTTCCCTCCTGGCTGGTGGTGACGGGCGTTGAGGCGAGCCAAGGTGCGTGCAATACGGGCACGCCGGGTTCGGCGGTAGATCCTCTCGCCTGTGGCCAGGAAGACGTCTTGCGCTGTGGAGACGCCCCAGTTGATCACCGAGACAATGTACTCGATCACTTCGCCCGCGTTGATGGTCGCCGGCCCCATCTTCTCGACCGCGAGATCGGCATAGGCCCAAACCGTGGTCAGGTTCGTATCCAGGTTGTCGCTGTTATCCG
>JACIXY010000084.1 GCA_014360195.1 Bacillota bacterium
CCCGTTCGTCTTGTCGGCCCGACCCGGAGCCACGGCGCTTCTGCCCTCGGCCAACTTCCGGGTTGGGATCTGCACGGGCCGCGGCGTGTGGCCCGACTGCACGGTGGTCACGTGGGACATCGAGTACTTGGAGGCGGAGAAAGGCTGCCGCTAGGGTAGAAGGCGTCTCCCGGGGCCCCGGCCGATGTGCGGCCGGGGCCTTTCTCTGCGCTCGCGCCGTGCCCCACTCCCGGCGAGCCCGCTTTTCCCCTCCCGCGGCTGGGACGGGGGTCAGGGGGAGGGCGACGTGGATCACCGCCCCCTCACCCCGACCCTCTCCCGCGCCTTCGTTCGCGGCGTCGGACCCTGTGTCCGACGATACGGGTTGTAGCGTCGCAACCTGTGTGCGACGCGAGATCGTCGGCGACGAACGTACGGCCGTCGGGGACAAGCCCCGACGCTACGAAGGATGGGACTGGCCGACAGCGGGACGAGGCCGACCGAGGCGCGGGCCAGCGTCGGTTCGCTTCGATGGGCACGAGCTCCTCGCCTTCCTCCTTCGGCTCTCTTCAGCCGCGGCGCGTGACTTCGAACTCGTCTACCGCGATCCCCACGCCCTTGAGGATGCGACGCAGGGTCCCCTTCGCCACTTCACTGGAGTGGACGGGCACCGTGGTCCAGCGGCGGTCGGGATGGGGAGACACTGCGTGGCTGCCGCTGTGGCGGATGCGCGCGAACGCGAGGCGCCCGAGGACCCTGACCACAGCAGCCGGCCGAGCCGGACCGAGTTTCGAGGGCCACCTCGACCTTCTCAATCGCGGTCTCGATCGGGACAGGCTTGCCGAGATCGTGGCGCGCTTGGAGGTGAAGGAGGATGGCGTCGCGGATGTGGTCGGGGGCTTCCCGGTAGGTGCGTTCCTGGGTGTAGCACCCGGGAAGCGCCGGACAGACGGCGACGTACACCCCCCTCTCCCCGACCCTCTCCCACCCGGGGGAGAGGGAGATGCAGGGACACGGACTGGGTTACCTCATCCCGACCGTCTCCCACCCGGGGGAGAGGGAGCAGCAGGGATACGGACTGGATGACTCACCCCGACCCTCTCCTGCCCGAGTCCTTTCCCTCCCCCTCGATGGGGGAGGGTCAGGGAGAGGGTGACGACGGGTCGCCCTCGCACACTTGGCGGATGCGTTCGAGCACAGCCTCGGGTTCCCGAAGGACCTCGTTGTCCCAGAACCGGAGAACTCTGAACCCTTGGCCAATCAACCACTGCGTGCGTCGCTCATCGTGGGCTGCCTGGGCGGGCTCCGCATGGTGTCCGCCGTCGAGCTCGACCACCACCTTGCGCTCGAAGCAGGCGAAGTCGGCGATGTAGGGGCCAATGGGGGCCTGGCGACGGAACTTGAGTCCGAGGAGTCGTCGTGCCCGGAGCTTGGACCACAGGACGCGCTCAGCATCTGTCTCGCCGTGGCGCAGCTGGCGGGCGAAGCTGCGGAGATCCGCCATGGGGTGATCGTAGCGGGGGCAGTTGCCGCCTTCACCCCGACCCTCTCCCACCCGGCCTTCTTTCCCCCTCCCGCGGCTGGGAGGGGGTTTAGGGGGAGGGGGACGTGGATCACCGCCCCCTCACCCCGACCCTCTCCCACCCGGGGGAGAGGGAAGGCAGGGCGGAAGCAGGGAGGCAAAAAGCAACGGGCCCCGGAGTCCGGGGCCCGTGGGTGTACCGTAAGCGAGGCTAGACTAGAACGTGAACGTCCAGCCGATGCAGAGCGAGCTGCCGGTAGTGTTGCAGGTCCTGACGCCCTCCGGATCGTCCAGCGGGATAGCCCACATCGTGCCAGACAGGGTGAGCGTGAAGTTCGTCATGAGCGGGATGTTCGCGGAGAACACCAGCCGCGTGATGTCAAACAGCCCACCCCCGGTGCCGTAGAAGATGCGCAGCGCCACGTCGTACTTGCCGCCGCAGCAGCCGGCGCCGCAGAAGCCGAGCTTCA
>JACIXY010000085.1 GCA_014360195.1 Bacillota bacterium
ACTCCGCGCTGCTCACAGGCACAACTCTGACATCGAGACCCGCAAGCCTGAATATCTCCCGCGCGAAATCGTACCACGTACAGCTCCCCTGTGACGTGCAGTGGTAAAGGCCGTAGCACTCGGTCTCGATCAGGAGTTTTATCTGTCTTGCGACATCGCCCGCGTATGTGGGGGTTCCCAGCTGATCGTTCACGACCCTCACCTCATCCCTGTCGCGCGCAAGGGAGAGCATCGTCCTGACGAAGTTCCTCCTCCTTGGGCTGTACAGCCAGGCAACCCGGAGAATGAAACTGCTGGGGTTCTGCTCCACGACTAGCCTCTCGCCGAGGAGCTTGGACATCCCGTAGACGCTCAGCGGGTTTGGCGCATCGTGCTCCACGTACGGCTCGCCCTTTGTCCCATCGAAGACGTAATCGGTGCTGATGTGAACCAGAGCCGCACCCGCCCTGCGGGACGCTATGGCAGCGTTCCGCGCCCCTGCCGCATTGACCAGAAAAGCCCTCTCGCGATCCGACTCGCACCCATCCACATCTGTATAAGCTGCAGCATTGATTATCACGTCCGGCCTGATGCGCATCGCGGCCTTCAGCAGCTGATCCAGCCGGGTGATATCGATCTCGTCGCGCTGAGCCGGTATCACCTCATGATCTTCAAGCACGCCGCACAGCTCCGAGCCGAGCTGGCCGGCGGCACCAAGAACTAGGATCCGCATGCGACCACCTCATAAGAGAGCTCGTGCGCGCTGAGCCATGCGACAAACCGCCTCAGCCCATCCCCGAGCTGCGTTTTCGGCCTGTACCCCAGCAGCCTCTCCGCCTTCCCCACGTCCGCCCACGTCTGCGGGACGTCCCCGAGCTGCTCCGGCATGTGCCTTATCTGCGCTCGAACGCCCAGAACCTCCTCAAGGGCGTGGACCAGCTCCAGCAGCTCCACGGTGCGATTGTTTCCCAGATTTATGATCTCGTAGGGTGTGGCCTTGTACTCCATCGCCCTGCGCACGCCCTCGATTACGTCATCGACATAGGTATAATCACGCCTGCTCGATCCATCGCCGTATATCGGTATGGCCTTGCCCTGAAGCATCATACGTGCGAACTTGTGAATCGCCAGATCCGGCCGCTGGCGCGGGCCGTAGACCGTGAAGAACCGCAGCGCTATGAACCTGATCCCGTAGAGATGGCTGTAGACATGACCGAGAAGCTCGCAAGCGACCTTCGTGGCGGCGTACGGGCTTATTGGAAGCAGCACACAGTCATCCTCGCGCCACGGCACATTCGGGTTGATGCCATAAACGCTCGAGGAGGAGGCGAATACAAACTGCTCAACACCCCAAACTCTCGCAAGCTCCAGCATGTTCTGCGTTCCCCGTACGTTCACCTCCTGATAGCCGACGGGATCCTGAATAGAGGGACGAACCCCAGCTTTGGCTGCGAGATGCACCACGACATCATAATCGCCTGAGAGCTCCAATCTCATGGTCTCCATGTCTCTTATGTCAGCCTCAATCAGCTCGAAGCTGCTGTTACCCAGATGCTGCTCTATGTTCCTCCTCTTCATCTGCGGATCGTAAAATGTATCGAAGTTGTCCACCACTGTGACCTTCCACCCCTCTGCGAGAAGCCGGTCCACAAGATGACTCCCTATGAACCCTGCGCCGCCCGTCACAAGTGCTCTCATCTTCCCACGCCCATGTATCTCAGCCCGGCCTTCTTCGCCTCCACAGGATCGAAGATGTTTCTGCCATCCAGAAGCACCGGCGTTCTCATCGTTTTAGCTATCTCTGAGAGGTCCAGCTCCCTGTATTCAGGCCATTCTGTGAGCAGGACCAGAGCATCCGCGCCATCTGCCATCCTGTACGGATCCTCGAAGAACTCGACCTCCTGAAGGGCATTCCTGGCGTTCTCCATTGCCGCAGGATCGTG
>JACIXY010000086.1 GCA_014360195.1 Bacillota bacterium
GGAGCTGGGAGATGAGCTTGGTTCTCCTCCCCTCCACCTCTCTTGAGGAAGCTACTCTGACGCTCACTTATGGCGCGTACGGGTGGAGCGTGAGCAGTGTATCCACTTTCAACAACAATGGTTACGCGAAGCAGGAATTCAGACTGCGAGGGTCGCTTGGTTTCTTTGGCGTTGCCGCGGCGATGGCGTTCAACCCGTCGAACCCAGGGCCAGTGAACGTTGTGTTCCGATCTGGTTGTGACCCCCAAACAGCGTCTTTCGTCCTGTCTCCCCCTGAGTATATGTGGGGGTGGATCAAACCAGAGTTTTCTTTGGCCGGGATCACCTTCTCCGCGCTAGTTGAGCATTGGCTTTACCCGTACATACCTGGAGATGCAGAGGAAGCAAACTTGGATTGTGACACGGGTCTGAATGACGAAATCTGCTGGCCCTGCTGCGAATCCTCATCTTACATGCGGTACACGTTGACAGCCGCTGCTGATCCCATCGCGTTCATCGGGCGCTTTGAAGATTGCTGTAGAGGGATCATGTTCCGGGACTTCTCAATCACGCTGACCGGTGTCTCCTTCTGTTGTGGGGTTGCGTACGATGCCGAGCTCTACTTCACCAAAGCTGGCTTTCAGCACATCGAGTTTGTAGGGAAGAACCTGCTTGGGTTGTGTTGCGGTTTTTCGATCGACGTGAGCCTCAAGTTCACTGTTGATGGCAAGCAAGTGGGTGTCACCCCCAAGTGGCATGGCCTGGGTGAAGCGTGTGTGGAAGTCTTCGGTGATGTCATCTTTGTTGACAACGTCTTCACCGGTGTCGAGATCTATGGCTACCGATTCTCCTGCACACTTGCTGAGTGCAATACAATCGAGTTCTTGACTGCTCTTGATCCTGAGAAGGTCGAACAGATCATCGGCGACGTCTTCGAAGAGGACGAGTACGAGATTATCAAGTTCGGGATCTGCGGATTGGGTTGCTGCGGTGGAATGTACCACGTCACGGTTAACATCCACTTCGCGGAATCGGGCAGTCTGTTTGGGATCTCCAGGGCCAAGGTGAGAACCGAGATTCCTCTTCTCGCCAACCTGGTCTTTGTGGGCTTCTTCTCTCTCCCTGTTGCTGGCGCTCCGTCACTCAGCGTGGGCATGGTGTTCAGCTTCTAGGCCCCAGTTGTTGCCAGCGAGCGCGGCCCCGGGGCGCCGGGGCCCTTCCTTTTCCTCGGAGGGGGAAGGTGTACGATCCCATTGACTTGCGCAGAAGACCCCTCCCTCAGAACAAGGAGGCGTCGCGTGGGGGCGGTCGCAGCAGTCCCTTCCCTGGCCTTCGTTCCGAGCGGGTGGGGCCCAGCTCGTGATCTCGGGAGCATCGAAGTCGACCCTCCAGCTCCTCGCCGTGTGGAGCCTCAGGGGACCGACCCCACCCTCACCGCCAAGGTCGGGATCGCGGTTTCGCGCGACGCCACGGCCATGACGTTCACGCCCCGTTGGCCCGGATCTCTGGGTGCGTCACCGTGCACGGAGGTCTGATGTGGAGGGGGCCCTTGTTCGGGCGCCGGTGCGTGCGGAGAAAGCCCCCGGTTCCCGTCGGGGGAGGGATGAGGTTCCAGGCGAATGGGCAGTGGGATTTCGCCAAGGCGGAGCCCGTGGATTGGTTCAAGGGAGAGCTGAAACTCTCGTTCTGAGGGGAAGCTAGGGGAGGTGCTCGGGAGGACGGAGCACCTCGTCGGGCTCCGCGGCAAGCCAGCGGCAGAACGCGTCCAGGTGCTCTGCTGC
>JACIXY010000087.1 GCA_014360195.1 Bacillota bacterium
CGGCCTCGGATGGTGGGGTCTATGCGGACACGCTCCCGGCGCACGTGAGTTACGTAGAAGGCTCGGCCTCGCACGGCGGGGTCTATGGGGCTGGGCAGATCGTCTGGAGCCTTGGGGCGCTGGATGCGGGTCAGGCGGTGATGCTGACCTTCCGGGTAATGGTGGACGAACCGCTGCCGGCCGGGGTGGAGTGGATCACGAATACGGCGGTAGTTGGAGACGATGGGCTGAACGGCCCCGACCCGACGCCGGAGGACAATGCGGATGAGGATGTGGATGGCGTAGAGGCCGCGCCGGACCTCGTGGTGCATAAGGACGACGGGGAGACGGTGGTGGAGGCCGGCCAAGTCCTGACCTACACGGTCGTGGTGGCGAACGTAGGGGATCAAGGGGCGACGGGGGTGGTGGTGACGGACACGCTGCCCTTGCACGTGACCTACGTCCCCGGCTCAGCCTCGCACGGCGGGGTCTATGACGGGACCCACCTTGTGTGGGTGCTGGGCGATCTGGGTGCGGGTCAAGTGGTGACGCTGACCTTCCGGGTAACGGTGGACGAACCGCTGCCGGCGGGGGTGGAGTGGATCACGAATACGGCGGTGGTTGGGGACGATGGGCTGAACGGCCCCGACCCGACGCCGTGGAACAATGGGGATGAGGATGTGGATCAAGTCCTGGCCGCGCCGATCATTGGGGCGACCAAGCGCGCGGCGCTTTGGACGGATGCCGATGGGGATGGCAACATCTCCCCAGGGGATACACTCCGTTACACGGTGATCATCCGCAATACGGGCGACCGCGAAGCGACGAACCTAGCCTATGCCGATACGCCCGACGAGAATACGACCTTGGTGAATGGCTCGGTGATGACGACACAAGGGGTCGTTACGAGCGGCAATGCACCGGGTGACCTGACTGTGGGGGTGGCTATTGGCTCCGTGTGGCCGGGCGAGGTGGTAACGATCACGTATGATGTGGTCATCCATGTGCCCTTCCCGGAGGACATTTCCTCGGTGGTGAACCACGGCCTCATCACGGGGGATAATGTGCCTCCGACACCTACGGATGATCCCACGACGCCCGAGGATCGCGATCCGACTATCGTGCCCGTGAACTTGGCTCCCGAGATTATCGCCACAAAGACGGCAGCCCTTTACCAAGACGTGGATGCGAGCGGTACGACGACGCCGGGTGACGTGCTCGAGTACACCGTACACATCACGAATGTGGGTACGGCCACCGCCTATGGAGTCGTCTTCCAAGATTTGCTCGATCCGAACACCACGTTGGTGGCTGGGTCCGTGTACGCTAGCCAGGGGCACGTCGCGGTGGGCAATGGGCCTCGGGACGAATACGTCATCGTCGAGGTGGGCAACCTTGCGCCATATGGGGGCGCGGTTGAGATCCGTTATCGCGTCTACATCAACTCGCCGCTGCCTCCGGGGGTTACGATCATCTCGAACCAAGGCTTCATCAGCGGGAGCAATGTGGATAGCACGGTTACGGACGACCCAACGACCCCTGAGCCGGATGATCCAACGGATGTGGTCGTTTCGCCGCCGACCTATGTGGGCCTCCTGTACATTCAGGCGAGCCATCTAAACGCCCGACAGGTACTCATCCGGTGGGAGACGGCCATCGAAGTGGATAACCTTC
>JACIXY010000088.1 GCA_014360195.1 Bacillota bacterium
TGATCGCGTGCGGGTGGAGTTCTACGAAAGACTTGAGCAGGTACTCGGCCTTTTTCCTGTCGTACCGGGGATCATCCTCGATCTTCTTGAGCAACCGCCAATACGCTTTGTAGGTCGTGTAGTTGGCGAGCACGTCCAGAATAAACCCTTCTTCGATGGCCTGGCGCATGCTGTAGAGGTGGAACGGCTCGAACTTCCCGTCCGCGCGCCGGGTGCCGAAAAGCTCGAGCGTTTTGGGCTTGGGCGTGGCGGTGAAGGCGAACATGGAGAGGTTCGGCAGCCGTCCGCGCTTTTCGATCTCGGCAAGAATCGCGCTCTCGAGCTCTTCCTCGGGCGTCGCCGCCTCGGCCTCCTCACGCTCCGCCTCCTCGAGCGAGCACGAGGCCAGCACGGCCTTGAGGCTCTTGGTGCTCTCGCCCGCCTGCGAGGAGTGCGCCTCGTCTACAATGACGGCGAAGCGCTTGCCGGGAAGCTCGCCGATCTGGTTGACGATCACGGGGAACTTCTGCAGGGTGGTGACGATGATCGTCTTGCCCGTCTCCAGCGCCTCCTTGAGCTGGCGGGAGGTGGTATCGATGTTCTCCACCACCCCCAGCGTTTGCTCGAACTGCCGCATGGTGCGCTGCAACTGGCGGTCAAGCACCCGCCGGTCGGTAACGACTACGATCGAGTCGAAAACCCGGCGGTCGCTGGCGTCATGCAAGGTCGCAAGCTGATGGGCCAGCCAGGCGATGGTGAAACTCTTGCCGCTCCCCGCCGAGTGCTGGATGAGGTAGCGCTGCCCCGGGCCGTGCGTGCGGGCGTGGGCGATGAGCTTACGTACGCAGTCGAGCTGGTGGTAGCGCGGGAAGATCAAGAAGCGCCGGCCGTTTTTACGTCCTTTCTCGTCTTCTTCCTCCACTTCGTGGATGAACTGGCGGATGAGGTCAAGCACGCTGTCGCGCGCCCACGTCTCCTCCCACAGGTAGCTCGTGGCGTAGCCCGCGCGCGTAGGCGGCACCGGCGGATTCCCCGCGCCGCCAAAGCGGCCCTGGTTGAAAGGCAAAAAGCGCGTTCTTGCGCCCTCAAGGTGGGTGGTCACATAGACGAGATCGGGGTCTACGGCAAAGTGGGCCAGGCAGCGGCCATAGGCGAAGAGCGGCTCACGGGGGTCGCGGTCGGTCTTGTACTGGCGCATCGCGTGCTCGACCGACTGGCCGGTGAGCGGGTTCTTGAGTTCGGCGGTGAAGATGGGGATGCCGTTCAGAAACAGCACGAGATCCACGCTTTTCTCGTTCTTGGTGCTGTAACGGAGTTGGCGCACGACGGAAAAGAGGTTAGCCCCGTAGAGGCGCTGCGTCTCCTCGTTGAGCCCGCTGGCCGGGCGGAAGTAGGCGAGCCGGAACTTACAGCCCGAGTCCTTGATGCCGTTCCGCAGCACATCCAGCGCGCCGCGGCGCTCGATCTCGGAGGCGAGACGCTTCAAGAACCGCTCCTTAACCTCGGCGCCGTGGTGCTGCTTAAGCCTGGCCCACTCCTTGGGCTGCGTGGCGACGACGAAGTCCACCACGTCGCGCGGGATGAGG
>JACIXY010000089.1 GCA_014360195.1 Bacillota bacterium
CAGTTGTCCTCAACGTAGAGCCAGTCCCTGACCTGCGCACCCTCACCGTAGACCGGCATCTCCCTCCCGGAGATAGCGTTGTTGATCATCAGCGGTATCAGCTTCTCCGGAAACTGATACGGCCCGTAGTTGTTCGAGCTGCGCGTCACCATCACAGGCACACCGTACGTCTTGTGATAGGCCCTGCAGAGCAGATCCGCAGCAGCCTTGCTCGCGGCATACGGGCTGTTGGGCATGAGAGGCGAATCCTCTGTGAACCTGCCCTCAGGTGTTGAGCCGTAGACCTCATCCGTGGATATGTGAACAAACCTCTCGATATCATGAACCCTGGCGGCCTCGAGTAGCACCTGGGTCCCCTTCACGTTCGTCTCTATGAACGGCGACGGGTCCAGGATGCTCCTGTCAACATGCGTCTCAGCCGCGAAGTTCACAACAGCATCCAGGTTATCTTTAAAGAGAGAGCTAACAAGATCCCGATCCGCGATATCCCCCCTCACAAACCTGTACCGCTCATCCCCCTCGATATCGCTGAGGTTCGACGGGTTCCCAGCGTAGGTGAGCTTGTCCATGTTTATTATTTCCCATCCACGCTCCCTGATCGCGTACCGTATGAAGTTGCTGCCTATGAACCCGCACCCGCCCGTGACCAGCACCCTCATAGAACGCCTCCGTAAACAAAAGCGTTCACAGCGTCCCTCAGACCAGGCCATCTGCAATCTCTCGGCGAGAGCACCGGATCTTTCACAGGCCACTCTATCCCGATCTCGGGATCGTTCCACACGATCCCCGCCTCGTGCTCTGGCGAGTACTCATCGCTGGTCTTGTACAGCACCTCAGCCACATCGCTCAGCGCGAGAAACCCGTGCGCAAAGCCCGCTGGTATGTAGAGCATCCTCATGTTCTCATCTGATAGATAGGCTCTGACCCATCTCCCGTACGTAGGCGAGCCCCTGCGGATATCCACAGCGACATCGAATATCTCGCCATCAATAACCCTGACCAGCTTGGCCTGCGCCCTCGGCGGGTTCTGGTAGTGCAGACCTCTCAGAACTCCTCTTCTGGAACGCGAGTGGTTGTCCTGCACGAATATCTCATCGATACCGAATTCCGCGAACTCAGAGCGTTTGTAGCTCTCCAGGAAGAACCCGCGATCGTCGCGGAAGACCTTCGGCTCGATCAGCACCACATCCGGAATCTCGAGCCTCTTGAAGCTGAACGGCACTAAAAGAGCACCTCCGCATCATCCCCGATCATGAGCCGCAGCGCCTGGCTGTTCATCCGCTTCCTGGAGACCACGGTGTTCCTGCCTATTATGCTGTCCTCCAGACGCTCTATGTTTCTGATCACAACACCATCGAGCACCACAGAGTGCTCTATCGCCGAGCCCTCAACAACACAACCCCGGCCGATGCTGGTGTACGGCCCGATGAACGAATCTTTTATAACAGCATCCTCTCCGATCGCTGCCGGCCCCCGGATCGTGCTG
>JACIXY010000009.1 GCA_014360195.1 Bacillota bacterium
GGGGTGGTCCCCGGAGGACCAGATTCCATGCCGGGCTGGTCCTCCGAGGACCAGGTCTACCCGCAACCTGGTCCTCGGAGGACCAGCCGCATCTCGCCTAGCGGCTTGCTGCCTACCTACCTGCCTGCCTGGCTGGCTGGCTGACTGACTGGCTGATTGACTGACTGGCTGGCGCATGCCCATTGCTGACCGGCTGGCACATGCACATTTACAGACACGTATCACACGTATCATCAGACTTGAAGGCAGGTCGCGGACGTCATCACCGGTGGCAACATCATTGAAGCGCCTACGGTGGCCTGCTGCGCCAGCCTGTAGACGCGCAGCATCGAACCCAAACCCTCGGGCATGTGCATGGCGCGGTGCGCCCGACTGCGCGCCCATGTAGCCGCAGGCTCGTTCAAATTCGAGGTTGGGCATCTATAGCTCGGACTGCGTTTGCCCGAGGGAAAGGCAGGAAAAAGCTAAGACGATGGCGAAATGTGCCGATACTTAGAGTGAGGTCTCGCGGATATCAGGATAACACGGATACCAGGGATACCAAGGATACGAGGATGTCACGGATATCAAACGGATACAGGAAGGTTAGCGATACCGAAAGGTTAGTGACACCGTAAGGTTAGGGATACCGGAAGGGGTGAGCCATTCATGAGGTCTCGGGTCCGGTTCGGCGTGGGGTTCAAGATCCTTGCAAGCTTCCTCGTGCTTCTTCTCTTCATGGCCGTCATCGGCTATTTCGGTTTGCAAGGGGTCACCAAGGTCAGCACCGACCTTGGGAGGGTGGTCGACGAACAGATGCTTCGCCTGACCCAGATTGAGAGGCTATACGGCGCGTTTGAGAGATTCGCCATCGCGCTGCGCGGCTTCCTTCTCTTGGGTGACTCGAGGCTGCACAACGCTCTAAAAGACGCCGACGCGGAGATTCAGCGGCAGTTTGATGCGCTCTCTGGCGCCACGGTGAAAGGAGAAGGCGAATTCGCCGGAGAAGGCAAGACCGTCGCAGACATACGGAAGTCGTGGGATGAATGTCGGAATACGATTTTCGGCTACATCGATAACGGCCAGCGAGGCGAGGCGCTGGGTTACATGATGGCCGAGGGCGACAGCATCATCAACGAGATTCAGACGGAACTAGAGAGAGATCTCAAGGCATACCAGGATGCCGCGGCATCGGCGGGTGAAGCGGCGAAGATTGCGGCAAAGGACGTACGGGAGCGAGCCATAGCCATCTTCGGCGCCGCTGCGGTGCTGGGTCTCATCCTTGCCCTCATGCTTGCCGGAGGCATCACGCGCCCGACGAGAGCTCTCGCCCGCGCGGCCCAGGAGGTCGCCGCAGGCCACCTCCAGGTCGAAGTGCCCGGCACCAAACGCAATGACGAAGTGGGCGTCATGGCCCGAGCCTTCTCCGAAATGGTCACGAGCCTCCGGACCGTGGTGGAAGAGCTACGAAGCCACGCCAAGCACGTGGCGTCCACCGGGCAGGAGCTTGCCGCGAGCACGGATGAAGCGGCCACCGCCACCGAACAGGTGGCGAAGACCATCGAGCAGGTGGCAAAAGGTGCCGCAGAGCAGAGCACGAGCGCCCACACCACGTCCACGGCCACAAGCCAGCTTTCGGCGGCCATCGAGCAGATAGCCAAGGGCGCGCAGGAGCAGGCCTTCTCGGTGAACGAGGCCAACACGGTGGTCGCGTCCATGGCCCGCCTCATGGAGGGGGTCTCGAAGGCCGTTGACTCGCTCATCGCGGCCGCCGAGAAGAGCCGCGCCGCCGCAGGCAGCGGCTCTCGAGCCGTCGATGACGTGATCATGGGCATGGACGACATCCGCAAGCAGGCCGAGGCCGTCGCCGCAGGCATCAAGGACCTCGGAGCCCACTCGAGCGAGATCGGGAAGATCATCGAGGTCATTGACGACATCGCCGAGCAGACGAACCTCCTCGCGCTGAACGCCGCCATCGAGGCGGCCCGCGCAGGCGAACACGGCAAGGGCTTCGCCGTCGTTGCTGACGAAGTGCGCAAACTTGCGGAGCGCTCCGGCAAGGCGACCAAGGAGATCGCGGGGCTCATCAGCACCATGCAGCGTAGCATCGAGATGGCGAGCAAAGCCACAGACGTCCAGGCGAGCCGCGTGTCCCAGGGCACTCAGCTTGCGGGCCAAGCCGGCCAAGCCCTGCGGGAGATAGACGCGACCATGAACGCGATGAACGCAGAGGTGGAGAAGATCGCCGCAGCCGTCAAGGAGCTCGAGTCGTCAAGCGCGCAGGTGGTCAAGGCAATGGACAACGTGGCCAGTATCACCGAGGAAAACACCGCGGCCACCCAGGAGATGACCGCGTCCGCCGACGAGGTCCGGAAGGCTGTGCAGGCTATGGCCGCCGTGTCTGAGCAGACGGCGAGCGCGGCTGAGCAGGTGTCAGCGTCCACAGGCCAGATGAGTTCCGCGATAGAGCAGATCGCCGCATCGGCGCAGGACCTCGCAAAGATGGCCGCGGACCTAGAGAAACTGGTGGCAAGGTTCGCGTAGGAAAAGGTCCGCTTAGGAAGGAGAGGAGAGATCGCAGCATGTCCACCTCGGTCAACACACCAGTTGGCGCAGCGAACCTGAAGACGGAAACCGGGGAAACCCGTGCGCAGGCGATCTCCGCCACAAAGCACGTCGTCGTGTTCCAGCTTGGCAAGGAGCTTTACGCCGTCGGCATCAGCGACGTGCGGGAGATCGTGCGCATGCAGCCCATCACGCCGGTGCCGAGCGCCCCAGACTACGTGGAGGGAGTCGTGAACCTGCGCGGTCAGGTTATCCCCGTGCTCAGCCTCGCCAGGCGCCTCGGCCTTCCCGCCCTGCCGGTCACGCCATCTACCCGCATCGTGGTGGTTCAGGCGGGGCAGGACACCATCGGGATAATCGTGGACTCTGTGGTTAAGGTGGCGCACATACCGGAGCAGGATATCGAGAGGCCGGAGGCTCTTGCAAGGGAAGGGGCTAGCCTTGCATACATCGTGGGGATCGCGAGAGCGGAGGACAGGCTCATCACTTTGATCGACCTTGAGCAGGCCCTTTCATTTGCCTCCACGCCCGGGCAAGCGCAGCGAAGTCAGTGAGGGTGGCGCCAGAAGCCGCTTCGTTCTCGCGCTTTATCTCTTCATAGATCTCCTCTCGGTATATCTTGAGGTCGGCAGGTGCCGTGATCCCTAGCTTCACGTAGGCTCTGCCGGCCTTCGTGTCCACTGAGATGACCGTGACCTTGATGTCGTCGGCGATGATCACGCTCTCACCGCTTCTGCGCGTCAGGACAAGCACCGGCCAACCCAACCTTTCCCTCGCGGATGTCTTCGGGGAAGATATGCGCGGCCAGCGGAAAACCGGACCCGCGCAGCGGCACCTGCCTGCCCTGACCCGTGCGCGTGTTCACCACGAGCGGGGCAAAGAGGTTCGCCGTGGCAAGCAGGGGGTCATCAGGCACCGTCACAATTACATAGAGGAGCACGTCGTTTCGGTCCGTTATATCAAGGTCAGGGCAAGCCTCACCGAGGTCCGGATCATAATCGGGCCAGAAAAGCAACGGGTCCACCACTATAAACGCAAGGTTCCCCGAAGTCGCCCGGAGCCACCTGAACGGGCCGGGGTCCCCTGACTCAACAAGGTCGTATTCCCGGACGTCCTCGAAGCCGAAAATCCCCTCTTGAAATATGATCCTCACCCGGCCCACCACCTCCTCCGCCAAGGGCGCTTGCCACCTGCCGCCCCGCACAAGCCGCGCAGGCCACCGTGCCGTGCTGTCTTGCGCGGCGCTCACTCTGCTCACTCGATAGCGGTTATGAGCGTTGTCTGGTGTTCCGGTCGGGCAAGGTCGATCTCGGTGGACGTCTCCACCTGCGCGCCGTCCTCCTCCCTGACGAGGCGCACGACCGGGCGCGTGACCATGCCCCGGGAGAGCCTCGCCACCACCGCAAGCTCCCCCGTACTGAGGCGCACGAGCGCCCCTTCCGGGAACGGCGACACGCAGCCCAGCATCACCCGCACCACGTCCTTGTCAAATTCGAAGCCAGCCGCGCTCATCATGTAATCGACTACCTCGCCCGGCATCATGTGCCTGTCGAGGTGGGATCGGACGAGCATGGAGCTGTAAACGTCAGCGCACGCGACTATCCGCGAGTACGGGTGGATATCTGACCCGCGCAAGCCCCTGGGATAGCCGGTGCCGTCCATCCGCTCGTGGTGCTGGGCCACGATGGCTTTGGTGAACGCCGAGATCCTCGGGTGCTGCCTGAGGACTTTCACGCCCAGCTCAGGATGGGCGTACATCTTCTTCGCGTCCTCAGGCGCAAGCCCCTCGCCCTCCCTGTAGCTTGCGTCCGGAGCGACGGGGACCAGCGCCATGCCGACGTCGTGCAGTAGCGCCCCCAAGCCGATATCCAGGATGCGGGTCCTCTCACCCATGGCAAGCGCGATGGCCACCGAGAACACCGCTACGTCGAACGAGTGCACGTATTCGTACTCGTCCGGCTCATCAAAGACGGTCCACGAAACCAAGATGTGCGGCGCGGCTTTCGACACGTCGGACCTGATCCCCTCGACGACATCAACCAGATCATCGTAGGGCGGCTCAACCGTGGGAGCACCCGCCTGTCTGAGCTGCGCAAAGAGGTCCTGCATAAGCCCCAAGGCACGGTCTCGCACATCTCCCGAGACAACGCCTGTCTCTCCTGCAACCAACACAACCACCTCAGTCAGAACTAACGTCTTGCCACCCGCGCCGCCTACACGACGACCGGGTCCCGCTTCCGATAGAAGAAAGGCGAAATGAGTTCAAACCCAAGCTCGGACGCGGCCATTATGGTCTCGGTGCCTCCGATGAACAGCACGCCTCCGGGCCGCAGGCTCGCGTGGAACCCCTTGAACACCCGGGCCTTGGCCTCCTCGGTGAAGTAGATCATGACGTTGCGGCAGAGGATGAGGTCGCAGTCCTGCTCATACGCATCGGCCAGCAGGTTGTGAGGCCGGAACTCGACCATCTGGCGCACCGGGTCCCTGAGCCTGAGCTTGTCCCCTTCTACCGTAAAATATTTCTGCACAAGCTCCGGCCTTACCTCTCTGACATCATCTCGCGTATAAATCGCCTCGCGCGCAAGGCGGAGCGCGGATACATTTATGTCTGTGCCGATAATCCGGTGCCTGGTACCGGGCGTAAGCTCGCTCAGGATTATGCCGACAGTGTAAGGCTCCTGACCGGCGGAACACCCTGCCGACCACACCTTGAGGGACTGTCGCGCCTTCAGGAGACCAGGCAAGATGGACTCCGCCAGCTCATCGAACTTCTCGCGGTTCCGGAAGAAGCTCGACACGTTTATGGTCACGAAGTCCACGAAATCCCGTAGCAACGCGGGGTCCTGCTCCATTGCCCGCCAGTAGTCGAAAAGGCTCGCGTGCCCCGACCTTGTGAGCGCCGCAGCCAGCCTGCGCTTCATCTGGTTTTCCTTGTAGCAGCCCAGGTCGATTCCTACCGCTTGCATGATCTTCCTTCGGAAAAGGCCATAGTCCATCTCTTGCACGTCTACTGCAGCTCCCGGAACGTTTAGTCCTGCTATCGTTTCTGCCGTCTGCTCACGCCAACGCCACCCCACGCTGCGCTGTGCTGTGCCACCCGGCTGTACCCGATCTTCTACCCAATCTTGCGAACCTGTTCCACTATGGCGTCGGCCACCTCCTGGATGGGAACCACCACATCCGCCAGCCCCTGCTCGATCACAACCTTAGGCATGCCGTATATCACGCATGTCGATTCATGCTCCGCTATGGTCCTCCCACCCGCCGCCTTGATGGCGGCCATGCCGGCCGCGCCGTCCCTACCCATTCCTGTGAGCACCACCCCGACCAGCCGGTCCCCGTAGACGCGTGCCGCGGACTCCATCGTGGTATCGACGGAGGGTCTCACGCCGTTTCGCGGCGGGTCTGTGGAGAGCACCACCTCGCCATCGCCGCTGACCGACATGTGGTGCCCGCCAGGCGCGACCAACGCCAGCGCGTCGGCGAGCCTGTCCCCGGCCTCAGCTTCCTTCACCGCGATGGCCGAGGCTTCGGCGAGCCTTGCCGCAAGCGACTTCGTAAACCCCGGAGGCATGTGCTGCACAACGAGTATTCCCGCGCGGATGTCGCCGGGCAAAGCCGGGAGGACCTGGTTGAGCGCCGAAGGGCCGCCAGTAGACGAGCCGATTACCACGGCGATATCCGACTCCTTGCCTGGACTTGGCTTCCGGCTCTCCCTGCCCGCGAGGCGGCCGGAGGGAACGGTTTCGGAGGGAATAGTTCGACCGTGTCCACCGCTCCCAGGCAGCGCGTCTCCGCCCACCTTCGCTCCCCGTGCTCCCCCTGGCCTTGCGACCCCCGGCGCCCGCACTTTTGCCCGCGCCGCCAGCTTTACCTTGGCAACGAGCTGGTCGCGGATCTCGCCGAGCCCGACGATCATCGAGTGCGAGGGCTTGGCGACGAAATCGACGGCGCCGAGTTCCAGCGCCTGGATGGTAATGGCCGCGCCCTCCTGGGTCAGGGCGCTCAGCATCACCACGGGGACAGGTCGCTCGCTCATAATCGCCCGGAGCGCTGCAAGGCCGTCCATCACCGGCATCTCGACATCCATCGTAATAACGTCGGGCCGGAGGGCGCGGGCCTTCTCCACCGCCGCCCTGCCGTCCCGGGCGATGTCGACCACGGTAATGTCAGGGTCTGACCCCAGCATATCCGAAACCACTTTGCGTGTAAAGGCTGAGTCGTCGACGACAAGTACTCTGATTGGCAGGTCCACGGAATCAGGTCTCCCTCTTGGCTCGTTAGCAGGCTATCAACCGACCAGCTTCTTGAGGGACGCGAGCACCTTATCGGGATCGAAGGGTTTAAGGAGGTAATCACGCGCCCCGGCCATGATGGCCTCCATAACCAGCGACTGCTGGCCCACCGCCGTGCACATGATGACCTTGGCATGCGGGTCGCGCTTCTTGATCTCCTTAAGCGCGGCGATCCCGTCCATCACAGGCATGGTGATGTCCATGAGAACTGCGTCCGGGGAGGTCTCCACGTACTTCTTTACGGCCTCCTCCCCGTCCTGCGCCTCCTCGACCTGGTAGCCATGCTCTTCCAGGAGTTTCCGGGATCTCATCCTCATGAACGCCGCATCGTCCACGATGAGGACCCTGGGCACCTATATCACCCCGCTCCCCTTTGCGTTGCCCGAGCTCAGCGCATTGAGGATGGTTGCGAGAGAGTTGTTGGTGGGTACAATGAAGAACAGGGCTTCGACGCTCTCGAGGCTCTGCGTGAGCACCGTCTGGGCCACCAAGGCGTCCCTGCCCCCAGTTCGGCCTGGACCGCTGCCGCTGGTTTCGCTCGCTCCGGCCGACGCGTCCCTGGTGGCCACCGAGGCCTCCAGCATCTTCGATACAAGCGTCTCTCCATCGAGCACCGGCGGAGCAGGCATGGCGCGAAGGCCTGTGGCCTCCGCCAGTGAGTTTAGAAAGAAGGAGCCCGCCAGGTTGCCGACCTCGCAAAGGGCCGACCCGCCCATCTCCGTCAGGCTGGTGGTCGTTCCAGGCTCGTTGCCCATGAGTATGTCCACGAGCCGGTAAGCGCTGGGACGCGGGAAAATGAGTATGACGTCACCTGTGACGTCGCCCGTAAGCCCGATCCTCACGCCAATCGTAGGCTCTTCCACGCTGTGCTTTGCTACCCTCGAGATGTCTTCGCGCGCCACGAAACACACGTCAGGCACGCTCATCTCGATCTTTCGGCCTATCATGTCGGAGAGCACCGATGCCGCGCTCTCCATGCCCTTCGCCAGGATGCCTCTGAGTGTCTCAAGTTCGCTAGCACTGTAACTGGTAGTCGGAGCGATCGTCGTTCCCTCCTTCAAAGCCTGACCCGGAAACATGGCTGCGGCCCATGGCCTTCTCAAGCACCCTCGCGACGTCCAGGATCAGGGCAACCCGCCCATCGCCGAGAATGGCGCCTCCCAGCACACCTCTGGCGCATCTCGCGAGCCTGCCCAGGCTCTTGATGACTATCTCCTGCTCGCCGAGCAGAGAATCAACGATGATACCCACCCGCATGTCCTCGTATTTCGCCACCACGACGAATGCCCGCCCGGCGGGCCGCTCGGGGGATCGGCCAGGACACTCCGTCGGGGTCCCATCCCCGGGCTCCGCCGCCACCGCCCCGTTACCTCTCCCTGCAAAGTTCCGCAAGTCAAATACTGGGAGCACTTTGCCCCTCAGGACTATCGCGTGCCCTTGCCCAACAGGCTTGACCTCTGAAAGGGGCACGCGTGTGACCTCGACCACCGACGACAGTGGCACCGCGAACTCCTGACCGCACGACTTCACAAGGAGGGCCCTGAACACCGCGAGCGTGAGCGGCACCGACAGGGCGAAAGTCGTCCCCTTGCCGACGGATGTCTTCACCCTCAGAGTTCCGCCGAGCTTCTCAACGTTCGTGCGGACGATGTCCAGGCCCACGCCGCGCCCCGACACGTCGTTCACCTGGCTTGCAGTGGAAAAGCCCGGCTGGAAGATGAGCTCGATGGTCTCCTCGTCCGAGAGTGCCGCCGCGACCTCCGGGGAAATGATCCCCTTTCGCACGGCTGACTCGCGGACGCGCACGAGGTCAATGCCTCCACCGTCGTCCTCAACGATTATGACCACGCGATCCTCCACATGGCGTGCAGCCAGCCGCACCCGCCCCTTCTCGGGCTTGCCGCGCCGCACGCGCTCGTCGGGCGGCTCGATGCCATGCCCGACGGCGTTGCGAAGAAGGTGGATGATCGGGTCCGCCACCTCCTCTATCAGCGCGCGGTCGAGCTCGGTGTCCTCGCCCTCAACCACGAACTCCACCAGCTTGCCCGAGCTTGCGGCGGTGTCCCGGACCATCCTGGGAAACCGCTTGAAGAGGCTCGCAAGCGGCGTCATCCTGGCCTTCATGATCTCTTCCTGAAGCTCAGTTGTGAGCCGGCCCATGTGGGCCGTGATCTGCTCGAGGTCCTCAATAGGCTCCGAGTGCCCGTCCAGCGCTGCGAGGCGCCTCTGGACCTCGGCGAGCCTGGCCTCATCTATTGCAAGCTCGGACACTATGCGGACGAGCCTGTCGAAGGCCTCGATGCCGACGCGGATGGTCTCTCCCTGCGATCGCCCCAGCAGCCTTGGGACGTCGGTTGTTGCAGACTCGCCGCAACTTCCACCCCCGCCGTTGCCGCCTGGCTCCCGCCCGCTGCTCCCGCCCGGACTGCCATCGCCATCGCCAACACTATCGCCGGGGGTGCCCGGAAGGGCCGCTGCATCGGGCCGAGACACGTCGGCATCACCGGCAGCCAGAGCTTCGTCCGTGCCGCGACCTTCGGGCTGGAACCGGCGCACCTCCACGCGCTCCACATCGCTGACCTCGCCGACCTTCCGCTCCACCTCTGTCTCGTCGACATGCGAGGCAAGCACCAGTACGGCCGACAGGTCAAGGCCGGCCTTCTCAGCCTTGATCTCGTCGATGGACGGCCGCGACCCGGCAACTGTGCCAAGCTCCTGGAGAGCCTGGATCACCTGGAGCGCACGCACAGGAGGCATCACCGTGTCGTCCGCAAACTTCACGCGCACCTCGTACGCGCCCGCCCCCAGGGACGCAGCCTCGGCAAGCCTCGCCACGAGCGCCTCGACGTCGATTCCGCCCTCGCCCTCAGCACCTGGGCCGCCGGACGAGTCGAACTCCGCCGCAAGCCCCCGCAGGCCATCGACTGCCTCGAGAAGCACGTTCACGAGCTCCTGCCGAGGCGCAAGCCTGCCGTCTCGCATGGCCGCAAACACGTCCTCCATGGCGTGGGCAAGCGTAGACATCCTGGAGTACCCCACCGTGGCCGACGAGCCCTTAACGGTATGCGCGATGCGGAACATGTCCTGGAGGAGGCGCGCGTCATCGCCCTCGCCTTCGAGCCTGACGATCTCCTCTTCGAGCACTTCGAGCTGGTCGAGGGTCTCATCAAGGAAAAGCCTGATGTCCTCGGGACTCAGAGTGTATCCTTCCGCCACTTCTTCACCGACCCTTACCGCAAGTAGTCCAGAAGGGATGTCTGCATTATCCCGGCAGCCGCGCCGAGCGCGGCCCTGTACACCGTCTCCTGCAACTGCAGGTCCGTGATGGCCTTGAACACGTCAGCGTCCTCCGTGTTGGAGAGGAGCGCTTCGAGCTCGACCTCGTCCTGGGAAAGCTTCACAGATGCCCTGTCGAGCCGTCGCACCTTCGCCCCGATGCCCGTGACGAGGTTCAGGATCCTGTCCTGCGCTGCCTGGGTGGCGGCGATGTCAGATGCAATGTCGTCTTGGAACGTCGCTGACGCATCCCCAGCGAGGAGGTGGTCGCGGAGGGCCACGAGGATCTGGAAGACGTTCCTGCCGCCCGCCTCAGCAATGCCCTGCATGAACGCCTCGCCGCCGTTCGTATTCACCTGCATCGTGGTGCCCGGCTCGACCTCGATTTGTTTGCTGCCGTCAGCGCCTTCGTAAGTGACGGTATAGCTTGGGGTCCCGGCGTTCTTAGTCAGCACGAAAGGCCTGGTCAAGGTCTTGAGGCCGGCGAAAATGTATCTACCATCGTACTGCGTGTTCGCAAGATCCACAAGCTCAGAGATGAGCCCGTCCACGTCCTGCGCAAGCGCCCGTCGCTCGTCGTCTGAAAGAGTGCTGTTCCCCGCGCGAAGTGCGGCGTCGGCGGCGTTTTCGAAGACCTCCTGCGCCTTCATGAGAGCCCGCTCGGTTGCGCTAAGCCAGTCTTTGGCGTCGCCGATGTTGATCTTGTGTTGCGCGACACCCGCCCGAAGCGCCCGGATCGCAAGGCCTCGCGATGCAGCGATCGGGTCGTCGGACGGCTTTCGCACGCGCTTTCCGGTGGATATATCCTCCGACAGCTTCTGCATGCGGGCAAGCTGCTGGGCGATGTCCCTGGACAGGTTGTTCAGAAGGTAGCTCGTGCTAATGCGCAACCGCATCACCCCCTCCGGATGGTCAACTGCAGGCCCGGCGACAGCAGGCACGGCCTCATCCAAACGTAAGCGTGACTCTAAGTAAGGGTGCGTAGTCCTTGCCCCATTTCCAGTAGTTGCCGGGTTGCCGGTATTGCACTCGGGGACGGCGCCCCAAGCGGGGCGCGCTTCGCCAAAATCCGGCCCGTCAGGCTAGGCAGCCGGATTTTGACACCCCTCGTGCAATCACCGGCAACCCCTCCCAAAAGTCGGGATCATTTCTGCACCCCCACGCAAGCCACGACACGACCCCAACTACAATGAACACGATATGAATCGCAGCCCAAACCCGGGACGCGTACGCGAACGCGGGGGCGGACGGAACGCGCAGGCCCCTACCGGCCGACGAGGCCCGTCCCGTTGATGAGGGTGTCCAGCATCTCATCTATGGCGGTGGTGAGTCTTGCAGCGGCCTCGTACGCGCGCTGGTAACGCATGAGGTTCACCATTTCCTCGTCGATGGCGACCCCTGAGATGCTGTCCTTGTTGTTCGTGTACTGGTGCAGCGTGGCCTCATGCACCTGCACCATGTGCGCCGCCTGCCGGGCGTTCGTCCCAATGTCCGCGATTACCTGCTGGTAGAACCCGCCGAAACTGACCTTGCCGCCGCCCATCGTGAGGGTGTCCTCGAGACCTGCAATGGCAAGCGCTACCGAGCCGTCTCCGGCGACCCCAGGCGTGGCGGCCGCGGCCACCTTCGCGACATCGCCGCCGGCGTCTGGGTCGAGGGCCGGGTTCACGCTGAGCACGCGGCTTCCCGGGTCATAGATGTAAAAATCTCGCTGCGGCGGAGAGTCTGCCGGGTCATCGAGCCCGTAACCTTGCCTGTGCTGCTCGTTGATCCTCTCGGCAAGGGTAGTTGTAAGATCCTCAACGTCCTCATAGTAAGTCGGCAGGTCGTCGTTCCTCACCTCGAGCAGGCCGCCGACCTCGCCGCCGCTGATATCCGCTGAATTTCCATCATTCGCCCAAACCACGCGGGATTCCTGCTCGTCCACCCCGAGATCAAGCAATTCTCCAGGTAAAGTCCCCGACTCAAACCGCAGTTCGTTCACGCTGTCCCCGCGAACCAGCTCGCGGGAGCCGATCTGGATGACGACCGACCCGTCCCTGGTCTCGAAGGCGCTAATGTTTATCAGCCTCGACAGGCGCGCGATGGCGACGTCCCGCTTGTCCTTGAGGTCTGCCGGGTCATTGCCGATTGCGGCGATCCTCACGATCTCCTTGTTCTGGGCTGCGATCTCCCTGGCGAGGGAGTTGATTTCGTCGACCCTGGTCGCTATGCCGTCGTCGAGGTCGCGCGCAAGCTCGCGCAGGCCCCGCAGCACCTGGTTAAAGTAAGACGCTAGGGTCTTCGCCTCCTCCACGAGGGCCGTGCGCACGGCGATGCTCTCCGGACGCTTGGCCAGCTCGTCCCACGCGGCGAAGAACTTGCTCAGGGCATCAGCCAGGCCCGCATCGGACGGCTCCCCGAAAACCGCCTCCACCTGCGAAAGGGCGTCATTTCTGCCCTCCCAGAGGCCCAGGGTCACGCCG
The DNA here is from genome assembly GCA_014360195.1 of Bacillota bacterium. Lineage (GTDB taxonomy): Bacteria > Bacillota > SHA-98 > UBA4971 > UBA4971 > UBA6256. The sequence continues at coordinate 12,581 of JACIXY010000009.1, forward strand.
GCCTGGCGGATACGGCTTTCGACAAACCCGTCGAAGACGCGCTTTATCCTGACTATCTCGACGCCCGTGCCCACGGTGCCGGGGCGCTTGAACCCCGCGCCAGTCTCTACGACATAGCCCGGCGTCGCCGCGAGGATGGGCTCCTGGCGCACGTACCCGGGCGTGCCGGCGTTCGCGATGTTGTGCCCGATCACCTCGAGCGCCCTCTGATGCGCCACGAGGGCGCGCCTTGCGGTCTCAAGAGCGAGAAAAGTGGAGCGCATGCGGCTTTCCCGCCTTTCTTCCCGGGGCTATGGTGTTGATCGAGTATGTGTTCCGGCCTTCGCGGCCCGCGTACAGCCGGGTCGCGAAGTCGATGTAGTCGAGGATGTTGTTTATGAGCACGATGTTTCCGCTGTTGATCACGGCGTGCTCCTCAAGGATAGGGGCAAGCTGCTGGAGGATGCTCCTGTATCTCTCCAGGCACTCCTCCCCCGCCGAAGACATAACCTCCTCGCACGTGGCGCCGTCCCGCCCCGGACCCGGGCCTCGGCCCAGGCTGCGCGCGACCTCGCTGAGGAGGGCGAGCCTCGCGTTCATCGCCGCGCGTATCTTTGCAACCACGGCCTCCACGTCGCGCAGCGTGGCCGTGAGGGCGTCGGTATCAAAAGAAACGAGAAGCCCTTGCTCCCGGCGCGAAAGGTCGAGGAGATCCCTGTGAAGGGCGACCTCTTCCTCGAGGAGATCGAGGATCTCGTTACACCGTCGAGCGATATCCTGCATCTCTGTTCACTCACCCCGCGCCGCCGCGCGGCACAAGCGCAGGCCCGAGCGGCGCCTAAGTGAGGGTGCGTTAGTTCTTGCCCTTTTCCAGTACTTGCCGGGTTGCTGGTGTTGCACTCTCTCTTTGAGTCACCGGCAACCCCTCCCAAGACTCGGGAGCATTTCTGCACCCCCACTTAAGGCCGGCAGGGCGCTCAGGATGGCTTCAGCAGCTTGCGGGCGACCATGTCGCCGCTCACCCTGTAGGTACCGGCCTCGAGGTCCCTGCGAATGGCCTCCGCCCTCGCCTTTCGCGCTGCGGCAATCTCATCGAGTCTCTGGTGCGCGCGTTGTAGCTCGCGCGCGCGGTCGGAGACGATGACCTCATCCGCGTCCGCCTCCGCCTTTTCCCGTTTCTCCTGGGCCTCCCGGGCCTCCCTGGACCTGCTCGCCTCGGCTTGCTCTGCATACCTGCTGAGGATCCTTCGCAGCCCCTCGTTTTCGACCTTCACGGCACGCACCTCTCTCCGATGCCGACTCGTTCTCGGTGATCTTATCGGCAAGTTAAGGCGAGGTGTTTAGTCCTCCGGAAGCCCATTCGCGCCGGTGGGATTGCCCAGACGATGGCCTCCCAGTCGCGAAGGCGGCACCGCCTGCCGCGACAACTGTCTTACGAGGATCTCGGCAAGGCCGATGCCTCCGCGCCCCGCCATCTTCTTCGCGATCTCCTGGTCGAACATGCTCTGGAACACATCCTCGCCGCGCCCGCCGCCGAAGAGGTCGTCCTTCGGGACGGTCCTGCGCATTTCCTTGAGGAGTTGCTCCAGGAACACCGACTCCAACTCCTCGCAGGCTTTCCTCAGCTCGGCGTCGGTGCGTGCACCGGCGCTCGCGGTCGCCCTTGCCCTTGCCCCTGCCCCTGCCCTTGCCCTTGCCCTTGCCCTTGCCCTTGCCCTTGCCGCACCGGTGCTGCCATCCAGACTCTTAGTCCCGGTGGCAGGCAGGCGCGGCGTCTGGGCACGGTGCAAGGCCGTGGCTTGCGCGCAAGTTCCGGCATTGCCGACCCGCATATCGCCCACTGGTCCGTTCCCCCTTGAGAGACACATGTTCATCTGTCGTAAGAGGCGCAGCCCGTCCGGGTGGCAACCCGGACCGCGGCAGCGGCGATGACCGACAACGTTCGCTGATCTGAGGGCGGCGCGCACTTGTAACGCTTCACTCAGAGCACCTCGATCTCCGCGAGGAGCGCCCCGCACGCCTTGAGCGCCTGCAGGATGGCGATGATATCCCGGGGCGTCGCCCCGACGGCGTTGAGCGCTGCCACAAGGGCGTCCACCGTGTCCACCGAGGAGACGTCGAACACTGTGCCCGTCCCTGTGCCCGTCGTGCCCGTCCCAGTCCCTGTCCCAGCGGTCGCGGCAACCTGACCGCCGCCCGGCAGGGCAGGGCCGCCTGCAGCAGGGTTCGAGCCCGCAGCCCCGACTTGCGCTTGAGCTGTGGCCTGCCCATCGCCTCCTCCAGGAGCAACAGGAGTCGGACTCTCCGCCCTTGCAGAAATCTGCACCCGCAGGTTGCCGTGGGACACCACGGCCGGAAGCACCCTGACGTTGCCACCGATGACGACGGTGCCAGTGCGCTCGTTGAACACGACACGGGCCGGGGCATCTGCCTTCACAGGGATCTCCCCGATAAGCGCCACAAGCCCCACCAGGTTGTCGGCGTACTCCGGTGGCACCTGCACCTCCACGGCGCCTGCGTCGGCAGCCTTTGCCACGCCCTCGCCCAGGCGTGCGCAGATCGCTTTCGCCACACGGTCAGCTGTGACGAAGTCCGGCTCGGACAAGGCCAGGGTGATCGTGCCACTCGCCGCACCGGCGATGGCCGCGACAAGCTCCCGCTCAACTGTGGCCCCCTGCGGGATACTGGCCACCGTCGGATGCACTTTCTGGCGAGCGCCTCCAGCGGCCCCGCCACCAAGCGAGATAACCCCTTGCGCTGCTGCGTACATCTTCTCGTCGGGCCCGAGGAGCGGCGTGAGAAGGAGCGTCCCCCCTTCGAGGCTCCGCGCATCGCCGAGCGACGACACCACCACGTCGAGCCGGTCCCCCACGCGGGCGAACGCCGGCAACTTCGCCGTCACCATGACGGCAGCCACGTTCTTCACACGCATCTGGTCCGGCGTAATCTTGATGCCGAACCGCATCAGCATGTTCGCTACCGACTGGACGGTAAACATCGCGCCGCCGGAGTCCCCGGTGCCTTTCAGCCCGACGACCAGGCCGTAGCCGATGAGGTCGTTGTCCCTCACGCCCTCTACCCGTGTGATGTCCTTGATCCTTGATTCGGCACCGGCTACCGGCACAAGCCCGGCGAACGCGGCTGCAAGCGCCACAAACGCCACGAGAAGCGCAGGCGCGAAGCCGTAGCGGCGCCGCCGCGGACTCGTGGAGCACTCACCTGAGTGGGGGTTCACCAATCCCTCCCTCTTTTCCAGCAGATGCCGGGTTGCCGGTGTTTCACCTTCTCTTGAGTCACCGGCAACCCCTCCCAAAGTCGAGAGCACTTCTGCACTCTCACTAAGTCTCATAGCAGGCTCCACCTCCTGCTCGCCGCAAGGCCTCTTTCAGAACAGAAAATCGAGTATCCCGGCGAAAAACCGCCCGAGAAAGGACAGCAGGCCCTTTCTCTGCTCAACATTGAGCGAACCCTCGTATCTTATCTCTGCGTTCGCGATGTACGTTGAGAGCACCGTGTTGTCGGCGCCGATATCCTCGGGCCTCACGATCCCAGTGATGACGATGTTCTGCCTCTCCCGGTTTATCACTAGCGCCTGGGTGCCTTCGATCCTGAGGTTGCCGTCGGGCAGCACCTCTGTGATCCTCGCGGTCATCCTGGCGACCAGGTTCCCCGACCGAGACGTGGCGTTCTGCCCGCTGGATTTGGTATTCGCGGAAAAGCCCGTCTCAGGCAGGAACGAGAACATGCCCACACCCTCGGCGACCGTGATCCCGGCCCCCTTGCCGGTGGACGTCTGCGCCTTGTTGCTCGCGTATGACCGCTCAGAGATGAGCACAGTTATGAGGTCGCCCACCTGCCTCGCCCTGTGGTCGGCAAAGAGCGAGCGCGTATGGTCGCTCCATAGCGAAAACAAGGGATCGGCGGCGCTCGCCCCTCCATCGCCCGGGACGCCCACGACGCCCGCAACGCACCACACCACAAGGAGCAGGACAGCAACGCACCGCGGTCGCACCCGCATAGCGCGGCGTTTCGCGTAGAATGCACATGTAATGGACACAGCGGCATCACCCCGCAAGAGGATCCTTGAACATGGGCATGACTACTAAGTAGATCGCCATAAGTAATCGCCGGTTCCAGAGAGCGCACGCGCCTTGCCGGGTTGCCGGTGTTGCACTCGGGGACGGCGCCCCAAGCGGGGCGCCTTGACAAAATCCGGCCCGTCTGGCTAGGCAGCCGGATTTTGACACCCCTCGTGCAATCACCGGCAACCCAAGACCTCGGAAAACGAGAGAAAACTAATGACCCCATACTTAGCACCCCAAAATCAGGTAGCACGTCAGATAGCACGGACCACTCGCGCCGAAATCACCTTCGCGCGAATGATCGTTCCGGACGCGGTGTTCCTCACGCGGATGCGCGCTCCCTCGCAGCCGTCCTCCAGCGCCTCTCCGGGGCTTGTGACTGTAACCCCGGCCAAAAACGCCTCGATGGTCACGGCATCGCCTTTCCGCACCAGGGGCGGCGGCTCCACGCTGGACCTCGCCACCACTCTCCCCGCCGGGATCGTGTGGCTCGCGCGCATACCCACGACGGTCGCAAGGTCAAAGGCCACGTCCTCGGGGACGCGCGCAAGGTCCCTCGTCTCCAGGCGGACATCCGATGGCCTGATGGTCTCATGCCTCTGGATGGTCCTGGCCGCCACGACAACCCCCTTCGCCACATCCACCCTCACACGCACCGGGAAGGCCCTGTAAGCCTCCCCGTCCACCAACACCGTGACCCTGACGCTCGTGCTGCCGATGAACCTCGTTGTGGGCAGGGACTCCACCTCGAGCGAAACTTCCCCTTCCGGCACGAGGACCTGCTCGTTCGGCTCAAGCAGAACGGCCACCTCCGCGTCGCGCTCGCCCCAGGGCATCTTCGCCTTCAGATAGTCCTGCACGGCAGCCGCGATGGCGTCTGCCGTCACCGCCGCGGCCCGCGTCCTCACAACTATCGTGGTCGGGCCCGTGATGACCATGTCGCCCGGGTCAAACCCCGCCTGCCTCAGCCTGATACGGACGATGGCAAGGCTGAGCGTGCGCTCCTGCCCGGGAAACGGCGACCGGCCGATCTCGATCCCGCGCAGGCGGGCGGCGGCGTCCTCCTCGCCGGGCGGGCAGCTTATGCTCGCGATGTCCCCTAGCCTGATGACGGCCCGCCTGACCTCGACTGGGCTTGCGATCTCGATCTTCGCAATCTTCGCACGCTCCGTTGTAGCAGTCCCCGTCGCCTGGGTTGCCGTTCGGTCTGCTGATGTAGCCGCAACTGAAGGCTCCTGACCCGCCGCCACGGGGTGGCCGCCCGGGCATGCGGGGTCAGCCTGCCTTTCGCCGGCCTCCCCAAGGTAACTCGCAACGAGGACCAGCGCTGCGGCAAGGGCGACCGCCTTTCTCAGAGCGCGTCCGAGTCGTGCACCTACGCTCATCACGCGACCATCACCCTCACCTCTTTAGCGCTTGAGGTTGTTGGCTATGGACAGCATGTCATCGGACGTCTGGATGGCCTTGGAGTTCACCTCATAGGCGCGTTGGGCGATGATCATGTTGACCATCTCCTCGACCACCTTCACGTTGGACATCTCCAGGAACCCCTGGGATATGGTCCCGAAACCCTCGAGGCCTGGGGTGCCCACCACCGGCTGGCCGGACGAGGCGGTCGCCGTGAACAAGTTGCGTCCGATGGCCGACAGGCCTGCCGGGTTCACGAACTTCGCAAGCTCGATCTTGCCGAGCTCCTGAGGCTCACTCTCGCCCGCCAGGATCACCGAGACCGTCCCGTCGGTGCCTATGGAGAGGTCCACCGCCTCAGGGGGGATGGTAATTTCCGGCTCAATGGGAAAGCCATCGGACGTGACGATCCTGCCCTCGCTGTCCTTCTTGAACGAGCCGTCCCTTGTGTAGGCCACGGTGCCGTCCGGCATAAGCACCTGGAAGAACCCGTCGCCCTCTATCACGAGGTCCAGAGGGCCTTCGGTCTGGATGAAGTCGCCCTGGGAAAAAATCCTCTGGATGGCAGCGGGCCTGGTGCCGAGACCGACCTCTATTCCGGCTGGCACCCTCGCCCCCTCCGCCACCGTTGACCCGGACGTGCGAAGGTTTTGGTACATGAGGTCCTGGAAGTCCACCCTGCTTCTCTTGAATCCGTATGTATTGAGGTTGGCCAGGTTGTTGGCGATGACGTCCATGTTGAGCTGCTTCGCCAGCATGCCCGTGGCCGCGCTCCATAGCGCTCGCATCATCTCTTGATCACCGCCTTCTACCGATCTCTCCTGTGTCGTGTTTCCTCTGGCCGTGCGCGGCCCACCCCTCTCGTCTCCCGTCCTCGACCGGGTTCGGCCGCGTTCTGGCCCCGTGTCCCGCCGCGTCCTGGCGCGTCTCGGCGCGCTTCGGCATGTTTTGGCGCGTCTCAACGTGTTGCCCTACGTTCTGCCGTCTTATGTAAACAACAAGGACGACCCAGACCCCTGCGGCGCGCGCCGCACGCCGCACAGCCATCGGGAGAGCCGTCCCGAAAACCCCGAAAACCCGAATCCCGCAGCTACGTAGCCATGTAGCCGTGCAGCCATGCAGCCACGCAGCGCCCGGGGTCGAGCTATCCTCCATCCTCACGTCCTGTCGGGGCCGCCTCAGTCGCTCAGCGGCCCGTGGCCTCCGCTTGCGCGGTCCAGCCATCTTGACGGACTCAAGCCACTCTCCCAACGTCGTTTATCGACTTGTCAAGCGTCTGGTCCAGGAACCATATCACCCTCTGACACGTTTCATACGCCCGCATCCCGGCGATCATCTGGACCATCTCTGTCACGGCGCTCACGTTGGACATCTCGAGGAACCCTTGCCGCACGAGGACTCCGTCCGCCGCGCCGAGCGAGCGTGCCGCCCCGGGAGGCGCCACGAACAGGCCGCCGCCGGTTTTCCTCAGCAAGGAGCGGCCGTCGAAGGTCACGAGCCTGAGCCTGTCCACAATCTGGCCGTCCACCGCCACCCGGCCGTCGCCGCGCACCTCCACCTCGCCGCCGGAAGGGATGACTATCCGCCCGGACTCGCCGAGCACCGGCATGCCATCCATCGTCACAAGCTCGCCCCTGGCATTGAGCGTGAACGAGCCGTTGCGCGTGTACGCCTCTCCTTCCGGGGCCTCGACCACGAAGTACCCGTCGCCCTGGATAGCAAGGTCGAGCGGCGCGCCGGTCTCGATGATCGGCCCCTCGCTACGGTCGAACCCCGTCCCCCTGACATACGCCCCGGATCCCAACCTGCCTATAGGGACGGTCCTCGCCAGGCGCCACGCGCCCTGGTCCTCCACGCGGACCGCCATCTCATCGGCGAAGGCACCCACGAGCGCGACGTCCTTCTTGTAGCCCGGCGTGTCCACGTTGGCGAGATTCTGCGCGATGACGTCCTGCTGAAGCATCCCTGCGACCATGCCGGATGCTGCCGCATAAAGCCCCCGAACCAACTCGTCACCTCCTTCCCCGTCAGGGTGCCTTTCCGGCACCCGCCGTTTGCCGAACCTGGCATCTGCCGCTTGACTTGATTCTCCATTCGACCGCTATCCGACCGTGCACGTCTTTCACGTCCACGTCGCACGGCTTACCCGGCCTCCAGCCGCGCGCAGGCCACAGGCCGGAATCCCTTGCCTCCGCAGGTCCCGCTCCACGCAGCTGCATATCCAACCCATAAAAGTAGGAGGAGCAAATGGGAGCGGCAAAGGGCCCTTCTGCCTTGAGCGGAGAACATTCGCTCCGTACGTCAAGCAACTCCCGTGCCAGTGCTTACAGAAGCAGGCGCCAGTGCGGCGGTCAACAGAAAAGCAGCAGACACAATGCCTGCCGCCTCGCCGCGGCGTTTCATTCTCTGGGGCCTTGCGGCGCTCCCCTTGCAGAAGTCTCTGCTCGGGTGAGCAAGATTTGCCCACCCCGGGGCACAACTGAAGGTTCCCTCCTATGACATGCTGATATCCAGCGCCACCTCAGAAGCCGCCCAGGCATCTGCGATCCGCGATCGTTCCGGCTGTGCAGGAAATGGCGCCCGTGGCCGAGAATACAAGACACAGGTGACTTTGCGAGCACGCGGAAATGGAGGGACGCGCCATGAACGTGCTCCTGGTCTCGGCAGGTGAAAGCTTGTACGGGCTTCCACTCGACAACGTGGTGGAGGTTGTACGGGCGCTGCGTTCCGACGTAAAGACCGCGAAAGGCAAGGCCGCCATGAGGGTCCGGGAAAGGGTGGTCCCCCTCGTCTGGCTCGCCGACGTGTTCGCCTCGCCCGGCGCACAACGCGAGGGGAGCTTTCACGATCTCTCCCACGATCTCTCCCTCGACGAGGCCATTGAGAAAGCCAGGCCTGTGCTGGAGAAGGCCGCCCGGGACCCTCGGGTGGCATCCATGGACCCGCGCACTGCGCTGGCAACGCTCGGTGAATTGCTCGAGGCGCATCGGTTTCTGGAAGTTGCGTTCGTTGTGAGAGGGGACGGTCGCGTCATCGCCGGCCCGATCGCGAGGGAAGGAATCGAGATTGCCGCCGGGCTAGACGTGACTGGCCAGGACTGGTCTGCGCGGTCATGGTTCCGAAACGCCATGCAGGGCGCAACGTACGTTTCCGAGAAATATGTATCCGCCGCCACCGACTCGGTCTGCGTCACGGTTTCAACGCCAGTAAAGGATGCGTCCGGCACGGTGCTAGGGGTGATCGGTGCGGACGTTTCAGCAGCCGTCGTGAGGGACCGGCTTTACGTGGTGATCGTGAACGACGGAGCGCGCCAGGTCGGCGTGGTGGTAGACAAGATCGTAGGCAAGCGCGACGTGGAGGTCGAGCCTTTGTCGTCCGCGTTCGCAGGCCCGAACCTCCTCGGCACGGCGGTGCTCGACGATGGGGCCATTGCCATGATCGCGGACATGGAAGGGGTCATGAGGGCCGCATCATGAGGCCTGCGGCTGCGGACGCGCTACGGACCTGCCCCGGACCTGTTGCGGACCTGTTACGGACCTACGGTCCCCTCCCTTCCCCGTCCCGACCCCGGTCCCGGCGGTCTCGGTCCGGGTCCCCGTCCCCTGTGCTTTCGCGTTCCCACCCGAACACGCGAGACCTCTCGCGCCGCTCGCGGGGGTAGATCGTGTGCTTCCAGTACCACGGCGCGTTGGGGTCTTTGAGCTGGCGCTTCGACCTGGGGAGCCTGTACAGCTCGTACTCCGCCACGAGCCACCAGTGAAAGTCGGGGATCCTCCGCCCCGGGTTCGGGGGCCGGAACTCCCGGCAGAGCTGGAACGCTCCCATGTCCGTGATGACAAGGTAATACTTGTGGGGGCGGTCCCAGTATTGTTTTAGTATGTGGAGTATTCGATAACATTCGTCTCCCCACCAGAAGCACACGGGCTCGGGAGTCGGGGGATACCTGAACCCCACGAGGACGGGCGCGTTTATGACCCTTACAACCCTCCGGAAGCCCTTGGCGTGTATCTGGATGCGGGGCTTTTTCTTCTGGGTTTTCCCCATACGGGAGCCCTCCTCCGGAAAGGATACAGAGGGATAAAGAGGGGTTTAAGGGATCGCGTTTGCTTTAAGGGATCGCGTTTGCAACAATGGCGCTTGCGAGGTCTCGTCCATATTCTATCGCAATTGCGTAACGTATGGAAAGGGCGAGTTCCATGACTGAGAAGCAGAGGGATTATGTGGCAGGATTCAGGGGCAAGAGCGCGGCTGTGCTGGGCATCGGCGCGAGCAACGCCCCGGTGATAAAGTTCCTCGTCGAGGCGGGCGCAAGGGTGACCGCGTGCGACATGAAGACGAAGGAAGAGCTCGGGGACGCGTACAAGAAAGTCGCCGATCTCCCTGTTGAGTTCAGGCTCGGACCCGGATATCTCGACGGGCTTGAGGGCTTCGACATGGTGTTTCCGACCCCGGGGATGCCCCTCGATCTCCCGGAACTTGTAAAGGCAAGGGAGCGCGGAGCCAGGCAGTCGAATGAGGTCGGCCTCTTCCTGGATCTTTGCGAGGCGCCGGTGGTTGGGATCACGGGGAGCGACGGCAAGACCACCACGACGACGCTGGTGAGTGAGGTCCTGCAAGCCGCAGGCAAGAAGGTATTCACTGGAGGCAACATCGGGAACCCGCTCCTTTCCGAGGTCTTCGACATCACCCCGGACTCCATCGTGGTGCTCGAGCTATCTAGTTTTCAGTTGCAACCGGTATCGAAGAGCCCCCACATCGGCGTGGTTCTGAATCTCGCCGCAAACCACCTGGACCATCACAGGTCCATGGAGGAGTACGCGGAGGCCAAGAAGAATATCTTCAGGCACCAGAGACCGGACGACTTCGCCGTGCTGAACTTCGACAACGCCTACACGCGCGCCATGGGGGACGAGTGCCCGGGGCATCGGATCTTTTTCTCGCGACAGTGCGAGATGCCGGGAGGCGCTTTCTTGCGTGGCGACGACATCGTCGTCGCCGTCCACGGTCGGGAGGAAGTCGCCGCCAGCCGCAGCGATATCCGCATCCCCGGCGAGCACAACGTGGAGAACGTGCTCGCGGTGGCAGCCGTCACGGCGCTTTGCGGGTGCGACTTTGCGGCCCTACGTCAGGTGCTGCGCGAATTCAGGGGAGTTGCGCACCGCATCGAGTTCGTCGCAGAGGTGGGCGGCGTCAGATTCTATGATGACTCCATCGCCACGACGCCGAGCCGCGCCGTCGCGGGCCTCCGGTCATTCCGCGAGCCTGTGGTGGTCATAGCGGGCGGGTCCGGCAAGAACGTGCCGTTCGACGAGTTTGCCGACGCGGCCGTGGAGCGGGCGAAGGCCGTGGTGCTGGTGGGCGAGACAGCCCCCCGGATCCGCGCCGCCATTGAGGAGGCGCAGGCAAGGCGCGGGAAGGTCGTGCGGGTGGTCGAAGCCCGCAGCTTCGAGGAGGCAGTCCACCTCGCCGCACACGAGGCCGCTCCGGGGGATGTAGTGCTCCTGTCGCCTGCGTGCGCAAGTTTCGACATGTTCAGGAACTACAAGGAGCGCGGGGACAGGTTCAAGGAGATCGTGCAGACGATGAGATGAAAGAAACTACGGAACAGTGGGAGGGGTTTGCGGAGATGGCTGCGACAATCATTGACGGCAAGGCTGTGGCGAAGGACGTCCGCACCGAGGTGGCTGCCGGGGTGGAGGAGTTCACAAAAGCGCACGGGTTCCCGCCGGGGCTCGCGGTGGTCATCGTGGGCGACGACCCGGCGTCCCGGGTATACGTGGACAGCAAGAAGAAGATGTGCCACACTCTGGGGATCTACTCCGAGGAACATGCGCTTCCGGCCACGGCTACCCAGGACGAGTTGCTCGCGCTCATCAGGCGGCTGAACGAAGACTCGAAGATCCATGGGATTCTTGTGCAATTGCCTCTTCCCGATCATCTCGATGAAGGACAGGTGCTGGAGGCCATCGACCCACGCAAGGACGTGGACGGGTTTCACCCCGTGAACGTAGGCAAGCTTCTGGTGGGGGCTGAGTGTTTCGTGCCATGCACGCCGGCGGGCATCCTTGAGCTCATCAAGAGGACCGGCGTGGAGATCAAGGGCAAGCGCGCCGTCGTGGTCGGGCGAAGCAATATCGTGGGCAAGCCGGTGGCCATCTTGCTCCTCGCCGAGCATGCCACGGTGACCGTGTGCCACTCGCGCACTCGTGACCTCCCGGCGGTCTGCCGCGAGGCCGATATCCTGGTGGTCGCCATCGGCAAGCCCGAGATGGTTGACGCAAGCTACATCAAGCCCGGCGCCGTGGTGATCGACGTCGGCGTCAACGAGGTGGGCACCAGCGAGAGCGGCAAGCGCAAGCTGGTGGGTGACGTGAAGTTCGACTCCGCAGCCGAGGTTGCCGGCTACATCACGCCTGTCCCAGGCGGTGTCGGGCCGATGACCATAGCGATGCTCATGAAGAACACGCTGGTTGCGGCCAAGAGGGCTCTACGCTGACCAGCGCCTGAGTGAGAGTGCAGCTCCCAGTCACCCCGGGGCACCCCGGGGTGGCAGCCTCTGTACACCACAATTGTTGCGCCCACCCGGTCCCTGCCTCGGCGTTGCACATGTGCGCACGGAACTGTATACTTCAAATTGCAGGAACCCCAGGTGCACGAGGCTTCGCATGAGGTCCGGTGCAGCATGACAGGATATGCGGCAGGATGTGCAGCACAATGTGCGGCAGAATGTGTGGCTGGGTATGCGGCCCGTTACAGGTAGGTATTAGGTATCCGGGCTCGCAGGTCCCGCGGCGCCGGGTGCGCGGAACTTTTGAAGTTGCGTTGCGTTCCTAATGAGTGATTGAGGCCCCGGCACGGCGCCGGGATGGCCGGGAAGCGGGTGGTTGGGCATGCTGAACACAGAGGCCCTTGCCGGAGTCCGTTACAGGGAAAACGATGTGCGGGCCTTCGAGGAGCTTGTCAGACGCTATGATCGAAAGCTGTATAACGTCGCACTCAGGCTGACGGGAAACCCTGACGAGGCAAAAGATCTGGCGCAGGAAGCCCTGCTACGGGCCTATCGAGGCTTCAGCAGGTTCCAGCTGGGCACATCGTTTGAGAAGTGGCTCTTCCGGATCGCGTCGAACCTTTACATTGACAGGCTTCGAAAGCAGCGTAACGTCAGGTTCGAGTCGCTGGATGAGCCGGTCCCCACCGCAAGCGGCCAGGTCGAGAAAGCACTGCCCGACTGGTCCAACAACCCGGAGGACGTCGCCGAACAAAACGAGCTCGCCGATGAGATCCAGGCGGCTCTCCAGTCCCTGCCAATCAACTACCGGCTGGCCGTGATCCTGTATGACCTCGAGGGCTTTTCCTACGAGGAGATCAGCGGGATACTGAGGTGCTCCATCGGCACCGTAAGATCGCGCATACACAGAGGCCGAAGGCTTCTACGCGAGAAACTCGCACCGTACGTGAAGCCAGCGGCCGCGGCTGGGGCCAGGTGGTGATCGCAATGACATGCGAGAAGGCCATGAGCCTCATGTCAGCCTATCTTGACAAGGAACTCGGGTTCGACGAGTTCCGCCAGGTCGAGCTGCATCTTGCATACTGCGAGGCGTGCTCTCAGGAGTACGAGTCCCTTAAGGCCACCAAAGAACTCCTCGGCACCCTCAGGGCAGCCGAGCTTCCCAGGGAGTTCTGGCCCGAGCTGCGAGAGAGGCTCGGCGCAGTCGCGGCGGAGGAGCGCGTGGCACCCGCCCGCGCGAGACCCACAAGCTCGGCCCGCCGATCGTCGGCCCGTCAATTGTGGTGGAGAGGCATTCTCCGCAGAGCGTCCGGAGGCGTAGGGGGAAGCCTGTTCTCGTCCCCGATGGCGAAGGCGCTTGTGCCGGCCTTCCTGGTGCTTGTGCTCGCGGCCCTACCCATGGTCTGGAGCGCTCACAGAAGGCCTGCCGAAGCGCAAATGTCCTCGCGGATTGATAGCATAGAGCCGTATTTCCGTGATTACGTCATCTCGGAGTACGACAGACCTCTGTCAGACAAGACATCCGTTGGGTTCGTCGTGACCGGGCAGGCGGTCACGATGTACACATCCGACCTGCTCGGGCCATCAAGCAAGGTCACGCGCGCCGGCAGCCTCAGGGAAGCGTCGCCCTCGCCCCCGAACACCGCGGGCAACGAGTACACGCTCATCTCGTACCCGAGGTAAGCGGAGGTAAGCGGGAGCACTCACGGAAGGTGACCACCTCATTATGAGCAAGAGGTTGGCTGGTGCGGCGATCGTAGCCCTCGTTGCCATGGTTCTCGCCGGCATCGTGGGCTACCAGCCCGCAGCCGAGACGCAAACGAACACTGGCCCAGGATCCGGCTCAGACCTGGCTCGCGCTCTGCTGAGAGCCGTGATAGAGAGGGGCAACGAGGTCAGCTTCAAGGCGACTCAGACGATAATCCTGTGGTATCCCACGGGAAGCAGCGCGTGCATAACCAACGTAATACACAAGGCGCCGAACCTCACCAGGACCGACTACCTCCCCTCGGCAACGGCAACATCGGGCTACCGCGTGGTCATTTCGGATGGCGAGTCCACGTGGCACTATGAGCCGTCGCTGGGGGTTGTATTCCACATGCCCGGGACCGCGCCTGACAGGGCCCGACGGCAAAAGCCTGGCACCGGCCCGGGCACGGTCTCGGCTGCGGGGGGAACCGCGCTCGCACTGGTCGAGGCGAACTACGACATCTCACTCGTGTCCACGGAGAGCCTCGCAGGCCGCAGGGCGCACGTGATAAAGCTGAAGCCAAGGCATCCCGGAAGCCCGTCGCGGAGGATATGGGTGGATACGGAGTTCCCGTTCATCCTCCGAACGGAGAAATACCGGCCAAATGGGTTCATGTCATCGCTGTCTTTTTACAACCATATCGAGTTTTCGCCGGAAATCGACGATAGTGTCTTCAAGCTTCAGGTCCCGCCCGGGGTAGCGATCGTGACGCTCCCTGGCGGCGAGGACCTGGTGACCCTTGAAGAACTCCAGAAGAAGGCGGGCTTTGCGGTGCCGGTGCCGGAGTTCGTGCCGGCCGGGTACATCCTCGAGGGTGGCACGCTCACCAGGCGCGGAGATGTCGAGGTGGCACACGTCCGATTCACCGACGGGCTCAATACCATATCATTCTTCGTGGCGCCGCCGACGCCCAGGGCGGACCGAAGGCCCGGTCCCCCGGGCATTGCGGACCAGTTCGACATGGTAAGCCTTGGCAGGCAGGTCGCCCTTGACGGTGCCAGGGGACGGCTTGCCGACTACCAGGACGCCAAACTGCTGCGGTGGCAGGCGTCGGGGTACGAGTTCACGCTCATAGGTGAGGTGGACGAATCGTTGCTGCTTCAGATGGCCGAGTCAGTGGATGCACCCGAGTCACGGATTCCGGCAAAGGACCCGTTTGGAGGTTCCGTGATCAAGTTCTTCTATGAGTTCTTCTGGACAGGCAGGTAAATCAGCTACTTTACCAGAGTCTGGGTTACTCGCGGTTGCCGGTGCTCGGCGCTGAGGACGGCGCCGCGAGGGGGATATCTTGCCCGAGCGGGATATTTTGATAGAATTCCGCACACAGGGACATGGCGAGATTCCGCCACCCTGTCGCGCAACCACAGGCAACCTGAAACCCTCTGGAAGACTGGCGCGGATTTTTGAATGAGACTGTTGCTTTTCTCCAGTTTATGGCATTGCTGTGCAGTAGAGCCCCGGAAAACGGCCGCTCTGGACGCTCACACTGACAGCCGCTGGGAAAAGCTCAACGGTCTCTTGAACCCAAACTCAGGTCATAGGTCAGATCATAGGTCAGAGGAGGCGCAACCACTCATGAGATTCCGTGAGTTCATGAAGACCTATATGCCCTATGTAATGGTAGCGGTGATAAGCGCGCTTGTCACCGGTGTAGTTGTGGTGCAGTTTGCGGAGAACCGCACGACCTTCGCCGCCAGCGGCCAGGCGGCGGGAGCGCCGGAGGTTCAGATAGCGCCTTCGGCGTCGGTCGCGACGGTCCCGCAAACCACAAGCCCCTTCCTGGGGCGCGATAGCATCGCGAACGTGGCAGAGCGAGTGAGCCGGGCAGTGGTGAACATCGACACGAAACGCACTGTGAAAGTGCCGGCATTCCCGTTCGGGGACTTCTTCTTCGAGTTCTTCGGCGAGGCGCCGAGGGGCAGCACCAGAGAGATGACCGTGCCTGCCATCGGAAGCGGGTTCATAGTGAGGTCCGATGGCTATGTGCTCACCAACAACCACGTCATCGAGGGAGCAAAGGAGATCATCGTAACCCTCGCCGACGGCAGAAAGTTTAACGGCAAGGTCATGGGCAGAGACCCCAGGTACGACCTGGCCGTGGTAAAGATAGACGCAACGAGGCTGCCTGCAGTGGAACTTGGTGACTCCGACCGCATCAGGCCTGGCGACTTTGCGATAGCCATCGGCAATCCGTACGGCCTGCAGCACACGGTCACGGCAGGCATCATCAGTGGGCTTGCCCGGTCAATCGATGGCGACCCGAAGGAACCCGGCATCTACATCCAGACGGACGCCGCCATCAACCGGGGCAACAGCGGTGGGCCGCTCATCGACATCGACGGCCGCGTGGTTGGGATCAACACAGCCATAATACCCCAGGCGCAGGGCATTGGGTTCGCAATACCCATCAACGTGGCGAAAAACGTGCTGGATGACCTGATCGCCGGCAAGAAGCTCGTTTACCCCTGGATCGGCGTGGGGTTGCAGGAGCTTACATCTGACCTTGCCGACTATTTCGGCGTGCGCGATAAAACTGGCGTGCTGATAGCCTATGTTTACCCTGATTCTCCGGCCGAGAAGGCCGGCCTTCGTGAGGGAGACGTCATCCTCAAACTGGACGGCAAGAAGATGGAGACCGTCAGCCAGGTTCAGAACGAGGTGCGAAGCCGCAAGGCTGGAGACAGGATAACGCTCCAGATATGGCGCGATAAGGCATCAAGATATGTCACGGTCACGCTGGGCGAGATGCCTGACAGCACAGAGTGATCTTGCCAGAAGGCGACCGGTCAAAACCGCAGCACCGCCCTGCGCGAGCCCGTGCAGGGCGGTGCTGTACGTGGAGGCGGCTGCACCCTCCTGTACCTTTGGTTGTACCCTTGGTGCTGGTTGTATCCTTGGTGTCGCAACCCGGGGCTCACTTTCGACGCTCTGCGCCAAGGCGGCAGGCTCCTCGCTCGACACTCGTCGGTTGGGATCGTCTACCGTCTCTGCCGCCGCGCAGGATCTTCTGCTTGCGACACGTATATGGTGTCTCAACCCGCCTGTGAATGCGACGGATGCCCGGAGCTATCACCGGAAGCCAGCGGCCCGACCGTGGTCGTGGTCGGGGTCGCGAGCGGCTTCCCGCGTTTCTCGCTTGTGGCGAGGCTCTTCACCAACCATGACACACGCTTGTACACGAGGAATGTGAGCACCGAGTTGATCCCGGCCTTGATGGCGTTGAAGGCCACCAGCACCCACAGGATCGACAGCACCTGAGCATGCGTGTACCCGTACAGGATGGGCATGAGCACGAGGTTGGCGATGGGCATGAACCCCGTCATCGCCAGGGTACCACAGGCAAGCCCGGCGACGGCCCCGGCCTTTGTGTGATACCGCCTGTAGACGATGCTTGCCGTGCCCACCAGCGCTCCCGTGGCGAGAAAGTGCATGAGCGCCCCAACCATGCCATCAAGCCCTGTTATGAGCGCCATGAGTACCGCCATCACGAGCGTGACCAGAAGGCCGGGCCCCGGCCCCAGGGCAAACCCGACGATGAGCACGGGAACGTCCGCAGCCTCGTAGCGCAGGAAAGGCGCCGCAGGGAATATCGGCCAGTTGGCGAGGGAAAGAAGTACCGCCAGGGCGGCCATGACTCCGAGTGTGACCAGCTTCTTCGTTCTGAAATGCATCCCGTGAAAACCTCCTTACAACTCCTCGAAGATCCCCGCGCACCCCGGGGCCTTTCGCGCTCCTCCTGCCCCGTCCGGAGAGCAAACGAAAAGCCCCGAGGCAACCGACCTCAGGGCTTCCAGGATCCACTCGGGACCCATCATGTGCAAGCAGACGCTTGCGACCTTCTTCCATCCGGACTTTACCGTCGGTGCCGGTTTCTCGCCGGCTCAACCGCGCTTACGCGGCTCGTGGACTTGTCCTGGGGTTTGCCCCCCAGGACATCACCACCGGTCGGGAATTGGCCCCTCGCCGGAACGCGCCACTATGCACCGCGCCCGTGGCGGGCCTCACCCTGCCCTGAAGGTCTGGCGTTATGTTATTGTTCTCTCGACACCTATACTACACCTCTGCCGCCAGGTGCGCAAGACCCCTGTGGAAGCCTCTTCGCGACCCTGTGCGTGCGGGAGCCGCGACAGACACTGTCATGCCGCCGGGGCTTTAGGTTGCGGCATCGCAGCAGGCTTCGTTAGCAGCGAAACCACCACGAACGCCACGAGCGACGCCAGCGCGCCGAAGATCTCCAGCGGCACGCTGCCGAAGGAGATTAGCTTCAGCGTGGCGGCCAGAGCGACAAGAGCGCCGACCACCATACCCGCAACAGCGCCTTCTCTCGTGGCTCGCTGCCAGACCACCCCACCGACCAGCGGGAAGAACACGCCCGCGATGTACATGGAGTAGGCCCAGATCAGGGCGTCGATGATCCCTGGAACGGACAGCGCGATAAGTAGAGCGAGGATGCCGAGCACCACCGTGCTTATCATGGACCAGTACAGAACCTTTCTTTGATCCATGTCTACCTTGGGGTTGAACGTGCTGACGTAGAGATCCTTTATAACATGGGAAGTCCCGGCGCAAAGGAGCGAGTCCGCTGTGGACATGACCGCTGCCATGATCGCAGCCAGCACGATACCCCCGATTATCGGCGGAAATACGTCGGCCACCATGGTGGGGATCGCAGCCCTCGCGTTCTCGAGCGCTGGGTATTTCAGAGTTGCTGCCATGCCCGCAAGCACCGGAAACACCGCAAGAATCACGAGGAGGATACCCGAAGCCAGTGACGAGTTGCGCGCGGTGCTCTCGTCCTTTGAAGCGAACATCCTTTGGAGAAAATCCTGGCCGATGAGCGTGTACATGACGGTCGGGATGACTATCCAGAGGATGGATCCGACCCCGATGCTCCCAACGCTCATGAAGTTCGTCCCAGCCTTCGCGGACGCGATCGCCGCAAGGCCCCCCGTGGCCGAGAGAGCCAGGAGCGCGGCCACGAGCACCCCGAGCCCAGCGATTATAACCTGGATGAAGTCAGTGATCGTGACGCCCCACAGACCCGCCACGGCAGTGTATATGATGAAGATCACGGTCGCTGCCACGGCGCCGCCTACCGGGTTGAATCCAAGGGTCACCATGACGCCTTCTGCCGCCTTTACCTGCGCTGCAAGGATGCCCACCAGGGCGATGAGCGAGAGAAGCGCAGCGAGCACCCTGACGGTCTTGCCACCATAGCGCATCTCAAGGTAGTCCGGGGCCGTGTAGAGCGCGAGCGCCCTCAGCTTGTTCGCAAGGAACAGCCCCAGGATGATGAGGCCCAGCCCGCATGCGGCGCCGTACCATATGCCCCCGAGACCGTACTTGTATCCGTACTCGCCCGAGCCGAGGATGAACCCTCCACCCAAGTGTGTCGCAGCGAGCGTTGCAGTGGCAAGGAAGAATCCGAGTCTTCGGCCCGCAAGTAAGAAGTCTGTCACGTTGCGGACGTAGCGGGAGACCACGAGGCCGACCACGAGCATGGCGGCCATGTAAATGACCATGATCACCTGAAGCGCGTTCACAACGGATGCCCTCCTTTAACGGAAGATTTGGCTTCTTGCTTCGCAGAGACCCGACCAAGCAGAGACGGAGTCACAAGAACACGTCACCTTCCGCTACTATTCTCACCTCCCCTTCGAGACGAACCGTCGCCCCTTGCCCGGGTTCCCGCCCAATCCCAAAGTCGACGGTCGTGTAGAGAGTGCCGCGAGGTTGCCTTGACGTGAAACGGCCGGGACGCCCGCCCGCGATCGACTTCGCCAGCGCCACCGCAACGGCGCCCGAAGCGCAGCTTGACTCCCATACGGTGGTACCCGTCGCACTTACGTGCACGAGAGGCATCACATCCTCATGCCCATCGTCATGCTCATGCCCATGCCCATGCTCACGCCCAGGCTCACGCCCAGGCTCACGCCCATGCCTGCGCCCATGGCAGAACATTACGCCAACGCACGGCTCTGCTTCGAGCCCAAGCGCGCTTCGCAGCCGGAAAAGCACATCCTCGGCAGGCGCGTACTCATCCGCATCGACCACGACGTGGGTGATCCCAGGCAAGCGGACTACTGCCACCATGCTTTGCCCATCGCAAGATGCGTCAGCCGTCGAGGTCCCTGTCCCCGCCCTCGCCCCTGCTGTTACCTCTGCCTTTTTGTCTGCCTCGGATTCTGCCTCTGCCCCTACCCCTGCACCTGCCGCCACGCCCAGCCACGTGTGGGCAAGGCCCTCGGCATTCGAACACAGCTCATAGATTATGCCATTCTCAAGTGCCTGCCCGCGCGCTCTGTAAAAGACCACGCGAAAAGGGCCGGGAAACGTGCACCCCGCCCAGCAGGGCATTGCGTCCTGGTCAAGCCGTCCCTCGACTTCAATGGGGTCCTTGGCTCCCGAGACGCGTATGAAACCGCGGGCGACATCGCCTTCCCAGCTCAACCCCGGGTGATGCTTGTACGCCAGGTACGCCCCGAGAGATCTCGCGGCGTTGCCGCAGAATTCTCCCCCCATCATCCTTAGCGACGCTGCGATTTCAGGCCCAGGCCCACCACGCGCCGGCCCGG
The DNA here is from genome assembly GCA_014360195.1 of Bacillota bacterium. GTDB lineage: Bacteria > Bacillota > SHA-98 > UBA4971 > UBA4971 > UBA6256. The sequence goes on from JACIXY010000009.1 coordinate 32,882, forward strand.
CCCTGGGTGGTCCCCCCTCAGAGGATAGACTGACGAAGCCTACCTGTTCGCCCCCGAGGACCGACGGATCCATGAGCGTTACCGCGATCCTCGCCTGCTCAGGCACTGGGACGGGATCTAGAACGAAGATCGTCGTATTCCCGGTCGGGTTCATTTTGACGAACCGCAGTCTCATGGCTACCCTTCCACCGTCGCGCCCTGGTTTTGCGTGGGGTGGTTCCGCGCGGGCTGGTCTTTAGCGGGCTGGTTTTGCGCGGGCCGCGGCGAGAAAGCCGCTACCACCTGTGCGATCCTGCCCTCCGCCACGAGCCGCGTGACAGCCTCAAGGTCCGGGTGAAGCCACCGATCCTCCTGAAGCGGCGGCACCGCCTCACGCACCGTGTCGTAGATCGCGCGCGTGGCGGGCGCCAGGTTCTCCGGGCCTCTGAAGTCCACGGCCTGGCACGCGCACATGAGCTCCACCGCCAGCACCCTGGCCACGTTGTCCACCACCTGCCGGGCCTTACGCGCTGCGATGGTGCCCATGCTGACGTGGTCCTCCTGGGACGCCGATACGGGGATCGAGTCCACGCTGGCCGGCGACGAAAGCACCTTGTTCTCCGAAACGAGCGCGGCCGCTGTGTAGTGGGCTATCATGAACCCGCTGTTTACACCGCCGTGGCGCGTCAGAAACGCCGGAAGCCCGGAGAGCGTGGGGTTGAGAAGCCGCTCGATGCGCCGTTCCGATACGCTTGCGAGCTCAGACACAGCCACGCACAGGAAATCCATAGCGAGCGCCACAGGCTGGCCGTGGAAATTGCCTCCCGAGATCACGCTGCCATCCTCGAACACAAGCGGGTTGTCGCTTGCCGAGTTGATCTCTATCTCCAGGACCTTTTTCACGTACCCAAGGGCATCCCTCGTGGCGCCATGGATCTGCGGGATGCACCGTAGGGAGTAGGCATCCTGCACTCTCAGCTCACCTGGAGCGCTCACAAGTCTGCTTCCCTCCAGCAGCGCGCGAAGCGTGCGCGCGCAGGCCCTCTGACCCGGGTGGGGCCTCGCCTTATCGTGCAACCTCTCATCGAATGCGGCGGATATTCCCCGGAGAGCTTCGATAGAAAGGGACGCAGCAGCATCGGCCGTTGCCGCCAGCACTTCGGCATCGTGAAGGGCGAGGGTGCCGATGGCCGTCATCGCCTGGGTGCCGTTGATGAGAGCCAGGCCTTCCTTGGGACGGAGAACCAGCGGCTCGATGCCCGCCCGTCCGAGGGCCTCCTTCGCCGGCATTTCCACCCCGCCCATTCGGACGTTCCCCTCGCCGAGGAGGGCGAGAGCCAGGTGGGCAAGGGGCGCAAGGTCGCCCGAGGCGCCGAGCGATCCCTTCTCGGGAACGAGAGGACATATGTCTGCTTCAAGGAACTTTACCAGTGCCTCGATAACCTCGAAGCGGACCCCGGAAAGGCCCTTTGCAAGCGAGTTTGCGCGGAGGAGAATCATTGCCCGTACAACCTCGTCGGGGAGCGGGCTTCCCGTGCCTACGGCATGGCTCAGGATGAGGTTGCGCTGGAGCGACCCAAGTTCCTCATGGGGAATCTTCACCCGGGCCAGGTGGCCGAAACCTGTGGTGATGCCGTAGACCACAGCGTTTCGGGCTGTAAAGGCTTCGACCACCCTGCGGCTCCGCTCGACCCTTTCTCTCACGCCGGGCGCAATCCCGGCGGCCTTTCTTCGTCGCGCCACGCTTACCACATCGTCGCACGCGAGGGTCATTCCGTCTATCAGCACTGATGACACGCGATTTCCTCCCCCTATTCCATTAAGATCGACGCCTATAAGATCCACATCTAGCTTCAGCAGCCTGAACCTGTGACGGCAGTGATATGCGTGGAGTTGAAGCGGTCTTGCGGGCGCGACGCCTGCGTCAGATATCAAGGCAATCATGCGCCGAGATTACGACTGCGAGTCTCCGGTGGGCGGTGGCTGTGCATATTTCAGGTGGCTATGCATGTCTCAAACGGTTAATTCGCCAGGACGGCGTCTATTCCTCCCGTAGGCGGGGCAGCAGACGTCAGCCACCCCCGGCGCCGCGTCCTCGGCGCCCACGTTTCGCACGCAGGACACCCCCACGCCGTGATCCTCGACCGTCGGGAGCAAAGCCGGTTGCCCTTGCCCGGCAAGTCTGATAAGATCGGGATGGTTGAAAGGGGTGTGCCGCGCTTGAGGTGCCCGAGATGCCAGGAAGAAGTCGCGTTCGCACGCGTGTGCCCCTACTGTGGGCAGCGGATACCGTCCCCACCTTCAGCTGACGGGCCTCAACGAAAGAGGTCGACCCATCAGGAGGAACCTCGGGGACGTTTCAGGGGAGTCATCGATGACCCTTCCAGAATACGAGGCTCCTCGCCTGCGGAACGCGTCCCAATATGGTTTCTCCTGCCCAGATATCTCCTGGATAAGTCGGTGCCGCTCACGCGCAAGCTTCTCCTGCTCCTGGGCGTGTTGTACATTGTCGTCCCGTTCGACATCACGCCCGACTTCATCCCGCTGCTGGGTTGGCTCGACGACATCGGTGTCGGCACGTTTCTGTGGTACTACCTGAGGAGCGAACTCATGAACTACCGACAGCGGCTGTGAACCCCGAGGCGAAACCCAAAGTCGCGCGGGCGCGGGTTGCAGGGGTGTCGCAGAACGGTAGAAACGCCGACCTCGCTGCGGTGCCTCTGACAGAAGTTGAAAAAGGCTTCCACAAGGCCGTTACTGAACGCTGTCGCACGCCAACCTAAGTGGAGCGTCACAAATCGCTGGTGAACCCACACTCAGACCGGACCGCCGGCAGATATCCTCTCAAACAGCCTGACAGTCTCTTCTTCCGGCCCCACACCGAACTCGGCCAAGAAAGCCTCCTCCATCGAATAGTAGTGCTGAAGCGCCTTGGCCCTCTGCCCGGCGCGTGCGAGCGCTGTCATTAGAAGCCGGTGCGCATCTTCGCGCCAGGGATCCGCCTTTATGGCCTGCCGTGCCCTGACAGCCGCCTCGGCGAGCAGGTTCCTCTCAAGCAGCAGGTTGCCGAGGCGCAACAACACGCGAATGAAGGACTGTTTGAGAGCCTCGCGCCTCGGCGCGGTCCATGCCTCGTATACGTCCTCGGGCAGGAAGTCACCTGCGTACTTCTCGGCAGCCGCGCGGTATACCGCAATGCTCTCCGTTGAGCGTCCGGAGGAGTCCAGGGCCTGAGCCTGTTCACAAAGCCTCTCGAACTCCTCCACATCCAGGGTGTACCCACCTGACGGATTGAACCGGTAAGAGCCAGCCTGGGTCCGGATGTACTGGGAGCTGGTGCCCCGCTTGAGAGTGGGCTCAAGGAGCCTTCGCAGCGCGTGCAACGTCACGTTGAAATTGTTGAGAGCGTCCTTCGGGCTCTTGTCAGGCCAGAGGGCCTCGAGGATCTCGTCTCTTGGCACCCACCTGTCCGCGTTGGCAACCAGGTACTTGAGCAGGGACTTGACTCTGATTACCTTCCGCACCTCATCTGTGAGGACTTGCTCGCCCCTCGTGACCCGAAAGCCGCCGAGCATCTGGATGGTGATGCTTCGGCCAGGGCGGTCATCAGGGAGGGAAGCGGGTGCCGCTGGCGTACGGCCGGGCCCGGGCGCAGGCCCCGCCCTGTCTCCGGCGAAAAGCCTCGAATAGAGGGACGGATGGCACCCCTTCCTCAGAACCTCGATAAGCTCGAGGTTCAGCCGACCGCGCACGAACGCGTCCAGGACGCCGTGCGTTTGGGGGGCCAGCTTCAGGATGTGCCAGTAGCCGCCCGACGCGATCTTGATTATGGACTGAGACAGGTGCGCGTGCCATGCATCATCCGACACGGCGAATTCCGCGGCGGCAAGGAGGAGGAGCGACCAGGCCTCTGCCATGTGGGCTTGAACCCGGCGGCAAAAAGCCAGCAGATCTGTGAGCACCGCGCGAGCGCCCTCAAAGTCACCCGAATCAAGCAGGGCGGCCCCCAGGTCGATGGCAAGGGCGAGCGCTGAGGGATCACACTTAGTTCCACCCACGCAAGCCGCTGCAGCCTGGGCAAACTCCAGCCCCCTGGCGCTCTCGCCGGCTACCCTGAATATGCGGCTGCGGACGCTCAGGAGGAACGCCTGCAGAAACGGCTCACGCAGTTCCTCCACTACGGGGGTCGCCTGCCCGATGGAGGCTCGCGCCCCTTCAATATCGCCCGTCTCCACAAGCAGTTGCCCGCGAAGGATCTGAATGGCAGCGATGGTCCTTGCCTCATGGACGTCGCGCGCGATCGCCTCCGCTTCCGCCAGAAGAGATAGCGCCCGCTCGTAGTCTCCCTTGAGCGTCAGCGCATATGCCATGTTCCCTTTGATATGGGCCATGCCAGGGAAGCTCCCGGCCTGCTCAAAGCAGCCAAGCGCACGCTCGTACGCGGACATAGCTGCTTCGAGGTCCCCCTGCACCATGTACACGTGGTAACCCAGGTTGTTGAGCACCCAGCCGGTCCCCCACGGATCGCCCGCCTCCTGCTGCAGTCGCAGCGCCTCCTGAAGGTGCCGCCTCCCCTCCTCGGCCATCCCCAGGCCGAAGTGGGCGACGGCGATTAGGTTGTGGACTCCTCCCCGCTCGTGTTTCCGCGCGTCGGGCAAGCACGCGAGAGCCTGGTTGCAGAGGTCCAGGCATCTTTTGAAGTCGCCGCGTCGCCAGGCGATCCCTGCGCTCCACCATAAAGCTTGGTACAGGCCTTCCCGGTCGCCGCTCGCCGTGCAGAGCGCTGCCGCCTCGCGGTACCGGGCGTCGGCCTGGTCCCATCTGCCCTGCGCCTCGCAGATGTTCCCCTGAGCGACCAGAAGCGCCGGAAACCTTGTCAGAACCTCGGGAGGTATCCTGTCGAGCCAGGCGCGGAGAGACTCATGCCTGCCGGTCTTGAGCATGTGCCTGGCCACGCACAGAGCACACGCAGCCGCATCATCGAACTTCCCTACTTCGAGAAAGTAGGGCACGGCCTCGGCAAATCCGCCGCGTTCTCGGTAAAGCTCGCCCGCCCTGAGCATGAACTCGTTGAGGCGGCCCGAGCGTCTCAGCCTTTCCCGCAGGAGCTCCCTGAGAAGGTGGTGGAACCTGTAAGCCACGGGAGGACCGGGTATCCGGTAGGTGAACATTCCCGACGATACAAGGCCCTCGAAAATGCGCCCCGACGCACTTGTACTCACCAGCGCGTCACAAAAGTCGGGATCCATGGCGTCGAGAATGCTCACCGCAGCGAGGAAGTCCTTTGTGTCCTGATCGAGGCCCTCCAGCACCTGCGCCGCCATGTAGTCCCAAGCGTGTCTCAACCCCAGGCGTCCCAGGCGCGCGATGTCGTGAACCCCCGCCTTACGGGTTCTGAAGGCGTAAAGCGCGAGGACGATCCCTGCCGCCCATCCCTCCGTAACCTCAGCCAGTTCGTTTCTGAAATCAGGCGGAAGACTGGTCCCCAGCGCCCGAGCAAGTGCCTCGATCTCGTCGTCGCTGAAAGCAAAATCCTCGGGGTCAAGCTCACATACGTCGCCGACGAGACGGAGCCTCGAAAGGTCGAGTGTGAGAGGCCTCCGGGAGGATATGACGAAACGGAGCGTGCGCGGACACTGTTCCAGCAGGATAGTCATGACCTTTCGCACGCTTGCAGACGAGTCCACCAGGTGAAAGTCGTCGAGCACCACAAGAGTATCCTGAGTGACTACGCGCCTCGCCCACATAGCGAACTCCCCTGCGACGCCGTCCACTGAGAACCCACTTTCCAGAGGCCGCGTCCCAAGCCCCCTCTGTGCGACATTAGAGAATTGCCGAGATATCTCGTCGAAAAGCACGAGCACGAAGGCGCCAACGTCAGCGTGCTGTGAACCCAGCGAGACCCAGGCCGCAGGGCCTGCGACTTCCTGGAAGACTTGTGCGAGCGCCACGGTCTTCCCGGCGCCGGCCGGAGCGCACACCAGTGTCAGCCTCTTCTGGAAAGCGTGCCGCAAGGCCGAAAGAAGCCTTTCGCGCCGGATCACCCCATGGGCCGGCACTTCGTAGAGGGACGTTGTATCTGGTCTTCGCGCCGTGGAACCTATGGTCAGGAGCCTCCCGGACTTGCTTCTCCCCGCACCGGCCTCGCCTCGAGCGGCCTGCTCGCCAGAGAGTGCGGAACCAAGCAAGTAGTGGTTTCGACACACCGGGCTCTCGTCCCTTCCTCCCTTCGCCCCTACGCCCTGATAAGTATTACGAGGCCGTTCTTGAGAGGATCGCCGAGCTGATGGTCGGGAGAAAGGTCGAGAAGATTGACCTTCCGCCCAGGTGCAAGGAACCTTCCGACCAGGACATCGTCCTCACCATCGAGAACCTCGTTGTCAACATGCCGGGCGAGGTGGTTCGGGGCGTGTCCCTTGCCGTGCGCCGGGGCGAGATCCTCGGCATCGGCGGGCTCGCGGGGCACGGCAAGATCGGTATCGCCAACGGGATCATGGGCCTTTACCCGGCCTCGGGCAGAGTCAGCAAGAACGGCCGGGAGGTGCCCTTGAACTCGCCCGATCGCGCGCTTGCGATGGGGCTTGCGTTCGTTTCCGAGGACCGGCGCGGCGTGGGGCTCCTACTCGACGAGTCCATCGAGCGAAACATTGCGACCGTTGCGATGCAGGTTCAGAACAAATTCCTGGCAAGATGGCCGCGCCTTCCCGCGCTCAGGTTGGAGAACCGTGCCGCGCTGCGCTCCCATGCAGAGGAGGTCATACGCAAGCTCGACATCCGGTGCACCGGGCCCGGCCAGCTGGTGCGCAGGCTTTCAGGCGGGAATCAGCAAAAGGTGTGTATAGCGAAGGCGCTCACCCTCGATCCGGAGATACTCCTCGTGTCTGAGCCAACGCGAGGCATTGACGTGGGCGCGAAGAAGCTCGTGCTCGACCTGCTGGTCCGCCTCAACAGGGAGCGAAACGTGACCATCGTCATGACATCGAGCGAGCTCGGGGAACTGCGCAAGATATGCGACAGGATCGCCATAGTGTATGGCGGCAAGCTGGCAGGCATCCTGCCGCCCGACGCATCTGACGCCGAGTTCGGCCTCATGATGGCCGGCGGGGCCGGGATCCGGAAGGAGGCGGTGTAGCGATGCGCGTGAAACTTCGTCAGCCTGTTGAGCAAATTGGGGTTCCCAGGCTGATTATCGCGGCATTTCTTGTGGTGCTCTTCGTTGTCGCCTACGTCACGAACATGTCGGTTTCGCAGCTTGTCAGCGACTCTCTCATCAGGGTGGGGATGAACGGCGTCCTCGTGCTCGCGATGGTCCCGACGATAAGCTGTGGCGTAGGGCTGAACTTCGGACTGCCGCTCGGCATCATCTGCGGCCTGGTAGGGTCCCTCATCAGCATGGAGATGAATCTTCGCGGGTTCGCGGGGTTCTTCGCGGCCATAGGGTGCGCTGTGCCGCTCGCCGTGCTCGTCGGCTATGCGTATGCAAGACTCCTTGAGAGCGTCAGGGGACAGGAGATGATGGTCGGGACGTACGCAGGGTTCTCAGTGGTGGCCCTGATGTGCATCTTTTGGCTCATGGCCCCGTTCAAGAACCCCGCGCTCATCTGGGCCATCGGCGGGAAGGGCCTCAGATACACCCTCACCCTGAGCAACCATTTCGGGAAAGTCCTCAACAACTTCCTGGTGTTCCGGGTATTCGGCGTGAGCATTTCAGGGGGGCTGCTTGGGTTTTTCCTCCTGCTGTGCCTCCTAGTACACCTGTTCTTCCGGTCGAAGCTGGGCATCGCCATGCTGGCTGCAGGCACGAACCCGCTCTTCGCCCGGTCTGCAGGGATAGACGTGCGGCGCATGAAGGCGGCCGGAGTTACGATCTCGACGGTGCTCGGAGCCATCGGGATCATCGTGTATGCCCAGAGCTACGGATTTCTCCAGCTTTACTTGGCTCCGCTCATGATGGCGTTTCCGGCGGTCGCCTCCATCCTCATCGGCGGCGCGAGGCTACAAAGGGCGACCATCTCCAACGTAATCGTAGGCACGGTCCTGTTCCAGACCCTCCTGACGATCGCGCTTCCGGTCACAAGCAGGGTCATCCAGGGCGATATCTCTGAGGTCGCACGGCTCATCATCTCGAATGGCATGATCCTATACGCTCTCACGCGGGCGACGGGAGGTAAGTAAGAACATGGCCGAGGTTTCGCGAGCAAGAACAACAGTTGCAGCAGGTCGTAGCGTCTTCCCCGGCGTTCGGCGCCAGCTTGCAGCGAACAGCGTGCCTGTGCTGTTCCTTGCCCTCTCGTTGACGATGGTGGTCATCGCCGGGCTCGACGTGACGTTTCTCTTGAACGAGGTGGTCACGCGGCTTGCGCGCAATTCGCTCCTGGTGCTGTCGCTCCTCATCCCCGTGACCGCCGGAATGGGACTCAACTTCGGCATCGTCATCGGGGCCATGGCCGGCCAGGCAGCGATAATCGCGGTGACTTACTGGGGCGTGCCGGGGATCGGCGGCTTCCTGCTCGCGTGCCTCCTCTCGACCCCTCTAGCCATCCTGGCCGGATGGTTCGCGGGGCACGTGCTGAACATGGCGAAGGGGCGCGAGATGATCACCAGCATGATACTGGGATTCTTCGCCAACGGCATCTATCAGCTGGTATTCCTGTTCCTGGTCGGGTCCGTTATACCCATCAGAAGCCCCTCGCTTCTCCTGCCCTCGGGAGTGGGCCTGCGCAACACGGTGGACCTCATCGCCACGGCCCAATCTCTCGACATGATCGTGTGGCCATTCGTGGGCGGGGTGCGGATACCCGTGGTCACCCTCGCAGTAGGAGTGCTCATGTGCCTGGCAATCACCTTCATCCTCAAGACCAAGCTGGGACAGGACATGCGGGCCGTAGGGCAAGACATGCATATCGCGGAGATAATGGGGATCAAGGTGAACCGGACGAGGATCATCGCCATGATCCTCTCCACGGTTATCGCTGCCTGGGGACAGCTCGTGTTCCTCCAGAACATCGGCACACTGAACACCTACAACAGCCACGAGCAGGTGGGCATGTTCTCCATCGCGGCGCTTCTCGTGGGAGGCGCCACGACGCAGCGCGCCACAATCTGGCATGCCATCGTAGGCATAATCCTCTTTCACACGCTGTTCGTGGTGTCGCCGCTTGCAGGGCAGAAACTGCTCGGAGTGCCGCAAGTAGGCGAGTACTTCAGGGTGTTCGTGGCATACGGGATCATCGGCGTGGCGCTGGCGCTGCACGCGTGGCGCGGGCGCGCCGCGCAGCGGGCGGCCCAGGCGGCCCTCGCGGACTGAGTGTGGGTTCGCGAAACCATTGCGTTTGCCTGGTCACTGCTGACTTGCGTGCCCAGAGTGGCTGTCCGCCAGGAGTGTGTGCTGCGGGCGTGCCATAACCTGGAGAAAGCTAGTGGTCTTGTTCGCAAGTTCGTGCCGGTTTTCGTGCCGGTTGGGCAGTACACCTGGGTCGCCGGTGCTTTCGTGATGGGACCTTTGAGGTTTGGTAAGCCCGAACACCAGATTCCACGGGAGCGCGCCGCAGGCGCCCCATCCCCGGAGTACGACACCGCGAGCCCCTGGAACAGTAGCGGTGATCAATGCGCTCGCGCTCAGGACCGAGAGCAGAGGCTGCGCGCAAGCTCACAAGCGCGGGCGGTCCTGGCCCGACGCTTGACAGCGAAAGCCTAATCGGCTATTGTATGCTTAGTCTAATCGTAAGTAGACTAACGGCGAGTAGACTGCTCTGAGGTGTAGATTCGTGTTCTACGACCGAACGAGAGAACTCGAAACTCTTGAGCAGCTGTATCGTTCCGACAAAGCCGAGTTCCTTGTGCTGTATGGACGGCGCCGCGTGGGTAAAACCGCTCTTATCAGGGAGTTCATCCGCGGAAAAAGGCATGTTTACTTCATGGCCGACCTCAGCACGGAACGCGACCTACTGCGCTCTTTCTCCGAGCAGGTCGTCATCTCGGTCGGACCTACCAGGCTGATGGGAGCGACCTTCACTAGCTGGGACTCAGCCCTCAGGTTCCTGGGGCAGATTGCAGGGAGCGAGAGGCTCATCGTTGTCTTTGACGAGTTCCAATACCTTGTACAGGCAAATCCGGCCTTCCCGACTGTACTGCAGCGCTTGTGGGATGAAAGCCTGCAGTTCACCAGGATTTATCTGGTGCTTTGCGGTTCGTACGTTAGCTTCATGGAAGAACGCGTCCTTGGCAGCAGAAGCCCGCTGTACGGTCGGCGCAGCGCGCAGTTGCAGCTCCAACCGATGAGTCTGCCAGACCTGGCGGAGTTCTTTCCCACGTACACCTTGGAGATGCTGGTGGAAACGTACGCCGTGCTCGGAGGCATGCCTGGGTACTTGCGGCAGTTTAACCCGTCGGAGGATCTTCACAACAATATCCTGCAGAACGTTTTGAGGAAGGAGGCGTTCCTCTACGACGAAGTCCGCTTCCTGCTAATGCAGGAACTGCGCGATGTCAGGGTCTACTTCTCGATTCTAAAGGCTATAGCCCATGGGAAGACCAAACTCAACGACATTTACCTGGATTCCGGTCTGGCTGACAGAAATGTCGCAAGTCGGTACGTTTCCACATTGCTCGATCTTGGCGTAGTCAAGAGGGAGCTTCCCGTTACCGAATTGCATCCGGAGAGGAGTCGCAAGGGAGTATACAAGATAGCAGACTACTTTGTGAGGTTCTGGTTCAGGTTCGTTCTGCCAAACCGTAGCCTCCTGGAGGAAGACTGCCCCGAACTCGTGCTGGAACGCAAGATCATCCCCCACTTCGCTACCTTCGCCGGCCCGGTTTTTGAGGATGTCTGCACAGAGATCTTGAGAAGGGCAAACGCCCTGGGGCGACTGCCGGCGATGTTCGATCGCATCGGGAGGTGGTGGGACGCCGGAGAGGAGGTCGACGTCGTAGCTGTGGGGCCTGACGCATTGGCTCTCGGAGAATGCAAATGGAAGCGAAACGAAAAGACGACTGCGGCCGACCTTGCAGACCTCAAGAGGAAGGCCGCACTCGTCCGGCGGTCCGCTCAGGGGAACTGGACGACTGAATACTATTTCCTCTTCTCACGGGCCGGATTCAGCAGGGAGCTTGTGAACCAGGCGAAAGGTGACAGAACCCTCATGCTTTTTTCCCTCCCGGACTTGATGAGACTCGTGCAGGACGGTGCGTCGGTTTCAGGAAGGTGAGTGCATTAGAGGGACCACAACAGTTACCTCAAGTTACCTGCTCCCCCTTGTCCACCAGTCCTTTAGCGGCCCGGGACTAATGCTACTCTGGCATACAGGCAGCCACACGCCATTTCCCACCGCGAAACGGCCGACGCGCTTACTGACGCGGCGGGCCGCCGCTCAGTCGAAGACGGCCACCGATTCTTGCGCCGACAGAGGCTCTAAAGGAGAGCCTCGCAGTCGGTCTTCACCACAAGGTATGCGTTGATGAGATCCTCGTTGAGGTCCGACAGAAACGCCGCCCCTGGCGTCAGAATGTACTTGAAAGACGTCTTGCCATGCACCGCGTCCTTCTGTATACTCAATGTAGATACGGACCGATTGCGCTGAGGAGCTGAGCATATGATAGTCAAAGTTCAGAGATGGGGGAACAGCCTGGCACTGCGCATCCCCAGCTCTTTCGCACGGGAAGTGGATCTCAAGGAGGGTACTCCCGTCGAGCTCTCGCTGCGAAATGGTCAGATCATCATCGCCCCCGGAGGACCCACGTACTCCCTGGAGGAGCTGCTTTCCAAGGTACATGATGCAAACATTCATAAAGAACAGCCCACCGGGAATCCCTGGGGAAAGGAACTGTGGTGATGGAACACAGATACGTCCCTGATAGAGGCGAGGTCGTCTGGCTTTCCTTCGACCCTCAGGCCGGTCACGAGCAGTCAGGACGAAGGCCGGCTTTCGTAGTTTCACCACGCCAATATAACGGGAGAGTTGGTTTGGGCATTTTCTGCCCTATTACATCGCAGGTGAAGGGCTATCCTTTTGAGGTACTGCTCCCGGAAGGATGCTCAGTGCGAGGCGCGATTCTGGCTGACCAGGTCAAAAGCCTGGACTGGCAGGCCAGACAAGCGGCGTATCTTTGCAGGCTGCCGGACAACACTGTCAGCGATGTCATTGCGAAATTGAGGACTCTGCTGTCGTGATGCCGTCCGCCGCTGTCGCCAGGCATACCGCTGCTTCTTCAGTCGCTTGAATCCCGGGGCTCTTGGATAGCGCCGCGGCTCCGACTTCACATTCTCGGCTCATCTCCTCTGCAGCTTCCAGCGAAGGCGCGGCGACGGAGGCGGCCATGCCGCTCTCACGGCTCCCTCACCTTCCGTGGGAGAAAACACCGGTCCGCAGGGGCCATGTACCGGTCTTCCCACAGAAGGACGGGTCGGAACCCGGCCTTCAGGACCGTCGTTCACGACGACGCTTCCGCCGGCGGCAGCGCTATCAATACGATGATCTCCTCCCGTGTCACGACGACCTCGAGCCGTATAAGCCCGCCAAGCGTGGGGCCAGGCGGCGCATCCCAGACCGCGGTTGTCACGGAGACCTCCGCCTCCGCCTGCATGCCCTCGCGGAACCGGACCTCCGGAAGATCAGCGAAGGTCGAAAGCGGGAGTTCAAGCAGGGTGAACCCCACCAGCCCGTCGCTCCTTCTGTAAGTGATGGCAAACTCGAGCGTGCCTGCGACGATGACCCTGGTGCCATTCCCGCCGTTGCCACGAACCGCCAGTGCGCGCACCCGGACGCCGCCCCGCGCCGGCCGGACCCCCATCACCTGCGAGCTCGAAACCAACCCCGGGACGAGCGACGTTGCGAAGACGTCCTTCCAAGCCCGCCCCACGACCACGTTCGCGTCGGCGGGCACTTTGATGGGCGCGGGGGGCCCCGGCCCCACCTTTACGATGTTGTCCTGGTTGAGTGCCATCGACGTGAACATAAGGCATCCGGGCGAGTAGCCCGTCCCGTAATGTCACAGGCCCCATCTTGCAAGCAACGACAACCAGGCAGTTGCTGGAGGAATCGTGTGAACTTGCGAATCCACCTTTGGATGGGCACCTGCCTTGAAGCTTCGCTGTTTATGGGCCCGTTATACGAACGTGTCCGCTATCACCCTCGCCCACCTGCGCCGCCATCTCTCGAGGCTGAACGCCTGCGCCACGTCTCGCGCCGCGTTCCCCAGGCGCACGCGCTGCTCCCGATCCTCGATGAGTTCGCTCAGGACGTTTATGAGGTCCTGCACCGTGGGCTTGATGAGGCGGCCGTTGTAGCCGTCGATGATGAGGTCCGAAAGCCCCCCGGTGGCGCCAGCGATGACCGCGCAGCCCGCTCCCATTGCCTCGAGGCAGGCGAGCGACGTCCCCTCTGTTGACTTGGACGGGATGAGAGCGATGTCCATGTTGCAGTATACCCACGGCATCAATCCCGGTGGGCGCCAATAGTAGAAGATCCTCTCGCTTGCGTTCGCCCATCTTATCATGTGACTCTCGAGAACATCGTCGTGCGCCCGGCCGACGAAGTGGAACTCCACGTTATCATATTCTTTCGTGAGCACCTCGGCGGCCCTGGCCGCCTCGTTAATCCCGCGTACCGACGTGAGGCGCCTCGGGAAGACGATTCGAACCGGTTCGTGCGCTTCGGGATCTGGAAGGCACTGATACGCAGCGAGGTCCACGAAGTTGGGGACGTACTCGAACTTCTGGTTGAGGCCCGGCCATGTGGCCGTCACCCACTGGATCGTGGCCGTATCGACCGAGACCACTTTCCGGACCGCCGCAAGCGCCATGAACAACCTGCGGCGCCACTCACGCCTCGCTTCGCCTCCGCCGAGGGTGGCCTCGAAGGTGGGGTAGTCCCAGTAGATGCCGTGGGATATGCTGATGCTCTTCTCCAGCGCCTGCGGGTAGGCGAGAAACGTGACGAAGTATATCGCATAGTCGATGCCCGTGGCGCGCTCGTGAAAGGTATGATTGAGGCGCGGCGCCGTCTGGAACTGGGCGTCGCCCTCAGGTATCGACCGCACCGGCACTCCCGGGATGATCTCCCGCTCCCATCCCGTCCCGGCCTGCCACCACTCAACCTCGAACCCCATGTCCAGGAGAAGCCTGGTTAGCTCCACGCCGTATCGCTCCGCGCCGCCGTACACCACACGGTTTCCGTCGGGGCTGAAGTGATTCGTCGTGAGCACTCCTACCCGCCGCCTGACGCGTCTTGACGGCTGGCCCCCGGCGCCTCCGGGTGTCGCCTGGGACGTTTCTCGTCCTCTGGCTGCCGCGCCGGTAGCAGCAGCGGCAGCCGCAATAGCAGGACCACCACCACCACCAGCACCAGCACCAGCACCAGCACCGCCGGCAGGTCGACTCCGGCGTCCGTCGGCTGTTCCGGCTGTTTTGGGTGTCGCGGGTATTTCAGCTGTCTCCGGCGTCCTGGGCGTCGGCGCTGTCCCGGGGCGCGGGCGGCCTTCATTGCTGTCGTCTTCGCCATCTCCGACCGGCGTCGCGCAGGCTGCAGCGAACCGCGAAGGGTATGGAAGCGGCTTGGAGTCGAACCACTTCTCCAGCTTGATGTCCTGAAGCGATGCCACGATGCTCTCGGTGTGCTTTGATGGAGCGCCGCGCGTCTCGACCTCCCTGGCCCGATACAGCTCATATTTGGACCGGTGTTCATCAGGCCTGACCCAGCCCAGATGCTTTACGCGTATGTCCGAATGGAATGTCAGTAGGGGCCCCCGATATTCAAGCGGCCAGCGCCCGACGTGGATGGGCACGTCCGGCCACGTGCAGCGCCTGCCTGGCACGTGCCGCACAAGAAGCCGGACAAACCGGTTCCAGGGGTTCCACTCGCCATCCACCCTGTAATGCGAAAGACAGCCCCAAAAGTCAAAGAGCCTGAATTCCACGGCGTCGTACTCCACCTGGTTGATCAGATCGCGCACCTCCTGGCGCATCCTGGGCTCGAACAGTTCGTCAGCGTCTATCGCCAGGATCCAGTCGGGACTGGTCTCCTCCACCATCGTCCAGAGCCTCGCCCGAAGCTTCCCCTCGTGGTTGATGAACATAGGCTGCGAGTTTCTTTCAAACCTGACAACCTTGTGGCAGCCTGTGCAGATGGAAGGGGTGTCGTCATCGGACGCATCATCCAGAATGACGATCTCGTCCACCCACTCGGAAAGATCCCCCAGGACCTCGCGAAGATACCTGCCTGCCTCGTTTCGGACGACCATCATAGCGGTCAATTTGTTGCCCGACGACTTGCGAACGGGCGTTGCGCCCTCCGTGCTTTCCATGAAGTTGCCTCTCATTGTCGCACCGCCGCTTTCCCTTCTCATCGCCCTCTTCTAATTGTCCTCTTCTCATCACCCTGCGCGGGCAAGGCCGCGCCAGCCTCGCACGACCCCGCCCGCCCTTCCATAGACTCCCCTTTCACTTCAGCCCACACGGGTGCCGTTACGCCTGGGTCGCCACGAACACGAAGTCGATAGAAAGATCCCGGTTCTGAACCAGGTTGCCCGCGCCCGGATCGAGCACAACGGTGATGGTCACCTCCTGGACCGAGCCGAGAGGCAGCGAGTGGCCGCCAGTGGGCTGGTCCACGAGGCTGGTGAGCGCCCCCGTGTAAAGCGTGGTCGTCGGTGGGCTTGCCACCACGCTCGCATTGAGTGAGCCTGCCAGTATCTGTGCCATGCTCGCCGTGGTCGGCGACACGGCGGCCCAGTCGGCGGAGACGAAGTAAAGGCAGTCAACGTCGCCGGCATTGGAGACAGCGAGCGTGCCCACAACCGAGGCCCCGGGCAGAAGCGCTGGGGACGCAAGCACAGCGCTTTCAGGCGATATGGCAATGCTTACGGTGGCCGTAAGCACCTGGTTACCAGTATTGGCGGCATCCCCGGTGAACGTAAACGACGGCATACAGATCCCTCCCTCGGGACGGGGCAATGGTCGCAGCAACGCGTCCGCGCGTCTGGGGCGGGCCCGATGCAGACCCGCGAGCCCGCCGCACGGGTCGCGCACGCGTACCGCACAGGCTGCACATCAGCCACGCGCGCATCGGCCGCCTGTGCGCGCCTCCCTTGCTCTCCTGCCTACTTGCTTGCTTGTTTGTCTCCGCGCACTGCCGCGCGCTTGCAGGTGTGCAGCTAGGCGAGGCTGCGACGCTGTCCCTTCTGCCACATACTATGCACACCGCCTCAGGGGCGTGAAGGACGTACCCGAACCGTGCTGTAGGGTTATCCCTGGGTATGGGTCTGGGTCTCGGTCTGGGTTTGGGTGCGTGCCGTCTATGCAGGTATGGGCCGCTGGAAGAGCTGCCAGACCACTGGTCTTGAGGACGATAGCGAAAACCCGAAATGCATGGACGCTGCCTGCCCTGCCCGGCCGTGCGTCATCACCACGGGGCCCGCGAACTGCGCCTACTGCGGGGATTACGTATGCGATAACCTGGGAACGAGAATCGCGGAGCATGAGGGGATAGCGAGCACGTTGTTCAACCAGCCTTCATAAAATGTATCGGACAGGGGTATGCTCAGGCGTTCCCCTCTCAAGTCAGCAATTGAAAGGATGAGACCAGTGTCTCGAAGACTGTTCTACAACTTGTTCGCTACCGACGGCTTCATCCACCTTCCAATAGACCCGACGGGAACCGAGCCTCGTCGGAAGGTCTACATCTTCGGCTTCGTCGGGGGACTATTCAAGGTTCAGCCGTTGGCGTTCGGGGTACCAACAGGCCCACCTACAATAGTGAACCCCCAATTCGATATCACCGTTCCGGCAAACCTCGACGCGCTCAGAGGCAAAGCGGTAATCCCGTCGCCGAGAATAGACATGGAAATCGGCGACGAGCTATACATTACGCTTGTGAACCTCGGTCTATACCTCACGACCCCGCCCATCCTCGACGTCCATACAGTCCACATACACGGGGGTCACGTGGCTACCCAGGTTGACGGCGTCCCTGAAACGTCCTTCGGTGTACCGGTGACCCCGCCGGGTGAACCGGGAATCGCAGTGACCTATTACTTCAAGCCAGAGAAGCCGGGTACGTACTTCTATCACTGCCACGAAGAAGCATCGGAGCACGTCCAAATGGGAATGTACGGCGCCCTGATCGTCTACCCGTCCGCGCTTAGCTTGGCAGAAGCAGGCATTGTAAGAAGCCCCATTAGTGGGCGCTGGTTCTTCAAGGGCAGACCACTGCCACAGATTCCTCCCACTGCCACTAACAGGAACTTTGCGTACAACGACATTAACTCCTTCTTTAACAGCGATTGGGTTTTGCTTTTTTCGGACATCGACACGCGCTGGCACGATGCAGTATTTGCTCAGACCGACTTCAACCCCGTGGACTACAAGCCGGATTACTGGCTGGTCAATGGTCGGGCTTTCCCGGACACCCTACTGCCTACCGCGCTACCGCCCGAGCTTGTACCCGATTTCGGGTACACCATCCCGGAAGGATACGACTGCTATGTCAAGGTATCAACAGGTGACCCGGCAAGATGTATACCACCCGACAAGTTCCTGCTCCGGATGATAAACATTGGCTACCAGCCGGTGCCATTCCACGTTCACGGCTGGCATGGTGCTATCGTGGGGAAAGACGCAAACCCGAGAACAGCAGGCGAAATGAACTTCACGACGCTTGTGGGATCCGGCGAAAGCTACGACGTCCTCTACACCGCTGACGACAAGAGATCGATCTACGCAGATTACATCTTCTGCGGAAAAGCAGGCTTCCCATCCTTGAAGAGTCAAATCGCTACGGCTACTGCTCAATCCAAGGCAGCCGGCACCTTCATTCCTCCGTTCCCTGGCGCGAAAGACCTCTGGGAGAATATCATTCTAAAGAATAGCTTGGGTCGAGGAACGTTCATCCCACCGTACAACTGGGTACCGTGGAACTGCGGCTCGGAGACGGCAGACAACTTTATGTTCCCCCAATTCTATCTAGCCCATAACCATGACGACTACAAAGTCACCAACAACGGCGTCTATCCCGGCGGACAGCTGATCCTCATCGAGACCGACTTCCCGAGTTCCGACTACAAAGCAACTCCGCCTGAGATAACTGAGCCCCCACACGTCTGTTTTCCGAAACTCATCCCGTAATTGTCAGGGGGCAGAACAAAAACGACCGGGGACCCGGGGATCTGGTCAAACTGCGCGTTTTTCTTGGCGTCCGTCTGCACATCAGTCCGTCTGCCCGCCGCCAACGGGTTTGTTCAGGCCGAGTCGTGCTACCATGCCCGCTCAGGCTGAGTGGGAAGTCTCCCGGGCGGGGCTGGTGTGATCTCCGACAGGTCTACGCCTATCTGGCTCAGAATCGTTGGGACTATGTCCTCTGATCGCTTCTCGCCTTGATCCCCGGGTCGTTGGTCGCCAGGGACACGTATGGAGCCATCGCGTGGGAGGTCTTCCCTTCGTCCATGCCGTGGTCGGACGTGACGTAGATACGTGTGCATTCGTATATGCCGAGATCCTTCAACTTTGCAACTATGCGCCCGAGCCACTCATCCACGGTGATGATGGCCTTCGAATACCCAGTTATTCTTGACAGGCATGGGGAAACGACATTATACTTCTACACGAGACAAAGGTTACCCTTTAAGACGGTCCAGCGAGGCCGGCAAGGGAGTATAAGCGGACACGCTTGATGGCAAGGCACTTCCTGTCCGGCGGACGGGAGTGCCTTTTTGCGTGTCGCGCTCCGGGGGTAACCGAGCAGAATCACATCTCGAGGAGGTCGAGCACCATGTCTACCCAAACAAACACCCAACTTGTCGGTTACCTTCCCGATGACACACCCCCGGCGTGGAAACTAGTGTTCTTCGCCCTGCAACAGGTGGTCGTCATGTTTCCAGCTACCGTGCTGGTAGCGCTACTGACCGGGTTCCATGTTTCCACCACGCTGTTTGCGAGCGGTCTTGCAACTCTTGGCTTCATCCTGATTACCCGCGGTCGAATCCCACTCTACTACGGCTCGAGCTTCTCGTACATCGCTGCGGTGGCTGCCATCACCGGCGTCAAAGCGCTCGGGACGGTCGCCCCTGATTCCCTCATCTCTCAGGCGCAATGCGGCATCGTAGCTTCAGGTCTCGTCTCGATCCTCGCGGGCATCATCATAAACCGGTTCGGCAGGGACAAGGTGGAGAAGGTTCTGCCGCCGGTCGTGACAGGCAGCGTGGCCATTGTCATTGGAATAGCCCTCGCCGGCACAGCCATGAACAGCGCTTCGAGCAACTGGACGGCTGGGCTCATTACGCTCCTTGCCACCATCCTCTTCTCAGTCTACCTGCGCGGAACACTCGGGCAGCTCCCGGTTCTCCTTGGGGTGGCGGTAGGATACCTCGCAAGCATACCGCTGGGCCTTGTCGACTTCGCCAAGATCGCCGAAGCCCCCGCGGTGACCGCGCCCCACTTCACTTTCCCGTCGTGGAGCCCCGCGGCCATCCTGGCGATCATGCCCATCGCTATCGCCACCATCCCCGAGTCCACGGCGCACCTGTACCAGATCGACCTTTATGTCAACAACCTCGCCAAGCAGCTCGGGCGCAAGAAGCACTATCCAATCGCCAGCCTCCTGGGCACCAACCTCATCGGCGACGGGATCGGCGATATGATCGCCGGGGCGATCGGCGGGCCGGCAGGAACCAACTACGGTGAGAACAACAGCGTGATGGCGATCACCCGCAACTTCTCCGTCTCAGTCCTGGTGCTGGCAGCGATCATAGCGATGGGCCTGTCCTTCTTCGGGAAACTCGCCGCCGCAGTCAGCAGCGTCCCCGGCGCCGTCATCGGCGGCGTGTCCATCTACCTCTTCGGGGTCATAGGCGTGCAGGGCGTGGCCCTCATGATTTCGGAGAGGGTGGACCTGTTCTCCGCGAGGACCCTTGCCATCGCCTCAACCATCCTGGTGATCGGCATCGGCGGCAGCTTCGCCTTCCCCAACGGGATGATCCCGGCATTCGGGATGAAGCTGCCCGCAATCGCGACCGCCGCCATCTTCGGCATCATCCTGAACCTCATCTTCGAGTTCTTCCCGGCGAGGACCCCGGTGGCAGCGGTGGAGTCGTCGGAGGCCGCATAGTAACCTCCCAGGCAAGACGCCAACTCGCGCACCAAGGAGAGGGCTCGCCCTGGAGCGGGCCCTCTCGACATGTGCACTGTGTGAACCCGGCCGCAGCCGGGCCTCCGGTCACACAGGAACGGTCGAGTGGTGGGTGCTTCCGCATGCTCACCGTCGGGGACGCAGTGAACGCGTGGGTCCCCGGCGGACATGTCCCCGTGACATTACTACGCCCGGCGCGTGGCTATGATCTGTCAGAACTATCAGGTTACCATCTGTAATGGTGCCTGCCTTCACTTGTTCTCTCGGGCCGAGGACGAGCCTCGCTTACGGTAAGGCTCCGGCCCTGGCAATTCATGCCGTTGAGCGCAGCAATCGCGTCAGCAGCCACCTTCTCGGCCACCTCTGCGAAGCCAAGACCTTTCTCGGGAATTACCCGGACGTCCGCTCAAAACGCGCTCCGCCCATTGATGGCCGGTCGCGCAACCTCCCACCGCAATCCCACCACGTAATCCCACCACAAGTTGGATCTAGAGCCACACATGGCTAAATGAAACCGATTCACTGATCCGGCTCTCCTACAAGTAACACCTTTGAGACGTCCCGCATAGACTGCTATGGGCATTAGACAGGTTCACGTCGAACCTCAAATGCCAAGGAGGTAAGAAAAGATGGAAGAACAAGAAGTGCAGAAGCCTGTGGATACCGGCGTCGTTCCTCACCCATTGCTCGCATCGCTCCAACACCTCGGAGATCTCGATTCGCTATGTATCGCCGTTGAGTTCGAATGCGACGACTGCTGCAAGAAAGCCCTGAATGCGAGGATTCTGAGGGTAATCGGCGAATTCCTGGTCTTAGTAGGCTTCGAAGACGCTTGCATTGTGGTGAAGACGATAAGCGGCGGGCAGTTGGTAGAGAGGGAGCTAGTCAGGGCAATTGTCATTCCGCTCGACAGGGTCTGCAGCATAGAGATTGGCGCTGTGCAGATATGATCATAACGGCTGCCATTGATTCCCTAGAAGGAGGGTGTGCACTCGTCCTCACTGACTGAGCTCGGTTCCTTCAGGGCTGGGCTCGGTTGCAGTTGACGAAAACGCACATATCAGAGACCCATTTCTGCCACCAACTAAATGAGGGTGCGTTAGTCCTCGCCCCTTTGCCAGTAGTTGGCGGGTTGCCGGTGTTGCACTCGGGGACGGCGCCCCAAGCGGAGCGCGCTTCGCCAAAATCCGGCCCGTCGGGCAAGTGGCCGGATTTTCACACCCCTCGTGCAAGCACCGGCAACCCCTCCCAAAAGTCGAGAGCATTTCCGCACCCTCACTTAGGCGGGGGGTGAGATATAGGGGCCGCGGTGGCCTGACGTGGACGTGGATGAAGTCTCTCGGGATCGCCGACGAGACGTTCGATGTCCTGCGCCACGCGCACACGAGCTGGCTCACCGCCCTCGGCATGCACCCGAAGGATATCCAGGAGCGCCTGGGCCTGAGGCATGCTGACTTCTCCACGACGATGATGCTTTAGATCCAGCAGGCCATCGACGGGGTAAACCCCGCGAGTGTGCTGGCAGGAGATGACATGGCATCGATCCGGCACCGACCACCTGCGCACGTTCGGGCACCGCGATGCAAAAAGCGCCGCAAACCCTTGCGGCGCTTGAAAACTCATGGAGCCGACGACCGGACTTGAACCGGTAACCTGCGCATTACGAGTGCGCTGCTCTGCCATTGAGCTACGTCGGCACCAAAACCAAAACCCTTTTCGATTCGGCCGCGTGCTGCGCATCAAGGACCCTGGACACGGCAACCGTCTCGCATTGAGAGTATAGCACAGGCGTGCTGGCGTGTAAAGGCCTCATCGGCGCATGGCGCAGGAGCGCGGTCGCGAACGCATCCCGACGGGACGGCGGCGAATTAACCGCGACTGTCAGGCACCGCCACGCTTCGCCCGCTGCGCCGTCTGCTCTATAGCTCCGCGCCCACCGCCGTGCCCGCCTCCTGCGCAGCTGGGGCGGTCCCCACAGCCTCTCCGCGTCTTACCCCGAGCATGAGGGCGAACGCCACCGCGAAGCTCACGAACGCGCACATGAACAGGACCTGCTTCCCCAGGACATCCATGAACCAGCCGAAGACCGGCGGGGCCACGATTGCCGCAAGGGCCGAGAAGAAATAGTAGAGGCCGGTGTACGCCCCGATCCTGGCCGCGGTGGTCATGTCCACGACCATCGGGTACGAGTTGATGTTTATGAGCGCCCATGCAGCGCCCCCCACAAGCAGCAGAGCCGTGAGCGTCGTACCTGGGCGCGCGAACCTCATCGCGAGAAGCATGAGCGAAAGGCCCACGATCCCCGCCAATATCGTACGCCGCCGCCCGATAGCCGTGGCGATGAACCCGCTCGGGATGGCAAAGACCAGGAAGGACAGGGAGAAAAACCCGAGCACGAACGAAGCCGCCGCGGGGGTCATCCCCCACACTTCGACGCCGTACAGCGTAAACAGCGCTTCGACCCCGCTCCACCCGACAAACCAAAAGAAGATCGCAAGGAGCAAGCACAGGGCGCTCTTGTCCCGATCGGCCAGGACCTCGCCCATGGCCTGGATGATCCCGACACTCCCCTCCTTGCCGCCGCCGGCGTTGCCGGAACTGTCCGCGTGGCGCGGCTCGCGAATAGTCCTGAGCAGAACCAGAAGGACGACAACCATGAGCGCGCTGGTCACGACGAACGGCAGGCTGGGGTCCACTTTGAAGAGCTGCGAGAACACGAAGAAGGCGAGGAGTGCGCCCAGGCCGCCCATGAAGTTGATTATGCCGTTGGCCTTGCTGCGGAGCGGGGACGGTGTGATGTCAGGCATCAGGGCCACCGTAGGTGCTCGGAAGGCCGTCATGGCGACGTTCATCACGATGATGACCGGAATCATCGCCGTCAGGGCGAACCTTGTGAGTGGAATCAGCGCAAAGAACACCGCGGCCACGGGCACCCCAGCGAGCAGGAACGGCATCCTGCGCCCGACCCTCGTCCACGTCCTGTCGCTGAGTGCACCAAAGTAGGGCTGTAGGGTTATGGCCGCGATGTTGTCAAAAGTCATGATGATGCCGACAAGCGTGGTGCGGTAGGCGACGTCCTTGAGAAGATCGGAAAGAAAGATGGGCACATAGGAGTTGTAGATGGACCAGCTCAGCGATATGCTGAAGAACCCAAGGCCGAGGACGAAAGTCCTGAGATAATTCAGCCGCACCGGGTCATCCTCCTTTCAAGCCTTCATACTGGACTTTCATGCCTCCTGCTTTCCGCTTTCGCGGCAGTGAGCCCGCCTTCTTGTTTGTCGTTGGTTCTGCCCGGGGGCGGAGCGACATGCCGACGCCGGCGGGACCACGAAGACGCGCCTGACATCGTGCGCCCCGTCCGGACGTGCCGCGGTGCCTCTTCACGCAGACGCGGCTCTGACAACTTGGAGCATCGCCGCAGGACGGTTGGTTATCACGGCGTCGACACCCCAAGCTACCATCCTGCGCATGTCGTCGGGATTGTCGACGGTCCACGTGTTCACCGCGAGGCCCGCGGCGTGGGCGCCAGCCACGATCTCCGGGACAACCGCATAGAACGCCGGGTGCAGGGCGTCCGCCGGGACGTGCCTGGCATACACCCACGGGTCCACAAGCCCCTCCATGTACAGAACGCCCGTCCTGATCGACGAGTCCAGGGCCTTGGCCGCCCTCAGCGAGAAGTGGTTAAACGACGAGAGCACCGTCTTCTCGACGATGCCGAAGTCCTTCAGCACGGCAATGGTTTTCTCCTCGATGCCGGGGTAGAGGACAAGCCCGCTCTTAATCTCGATGTTGATGAGGCTGCATTTCGCGGCCACAAGCTCGAGGACCTCTTCGAGGGTTGGGATCTTCTCACCTGCGAATGGAGCATCGGCAGTGCCGGTACCGCCACTGCGGCCGGCAGCGCCGTCGTTACCGGCACTGCGGGCGTCGCCGCCGAAGGGGCCGCACCCGCTGCCACTACTTGCGCCGCCGCTTTCTTGCTTAAACCATGAGCCTGCATCAAGCGCCTTCAGCTCGGCAAGGGTCATGTCCTTCACCCATCCCTTGCCGTTCGTCGTCCTGTCCACTCGCTCGTCGTGGATCACCACCAGCTTCCCGTCGCGGGAAAGCTGCACATCAAGCTCGAAACCGTCTACACCGGCATCGAGGCCGGCCCTGAACGCCGCGAGGGTGTTCTCCGGCGCCACGTCAGGCGCGCCCCGGTGCCCGAGGACAAGAGGCTTCGCCGCCACCTTCCCACCCACCCCCCGTTTACAGGTCTCTTCTCGCAAGCGCAGGGCGCCGCTCGCACGCAGCGCCCTGCGAAGCATGGCCTTTCATCTATTCAACGGGGACCCCGCGATCCCAGCCTGCCCGCTCCTGACTATATCTCATGCGCCACGCGCATGCCCTCGAACACGGCATGGGTTATGCGGCGCGGCCTCCAGGCGTCCCCGATGACGTAGTAGTCTATCCCGGCGCCTTCGAGCTGCTTTGCGAGGCCATCCTCCGGCGCCGACCCCACCGCGATGACGACGGAGTCGAAGCCCGAAAGGGTCTCGCTCTTCCCATCTTTCTCCACCGTGACTTCGCGCTCGCCAATTGAGGCCAGCTTCGCGCCGGTCACGATCTTCACGCCCCGCCCCGCCAGGCGGTCCAGCAGGAGCGCCCCCACGAGCGGCCCGACATCGGAAGCCACGCGCGGCAGCATCTCGATGATCGTGACCTCGTGTCCTTTCTCGGCAAGGTGCTCCGCGGTCTCGCACCCTACGAGGCCGCCGCCTATGATTGCGACCTTCTTCCCCACGGTCGCCTTGCCAGTCAGCACGTCCCACGACATCACCACATTGGGCCGGTCGGCCCCCGGCACGTTCACGCGCGCCGGACGAGCACCGGTCGCGATCACCACCACGTCCGGCCTCTCGGTGCGGATGGCGTCCAGGGTCGCCTCCCTGTTCACCTGGACGTTGACCTTGAGCCTGCCCATCTCCCTCATGAGAAAGTCCCTGAACGTGGCGATCTCGCCCTTCTGGGGCGGTGTCGCCGCAAGCGGCAGCTGCCCGCCCAGGCTGGGGCCCTTCTCCCACAGCGTGACCTGGTGGCCGCGGAGCGCCGCCACGCGCGCG
Source organism: Bacillota bacterium (assembly GCA_014360195.1). Classification (GTDB taxonomy): domain Bacteria; phylum Bacillota; class SHA-98; order UBA4971; family UBA4971; genus UBA6256. Next base: position 58,086 of record JACIXY010000009.1, read on the forward strand.
GCCTCCATGCCAGCTGGCCCACCGCCCACCACGAGGACCTTGCGGGCAGCCGGGGCTTTCGCGAGGGTGAACGCCGACTCGAACCCCGCCCGGGCGTTCACGGTGCACCCGATGGGATGGTCCTGGAACAGCTCGTCGATGCATCCCTGGCAGCACGCGATACACCTCCGGAGTTCGTCCACGCGTCCCTCCGCGATCTTGCGCGGCGTGTCCGGATCCGTGAGGAGCTGGCGCCCCATGGCGATGAGGTCGGCTTTACCCTGGGCGAGCAGCCCTTCCGCGACCTCGGGGTCGTTGATGCGACCCACCGCTATGACCGGGATCTTCACGACGGATTTTACCCCACTCGCAAGGTCCGCAAGGCACGCGCGCGGCAGTGACATCGGCTGAATGATCCACACTGCCGACTCGTACACGCCCGCCGAGACGTGCAGAGCGTTGATGCCCTCGTGCTCCAGGCGCCTGGCCACCTCTTTTGTTTCGTCCAGGGTGAGTCCGCCTGGCACCTTCTCGTCGGCGCTCATCCGGTACAGCACCGGGAAGTCAGGCCCGACCGCCTGCCGCACAGCGCGCACCACCTCAAGCGGAAAGCGCAGCCGGTTTTCGAGGGGTCCGCCGTACTCGTCGGTCCTCTTGTTGGCATACGGGGACAGGAATTCGTCGATGAGGTAACCGTGGGCGCCGTGAACCTCCACGGCGTCGAAGCCTGCGGCCTTCGCTCGGCGCGCCGCCTCGCCGAAGGCCCGCACAATCATGGCGATCTCGTCCTTCGACATCTCTTTGGGCGTCTCGCCCTTCGTCGGGTCCGGTATCGGCGACGGGGCCAGGAGCGGCTCGCCCGTCACATCGGAGGTGGTCTGCCTGCCGCCGTGGTAAAGCTGGATGGCGATCTTCGCGCCGTGGGCGTGGACGGCGTCCACCAGGCTGCGCAGGCCGGGGATGAGCTTGTCCGAGTAGATGCCGACCTGGTTCTGAAAGCCCCTGCCGGACGGGTGTACGTACGCAGCCTCCACGATGATGAGGCCCACCCCGCCCCTCGCGCGCTCCGCGTGGTACGCGCGCAGCCTGTCGGTGACCGACCCGTCCTCATAGGCGTAGTTGGTCACCATGGGCGGCATAACCACCCTGTTTCGGAGGTCCATGTTCCCGATCTTCGTCGGGCTCGTGAGATTCGGAAATCCTGCCATGCAGCACTCGCTTCCTTTCCTGGCGTTGTTGAACTCTTGGACCGCTAGACGCGCCCCGCAATAGGTTTTGCCAGGGCGCGGAAACGTATGCTCAGCGTGATGTTGCACCGCGTTCTGCAGGTAGAGTGCTCCACGCTGCTATTACCAACGGCGCTCACACTCGAGGCTCTGCAAAGGATTGCCGATTAATGATTCTATAACAGTGTTCTACGGAGCCACAAACCACGACGCGACGCCATGTGTCAAGTCCTGCATGTCACCTGCTCCGCCACCGGGCCAGCCGCGCGGCGCATTCCTGTTGTGGCAGCCGGCTTCCCGCAACAAGCATCATCCCAAGAGCGGTCGCTGCTGTTCCCATATCGATGGCTTGCAGTCTCACCATTTCATCAAGGAGCCACAGGACTCCATGGACCGTCACACCGTGTTCTTCTGCCGCGCGCCTGAGGTGGTTGTCACCAGTGAGAAGCGGAGCCTTGAGCCGCATCGCGAGCACCAGCGCAAAAAGGTCGTTGGTAGACACTGCTCGATACCGTTCCCGGCACCGCAATTGCGACACAAAGCGCACCTCACTGCCTGATAGCTCGCAGCTTGCCAGGCCGTATCCAATGAGCTCGGCTCCATCGGGGACCAACAGTTCTTGCACGATGACATCTGGTGCGGCAAATCTGGCGGGGAGATCGAAGACTCTGCGCGCCAGCCCGCCCGCATGAAGGTCGATCCAGATATTGGCGTCAGTGACGTAGGTCTGCCGGTAGTCCATCATGCTCCTCCGCAATCTGTTTGCGGAAGTCACTGAGGGGTATGCCTAGCAACTCAGACGCACGGGCGTGTGAAATGATACCTTCAGCCACCGCCCGCAGGGCGAGCCTCCTCATTCGACTGGGCTTTTCGGGCGGCAACTGGTCACCAGGCTCTTCCTTGTGCCATCCGCGGCTGCGAAACGTCTTGAACAGCCGCACCGCCGCTGCCTCCGATAGGACGCCGGTATCTTGCGCCCGGCGAACCCAAGCCTGCATGCTCAGGCCGTACTTGTGCTTCAAGAGATGTAGTTCGAGGAGGCCCAGGTTCCGGCGTTGTTCTCCGAGCTCCAACTTTACAACGCTAGCTGGCACCAGGAATGCGCCCGCAAACCTGTGGGCGGCCGCTTCTGCTGATAGCGCTCGCGCTCCGGACTCCTTTTCATCGACTTCTAGCACAATGTGCCCCAACTCGTGGGCGAGGTTGAACCTCTGCCGGTCTCCAGGAACGTCATCCCTGACCACGATCACTGGATCATGCCCGGCCCAGAAGGTGCAAGCGTCGAAGTCGGGATAGCCATCAACAAGGCCAACCTTGATGCCGTGGTCCTCCAGCACTTCCATGAGGTTCTCGATGGGGGAAAGGCCGAGGTCCCATCTCATACGCAAGTTCTCTGCAGCATCCTCGATCTCCTCCAGCGTGCTAACACGGTAGCGCAGGTCCTCCGGGAATCGGGGTCTTGCGCAACAGCCAAACGGTGTCAGGGTCTCGATTTCCACATAGCGCTCCAGCCATTCCTGGATCCGCGCCGCAATGGAGTCTTCCTCTGCACGCGTAAGCCTAGACCGCTTGCGATGGTACGCAGGCACGATGGTGACTTCGGACGAAGGTCGGAGGAAAAACTCCACCTTGACCCCCAGCCCAGCCGCCAGGCGCAGCAGAGCTCTCGAGCTCGGGACGTCAAGATCTCTCTCGTACTTTGAAATCGCCTGCGCGCTGAGACCTGCCTTCTCCGCCAGGCCGCGCAGACTGAGCGCCGCCGCCCTTCGGGCAAGTCTTATCCGTTGGCCGATCGACACCAGCGTCACCTCCTTTCACCGGTTTACATTGTACTGTATTTGCGGCTATTTGTAAACCGGCAGGGGCAATTTCGTCACCCGTGGATGAGCCGGGGCAGGCATCGCACGCATACCCAAAGGCTGTCGCCCTTGAAGCGGCACGGTATGAGGACCTCAGCGCCCTCGCGCGCCCCGCACAGGAAGCATCCCTGGGTGATGTGCGCCTGCGGCCGCAGTTGTGGTTGCGGTTGCGGTTGCGCCTGCCCACGCGTCTGCGGAGGCAGTTGCGGCTGCGGCTGCATATGCGCCTGTAGTTCGGGCTCCGGCTGCGGCTGCATGTGCACCTGCGGCTCTGACTCTGCTTGTGGCTGTGGCTGTGGCTCCACCTGCGGCTGGGATTCCGATTGCAGCTGGCTCGTTGCGTGCTGTCCTGCGGCCCCCCGCGAGAATTCCCGCGCCTCCCTTTCCTCGATGGACAGCGCTCCCGTGGGACAGACGGTTAGGCAGAAGCCTGCGCCGTCGCACAGCTCCTCGCGGACCACCCTCGCTTTGCCGTCCACGATCTGGATGGCGCCTTCTGCGCACGGGGTCACACAAAGGCCGCATCCGTTGCACTTTTCCTCGTCGATTCTGACGATCTTTCTTATGGGCATATCCCTTGATAGCCAACCTCGAACCTGAACGCCCCCCAGGGAAGCGAGTCACGCCTTACGAGGACACGGCAAGACAGCATGACAGTCATTGGACTTTGAGGCTGGCTATCTACAGCCCCCCTCCTTGTGGTTCTCTGCGAGTGCCGCTACCTCACTCAAGAACCGTGTCCTACACTCCAGAACCGCGTCCGACAGGACGTTTGCGCTACCAAGAGGCAGAATCCGTGCTTCCCGCGAACGTTCGTGGACCAGGGGCCGAGCGCCAGTTTAGCAAGCCGGACGCGAGTTTCTCGGACCGAGCGCTAGTGCGACAACGGGCGAAGCCGCCTGCCAGTTCTTCAGCAAGGGGGCGGAAATGGGCGGATTTCGACCACCTCCCATGTGCTCGGTGGTCATTTTGCTACCACCTTGTGCTCGTCAGGGGCCGATATGAGCGCTTTTTGACCAGGTTCGGCGGGACGGTGGACGCCAAATGGCCACCGCCCGCCGTCACCCTGGTCACTTTTCCGCCAGCTCGCCGCGTCCGCCCGGTGGGGTGGGCATTTCTCAGCCAGACCGCGCGCAACAGGTGGTCAGAGACTTACCACTGCACACCCATCGTGGTCACCTGGTTACCACTTTGCTGCATTGCGACGACATACCATGCCCGCCCGGGACCACAGCCACGCCTGTCATGCTATATACCCAGCACTTGTCTCTTGCCATTGATGTGCCTCTCGATGCCGTCCACAGCGGCCACAGGGTCGGTTTCGACGGCGAGTTTGCCGCCGGTCAGGCCCTCCACGTCGCGTGTGAGGAGGTTCACCACATCGGGCGCGCCGGTCACCGGCGGGACCGGTGACACGTGGGTGTAAAGCCCCAGCGCCACTGCGGAGAATGCATCGATTACGGCCTTCTGCTCCATGTACTCGGGCGCCGTCACCGCCACCGGCAGGGCGGCCGTGTCCACGCCGAGCGCGTTGGCCACAGCTCCAACGAGGAGCGCGAGCCGCCCCGTGTCTGTGCACGTCCCGAAGCTGAGCACCGGCGGGATGCCAAGCGCCCTGCACACCGCCTTCAGGCTGTCGCCCGCGAGTTCCTGGGCCTCCAGCGAATTGAGCCCAGCCACCTGGCACGCCGCGTTGCCGCATCCGGCCGAGAGCACGAGGAAGTTGCGCTGGATGAGCTCCTTTGCCACCGCCACGGTCATGGTATCCTGGCCGCCGCCCTTCAGCGATGTGCAGCTCACGAGGGCCACCACGCCCCTGATGTCGCCCTTCTTGATCAGGTCGAGCAGCGGCTCGAGCGTGCCACCGAGCGCGCCGAGGACCGCCTCGGTTGAGAAGCCCGTGAGTATCTTTGTGCGCTTCAGGTTGCGCGCCGTCCGGTTTGCCGCCTTCCGGCGCTTGAAGTTTTCGATGGCGAGGTCGATGATCTCGAGCGCTTGCTCGCGCACCTTGTCGGGATCGTACACGATGCGCTTCTCGACGCCTGGCACGCCAACGAGCCTGGAAACGGCGACGAGGGTCGCTCCATACTTCTCGGCTATCGGCGCAAGGGACGGCAGCGAGCAGTTCATGTCCATGGCGAACACGTCAACCGCCCCGGTGGCGAGGACGAACTCCTGGTTGAGCCAGTTCCCGGTGAGACCGACGAACACGTCGTCGCACGGGGTGCGCTGCATGATCTCCTGGCCCGTCTCGATGGACCCCACGATGCGGAGGCCCTTCGCCCCCGCCTCTTTCGCCCGGCGCTGGACGTCCTCGGACCGAGCGGCCTCGATGAGCGCCATCCCGACGAACGGCTCGTGACCGTTGGGAAGGATGTTGACATAATCCGGGTCGAGGATCCCGAGGTCCACGTAAGCTTCGTGGGGGGTCGGCGTGCCGAACAGCGCGTCCTGGGCTATTTCTAGCGGCACCAACGCACCATAGCAGCTCGCCACACCAAGGCGCAAGGCGGTCTTGGCCAGAGACACGTAGTCGCCGTCGATGTTGGTCATAGCACGCGCGGTGGAATCCACAAGCTCACTTATGGGCCCCCCTGGGAATATGCCAAGGTCGCGCCATATCTTCTTTCGCGTCTCCGGCGCAAAGGCCGCTACGGCTACCGACTCTTCCGCGCTGTCCTGATAGAGCGCCGCAAGCATGGCGTCCGCAGTCGCCGTCTCATATCCTTCGCTCCCCGGCTCCACGCCAAAGGCGCGCGCGAGCAGATCCAGCTTCGCCCTGTCGCGGATCTGGAACGGCGTCTTTCCCAGCGCCGTGGCCTTGAGGGTTTTCGCCACCTCGCGCGCGTGGAACGAGTAGGCTGATATCCCCATGTTCGCCCGATGCACCATGTTCCGCATCACCATGCCGTTCGCGTCAATGCCACACGCTCCCCTGTCAGCACGCTTCGTGATCCGGCACGGTCCCATTGAGCACAGCTGACAGGTGATCCCCTGCTCGCAGAAGGTGCAACGCACCCCCTGCGCTTCGAACCGCTCAACCACGCTCGACACTCCAGCCCCTTGCATTTCATCATGCATCCTGCGCACAGACTCGTGCTCGCTTACCCGGTCCAGCATCTTTCTCCTCCCCCTTGCTTATGTGTTGTTTGAATCGCCCGCCCGGCGGAGCCACCTAAGCGGAGTCACCTAACAGGCCCGACTGCTAGGTAAGGGTGCGTTAGTTCTTGTCCCTTTTCCAGTAGTTGGCGGGTTGCCGGTGTTGCACTCGGGCACGCCACCCCAAGCGGGGCACGCTTCGCCAAGATCCGGCCCATCGGGCAGGTGGCCACATTTTGACACCCTTCGTGCAAGCACCGACAACCCCTCCCAAAAGTCGGGAGCATTTCTGCACCCTCACTCAGACCGTCTTGCACGCCCTACTACCGGCGCCTACTGCCGGCACGCGCTCCAGGCTCATCGTCCGTTGTCGGCGGGTGTGCCATCCTCTTCGGTCACTTGCTTCGCTCGGCGTCGCGGTCCGCGGTCCCGCCGCGCCACCCGCCGGTCGCGTCCCCCTGGATCCGCCGCTTCTCGGTTATCGCGCCCCGGCTTTGCCTGCTGCTCGACAAGGGACTTGAGGGTCACCTCTTTGAGAAACGCCACGAACCCTTCCTGGATTCCGACCCAGCTCTGCCGCAGGCGGCACACTTCCCACCGCTCGCACGCATCGCGCCCGAGGAGGCAGCGGTTGACTGCAACCCGTCCCTGGATGGCCTCGACGATCTCGAGAGCGGTGATTTCGCCGGGATCATGTGCAAGCGAGAAGCCGCCGCGAGGACCACGGTGGGAAGTAACGATATCCGCCACCGCCAGCTTCTGAAAGATCTTGCGCAGGAATCCCTCCGGGATCTGCTCGGCACGGGAGACCTCCGACACCGAGAACACCGTCCCCGCTGGGTGGGTCGCCATGTACGACAGTGCTCGCAACGCGTAATCGGTGTTTCTTCTGATGAACTCCATCTCGGAGGTCCAACTCCCTTCGGTCTGAGACTTACAGGACCATTTTAGTCCTATATACGTGTCGTGTCAATACCGTAGTCAAGGCACAAGACAAGGCAGTCGACCGGCCGCTGGCCGGCGCATGCACGAGATGGCCCGCGGTTGAGTCACCATGCCTCCGGAGTAAGAAGGGGATTCTGTACGAACGATCGGGGTTTCGACGAGGAAAAAAGGAGTTTTCACCGTGAAGTTGTAGTATAACTTAAAGTACCCAGTAGGAACGTGCACCGGTCCGGTGCTTGTTCGCCGCGCCCCATGGGCATGAGGCAGAAGTGACGGCTCCAGGCTATCGTTCTCGCTTTGTATGTTCGGGTAAGTTCGAGCCAGGACAGCACACGTAAGTGAGAATGCAGAAATGTTCCCGGCTCTTGGGAGGGGTTGCCGGCGATTGCACGAGGGGTGTCAAAATCCGGCCACTCGCCCCACGGGCCGGATTTTACAAAGGTGCCCTGCTTGGGGCGCCATCCCCGTGTGCAAGACCGGCAACCCACCAGATGTTCGCAAACTAGGAGGAACTAACGAACCCTCACTTAGTCAAGAGAGTGATTCCCATGCCTGAACAGCCAATTGCACAGGCCGGCTCGACCCCGAGAATGAAAGTGCAGAAGTTCCGGTGGGGTGCCTTGCAGTGGGTGAGCGAGTCAACGCTGACAGGCGAAGGCAGAGCCATGCTTGTTGCGCGGGCCTCGTTCCGGCCCGGTGGTATACAGCACGCGCACTATCACCTGGATGAACAGGTGCTTTACGTGGAGCGTGGCCGGGCGATCTGCGAAGTGAATGGGCGATCCTTGGAGATCGGTCCCGGGGATCTCTTCCACGCGCCCCCATTTTGCTGGCATTCTGTGCATAACAGGGAGGACACAGACCTGGTCCTTCTCGTTACGTACAGGGAGGTCGATCCTTTTGTTACTCTGAATCTTGAACACGTGAAGGGCGGAACGCTGCCCCCTCTCCCTACGCATACCTACCTGGAAACGACGCTCGCGCGTCTATCTGACAGCTTGCTGACATTGGAAGATGTGCACTCCTTGCTTAAGACCATCGGAGCAGAGATGCTCGTAGTGGACCCCTCGGGGCTTGTCGATCATCCCGAGCGCCTACCCGCGTTCTGTAGGCTTGTGAGGTCCACCCCTGATGGGCTGAGGATGTGCAGGACGAGGCTGGCGCAATTCTCCAAGGGTCACATGCCCGGGTGTAAGGTCGTGGATAACGATACCTGCTACCAGGCACACGCTGGAGTGTGCTGCGCCGGGGTGACGTTTGTCGCGGTTCCACTTGGACCTCCCGGGGTGCGAGCTGGTACCGTGCTTGTCACAGGTATAACGTTGGTCTCGCCAGACGAGCCGGCCGTGCTCCGGAAGCTATCTTCCCTTGAATCCAGACTTGGCTTTCCTCATGGTCATCTCGTCCCTCCTTACTCCGCGGTCCCTCAGGTATCCAAGAACAACCTGTACGCAATAATGCGCCTTCTCCTCGGCGTTGTAAAAGACGGGACCGAAAAACCAAAGGGGGCTTGCATCAACAGAAGCATGCAGAGAAACAGAGAGAGACAGGGAGTGTCGCACCAGCCTTCAGCAGATCCCGGCCAGACCGGTCCCGGCAGCGCACAGATAGTCGAGGGAAGTTGGGCCCACATCGCGCGACAAGTATTTGCGCTAGATTCGCTTCATGCCACCGAATTGCCGGATCCTCCAGGGTCGGCGCAATCACCATCGCGGGCTCTGACAGGGTTACCCTCGTTGCGGAGCACCACCAATAGAAGCCTTGAAGAGGCTTGCGAGTACGTGCGTGCAAGATGTAACAGGCCTCTCAGGCTGGGTGAGGTAGCGCGCCACGTCTTCATGAATCCATGTTATCTCTCTCGAAAGTTCAAGCAGAGCTTGGGGATATCGTTTTCCCAATACCTGCACCTAGTCCGCATCGAGCGAGCGGTAGCTCGCTTGCAGGCAGAACCGGGCGTATCGTTGAAGGATTTAGCCTTTTCGCTGGGATTCTCTTCCCCGTCGCATTTCACGCGCGTTTTCAAGAGAATCACTGGCCTCACGCCAACGCAGTACCGTACACAGCGCCCCTGCTGAATCCATGTTGATCACCACGCCTCGTGCTCTCCACACTGTTTCCGATTAGTAATCAGTGTGCCAGCGCAGGTAAAGATCGTATCAAGGATAGCCGCCGACAGTGTCGAATGTTAGCGTATTAACAATGGTTACGTCGACAATCGTTGGCTTACGTCGATAATCGTTAGCAACCGTTGAGCCGAGCATAAACGAACCCAGAAGAGACGGGCCAAGAGACAGACAGGCAGAAGACAGATGACCGCCGCGGAACCACCCGGAACCCTAGCAGATCACACATTGTCATTGTAAGGAGGACCGCGTATGCCGAGCATTGAGGCAAAGTCTGGGCCGGAGCGGGCCCCTCATCGGGCGCTGATGAAAGCAATGGGTTATACTGACGATGAGATCGCACGACCGTGGGTAGGAATCGTAAACTCATTCAATGAGATCATACCAGGCCATATTCACCTGAAGGCCATCGCCGACGCAGTCAAAGCGGGAGTCAGGGCTGCCGGTGGAACTCCGATTGAATTTCCTACGATAGGCGTGTGCGACGGGATAGCAATGAACCACGTTGGAATGAAATACTCCCTGCCCAGCCGGGAACTGATTGCGGACTCTATCGAGATCATGGCATACGCACATCAGTTTGATGCATTGGTCTTCATATGTAACTGCGATAAGATCGTGCCGGGGATGCTCATTGCAGCCGCAAGGCTAAACCTCCCGTCGATTTTCGTCAGCGGTGGCCCGATGTTGTCAGGCTGGTGGGGCGACAAGCGAGTCGATGTGAGCAGCGTCTTTGAAGCAGTAGGTGCCGTGAAAGCTGGTCTAATGACAGAGTCGGAACTGGCATCCCTTGAGGAAACCGCATGTCCGGGATGTGGGTCCTGCGCTGGCATGTTCACTGCGAATTCAATGAACTGCCTCACTGAGGCCCTCGGCATGGGATTGCCCGGCCACGGGACAATACCGGCCGTGATGGCCGCGAGGATTCGCCTGGCAAAGTGGGCCGGAGCGCGAGTGATGGATCTCCTCAGGAACAACATACGTCCCCTTGACATACTCACAAGAGAAGCGTTTGAGAATGCAGTCACTGTGGACATGGCCCTCGGGGGCTCAACCAATACGGTCCTCCATCTCACCGCAATCGCTCACGAGGCCGGCGTGCCCTTGGAACTCGGGATCTTCGACGCCATCAGCAGGCGTGTCCCGCATATATGCAACATGCGTCCTGGAGGGCCTTCAAACCTGGAAGACTTGCACCGAGCAGGCGGCGTCCAGGCGGTGATGAAAGTGCTCGACGGCGGCGGTCTCATCCACAGAGACTGCATGACGGTGACAGGGCGGACCGTGGGTGAGAACATTGCCAATGTCCACGTTGCCAATTCTGACACCATCAGACCGCTGGATAATCCTTTCCACAAGGAAGGAGGCATTGCAATCCTCCAGGGCTCCCTGGCTCCTAATGGCTGCGTAGTCAAGCAATCCGCGGTCAGGCAGGAAATGTTGTTCCACAGGGGTAGATCTCGGGTCTTCGATTCCGAAGAGCAAGCCACTGATGCGATTCTCTCGGGGCGCATCAGTCCGGGAGACGTGGTGGTGATACGATACGAAGGACCGCGCGGCGGTCCTGGCATGCGTGAGATGCTCGTCCCTACTTCGGCGCTCGCGGGAATGGGGCTCGATTCCACCGTGGCGCTGGTGACCGACGGCCGATTCTCAGGAGCTACGCGAGGCGCCTCCATTGGGCACGTGTCGCCAGAGGCAGCTGCAGGCGGTCCCATCGCCGTTGTCCAGGAAGGGGACGAGATCGAGATAGACATCCCTCATCGCAAGATCAACCTGTGCGTGCCGCCGGATGAGCTCGCAAAGAGGCTTGCCTCCTGGACCCCGCCCGAGCCGGCATTCAAAAAGGGGTATCTCGCAAGGTATAGCCGGTTTGTGTCTTCCGGGGACAAGGGCGCCGTGGCAGGTGCATGAGTGTCCTGTGCTGTAGCTGCGCATATTGCGCAGATCATTGGTATTGCTCGGAACAAAGGACTCTCGGAGAGGGAGGTGGAAGGTGAGTAGGTGAGTACACGGAGGAAAGCACGCTCTGAGGCTACGGGGAGTTCAGATCATCCAAGACTCACACAAGGAGGGGCAAGACGGATGCTTCGAAGAATTTCCGCACTTGGTCTCATTCTGGCGTGCGCATTCTCCCTGGTATTGCCTGTCGCGGCTGCGCCCAGGGTGATCAAGCTGGCGCACGTTGTGAACGAGAGGGATGGCTTTCACATCGCCGCTCTAAAGTTCAAGGAACTCGTGGAAGCACGCACGAAGGGACAACTGGTCATTGATATTTACCCGAACGCTTCCCTCGGTGACGAGCGGACCCTCCTCGAGGGTATGCAGCTTGGTGTCACCGACATGGGAGTTATCACCAACGGCCCGGTAGCGAACTTCCTTCCAAGGATCGCCGTGTTCGAGCTGCCGTTCCTATTCGCAAGTCCCGAGGAGGCATACCATGTCCTCGACGGGCCCATAGGGAAAAAGCTCCTGGCAGAGCTTGAGACTGTAAACCTCAAGGGGCTTGCATATGCAGAGCGGGGCTTCCGGAACCTCACGAACTCGAAACGTCCGGTATCTACACCAGATGACCTCAAGGGTCTCAAGATACGCGTCATGGAGAATCCGGTGTACATCGCCACATTCAAGGCACTCGGCGCAAACGCCGTCCCCATGGCGTGGACCGAGTGTCTTACCGCACTCCAGCAAGGCGTGATTGATGGACAGGAAAACCCGGTCAACGTCATATACGCTTTCAAGCTGTATGAAACGCAGAAGTACTTGTCCCTTACACGCCATACATATGCACCTGCTCTCTTCGTTATGAGTCTCAAGCTCTATAAGTCGCTTCCAGCAGACATGCAGAGAATCCTTGTGGAATGCGCCCAAAGTGCCGCAGAGCATGAGCGGAAATGGAACGCCGAGCAGGAGAGCAGCCAACTTGAAGCGATCGCAAAGAACGGAATGGTGATTACCCGCCCTGATGTGAAGCTCTTCAAGGAAGCAGTGAAGCCGGTGTACGACTCCTACCGCGACAAATTCGGAGAGCTAATCGGGGAAATCGAGGCTGAGATCAAGAAAATGAAGAAATAACAGGACGCCTGTTTTCGGCGAGAGGGTCGCGAAGCAAACCCGGCTGCACCATTCTTGCGTCGTATTCTTGCGTCGATGGTGCAGCCGGGCACTCCCGAAACGCACAACAACCAGGACCATGACGGACCACAAGGGGGGTCCACTGTAGAAATGATGCTCCGTAGCATACGGCAGGCACTCAGGCGCCTGAGCGATTCCCTGAATGCTGTGGCCACATACGTAGTGTTCCTGCTCATAATAGCCATGATCCTTGTCATTACTCTGCAGGTAATCATGCGGGTGTTCTTCACTGCGGGGTCATGGACGGAGGAACTCGCAAGGTACCTGCTCGTCTGGAGCAGCTTCACCGCGGCAACAATAGGTTTCAAGCGCAAGGCCCATATCGCGGTGACGTTCGTGGTTTCGGCGCTGCCACAGCGGGTCGCAAGTCTGGTGCGAGCGGCTGCGTATGTGCTTACGGGCGTTTTCTTTGCCGTCGGGATCGTTTATGGTGTGCGCCTTTCAGGGTCTCAGATCTTCCAGGTCTCACCAGCCCTGGGGCTTCCCATGCGCTACGTTTACCTCGTGATTCCGGCCAGCTTTGCCGTAGCAATGATCCATGTCCTCTGTCATCTCGTTGACGAGATAAGTCGACACGCAGGGGAGTGAGCCAGAATGGCCTGGATGCTGTTTGGAGCGTTGTTTGTGTTTCTGCTAATCGGTGTTCCGATCGCACTATCGATCGGCCTTGCATCACTTGTGGTTCTCGTCACGCACCGCGTGCCGCTCGTGCTTGTAGCACAGCGCCTCTTCGCCGGAACAGACTCGTTTCCCCTCGTCGCGGTCCCATTCTTCATCCTGGCAGGAGACTTGCTCGCCAAAGGCAAGGTCTCGAAGCGCCTTGTGGACTTCGCCGACTCCGTCGTGGGGTTTCTTCGCGGAGGACTCTCGCTGGTCGCTGTCCTTGGATCCATGTTCTTCTCTGCAATCTCGGGGTCGGGCGCAGCAACCACCGCCGCGATGGCCGCTCCCCTGATTCCAGAAATGAGGGAAAAGGGATACGACAGCGCGTTCTCCGCAGCTCTGATAGCTTCCGCAGGAACCATCGGCGTTGTGATCCCGCCCAGCGTTCCCATGGTCCTCTACGCAGTCATCGCTGACCAGTCTGTAGCGCAGTTGTTTCTCAACGGGTTTATACCCGGTATCCTCATGGGGCTTGCACTGATGGTGGTTGCGATGTTCACGGCACGCAGGGATAATTACCCACAGGGCAGCCCGTTCTCATTGCCGAACGTGTGGCGCCATTTCCGGCGCTCTTTCTGGGGACTACTCACACCGCTCATCATCCTGGGGGGCATTTTCTCGGGCTATTTCACCCCTTCTGAGGCTGCAGTCATTGCTGTGGATTACGCCGTGATTGCTGCGCTTTTCATATACAGGGACTGTAAGTTAAAGGACATCTTCAAGTTGATCGTGGATTCCGCCGTCACCATGTCCCTTGTCATGTTCGTTATAGCGAGCGCCAGCATATTTGGGTGGGTGCTCGCAAACTGGAAGATACCAGCCATGATCGCGGATTCGCTCCTATCCCTGTCCCGCAACAAGTATGTTCTAATGCTCTTGATAAACGTGATCATCCTCATAGCGGGAGTGTTCATGGAGACCGCTTCAGCTCTTATCATCCTCACGCCCGTGTTCCTGCCGATAGTGTCGAGCCTTGGAATAAACCTGGTGCATTTCGGTATCGTACTCGTAATAGGTCTCGCCATAGGAATGGTGACGCCGCCCGTAGCGATTAACCTGTATGTGGCAAGCAGTGTAAGCGGACTCTCGATCGAGCGCATAAGTCGCGCCATGGTTCCGTTGCTACTTGCACTCATAGCAGTCCTCCTGGTAGTCACGTACGTGCCTCTTCTGCTTTGACCGGCGTTCGACAGCGATCTCCATAAGTCGCGTGCGCGCTGAATTCGTCACGTGGCACAACTTCGGGGGTCACAAATACTCAGGGCCTTTCAGCTATTGCACTCGGGGACGGCGCCCCAAGCGGGGCGCGCTTCGCCAAAATCTGGCCCGTCGGGCGAGGGGCCGGATTTTGATACCCCTCGTGCAATCACCGGCAGCCCAAGACCTCGGAAAACGAGAGAAAACTAATGACCTCATACTTCGAACAGCTGATAAAGGCCGAAGAACTGATAGATCCAGTGCAGGGCCCACAGGTCAGAGGATGGCCCCCTGCTTTCGAAGCTCGGAGCGGATGAGAGCGACAGGCACCCGCCTTGGCTCCGTGCCGTGCAGGACCGCCAGGGCTGCGGCAGTGCCGGCCGCCTGGCCGGTGGCGAAGCAGGTGGGCATGACGCGCGTCGAGGCGTGGGCCTCGTGGGTCGTGGATATGCACCTGCCGGCTACAAGCACGCCGTCAAGTTCCGCCGGAACAAGCGACCTGTAGGGAATGGAGTATGACACGCCGCCGTTGATGCGCTTCGCGACGAGGCCATGTCCGTCGGGCGAGTGGATGTCTATGGGGAATGCACCCCGCGCGATGCCGTCAGCGAACTCTCTGCCTGAGAGGATGTCGTCCTCGTTCAGCACGTATTCGCCAATGATTCTGCGCGTTTCCCTGAAAGCGACCTGGGCTCCCGTCTGGACGACGTAGGCGTGCTCAAAGCCTGGGATTCGCGCTTTGAGGAAATCCACCACCGCTCGCACCTGCCTGCGTCCCTGGATCTCGGCAGAAGTCAGGTCTTCCACCGCGAGCGTGCTGCGCGACTGAACCCGCGTCATGTTCACGAAAACCTCTCCGGGATGAACCCCTGCAAAAAACAGCACGCGGTCGCGCTCGACAGGGAACTCCCCCGCCAGCCTGGCCTGCGCCACTTTGCTAAAGAAGCCGCAAACCCCCATATAAGGGAGGTGCACCTCACCCCCGCCGCCGGCCGGCGCGCGAAGGATGAAGTCGTCTGGATGTTCGGCCACGTACGCAGCCACCTTCGAGAGGTCCACTCCGGCCATCCGAACGAACACCGTCCCCGGCTGGGTGAGCCCATCTCCATCGCGTCCCGCGCGCCACGCGCCGCCCGCCAGGCACACGATGTCTGCGTCGCCAGTGCAGTCGACGAACTGCTTTGCGACCACTGACAGGGAACCGCCTTTGCTCGATATTTCCACCGAGGCGACCCTCGCCCGAGCCGCAGGCTTCGGAGTGCTCCTTTCCTCCTCCTCCTCTGCCTCCGCCTCTTTCCTCTCCATCGCCGATTCTCTTGTGACCCCGGTTGCGAGGCAATGATAGAGCACCTCTGCACCTGACTCAAGCACCATTTCCTCGGCAGCAGCCTTCATGGCCTCGGGGTCCACCGGCGTCACCGTGTCAACAAACCCGACCGGGTCGGGGACGTGGCCCGGAGAGCCACCCATCTCAATCAACCTTTCAACAAGTTCCTGCGCAACGCCGGCGATGACGAGACGGCCGCCCGCACTGAACGTCATCATCGGCGTTACGAGGGCCGCCGTGGACATTCCTCCGAGGAAGCCGTATCTTTCCACCAGGATCACACGCACGCCCAGGCGCGCCGCCGCGACGGCCGCCGCGATGCCCGCCGGGCCTCCCCCTATGACAGCTACATCAGCGTAGCGTGCCCTGCCCTTGTCACCGTTCATGCTCATCGATCACCCGTCTGTACAGTCTCGTAGCAGCACCAAAGCTCGCAGGGTCTTTGCCCGCCACGACCGCCCCGATCATGAGCCCCCGCACACCAGCGCCCATGAGCGCGCGCACATCATCCGGCCTGATGTTTCGCTGAGTCGGGACCACCACCGGCCCTCCGAAGGCCCGCGCCAGCGCCGCGTATTGCAGAACGTCAGCCGCCGTGAGAAGGCCGCCGTACCCATCGTGAGGGATAATGGACGCCTCAAGCACGTCCACGCCCGCGCATGCCATCGCGGCCGCATCCTCCAGCACATAGAACGAGTCCAGCGCCACCATTTTCCCGATGCCCCTGATAGTAAGGCATGCCGCGGATAGGTGCGCAGCATACGCTGATACGAAGTCAAATCCCATCTCGATGAGGGGCTCAAGGTCGCCACGGTCGATGCCAGGGCGCCCGCGCGGGACTATGCCCACCGGCACCCCACCCGCCGCCTCCAGAACTGCAACAAGCCGCTCCCTCTCCTCCTCGAGCGAACCGAACCTCGTGCCGCTGGCGTGGTGCACCACATTGATGTGAACCTTGATTACATCCGCCCCGCCCTCAACAGCGGCCCGCGCCAGGTCTGGCGAATTCTCAGGCAGGCTTGCGATGAGCGTCATTGCGTTTGCGTCGAGAAGTTGACGAAGCCTGCATCCTGTCATGTGCGACGCCGGCATCACTCCATCCCCCCGTCTCGTGTCATTTCGCCCGCCGCGCTCATTTCTGGCCCCACATCAGGACGTATCGCACTCACTGCGACACTCGCCCGCACCTCAACCTCGAACAAGCGATCCCAGGGCAGCCTCGCCTCCAGCCCCACGAGGTCCACCCGAAAGCCGAGGTCTCCTAGGACGCCTCTCGCTCCCGCACCACAGGTGCCTGGGCCTCCGTGACCTGCAATACGAAAGCGCCTGTGGCGCACATGCTCGGCAAAGAACGTCGCCGCCTCATCGGAGACCAGCCGTGTCAAAGCATCATTGACAGCACGAAGGCCCTCCGCACTCAGGCAATGGATAGACCCTAGCTCCGGGCGCCAGAGAACCATGCGTGCAAGCTCCGGCCTCACCCGCGTCTGGTAGACGAAGTCATCGAGGAAGCGCTCAACAAGGAACCCATAGTGGACAGCCCAGTCGACCTGCGAATCGGGCAGACTCACAGCTATGAGGTATGCTGACAGGTGCGCGAGGACGGTCCCGAGCGAGTTCGCGGCGGTGTTCCAGCCGGCATAGGCCGCCAGGTTGAGCAGGCCTGCACCACGGGACAATAGCGCCACGAATTCGGGATCCGCCCCGTTAGCGAGGCGGGCATCCACCACGCCAACCGGCGTGTCGGTGGCGCGCCATGCAGAAAGCGCTTGCAGCAGATCATCCTCGGTGCGCACGGTGCCAAGGGTGCGCACAGGGCCGGGGCTAAGGCTAGAGCCAACGCGGCCTTCTTGCGTGCAGCCTGCCACGCGAACATTTCCGTCGCCCCGCGCAATAGTCCCGGCACCTACGCCATCACCCGACCCCCAGCCGGATCCAGGACGCGGCCCGGGAACAGACCCGCACGAGCCGCGCGGTGTGATTCGTGGCCCGTCAGAGCCCTCGGCTGGCGCACGGCTTGTCGCATGGCTCGCTCCTGCCGACCACGCATCAACAGGATCCCGGTCGGGGCAGTGCACGAGACAGACGGCGTGAGGTGTCCCCACCAGGCCCTCTGGGCCGAGCGCCTCCGCCCCTATGGCCTTCATGTGAATGGTGACGTTCTTGCTCACCGGGCGGTCCTCATACAACGGCACATTGCTCTTGGCATCGTCCGGATAGTACACCGGTACGATCTGCGGCCGGCTGCTATAGCCGGTGTTCAGCGCCCGCGCCAGCAGGAGCATGCCGGCCTCGTCCGTGCCGCAGCATATCGCAACCCGCTCGCCCACTCCGAAGTTCTCGATGAGTTGCAGCAGCCGCTCCTGCTCGTCGCGGTGCGGCCCCCACGGGTGCGAATCTTCCTGGCAGAGAAGGAGAAAATCGATGGACCCGAATGCCACAGCCCGCACCGCGCTCAAGTTAATCTCGTGGTTCCGCGCCCGCGCCCGGAGGTATCCGTCGAGCACGTCCCCGGGGATACGCACCGTAAGCTCCTCGAGCTCCCGCGCTTCCGCCCTCGACAGTAAGCCGTGGTCGTGCTTGTACTGGAGCACCGAGCGCCTATTCATGTCCCGCCACAGGACTGCTGTCCGGTCGTCGCGTGCAGTGATGGACGTCCTCATGATCACGCTGGACGCGAAAACCTGCGTTACCGGGCTCGCATGCTTTACCTGGCGCAACACGTTGAGAGCCTCGCCGGCCTCATCTACCGAGGTACGGCACTCGCGCGACGCGATAAGCCCCCCGTAGCACAGCATCTCGAGCGAAGCTATGACATAGTCCGCGCCCGGCCCCTCTCTCGAAAGCCACGCCCTGGCTGCGGCCGGATCGCCCGGTGTGAGGAAACGCCCGAGGGTCCCCGCCGGTGGCATACACAAATCCTGGCGCAGGATTCCCGCGATTCTGCGAGGGAAATAGGCTGTACACGGCCGGTCGTCTAGCGGCACCATCACGATCTTCAACGGTTTCGCAGGCTTCACAGTGTTGACCTCCGCTTCACCAGGCTGGGCTGGAGGTATATCTGCACGGGACATTCAATGACGCCCGTAATCATGTCCGTGAGTGTGCGGGCGGCAAGATACCCAAGTGCCCGCCTGTCCACCCGGATAGAGGTTACAGACGGGAAGAAATGTGAAGCTAGCTCAAGGTCGCTGTACCCAACGATCCCGAGGTGCTGAGGCACGTGAAGCCCGTGCTCGTTCGCAAAGCGCGTGACGCCCCCCGCCATCCAGTCCGTGGCCGCAAACACTGCGATGCCCTCAGTGCCGCGCGCCCGTCTGAGGACCTCCTTCATCGCCGTATACCCGCCATCCTGGTCCATGGACGTCTCCAACACATGGTCGTCATCAAGGCTTATCCCACGCCGTTCAAGCGCAGCCCTGAACCCGGCCAGCCTGTCTCGGAAGGTGTTGGTCCGGAGGCTGCCGCCCAGATAGAAGAATTCCCGGTATCCGCACGCCGCGAGGTGCTCGCCCGCGAGTTCGCCTCCGGCGACGTTATCCGGGACGACTGCGGTGATGGCCCGCTGTTGCTCCAGGTACCTCCCGATGAACACGACGGGAACAGGGCACTCGAGCAGGGCCATAACATACGCGTCATCCATGGGGATGCCGCCGGCTATGAGGCCCTGAACCTTCCCGTCCCGGACCATGGCAGGGAGAGACTCCTCCCCGTGATACAGCCCATCGGTCGCTTCGAGGATGAGTTGCTTGCCGATGCTTGTAAAGTAGCGCATGGCGCCACCCACGACGTCGACGAAGAAGTGGTCCGACGCAAGACTTTGGCTCGGGTTCGCTATGACGCATCCAAACGGCTTCGGGCCCGAAAGCGCCTCGATGGGCGCAAGTCCACGGGAGCCCCTCATTTGCTTCATCCTTGCCGCGGTCAGGCCGGACGCCTTGATCGCGTCCAGCACCTTCTTCCTCGTCTCCGGCGCCACGAGCGGGCTATCGTTGAGAACACGGCTCACTGTGGCCGCCGAGACCCCGGCGACCCGGGCCACCTGGCGTACTGTCAGCTTCACCCGCACCAGTCCTTTCGCTCTCAGCCCTTCAAACCGGTTGTTGCGATCCCCTGAACGAAGTGCTTCTGGCCAATCACGAACACAACGAGCACCGGCATGGTCACCACTACGGTCGCAGCCATCAGCGGGCCCCAGTCCGCTGCATGCTGCATCTGGAAGACCTGGAGGCCGAGCTGCACGGTCCTCATGGAGTCGGAGTTCGTTATAACGAGCGGCCACAGGAAGTCGTCCCAGGCTGTGGTGAAGACGAATATCGACAGAGTCGCAAGCACTGGCTTGATGAGGGGGAGCATGATCCTCCAGTAGACGTCGAACTCGCCCGCGCCATCTATCCGGGCTGCCTCGCGCAACTCGTCGGGGATGGTCGCGCAGAACTGGCGCACCATGAAGACCCCGAAAACGCTGAGTAAATAGGGGACGAGCAGGCCGCCATAGGTGTTTATGAGGCCCGTCCCACCCACACCGAGCGCGTTGTTCCCGCCACAAAACGGAAACCGCTTCGTGATTATGAAGAGGGGAACCAGAGTGACGTGAACCGGGATCATCATCGTGCCGAGGATCAGCATGAAGATCACGTCGCGCGCGAAGAAGTCCAACTTAGCAAAGGCGTAACCCGCGAGCGAACAGAAGAACAGGTTCACGATAGTGGCGGTGCCAGCCACCACGAAGCTGTTCAAGAAGTACCGGGGGAACGCGCTGTGGGAGAACGCCTTTTCGTAGTGCTGGAACGTGATGCGGCTCGGAAGCCATGCTGGAGGATAGGCAAAGATATCCTCATTCGGCTTGACCGACGACGCAAGCATCCACATGAAGGGCGCACACATCACAAGCGCGACCGCCGACAGCACCACGTATATGCCCAGTATGCGAACCAGGCTCCTGTAACAGCGACGTCTCGAGTTCACCATCCATCCCCCGCAAAGGCTTCGTGCCGTCCGAACGGCCACGGCGCTTGCTATCTATGGGCTTCGGCCTTGTACACTCATCGGCACCCGGCCACATCCCCGGGGCGAGCCCCTTATCCCCGGTACTGGAAGTACTTCACATTGAGGAGGGAGAGGCCGAAGATGATGACGAATAGTATGAAAGCGATGGCCGACGCCTCTCCCATCTCGAAGTAGCTGAACGCCCTCTGGTATATGAGAAATCCCACTGTCGTCGTGGAGTCGAGCGGGCCTCCCCTGGTCATGGCGTAGATCTCGCCGAAGGTCTGAAACGTGCTGATGAGCCCCATGATGATTATGTAGTACGTGACAGGCTTCAACATCGGCCAGGTGATCGCCCTGAACTGCTGCGCGGGGCTCGCTCCGTCGATCTTTGCTGCCTCGTAAAGGTAACCGG
Source organism: Bacillota bacterium (assembly GCA_014360195.1). Lineage (GTDB taxonomy): Bacteria > Bacillota > SHA-98 > UBA4971 > UBA4971 > UBA6256. The sequence continues at coordinate 79,043 of JACIXY010000009.1, forward strand.
GAATGCCCTGAAGCCCGGCCAGGTAAAGGACCATATTCCACCCCACGCCCTTCCAGACCCTCATGAGGACAAGGGAGTGCAGGGCCAGGCGTGGGTTGCCCAGCCAGTCTATGGGTGGCAGGTGGAAAAACCTCGATAGCAGCAGGTTCAGGAGGCCGGCATCCGGCTGATAGATCCACAACCAGATCATGCTCGCGGCGATGATCGACGTCACCACCGGAAGGTAGTATGCTGTGCGGAACAGGGTGATGCCGCGGATGGCCCTGTTCACCAGAACGGCAAGGCCCAATGACAGGATGATATTAGCAGGCAGCACCTCGACAGCGTATTGAGCCGTGTTGCGAAGCGCCGTCCGGAAGAGGTCGTCCGCGAAGAGTATGGTTCGGTAGTTCGCCAGCCCCACCCACTTCGCGGGCGTCAGCATGTTATAGCGCGTAAAGCTCAGGTAAAACGAGACCGCCATGGGCACAAAGGCTGTCACCAGTGAATAGATGACCACGGGGCAGATGAAGAGGTACCCCATGAGCATCACGTGTCGCCTGTCACCGTTTCGCCAATAGTACCGCCACGTCTTCATTCCACACCGACCACCCGGACGGAAGTCATGAACCAGACGACAGGCGCGGAGGTGGCGGGAGAGAGGTCTCGCCCCTCCCCCGCCGCCCGACCGCCCCGGGCGTCCCTTTACTGCTGCGCAAGGATCTTGTCTACTTCGGCCGCAGCCTGGTCCAGCGCCTCCTTGGGAGAAAGCTGCCCGAAGATTGCCTTCTCGATGTAGCGGGACAGAGCATCACGGCACTTCACCCAGGTCGGGATATTCGGGTTGGGCTTGCCGTACTGCATGCCCTCGACGAACGCCTTGATGTTGGGATCGTGTGCTATGAAGTCCGCGGTCGCAAGCGACTTGCGCGGTGGCAGCGTGCCCATGGACGCGTTGATCTTCGCAAGCGAGCTCTTGCTCCCGAAGAACTTGATAGCCTCCCATGCCTGGGCCTTGTGCTTGGAGTCCTTCGACAGGAACAACCCTGAGAAGGAGTACAGCGTCACCTGCGCCTTACGCTTCAGCGGCAGCGCCACGCGCACCTCTTTGTACACCTCTGGGGAATACGTCTTGATCTGGTTGAGTTCCTCCGGCACCGCGAAGAACATGGCCGTCTTCCCGAGAGCCATGGGCGGCGGGGCGGTGGACTGGCCCACGTCGTAGCGGGTGTCCGTCACGCCGTCCTTGTGGATGAATCCGACAAGGAACTCGAGCGCCGCCACGCCCTCGGGGCTGTTGAACACTGCCTTCGTGGAGTCCTCGTTGAAGAAATCGCCGCCGTTCTGCCATAGAAGGCCAGCCCAGATCTGCTGCGCGTCGATGCCCGCGATCGGGAGGTCTAGTCCTTCACGCACCAGGCGCCCGTCCTTCTTGACCGCAAGTGCGGTGGCGGCGGCCCGAAGCTCTTCCCAGGTCGTAGGGGGCTTGGCCGGGTCAAGGCCCGCCTCACGGAAGAAATCAGCCCGATACACGAGAAGTCTCCCGGCCCCGAACATCGGGACGAGGTAGCGTTTGCCCTTATAAAGCCCGGACTCGAGCGTCGCGCCGAAGTCGGCGGCATCGGGCCAGCCTGCGAGGTAGGAGTCAAGAGGCTCCAGCCGCCCGCTCGCCGCGAACCCAGCCGTGGCCGCGCCGCCGTGCATGAACACATCCGGCGCAACACCGCCCGCAAAGGCAGTTGCAAGTTTTGTCGAGAGCTCGCCCCACGGGACAAAGCTAACCGTCAGGTCTATGTTGGGGTTGGCAGCCTCGAATTCGGGCACGAGTTCGTTGTTAATCACGTCCATGAAACCCTGGGGTGTGCCGGCAAACCACACTGTAACCGTCGTCTTCTGTGCGAAGACAGGCATCGAGAGAAGCAGGACGCTGAAGACCGCCACAGCCAATATCCGCTTCATAGACATGCCTCCCCTTTCATGATTTCGCGCTCACCTGACCTATCCCGACCGCTGCATCCGGTAGCACCCGTCCGCCGTAGAACCCGCCCGCCAAGCGGCACCTGGAAAGCCTCAGGCGCCGCCGGCCCTGCTGAACCCTGCACCACCCCCGTTCCGACAAGAGTGACCCGTCGCCACGATAATGTCAGCCATGAAGTCCGGTGCCGCAAACCCCTGTAACACCACCTGCATGTTACAATATGTGTTACAATAGATGTTTCATGTTACGCTGGTATCGGTACTTATGATTCTCTGGAGTGTGGCGCAGCTCCTGCCGTGCGAGACAGCCGGTGGCTTGAAACATGTTGCAGGAGCGTATCATACTTTCCCACTTAGAGCCATCAACCGGACCGCGGACTCGCGGGCGTCCACCATGTGTGAACTACTGTGAATCTTCAGCCTGGCACGGTACGCCTCAAGTCCCGCAAAGGCGCTCCCGTTCGACGAGCAGCAGATGCTCGCGGCGGTGAGGGCGCTCATGACGCGCGGCAGGATTATGCTCCTCGACGAGCCGTCCATGGGTCTCTCGCCCATCCTGGTGCAAGAGATATTCAGGGTGATTGTAGAGATCAACGAGGCGGGCACGACCATCTTGCTCGTAGAACAGAACGCCAACATGGCGCTCAAGGTGGCGCACCACGGCTACGTGCTTCAGACGGGCGAGATCGTGCTGGCGGGACCGGCAGTAGAGCTAGCGAACGACCCGAGGGTACGGGAAGCGTACCTGGGAGGCTAAGTGAGAGTGCATGCAGGTGTCGGGTTGCCGGTGTTGCGCTCTCCCTTTGCGCCGCCGGCAACCCCCCAAAGGGTCGGAATCTTTTCTATTCCCCGCGAATCATTCCAAGTGTCACTCCCCAGAGCTGACCAACGAGGTACATCAGAAGTACATCAAAGGTGGACGACTTCCCGCCACATCACACCTGGTGGGTGGCTGAAAACCTTCCACCCGCATCCGCATGCGTGTGCCAGCGCCTGGTACACCTCATAGGCAGAGGTGCCCAGCCCTGCCCACGCCTGCTCCCGTCCCGAATGGGTTACATCAGCGCGAGCATGGGCAGAAGCGCTCGTAGCCCATGAGCTTCGCCGGCCCGGCGGCGGTGACGCCGTAAAAGATGATTGGCTTGCCGCTCAAAACCGCGAGGAGACCCTCGACAGTCCCGTTGGCCAAAACCGTGCCTGTGGAGAGGACTAGGTCTGCCCAGCCAATGACCTCGGGGTTGCGCTCGGCGCCTTCGATGATCACGCCCTGGCGGGACGTTCCGATGTTTGCTGGGTCCATATCTGTGACGCGGACCTGGAAACGGCCCGCCCCTGCCAGGGCGCTCACTATCGCAGGCTGAAGGCCGATGACAGCGACGCGCGGCCGGACCGGCCCTTCATCGGGGTGACCAGCGGCAGTGACGCGACCGGCCGCGGCGCCGCAGCTTGTGATGTGCTCCACATGCTCGCGAAGGAGCCGCGCGCACTCCTCGGGCTCGTTGTCGCGGCAGTGAAGGGTGTGGTCGACAAGGCCGAGGTGGCGCATGACGGCGTTACAGGTGGCCACGAACACCGCGCGCTCGTAGTTGGTCCGCAGCGGGAGCGCGATGACGTCGGCGAGCCTGCCCTGGAACGGCGCGGGCATGTCGGTGTACGCCTGGCCGTTGCTATCGCGGAAGCGCGCCTGGATCATGACCTCCCTGCCCTTGAGCAGCGGGAAGTCGCGCCTTGTGGGCGAGCCGATGGCCTCCTCCGGCGTGAGTGGCCGGGCTGTGATCACTTCGACCTCGTCGCCCGCGAGATCATGCGAATGAATCAGCTCTCTGAACTTATCCCTGCACAGGTCAAGGACTTGCATCCCAGCTCGCCCTCCTTCGTCCATGTGTTCCTCGTGCCATCGGAGCCCCAGTCCCCGGGGAGTCGCTACAGAACAGATAGCCAACTCAAGAGTTAAGGGATGACACCGTCATGCCACCGCTTGGCGGCTGAGCGGGCCGCGCACGGCCCGCACATAGTTCAACTCTGAGCCCGGCCATGGATCACGTACACGCACAGGACTCACAACTGCCTCCGGGTTGATGACCCGGCAGCCCTTTGTGCGTCAAGCCTGATGTACGAGTGCCTGCGTTCGTCCCTGGGTGGTCCCTGGGATCCCAGGATCTCTTGCGCGGGTGGTCCCTGAGGGAGCAACCCCGTGCGAAACGTGGTTACTAAAGACCCACCCTCTTGGAGCCTTAGCCGGCGGGAAGGCGGAGCTGGTCCACTGGTAACCAGGATCCACGCGGAAATGGTCCCCAGGGGACCACCTTTGCGCACCACGTGGTCCCCGCGTAACCACCCTCCCAGATGCCCACAGACAGCTGGTCTCCAAAGGACCAGGATTTGCGTGCGGGTGGTCCCTGGAGGAGCAACCCTGTGTGAAATGTGGTTACCAGAGACCCACCCTCCTGGCGCCCCGGCCGGCAGGAAGCCGGAACTGGTCCTGAGGTGACCAGGTTCCACGCGGAGGTGGTACCCAGGGAATCAACCTCGCGCGCCACCTGGTCCCCACGTAACCACTTTACCAGACGCTCATAGACAGTTGGTCCTCAGGGAACCAGGATTCGCGTGCGGATGGTCCCCACGGGATCAACCTTGCAGGCAACCTGGTCCCTTATGGACCACCCCTTGTGGCGGGCAAGGCGTCCTGGTCACGAGAGGACCAGGACGTGTGCCAAGATGGTCCCCGGAGGACCATCTTCACGCGGGGTCTGGTCCCCGGTGCTCTACCTTGCCTGGTTTCAACGAGAGAGCGCGGCAGGGGTGGTCCCGAGAGGACCAGATTTCGAGCCGGGCTGGTCCCCACAGGACCACGTCTGCCCGCAACTTGGTCCTCGGGGGATCACTCGTATCCCGGCTGTCGGCGGGTGCGTGCCCGCCTATAGATGCGCAACATCAAACCTAAACGCAAGTCACGGACGACATCATCAGCACGCCTACGGTGGCCTATGAATACGCAACATCGAATTCAAACCCTCGGGCGGTTGTATGCCGCTGCGCGGCTGATTACGCACTCGTATGGCCGCACACTCATTCAAGTTTGAAACTGGCTATCTGTATCCGGGCGCCGCCTCCTCAGCACCTGAGACCCGAACCTGGACCTCGACCTCGACCTCGACCTCGACCTGGACCTAGACCTGGACCCGGACGGGGGGATCGGCGACATCGGCGTTGCGTCCCTCGAACCGCGAGAGCGTTCATTACGCGCGCGGCACGACACAACACGGCGCGACACGACATGATACCGGAGGGCACGGCGGGACAGGACGGAACAGGACAGAGGCGCAAGCCCTCACTCGTCAGGCGTCCCGAACCCGCACTGCTCGAGCGCCTTCCTGGCTTCCGGCGAGCGCAGGTAAGCAAGGAACTTCTGCACTTCCTGCTCGTGCTTCGTCCCCTTTATCATGGCACCCTCAAATACCACGCACTCATGGGACCCGGACGGTGCCTCCGCGATTGCCTTAGCTTTCGTCGACTTGTAAAGGGTGCTACCGTAAACGAGCCCGGCATCGGCGTCCCCCAGCTCTACGTAGGTCAGGACCTGCCGTACGGTCCTCGCGTACACCAGCCGTTCTGCGAGAAGCTTGTCGAGTCCCATGTGTTGCAGGACCTGCATGGCGTATGCTCCCGCCGGCACGATCCGGGGATCGCCGATCGCGATCTTCCGCACCGAAGGGCTCGAGAGCCATTTCCAGGGGTCGCCGGCCACCTTCGCGTTGCTGGGAACTGCGAGGACGATCTTGTCAAGAGCAGCAACGAACCGCGTCTCCGGAGCAATAAGTCCCTCGTGCTCGAGTGTGTCCATGTGGCCCCCGCCCGCAGGGAATATGACTGCGTCCAGCGGGGCGCCCTGCTTCACCTGCGCCGTTATGGCCCCACCGCTTGCGAATGTGAAGGACACCGCGATGCCGGGGTTTGCGGCTTCGAACGAGCTCTTGATGAGCTCGAGAGCATCGAGCAGGCCCGCTCCTGCTCCAACGGTTATCTCTCTGCGCGCGCCAGCCATGGCACCGGTGGCAGCGGTGAGCAACGCTGCGACAATAACACAAACCACACCGAGCCTTAGGAACACCGCCGTTGGTAGCACGGCAACTCGTCGCGCAGTTCTTGTGATTCGCTGCATTTTCCTCCAGCCTCCACCGCCTCGAACATTGCCAGCACATTCGCCCCGCGCCAGGACTTGCGTGTTCAGTTAGCGGAGCGTCCCCCCGGACGCGCTGCACGCACTACCAGGCCGGCCGGCGGGTTTCCAACCAGTTTTCCTGCCAAAGTGGTCGGGTCCTGGTCGGTGCCGGCCCGTTCGCGCCTGAAGCCCGGCCAACCGGTCCGTTGTTCGGTACGCGGTTCAGCAGGGTGGTCACTCCGTTGCCGCTCTCATGCCCGTGCCGCTCGCTCCCCCGCCATGCGGATTAAGCCAAAGGCAAGGGTGGCCGACCGGCGTCCCCCGGGCACCTCCTGGCGCCGGTACTCGCACTGATACCTGGACCGGCTCCGACGCCAGCACCAGCACCAGCGCCAGCGCCAGCGCCAGTGCCAGCACCAGTGCCAGCACCAGTGCCAGCACCTAGACCAGCCCTGACCTGTAGACTCTGCTTCCCGCGATTCAAATAAAGGATGGCATCGCCGAGCCTCTCAGCCTCCTGCCGATCATGGGTCACGAGGACGAACGGGATCGCCCACTGGCGCTGCAGGGCAAGAAGTTCGTCCTGGACCGCGTGGCGCGTGTCCTCGTCGAGGGCGTTCCAGGGCTCGTCGAGGAGCAGCACCTCTGGCTCGGTCATGAGGGCGCGCGCGAGCGAGACCCGCTGCTGTTCACCTCCGGAGAGCTGGCATGGGTACCTGTCCTGCAGGTGCACGATGCGGAGCATCTCGAGTATGTCCAGGACCGTCAGGCGAAAGCCGCGGCCTCGCTTGCACCGTCCGCCGATGCCGTACATGACGTTCTGCTTCACCGTCAGGTGGGGGAAAAGAGCGTAGTTCTGGAACACGTAGCCGACTCGCCTGCGCTGAGGGGGTAAGTTTATCCCGCGCTCAGAGCAGTAAAGGACCCTGCCACCAAGCTCGATGGTGCCTCTGTCGGGCCTCTGCAGCCCCGCTATGCAATCGAGGACGGTTGTCTTTCCAGCACCCGACGGCCCGAAGATCACAATGATGCCTGAGTCCCACGAAAACGATACCTCAACCACAAAATCCGCGAGACGCTTGGTTATCTGTACCTTCAGTGAACCCATCCCCTTCTCGCACCATCCCGCACCCATTTGGCTCATGCCCTCGAACCCTGGCCCCTACTTTGATCCTGCTCTCTGGTCTGCTCGCGACCCCTACCTTGACTCCGCCCCCGCCCCTAAGTTATGGTGCGTTAGTTCTCGCCCATCTTCCAATCGTTGCCGGGTTGCCGGTGTTGCACTCGGGGACGGCGCCCCAAGCGGGGCGCCTTGACAAAATCCGGCCCGTCAAGCCAGTGGCCGGATTTTGACACCCCTCGTGCAATCACCGGCAACCCCTCCCAAAAGTCGGGAACATTTCTGCATCCCCACTTAGTCCTGCCCTTAGCCCTACCCGTAGCCCTGGCCCTGGCCGCGGCCGCGACCGCAGCCGCGACTGCGACCCCACCAGCTGACGAGCGAGCTCCGAGCCGCGCGACGGTTTCAGCTTCTTCGCGCCCGCCGGAATCTGCCGAGTTGCCTTTCCGACCACATCCGGCTGAGATACGTGGCAGCAAAGCCGAATACGAGCATGATCCCGACAAGCAGACCCGCTGAACGCATGTCCCCGGACTCAGTCGCAACGTAGATCGCCGTCGGCATCGTCTGCGTGCGGCCCGGGATCGACCCGGCCACCATCAGGGTGGCGCCGAACTCCCCCAGGGCACGCATGAACGTCAGAAGGACACCGGCGATGAAGCTGGGCCACGCAAGGGGCAGGGTGATCGTAAAGAACACCTTCGCTTCTGACGCGCCAAGCGTGCGTCCGGCCTTTTCGAGGGACTCGTCGATGGAATCGAGTCCAGCCCTGAGCGTCCCGTACATGAGCGGGAAAGCCACAACGGCTGACGCGATGACCGCGGCCCACCATGTGAAGAGCACCCGGACGCCGAGGAAGGCCTCGAGAAACCGTCCTACCGGCCCGTTCTTCCCGAGGAGCAGCAGCAGGACGAACCCGGTCACAGTGGGCGGCACCACCATAGGCAGGGTCAGGAGCGTGTCGAGCGCAGACTTTCCCACGAAAGAGAACCTTCGCATCGCCCAGGCAGCGAACGTGGCAACGCATGCCACCACCCCAGTTGCGACAGTGGCAACTCGTATTGAAAGCAACATTGGCGCGCCCCAGCCCGCTAGCATTGTGCCTCATACCCCTTGTGCTTCATATCCCTGTCCGTGCCTCTGGTCCTGTCCCTGTCCCTGTCCCTGTGCTTGCCCCTGTCCGTGTCCGCGTCCCTGTCCGTGTCCGTGTCCGCGCCCCTGCTCTCGCTCCTTCATTTGTTCGCGATCCCGCCCCGGCTTCTGTTTCCGCTCCTGATTCTGCTCCTGCTTTTCCTCCCGCTCCCGGCCCCGCTCCTGCGTTCGTAGCCAGTTCATCGGTGCGCCTCTTCAGTCACCACCGCATTCACACTGCCGGCTCAGACCACCGTGGGCAACATGCCTCCACTGCCCGCCGCCGCTGCGTCACCTGTACTGCCGGCCTGTACCGTCCATGCTAGGCCCCTCTACCGAACGGACACAGCGGGAACGAACACGTCTTGCACCCCAGGCACAGCCCGCCGTGGCCGTATTCGGCTATGTCAGTGGGGCTGAGGCTCTCACCCGCGAGGAGCCGTGCGAGGATGAGGTCGAAGAGCGCCCTCGGGCGAGCCAGGATGCCGGCAGGCACCCCGAGCACAGGAGTCGCTCCGTGATACGCGAGGAGCGTCATGGCGCCGGGCGAGACCGGTGCTCCGTAGAAGACGACACGCGCCCCGCTCAGTTCGATGGCTCTTGGAGTGCAGTCGTCAGGCGACATCCCGCCCGTCACAAGGACCATGTCCACCTTGCGTTCAAGCATGGCTAGAATGGCCCGGGCGATCTCGTCCGCATCGTCGGGCACTATTTCCGACTCGGCGACCGTGCTGTCGTACTCGGCGAGCCTGCTTGCGACAAGAGGCGTGAACGCGTCCTCGACGCGCCTCTCGTAAACTTCCCGTCCTGTCACGACAACGCCGGCACGCACGCACCGAAACGGAATCACCTTGATTACCGGGTCCCCTCCTACGAGGTCAGCAGCGCAAGCCAGGCGCCCTTCTTCCACGACGAGCCCTCTCACTTTGGCCTTCGCCACGAGGTCCCCGGGAGCCACATTAGAGTTGGTGTGGCGCGTGGCAACGAGAAGATCCCCGATGGTGTTTATCGCGAGCAGGCGCCGCATGTCCACCTTGAGGAGACCCTTCAGGGTTGCGCGAACGTCGGCCCAGGCCTCTCCTGGCATCTCCACCTTAACGCCAGGCCCCGAGAGCATGGAAGCGAGGCGCAGGGCAGCGTCGTCCTCGTGCACCTCGCCTTTTTCGAGCTCAAGCACGTATACCACGGATTTCCCGATTCGCTGGAGCGTTGGGATATCCTCCGCAGAGATGCGATGCCCCCGCCTCAGGACCGCCCCCTTCCGCTGACCAGGGACTATTTCTGTAAGGTCATACGCAAGGGGAAGCCCCACTGCATCCTCTATTTGCACCTCGCGCAGCTTCATATGCACATCTTGTCCTTCCTCTGGCCTGCCCCACGTAATTGGTGCGACTCTTCTCGCCGGGGTCGCAGCTTCCCCCAAGGACCGAGCCAGAGCCGCCCTCTAGAATTCCGCGGTTACCCGCGGGGCTGCTCGACGCCTGGTTTACCGGCTTAGTCTGCTTAACCTGCAGTCCAAGGTGCAGGGTGCCTCGCGGATCGCGCACCGTCGCACGGCCAGTCGTGTCCCGCCAGTGCTGCCATGTACCTGTGTGCTGAATGAATGCGTGAACTAGATGCAAACTTCGACAGGCGGGGAAACGATCCTGCAGCAACCCGTGGCGGGTTTCCTCCAGTGGCTCCAAGGGCAGGATCTCAGGACGGGATGGAGAGTGTTACACGGGAACGGACACCGCGAATGGAGGAACCATCATCCGAATGTAGAATTTTCAAATGCAAGCCGACTATGGCTATCAAGGGGGGATTAACGAAAGGACGCGGTGGGACAAGCGAGTCGGGTCGTGAAGCAGTAGGTTACGTATAAAAATGCACGTGACACGAGAGGAGTGAGAAGCTATGAGTAGGATAAGCAAGGTTCTCGTTGTAAGCGTGATTGCATCTGTCGTTTGCGCGGTCGCCGTGTCATGCGCCTGCGCGGCGTCGACAACACTTCTGGACATCTACGAGATTCTCAAAACCAAGGAGTTCGTAGACCTTACACATGCGTTCGAACCCGGAATCCCGCACTGGCCTGGGTTCCCGGACGAGAAGCGCGAGACCCTCTACTACTACGACCCCGGCATCGGCACCATGGGTTCGGGCTTTTATGCACAATATTTCACCCACGTCGGGCAATGGGGCACGCACGCAGATCCGCCAGCCCATTTCATCAAAGGGCTCCGCACTCTCGACCAGATCGACGTCAAGGAGATGATCCTGCCCCTCGTGGTCATCGACATCCACGAGAAGGTCGCAGCGAACCCGGACTACTGTGTCACCATGAATGATATCAGAGCGTGGGAAAGGAAGTACGGAAAGATCCCCGAGGGCGCCTTCGTCGCGCTCAGGACCGACTGGTCCAAGCGATGGCCCGATGCTGCAGCGATGCAGAACAGGGACCAGAACGGCGTCGCCCACTACCCGGGCTGGAGCATGGACGTGTTGAAATACCTGTACGAGGAGCGCAAGATCACTGCGTCCGGCCACGAAACGACCGACACCGATCCTGGCCTTGCCACGAGCAGGGGAGATTACTCGCTCGAGACGTATATCTTGAGCCGGAATCGCTACCAGATCGAGCTCCTGACGAACCTTGACAAGGTGCCGGAATACGGCGCACTCGTGGTGGTGGCCTTCCCGAAGCCCAAGTACGGCTCGGGCTTCCCCGCAAGGGTATTCGCTATCCTTCCGTAGCACGCCGCGGGACTCATTGGACGGGACGCGACGGGGCGCATCACCGGAGGACGCACAGGGCCTTTGACCAGCGAGAACAGGACAGAGGGTCATGCGCGTCTTCTTCGGAGATGCGCCTCGACCTTTCGTCTTCTCGTGACGCGGACCGCCCGCCAACGCGCACAACAACCCCCGAAAAACCCGCGCCCCTCTT
>JACIXY010000090.1 GCA_014360195.1 Bacillota bacterium
CCGCGAGGTGCACTACTGCAAGGTGCTTTTGGACGCGATATTTGGCCGTGAGGCCTTTCTGAATGAGATCATCTGGGCGTACGACTATGGTGGCCGACCGAAGAACCGATGGCCTCCGAAGCACGACAACATTCTTCTCTATGCTAAAGACCCATCCGACTACGTGTTCAACGTTGACGCGATCGAGCGCATCCCTTACATGGCGCCTGGGCTGGTCGGGCCGGAGAAGGCTGCTCGCGGGAAGCTTCCGACTGATACTTGGTGGCACACGATTGTGCCGACTAATAGTTCGGAAAAGACTGGGTATCCGACACAGAAGCCGCTTGGCATCTTGCGCAGGATTGTCCAGGCATCGTCGCATTCTGGAGCGTTGGTGCTCGACTTTTTCGCGGGAAGCGGCACGACTGGGGTAGCTGCGCTTGAACTCGGGCGTCGGTTCATCTTGGTTGATAATAACCTTGAAGCCATGCTAGTAATGGCGCGGCGTTTTGACGGGGTCGAAGGAATCGAATGGATCGGGTTCGATCCAACGCCTTATCAGAAGCGCGAGAAACAACGCAGCTTGTTCTCGGCGCCAGCTGTCCATGAGTGGTGACAGAGTGAATCCCCAGATCTGTGATCCAGACGTCTTGATGCTCGCGAGCATCGCGGGCACGCTCAAGCACGACTACGTTCGCGAGGGGGTCAACGACCCCTGGACAGGGAGTCCCTTTGCTTGGATTCGCACACGGCCATCCCGGCAGGTGGGAAAGATTGGAGAGCAGCTCGTGGCTGGCTGGTGTGCTGCCAAGGGACTCGATGTCACTGCAAGCGGAGATTCGGAGGCTGATCGGATCATTGCCGGCCGCCGTGTTGAGATCAAGTTCTCTACGCTCTGGGAGACCGGCGTCTACAAATTCCAGCAGATCCGTGATCAAGACTACGAGTTTGTCGTCTGTCTCGGCATCTCACCGTTCGACGCGCACTGCTGGGTCATCTCGAAAGTGCGTTTGCGGCAGCACGTCATCGGCCACACTCCTCAGCACACTGGCAAAGGCGGTACTGACACGTTCTGGCTCTCCTTCAACCCAGCGTCGCCCCCAGCATGGCTGGCGCCTTGCGGTGGGCGCCTTGCCGCTGCCTACAAGATCATGAACAAGTGGCAGACACGACGGTGATGGCATCGCACTTGACGGGCTGGTGAGGCTGGATGCAAAGTGACTGCATCTCTCTGGACGTTGGGCGACACGCAAGTCTTCCGAAGGGCCTGCGGTCCAACATCGGCCCCCTGAAGGGGGTCAGGCAGATGGGGTCCTCCTGAGAGTCATGTGTAGCAGAACTGGCCTGTCGCGGCTACTCCACCGTAAGCGCGGCGGAGCTGCGGTCGGTGTCGGAGAGGAGGAAGTCGGGGCTCTCGGCGAGGGCGTCCACGGGGCAGGCGTCCACGCACTGGGCGCAGAACGTGC
>JACIXY010000091.1 GCA_014360195.1 Bacillota bacterium
CGTCGAGCGGAACACTCCCGTCCCGACCCCCGTCTCGCGGAGGTCCATCCGCTCCCACGTCCCACGCTGGGCGTTCCACATGAACACCTTCACCGTCTCGGGGATCCTCGTGATCGAGACGTCGTACTCAACAGGAGTACCGACCCCTGGGAGCGAGCCCAGCCACGGGTCGGTACCAATCACCGCAGTCCGGTCCGCCACCGCCCCGGCCGGCGTCATGAGGTCGGAGTCGCCCGATCCACCATCCGTCAAGCCGCCCCTCCACCAGATCGGCGCCGAGTCCTCGTTCGCCGGCTGGTCGCCCGTAGGCGCACTCGAGCTCAGGATCGGCGGCGTCACCGGGTTTCGAGCTACGTCATCAACCGTCGCGGCGTCCTTGTTCCAGCCGCCGAAGATGAGTTCCCGCATGCCCGGGTGCTCGTTCTGGTCAAGGTCCGTGACCTCGAGGTAGAGCGAGCCCGACAACGGGATCTGCGTCACCGGCCGGTACTGGCCGTCGAGGAACCGCATGTGGTGCGTGGTCCCATCGAACACCTGGAAGTCGTACACCTTCACCTTGGCGAAGGACACGTCCCAGTACTGGTTGCGGGCCGCCGTCTCGTTGATCCGCGGCGGGAAGAACCCGTCGTTCGGGTTCCCGTCGCCCAACGCGTTGAGGCTCTCCTGCTCGTAGTCCACCGAGTTGTAGCGGACGAAGATCGTGTCCTCGTTGAACGCCTGGACCCGCCAGTCGTCGAACACGAGCTGGTAGCCCGCCACGGCGTCCCACACCGGAAGAAGTGGAATGCCCGACTGCGAGAAGAAGATGCCCGAGTCGTTCGAAATCTCGTCGATGATGTAGTACTCGCTGTCGTCCTCGTTGTGCGGGTCGCAGATGTGGACCACGACCTTGTCCTGACAGCACGCCTCGACGTTGGCATCCGCATCGTAGACACGGATGTACAGGCCGCCCCAGCCCGCCCCGATCCGGACCTCTTCCACCGGGATGCCGTTGGCATCCGTGATGAAGGTCTGGGAGTACGGGCCGTTGCCGAGCCGCATCACGGCGAGCGTCATGTCGTCGAAGTCGTTCGGGTCGATGTAGTAGAACGCGAACGTCCTTCCCATCGGGAACCGGTAGTTTCGAGCGTCAGCAGTCCCGAACAGGTACTCCTGGAAGTCCTCGATGTTGCCGAGGTTCAGCTCGAAGATGCCGGAGTCGACGGACGTCTCGGGGAGGAACATGACCGCCCTGATCGTCCTGTCTGTTACCCCGACCGGCCACCACAGGGCGCCGTCGTAGCTCATGTACCGATCCGTGGAGTAGATGTTGTACCACCGGATCGGCTCGTCAAAGGGGAGCGTCCCCGTGTCA
>JACIXY010000092.1 GCA_014360195.1 Bacillota bacterium
GACGGGTTCTGATGTAACGATCGGTGAGGTCATTACGTACCAGATCGCCCTCACCCTGCCCGAGGGGACGCTCTCGGGCCTTACCGTGGTGGATCGCCTCCCCGAGGGGTTGGCCTACGTGGTGGGTTCGGCGGCGGTAGATACAAGCGCCTTTAACGGGACGGTGCCCGATCCCGTCATTACAGCATCCGGCGGCGATGGGGATGACGTGACGCTCACCTTCGGGGAGATCGTGGTGACGGCAGATAACGTGCCCACGAACAACCGGCTTATCATCCGCCTGCGCGCCCGCGTGCTCGATGTGCCGGGGAATGTCGGTATACCTCCGCAGACGGTATTGACCAATGGCGCCACCGCTCAGGCAACGGGCGGCCCCGTGCGCGATGCGGGCACGGTAAACGTCACCGTGGTCGAGCCGCAGATGTCCATTCGCAAGGTCATCGAGCCATCCCAGGCGGCAGCCGGCGATATCGTGACGTTTACCCTTACGGTGAGCAATACGGGCACGTCCACGGCCTTTGATGTGATCGTCGAAGACGAGTTACTCAATAGCGAATTCGTGAATGCCTCGGCCGTGAGCACGCCGGCGGGCTTTACCTTCGGTTTGATCTTCGATGGAAGCAAGACGACGGTGCGCTACACGGGCGGGGATATCGGCGTGGGGCAGACGGTGGTCTTTGTCTTCCGCGCCGCGCTCGCGAGCGGGGTAACGCCTGGCGCTACCCTCAATAATACGGCGGTGGTGAGCCAGGCGACGACCCTCCCCGGCGTGGATGCCTATGAACGGGATGAGCCGGACGTCCAAGCGAGCGATTCCGTCACGGTAATCGTGCCGGATTTGGCCATTTCCAAGACGGATGGCCGGACGCTCGTGACCCCTGGTGAAATGCTGACCTATACGGTGACCATTACGAACCAAGGTGGGCGTGCTGCCACGGGCGTCGTTGTAACGGACACGCTGCCCCTGCATACGACCTACGTCCCCGGCTCGGCCTCGCACGATGGGGTCTATGACGGGGGCCAGGTGATTTGGACAATCGCGACCCTTGGCGCGGGAGAAAGCGTGACGCGCACCTTCCGCGTGACGGTGGATAATCCCCTTCCTGCTGGCGTAACGCACCTGACGAATACCGTCGTGGTTCGGGATGATGGCACCCATGGTTCCGACCCGACGCCGGGGAACAATACGGATGAGGATGTGGATGGCGTAGAGGCCTCGCCGGACCTGGTGGTGGTTAAGGACGACGGGGAGACGGTGGTGGGGGCCGGCCAAGTCCTGACCTACACGGTCGTGGTGGAGAACGTAGGGGATCAAGGGGCGACGGGGGTGGTCGTGACGGACACGCTCCCG
>JACIXY010000093.1 GCA_014360195.1 Bacillota bacterium
CCCGCCCTTTTCCTTTATCGCTCGAAGGGCCGCCTCGAGGCTCTCCGCTATGGCCTCGGGGGAGTCCGTCCCCTTCTTCGCGAGCACTCTCGCAGCAGAGCGCATGGCAAGGCCGTAAAACGTTGGGCCCGTACCGCATCCCGCGCTCGCCAAGGTCGTGCCGACCTCTTTGATGACCTCGTGCGGGGGTTTGCCCTCGAGCGACTCGATGCGCCCCATTACTGCGTCAAAACCCCTCTTCAGGTTGAGCCCGTGCTCGGCATCGCCGATGCCGCTGTCGAGCTCGTTGAGGTATTCCTCGTTCTCCGCGACCACCTTGGCCATGTTTTTGATGAGTGAGATCGCCCCGTGGCTGTCAAAGCTCATTCGTCTTCCCCCCCGTTAACGCTGCACCAGCGCCGGCGTCTCGCACGGGTGATCGAGGAGATTTTTAAGCTCTTCGTCCAAGGCGAGCAAGGTTATGGAAAAGCCCGCCATCTCGAGGGACGTCATGTATTCGCCTACGTAGCTACGGTAAATGTCTATCCCAGTCCTGTCGAGATACTTCGCCACCTCGTTAAAGACGACGTATAGCTCCATCAAGGGCGTGGCTCCCATGCCGTTTACCATGACCGCCACTTCTTGTCCTCGCCTAAACGGAAGGTCGCCCACTATCCGGTCCATCATCCCTTCGACCAGTTCCCTGGCAGGGCGCAGCGATGTGCGCTCGACTCCGGGCTCGCCGTGGATGCCGATGCCCAACTCCATTTCGTCTGCGCCGAGCTCGAAGTTGGGCTTGTCCCTGCCCGGGACAATGCAGGGGGAGAGGGCCACTCCCAACGTGCGGACCGAATCGACGCACTTTTGCGCTACTCTGTGGACCTCTTCAAGGGATTCTCGCCTGTCGGCCATAGCTCCCGCTATCTTGTGAACGAAGACTGTGCCGGCTACGCCTCGGCGCCCCGTCGTGCCCTCTCGCTCCTCCACAGCGACGTCGTCGGTGACGAGCACTTTTTTCACCGGTATGTCCCGGTCTTGTGCCTCTTCCTCCAACATGTCAAAAAGCAGGATGTCGCCCGTGTAGTTTTTGACGATGAAGAGGGCGCCCTCGCCCCCGTTACAACGCTCTAACGCCGCGATCCCGTCAGAAAGGGGAGGCGAGCAGAATACTGCACCAGCCAAGGCGGCGTCGAGCATCCCCTTGCCCACGAATCCGCCGTGGGCGGGCTCGTGTCCGCTGCCTCCGCCCGTGATGACGGCGACTTTGCCCATGACCGGAGCATCGGCCCTCACCACCGCCTGCGTCCCAGGAATGACCTCGACGAGCCTTCGGTGGGCCTTGGACATGCCTTCAAGCATCTCTTTTACG
>JACIXY010000094.1 GCA_014360195.1 Bacillota bacterium
GACGCGCTTTCCCTCTAGCGTCTGCTCCCCCTCCAGGGGGAGCACCGCCCCCGCTCCACCGGCCACCTCATCGGCCTGGGTGAGGACGGCATGCGGCAGGCACGGGACCTCGTCGCACAGGGTGGGCGCCACCACAGCGATGGTGAGCAGCTCACCACGGCGGACGACGTGCCATGCTTGAGCTGATACGTGCCCGATCACCACGGGCTCGTTCGTCGCCCGGGCTGTGGCCACGAGGCACACCTCTTGTTCGTCGAGGCCGTTGATCACCACGTACTGGTTGGGGTCCCAGTGTTCGTCGAGATCGGGGAGCGATGGATCGACCCGTTCCATGGTGGCAAACTCTCGAGCCCCGTAGAGGCCGTAGCCCGCTGCCCAGCCGTCGCGATCAGGGTTGTCTGCGTTGGCGGTGTCCACGATCGTCCCCAGCGGATCCACGAGCTCCAGAACCTCTCCCCGGTCGGAGAGCTCCAGCGAGAACGGGAGGTAGGCCAGACCTGCGGGCAGTTCTGTTGGGTCAATCCCTGGGTACGCCCAGAGGAGGAACTGTTCGTTCACCGCCTTTGCAGTGGCCACCAGAGGGGTCCCGTTGCGGTCCACACCGTGGGTGAGGACACCCTCATTGGCACGCCAGTTGCGCTCCGTATCGTGCGCAAACGGGCTAATGCGTTCCATCGTGGCATACAGGTGGGCACCTCCCAAGCCGTAGCCGGCCGGCCAGCCGGAGAGCCCGGCTCGGTCCGCGTTGGCCGTATCGACCACGCGACCCGAAGGATCGAGCAGCTCCAGGACCGCCCCCCGCGGGTCGAGGGCTAGGTCGTAGCCGTAGATCAAGTCGGCGGGAACGCCTCCGACCACCTCATCGCTCCCCCGTTCGAGGAGGTACGTTCCGTACGGGGAGATCGCCCCGCGGAGTTCGACCACTCTCCACTTCTCCGGCTCCGTGGCCGGATGGGTGGGACGCCACCGGAGGGTCCACCCCGTCAGGTCGACCCCGTTCTCCGTGACGTTGGTGAGCTCGATCCACTGGTCGTCGGCGCTTGCCGCTGTCCCGCCCCACGCGATCTCGTTGATCACAATCGGTCCTACCTCGTCATAGAGGAGGTCGGCCTCGATGTCGCTGACCACGGCGTCGGTGCGGCGCTCCATGAGGTAGAACCCGGAGGGGGCAATCGTCCCGCGGAGCTCCACGACCTTCACGTACTGCTCGAGCATCGTCGCCGGCTGCTTGCGCCGCCAGCGCAAGCTCCACCCCGTGAGGTCCAGCGGCTCGTCGAGCGAGCTGTAGAGCTCAATCCATTCGTGCATCGGATCGGCCTCCGTGCCGCCCCAGGCGACC
>JACIXY010000095.1 GCA_014360195.1 Bacillota bacterium
TGTCAAGTCGCCTCCCCGGCGGCAGCCCTGAACGGTTCGCCGCTTGGGTAGATGGCGTGGGCAAGAAGTAGGAGCTTGCACCGGGGGTCAGGTCTTGATTCTTAGCGTCCCTCGGGCACCCGAGACACCCAGATCAAAGACTTGACCCCTGAGGTGACCCCTGAGGCCACCATCCGCACCGCCCGCTCCCCCACCTCCGAGGAGTACCTCGCTGTCTTCACCATGTCCCCATCCTCTCAGACTGTCGATCCTCCGACAATCTCGGGTCGGTTCAGTACGACAGGAGTGCCGTCGTGGCTCAGTCGCTGGACAAGGAGAGCATCACGACCGGTGGCCGCCGAGCCCAGGAAGAACAGGATGAGCCCGTCCGGTGCTGCAACGAGGCGCGGCGCACGCGCCGATTCGTGCCCGAGATCCAAGGGTACAACCGAGACGTCACCCTCAGGGCTCACGCAGCTGAGGGTGATGCGAGCTCTGTCGCCGACAGTCGAGGTCCAGGCAACCCACCGGCCTGTCGGGGTCCAGGCAGCCGCGGGCATGTCCCGAAGGTTGGTTGTGGCCACCAGCAGGCCTCGGCTCCATCCCGATCGCACCGGGTCCGTCTTCCTCTCTGTGCATCCAGCCAGCGAGAGGGCGAGCTGCCCGAGGAGGACGGCGATCAACAGAGGCCGCAGGGAACACCTGGTCATCCCAACTCCAAGGATGGTACCAAGCGCGGGCCGATCAGGTCGGCGCCAAGGCAAGAAACAGTGGGCCTCCCCTTCAGGGGAGGCCCGCAGTGCTGCCGATAACGCTCTAGCCCTTTGGCTTTGGTTTGAGTGCAGCGTCGATGACCCAGGTGTCCCAGTGCGGCGTGTCGTGGTTTCGCCTCGTGAGCCATGGTTTGGCGACGTAGATCTGGGTGTAGTAGTAGATGGGGGCGATCGCCACGATCTCGTCCACCAGCAGCCGCTCCGCCTCGAAGTACATCGCTTGGCGCTGGGCCGGATCAGAGAGCCGTCCGGCTTCGTAGGTGAGCCGGTCGAACTCGGCGACATACTGGCCCACCTGCGGGTCGTCCGGGCTCATCCGCGGGTCGTTGTTCCCGTACGTGGGGTTGAACACCTCGTGCACCCAGTTGTTCTCGTCCGGGTAGTCCTGGCACCAGCCGAGCCGGTACACGTTGGGCATGTTCTCGACGGGGGTCTCCCTGGAGATCGTCTGCAGGTAGACCCTCCACTCCTGGGTCTCGATCGTGAACTTGGCCTTGGGGAAGGCGCTGGCCCACATCGCCTGGATCGCCTGGGCGATCCGGGCGTGCCCCTCGGACACGTTGTGCATGAGCACGATCTCCAGA
>JACIXY010000096.1:0-603 GCA_014360195.1 Bacillota bacterium
GCTGCCGTCGGCGTCTTGGGGTATTTGGAGCGTGAAATCGAGCTCGCCAAAGCGGTACTCGAAGCCTTGGGGGAAAACGGCCTCGACCTCACAGGCAGGCACAGCCTCCCCCTCGTGGGCGCGTTCCTCGAAAGAAGCGCCCTCTTCGTGACAAACGACACGGGCACGCTGCACGTGGCGAGCGCCTTGATGACGCCGACGGTGGGCATATATCTTCTTAGGAACGCCGCACGCTTCGGCCCCTGGGGAGGACCGCATGTCGTTGTCGCTTCTTTGGTGGACGACGTGCGGGAGATCCCGCTGGAGCAGGTCGCCGAGGCTTGCGATTTTCTGTTGGGAGAGTCGGGCGCATGAAGTTCATAGAGATTTTGCCCGAGTTGGAAGAGGGGGGCGTCGAACGCCACGTCCTTTGGCTTTCCAACGGGCTCGCCCGACGGGGGCACGAGGTGCTCGTCGTTTCGGCCGGGGGAAAGCTCGAACACGCGCTCGTCGTCGGCACTCAATCCTGGCACCTGCCCGTGCATTACAAAAACCCGCTGACCGTGCTCTATTCCGCCGCGAGGATAGCGGCGGTGGCCAGGCGCAATGGTTACGACCTGATAC
>JACIXY010000096.1:613-940 GCA_014360195.1 Bacillota bacterium
GTCCCGGCCTGGGTTGCCCTGTTGGCCTCGAAGATGGCCGGCGTGCCCTTCGTCGTGACGCTCCACGTGAGGTTCGGCAACCGCTCACCGCTTGTTTACAAGCCTTACAGGCTTGCCTCGCGCGTCATCTGCGTGAGCGAGTCGGCACGAAGCGCCATGGGAGACCTCGTGGGCGATAGGACGGTCGTCATAAGGAACGGCTTGCCCGATGCGCGGGGCAAGTGGAGGGGCAAATACCCCCCCTGGAAGCTGCTATTCGTGGGGCGCCTTACGCCCGTCAAGGGGATAGACGTGGTCCTCCGCGCGCTCTGTCGCCTTAAAAGCTAC
>JACIXY010000096.1:950-1318 GCA_014360195.1 Bacillota bacterium
GATTGGACGCTCGACGTGGTGGGAGACGGCCCCTTGAGGAAGGAGCTCGAGTCCTTCGTGGCAGAGGAGGGCTTAGAAGGCCGCGTTTTTTTTCACGGCTTCTGCCCCGACGTGGAGCCGTGGATGATGGGCGCCTCGCTTTTGCTCTTTCCCTCGCTCTACGAGGGCTTGCCCCTAACGCTCGCCCAGAGCATCCAGATCGGCCTTCCTGCCTTGGCGAGCGACATCCCGGAGGTGAGGGAGATGACGGTCAAACCTTCCTCGCTGGTGCCTGCCGGCGACGCGAAGGCCTGGGAGGAAGCCCTGAGAGGCATTTTTTCCGGCGACACCGAACCGCCTCGCCTGAAGGCCGGCTACGACTTGGCCTT
>JACIXY010000097.1 GCA_014360195.1 Bacillota bacterium
CCCGGGCGATCAAGAACGTCGAGGGAACGGGCACCGACTACGGCCCGCAGGTGGCGTCGCTCGAGACCCGGGTCGGTGCGCTCGACGCGACGATGGCGCGCGAGCTCCAGTCGCTGCGGACCGAGGTCGCCCAGCTTCGGCTGCAGGTGACCCAGGGCGTGGGGGCCGAGGCCGCCCAGAAGGCGCAGACCGCGTTCGTCCTCGGGGTGACGGGGGTCGTCCTGGCGCTGGCAGCGGTGGCCCTGGCCCTCTGGTTCTAGGGAGGTCCTCGCCGCGTGGTTCCGTGGCGTCGGGGATGAGCCCCCACGCTGGGGAACCGGGACGAGCTCGTCAGCACGGAGATTGCCGAGGGAACCTCGAACCCCTGCACCGCCAAGGGCGCGCCGGAGGCACCCCAGACACGAAGGGATCGCTCTCTCCGGGACCAGAGCCTGTGGCTTCCGTTCTTCTTCGTGGGTTGTCCTCGGCGTCCTCCGCCGGCGTGGCGGTGACGTCCTGTGGGTCGTGTAGCGTCGCAGCCTGTCTGCGACGGGTTGGGGGCGGTTGCGACCCCTCCGGGCGGGTCGTATAGTCCTCTCCATGCCTTCGATTCGGCGCGGGATCGAGTTCCTGTTTGGCCAGACGAACGAGCAGCGCCTCCGCAAGCTCCTCCCGGTCGTCGAGGAGGTGAACGGGTGGGCGGAGCGGGTGGCCAAGCTGTCGGACGCCGAGCTGCGCGCCAAGACCGACGAGTTTCGCGCCCGCCTCTCCTCCGGCGAGACGGTGGATGACCTCCTTCCGGAGGCGTTCGCCTGCGTGCGCGAGGCGGCGACCCGCACGATTGGCCTCCGCCCGTTCGACGTTCAGGTGATGGGGGCGATCGTCCTTCACCAGCGTCGGATCGCGGAGATGAAGACCGGCGAGGGGAAGACCCTCGTTGCCACCATGTCCGCCTACCTCAACGCCCTCGTGGGCAAGGTCCACGTGGTGACCGTGAACGACTACCTCGCCCGCCGCGACCGGGGATGGATGGGCCCGGTGTACGAGTTCCTCGGCCTCACGGTGGGGCTCCTCCAGGAGACGACCCCCCCCGATGAGCGGCGCGCGGCCTACGCCTGCGACATCTTGTACGGAACCAACGCCCAGTTCGGGTTCGACTACCTCCGCGACCACATGGTCGCCACGCGGTCCCAGATGGTGCAAGGACCGCTGGACTTCGCGATCGTCGACGAGATCGACAACATTCTCATCGACGAGGCCCGGACCCCGCTCATCATCTCGGGCCCGACCGCCGATACCGCCCGCCAGTACCGGGAGTTC
>JACIXY010000098.1 GCA_014360195.1 Bacillota bacterium
GGCGGGAAGCTTTGACAGTTGGCTCGAGGCGGTGGAGGGCGTTCACTCCTTCCCCCGCGTGCTGTTTTGCCTGTATGCGGCGTTCGTGCCTCCGATGGTGTCGATTCTCGGGTGCCCAGGCTTCATCATCGACGTCTCTGGCAGGACTTCGTCTGGGAAAACCACACTCCTGCGGCTCGTGGCCTCCGTTTGGGGAAAGCCCGACGAGCAGGCGCCTGATGGCGCCATGGCGACGTGGGATGCGACGGCTGTCCGAATCGAGAGGGCATTGTCAGTCCTTCACAGCCTTCCCCTCGTCTTGGACGATACCAAGCGAGCCCGACAGGATCGTTTGGTCGCAAGCACGCTCTACGCGGTCGCGTCGGGCCAGGGGCGGGGACGGGGCTCGAAGGCTGGCCTGAGCGCAACCGCCTGCTGGCAGACGGTGGTCTTCTCATCGGGGGAAGCCCGGGCGGTGTCGTTCACTAACGACGAGGGCACGCGCGCGAGGACCATCACGCTTTGCGGAGCGCCGTTTGGTGAGTTGAGTCAGGAAGCCGGAAAGGCGCTCGTTGACGGGTTGACAGCGCAGATCCAGCTGAACTACGGTCACGCTGGGCCGCGGTTCGTTGAGTGGGTCATCAACAACAGGGAGAAATGGCCAGAGTGGCGCGAGATGTATAAAGAGAGGGTTCAGCACTTCACACGGCTCATGAGCGGTTCTCGGGTGTCGGGCAGGGTCGCTTCATATCTCGCCGCCGTGTCGCTGACGGCTGAGCTTGTCCACGAGGCACTGCAACTGCAGTGGGAGTTCACCGACCCGGCGGAGCAGGTGGCACCCATTGTTGCGTCTGAGGTCGAGGATGGAGACATGGCTCGGAATGCGCTCGTACGCGTGTACGGCTGGGCCCAAGCCAACAGGGACACCTTCATATCTAATGTCAAAGCTAGCTCCTCTACGCAACCCGTGGGCGGTTGGTCAGGGCGGTGGGACGCCGGTGACGACTGGCAGTATATCGCATTCTATCCGCATGCGTTGAAGCGGGCATTAGCTGACTGCGGGTTTGACCGTGAGGCAGACTACGACGCGATACTAGCGGCGTGGAGGGAGAGCGGGTATCTTGACACCGACACGAATGGCAACAAGACCGCGAAAACGGTCTGGATGGGCTCAGGCAGAGGGGCGGCCAGAGTGATCGTCATCAAGCGCGAAGCCATCGACAACCTGGGGCTGTAAGCGTGTGATGCCCGTGTAAGGCC
>JACIXY010000099.1 GCA_014360195.1 Bacillota bacterium
GGAATAATAAACTGTGGTTTTGCGGTCTTCGAAGGTGAAAAGCTCCTCTCTTCTGGCTGTATCAGAACCACCCCCCCGGTGTATGCGCAGCTCTTCAGGGAATTATCTGCTCTGTGCAAAAAATACCTGCCTGACCTTGCGGTGGTTGAAGGAGCTTTTCAGCGCTCAAGGTATGCCAATCCCCACATCGAAGCCGTAGGCATCATCAAGGCGGTTCTTGAGCTTGAAGGCGTAAAGAGAACAACCTATGCTCCCTCTTCCTGGCGCAAGGTCTTGCTCGGAAAAGGCAGAGCAAACAAAAAGGAAACCATGCTTTTTTTAAGCCAGCAGGGCTACAGGATAAAGACCACGCACGAAGCCGACGCTTTAGCGCTCGCGCTGACTTATCTCATTGAAAAAGGAGGAAAGGAACAATGATTATCGGCTTTTCTGGTAGTTCAGGTTCAGGCAAAAGCACCACCGTTCAGGACGTGGCTTTTTTACTGCAAGAGAAAGGAGCACGGGTCAGGGTGGTTGATGAGGTAACTCAGCGATTGTTTGATATGTATTCCCTGGTTTACAAGGTGAGAAGTTTACAGGAACTCAGGGAAAAAGAGGACTTATACCTTCTTTTTGAGCAGGACTGGCTCAACGTTCACCTTGAGGAAATCAAGCGCAGGCAGGAGAAGGGCTGTATCCTTCTTTGCGACCGCACCGCTTTTGACGTTCTTCCTTATCTACTCCTTCACTGCAGAAGGAGTGCGGACCCTCTGGTTTTTGACAACCTGATCGACAAGCTGTGCAGAATAAGCGAAGACCCACCCTATAACGTAATCTTCTATTTCCCAGCGCTTAAAACTGCTTTCGAAAACAAGCACCCCGTAAGAGCACCTGAGGATCTTCTGACCAGAGAAGCGCAGGGCTATCTCCTGAAAAGCTTCCTACCGCAGGAGCTGACCGTTCCCGTTGCAACCCAGGATAGAGTGGAGAGAGCGGGTTTTATCTCCTTTTGCATTGAGCGATGGATGAGAGAGCGCGCTGGGAAGAGCGCTTGAGGAAAGAGGGGTTATACCTCAGGCAGCACCGCAGGGAAGTTCAGGCTTTCTCCTGGGTGCTTGAGCAAGCAACCTACGAAAAA